>JBNGCW010000029.1:0-49961 GCA_049975525.1 Anaerolineae bacterium
TATCAGGAGCAGTAGTTTGCTTAATCAAATGTCCACCAAATCGGGGGAAGATAGTTACACTCTATGCGCGGAAGGCATAAATGGCACAGGAGTTAAGCGTTTTGTTACTCAACATCCAAATGGAAGCCGCCGGTGCCCCAAGAAGCGATGATAGAGCAGGAAAATTTCACAAGTCGCAAGACTATGGTGATGCAAATTGGAGCGTAATATGAACCGTTTTAGGCGCCAACGCTTTGCCCAGCTATTCAAGGTGATGAACATCACCGACGATACTACTATCCTTGATGTCGGCGGGCTGCCGTACGATTGGGTGGAACTAGACCATCCCGGACAGGTACTTTGTGTCAGCTTAAGTGACATCCGCGAAGGGCAATGGGGAGAGGGAAATATCACGTATTCTCGTCAAGATGCTACAGGTTTGCCTTACCCGGATAATTCTTTTGATCTGGTCTACTCAAATTCTTTATTGGAACACGTCGGACGTGGCAATCAGGCCAAGGTCGCTGAGGAAATTCGCCGGCTTGGGAACCGCTATTGGGTTCAAGTTCCGCATCGGAATTTTCCTTTTGAACCGCACTACCGGGCATTGTTCTTCTATCAAATGCCATTATCCATCAGGCGGTTGATCGCAAAATACTGGACATCGCTGATTTTGAAGCGTGGATATTATCTTTCTGAAGTGGATACAATTTATCCCTTAACTTACCGTGAAATGCAATCATTGTTCCCAGATGCTATGGTTTTAAGAGAGAAGTTTCTGGGGATAACGAAGAGTTTGATCGCGGTTATGAAATAGTTATGTCAAAGCTCAACGTCCTTCTTCTCAACACCCAAATGGAGGCCGCCGGCGCCCAGAAGGCGATGCTGGAGCTGGCGCGCGGACTCAAGCAACGCGGTCACGAAGTGACTGTCGTCACAATGTACGATAAAGACGCTTACGTTCCCTTGTTTGAAGAACGCTACGGTCTGGAGATCGTCGATCTGGAGATGAAGCAACCGGGGGCAAAGAATCCTTTGATCCGAGCTTGGCGCTTTGCGCGGGGCCTGATACGCTTGTACCGGTTGATGCGTGCGAAGCGTCCGCAGGTCGTTCAGACTTTTAGCCATTACAGCAATATCCTAGGCCCCTTCATTGCGTGGTTGGCGCGGGCGCCGATGCGTGTATCCTCGCAACGTATGTCGTTAAAGGACTATCCTGATTGGTTGCTCCATTCGGATCGAATCGTTGCAAACTCGTTTTTAACGCACAAGATGGTCGCCGTTTCAGAAGGGACGCGACACTTTTCCATTGAAGAAGAAGGCATCAGGCCGGATAAACTGGTGACTATCCACAATGGCATCGACGTGGAACGGTTTTCAATAGATCTCTCATCCAAAGCAGAGCAGGCCTTGCGACATGAGCTAAGGTTAGAACCTGACTCGTTGATTATTCTTACTGTCGCCCGTCTTCATCCCCAAAAAGGCCACAAGTATCTTATCGAAGCGATCCCGCACATCCTACGTGATTTTCCCCAGGCCCGGTTTCTATTTGTGGGCGAGGGGGAATTAGCTGAGGAACTAAAAGCACAAGTCAGAGGGGCTGATTTAGAGAAATATGTGCGGTTTCTCGGCGTTCGACAAGATGTCCCCCAGCTTTTGGCGATTAGCGACCTTTTTGTGCTTCCCTCGCTTTGGGAAGGCCTGCCCAATTCTGTTTTGGAGGCCATGGCGGCTGGTGTGCCGGTGGTAGCCACTCACGTGGACGGAACACCTGAAATCATTGGTGACGGCGACACGGGCATATTGATCCCGCCGGCCGATCCGGCGGCGCTGGAGCAGGCGATCCGTCGCTTACTAAAGGATGAATCCTTACAAGCCTCAATAGCAAAAGCGGCCAAGAAGCACGTTGAAAGAAAGTTCTCTCGCGATGCTAACACCATTGCATTTATCGACCTTTATCAGAGCCTCCTTGACGCGAGAAGTTAGCAAAATGAAAGATGCGCTCTTGAGCCTTGCGAACGAAACAGCACAGTTTTTGAGCCAACATCACGTCGGGAATCCTTCTGGTTTCCCTTTTTCTGGAAACTTTTCCTTATACCGTAAGGGGACAGCCCCTGATCTCTACGGGATGATCGATGCTGTTTACACCTTGCATATCGTGGGTATCCTGTCCGAAAGGACGAATCGTTCGTCGCGGGAGACATGGGCCAAGCAGCTTTTGGATTGTCAAGACGAGATAGGATGGTTTTCCAAGCGCAACTTGCGGGGCCATCCCCGCGAACACGCAACAGCCTATGCCCTTGCCGCGCTTCGGCTGCTGGAAATCGAAGCCGACGAGCAGTATGTTTCCAGAGTTAAACCTATTGATGACCTTAAACCCATTCTGACTAATCGAGACGCTTTCGTGCGTTGGATCACGTGGCTTGATTTTCGGCCCACACCTTGGGACATCTTGGACAAGAAACTCGGTTGGCACTACATCTGGCGCGGCTCACATGTGGGTGGCGGTGTCCCTGCTATCGTAGGCATGACACGCGATCTGATTGAGCAATGGTGGCCAGAGCAGGTTGACGTGGATCGCTGGTTTGACTGGTACTTTGACTGGCTGAATACTCGCGCCAATCCAAAGACAGGCTATTGGCAGCGCGCCTTCTGGAACTTGATCTATCGTAAACCTACGCTCATTGACATGGGCGGGGCGGTCCATTTTTTCTGGATCTACGAGGCGCTGGATCGCCCATTCCCCTATCCCGAAGCGGTTATCGAGTCCACCCTGAAATTGCAGCAGGCGAACGGACTTTACAAGGATCATCCTTTCTGTATTGACTTGGACGGCAATTTTTGTCTGATCCGCTCTTATTTACAATTATCGGAAGACCGAAAATCATTATATCGGGATCTTGTGTATGATGCGGCTGAAAAGAACTTCGAGGCAATCGTGAAAGCATTAACCGAGAAGCCGTTGGAAGAGATCTACAATGATTCCCACGGCCTGCCCGGTGCCTTGGCGGCGCTCGTGGAATGTACCAAGTTGCCCGATTTCAAGTACGCTGACGCACTATCGGATTGGCAACATCCTCTAGATAAAGTTTGGTGGTTGTAGCCGATGCCTGCCATTCACGGGCGTGCGTGCGTGCTTGGGATTCAGCTCTCAACTTGTGACCAGCCTGAGCTACTGGATGCCATTCAGCAAGGTATCCTTAAAAAGAAAAAGATGATCGTCCTTTCCGGCAACGTGCATTCTTTTAACCTTGCTTATCGGCAACTGTGGCTACGATCATTCTTCAACCAGGCCAACGTCGTCCGCCTGGACGGCGCCGGTGTGCGATTGGGGGCCTGGATATTGGGCCATCAAACGCCCAGCCGGATGACCTGGGCCGATTTCGCCTGGGATCTGGCCGAATTCGCTGAGCCGCGCGGTTTCACCTTCTTCTTCCTCGGCGCTCGTCCCGGCGTGGCGGACAAGGCCGCCGCCAAGCTCAAGATCCGCTTCCCCAATCTGCGCATCGTCGGCACTCACCACGGCTACTTCGATAAAACCCCCGGCAGTGCCGAAAACGAGGCCGTGATCGAACAGATCAACGCCGTCAAGCCCAACATCCTCATCATCGGCTTTGGGATGCCCTTGCAAGAGCGCTGGCTGATGGAGAACTGGGACCGCATCAATGCCAACGTAGCCCTCACCGGTGGGGCCGTCTTCGACTACGTCTCCGGCGAGCTCCGACGCGCCCCCCGCTGGATGACAGACAACGGTCTGGAGTGGCTGGGCCGGCTCCTCATCGAACCGCGCCGCCTCTGGAAACGCTACCTGATCGGCAATCCTCTCTTCCTTTGGCGCGTGCTCAAACAGCGCTTTGGCCTGCTGCGCTTCGACGAGACGTGAGTGCCATAAGCGTCACCTCCCTAGCATCCCCCTCATTGCACCCCCGCCCGGCGCCAGCGCAATCGAGCAGCGTTGCCCTTCAGTCCTCTCAGCGGTTCTAAAAACTGCAAGGGAGACAAGGTAGGAGGGGGATGAGGAGCGGGCGCTAAAGCGGGTTTTCGAAGCAATTCGAGAGCAAAAAGCGCTAAAAAGGGCTACTAACGCGCGTTAGCGAGCGCGTTGCCGAAGCAGATTTGGGTTGATTTAATCGCCCAAAACCACAGAGAGCTTCTATCAGCCTGTGAGGGGCCTTAGAACCGCTTCGAATCCCTCAGGCGCCCGCTTTTTGCTTTTGGAAGTGGATGCGGATATAATGTACACAGGATAGCGGATGTAGGACAGAAAGGCGGTGAACAGATGAGCACAATGACGGTGGCACTGGAGCTTCCTCGTGACTTGTTGGGCGCCCTGGAGGTGCCACAGGCGCAGATGGAGGCCCGACTGCGTGAATTGATCGCCTTGGAGCTGTTTCGGGAGGGGCGCATCTCCTCCGGCAAGGGAGCTGAACTCCTCGGGGTCTCCAAACTGGCGTTCATCCAACTGTTGTCGCAGCACGGCATCGATTACTTCACCGAGTCACCAGAGGAACTGAAGGCCGAAGTGGCGATGTTGGAGCAACTCTTAGGTGATGATGGCGTATGATTGTCGTGGCTGACGCTGGCCCTTTGATCGCCCTGGCAAGGATTGGGCGGTTTGATCTGTTGCGATCGCTGTACGGTCAGTTACATATTCCTCTAGCTGTTCGGGACGAGGTAGTTACCTCGGGGCGTGGACGTCCAGGAGCGGCGGAGGTTAGTACGGCTGCCTGGATCCACACCGTTGAGGTCCGCGATGTGACGGCGATTCAACTGCTCGGGGAACGCCTGGATGCTGGCGAGAGCGAGGCGATTGTACTGGCTATCCAACTCGCGGCGGACTTGTTGCTCATTGACGAAGCACGCGGGCGGCGGGTGGCAGAGGCGCGCGGGCTGAAGAAGGTCGGCACAATCGGCACCCTGATCGTGGCTAAAAAGCAGGGGCTTGTACCGGAGGTGACACCGCTATTAGACGATCTCAGAGCCGCCGGGTTTCGTATGAGTGAGGATTTGTATCGGACAGGCCGAATGTTGGCTGGTGAGGATTGAGTGTAATAGGCGCGCTACACCCCGCAAGTCGTGGCGCGGCAATACGGCCCTTCGGCAGGCTCAGGGCAAAGCGCTGCTGGAGCGAACGGCCAACGGCTGAGTGGGAGAGCGGGTGACAGGGAGAGGGGGAGCGGAGGTATCCGCTTTTTTGATTTTACAGGCCGTGTAGCGTATAATCAGAGCAAGTGGCAAAGCATAGATTGTAAATGCGAGCAAGCAGGAAGGAGAGCGAGAGATGTGGGATGAGACCAAACAGGCCCGGCTTGACTCGATTGTCTTGTAGGAGGGACAAGGAATGGAAGGTGGAAAAAGAAGTTCGATGAAGCTCGGGAAGGCTTCGAGAACGCACTCCACTTCCATTGTGCTGGCTGATCGGCCTATTCCATAGACCGGGCACGTAAGCATCGTGATCAACGTCTCCGCCAGGATCGCTGTCTCGGCCGAGGAAGCTCGGCGCAAGGTTAATCGTTTTGTTCACCGCGAGATCAGTTATCTGATGCGTGGAGAGCCGCCGAATCTGGTCGTGGCCGATCGCGTCTACTGGCGTGTCCCGATCGTTTTCACCTTTCCCTCGTATGGCTCGCTTGGGATTGTGGGGAGCGTCGACGTAGACGTAGAAAGTGGTGAGCTGAATGTCAGCGCCGATGATATCGCGGAGGTTCAAGGTCGTGCGCAGGAACTTGCTGCCCGTTCCTCACCGCAAACAGCGCCGTCAGGCTGACTGCCTGGCTGCCTGCCCTGTGGAATAGTATGGTCGGCCCTCTCGCTAGCTGTTGCAGTGTATTCCACAAGGCCTGTGCGGCTATGGTATTGGAATACTGGAAGCGGTCTGTCGGTTACGCACGACTGATGGCTTTACTCGGCATCCGGGATTTTGGCGCCCCATCCTCCAATATCCAGCATCTGGCTGATCTGGACCTGTCGGTATGCTTCGGCCAAGGTTCCCTGGTTGGCCTTGAGACCCACCTGGAGCGTGACGAGCCGTGCATCGTGTTCCTGCGTACTGGGGAATTGCCCTACTGGACAGAGGACACGGGCCATGCTGTCGTCGTTGTGGGTCTGGATAGCGATAGCGTGTATCTCAATGATCCCGCCTTTGATCGGGCTCCTCAACGTGTTTCGCACAGTGATTTTCTTCTGGCTTGGCTAAAGTTTGACTATGACTATGCTGTGATCACCGCGAACGATTGATGGGAGTGAACTATATGATGCCCCAGGCGCCTGACTTGGAAGATCATCGGGTGTGTGAGCGCCGATGGATTGATAATCAACCTGGCACAGGACAACATGTTCGTGCTGCACTTCTTCACGCTGGCCCTACTCAGATTAGTGGGGTGCTCAAAGCGGAGTGCTGTCCGCGTCCCATATCTGGGATTTAAGATCGCTCTGGCCCATAGACGGGGACGTCACGTCCCCTTAGAGCCCTTGTCGTATAAACAACACGGATTAGGGTAGTAGGCCAACCCCTGTTGGCCGTTTGAGGGTCAGAACCGCCCAACGGGGGTTGGGCTTCTACCCCCAAGGTAAAGTCCGTGCTAATTACACGTCAAGGGCACTGGCCTCCCCAGCTTCGCGCTGCATACGTTCCCGAAAGCGATATGACTCTCCAACGAACTCCCGGATGTGGGCATGATGAGTTAGCCGATCGAGCAGCGATCCCCCCGCTGGATGACGGACAACGGCCTGGAATGGCTGGGCCGGCTCCTCATCGAACCGCGCCGCCTCTGGAAACGCTACCTGATCGGCAATCCTCTCTTCCTTTGGCGCGTGCTCAAACAGCGCTTTGGCCTGCTCCACCTCAACGAGGACGCCGCGTCATAAGTGTCCTCCTCATTGCACTCATGTCTGGTACCCGTGCTATCGGACAACCTTGCCCCGCAGTGAGCCCCACCTCCTCGGTCGCTATAGCGGCGATGGGGTGGGGCTGTTTTGGGTTGACAAAAACAACCATCGGAGGAACCAGAGGAGTTTTTTGTGAGGCTCAAGGCAGAGTTGATTGTGTGAGCGCTTTTTCCCGTATGTTCGCATTTTATTACGAGAATGCTATAATAGAATGGCGCGGGGTTTAAATATTTCCTGGGATTTATCTGGAGGGATCAATATTGTATGTAATCTCTTGTACATGGTCTTGACTCAGGAGTGACGACTTATGCTCAAACGCTTCACCCTGAAATACCTGCTCTTTTCCTTGATGGTCGATGAGATTTTAGTATTGGTGGCATTTTGGTCAGCATCTTACTTTCGTTTGATCTTACCCTACGGCAAATCGCTTGGACGTAATCCTCTGCGGTCGGAGCTCTATCTGATCGCGCTTGGTCTATGGGCCTTTACGGCTTTTGCTGTCTCCCTCTACGATCCTCGACGCGTATACAAGATGGTCGATGAGTACCAGACTCTGACCATCGCTTTGCTCTTCTTCGCTCTGGCGGTAGCCGGTGTGTTGTACTTCACGTTTCGGGAAACCTCGCGCCTTCTTGTGGTTTATGCTTTGATCCTTTTGGGTATACTGACCTTCACTTGGCGTTCGGGGGTTCGGCTGGTCTTTCGCTTGCGCAACGGCGACCATCCTAATCCTCAGCGCGTGTTGGTTGTGGGTGCTGGGGAGGTTGGGCAGAGAGTCGCGGCTATGATTCGCTCCTACGCCTGGACTGGTCTCCAGCTGGTTGGATACCTGGACGATGATCCCCGTAAGCGGAATAACGGATTGCCCATATGGGGCGCATTGGAGGATGTTAGGACTGTGGTAAAACAGCATCAGGTTGATGATGTAGTGCTGACGCTACCGCCCCAGGCCCATGCCAGGATCAACGATGTCGTCGCTACCTTGCACGATCTACCTGTGAATGTACGGGTGGTCCCCGATTATTTCAGTTTGGCCCTCTATCGGGCGACGGTGGATGATTTCGGCGGGATCCCCATGATCAACTTGCGCGACCCGGCCCTCAACGATACACAGCGTTTGATCAAGCGGCTCTTCGATTTGGTGGTGGGTGGGTTCCTCACCCTGTTAGCCTTGCCTTTGATGGGCCTTATAGCGATAGCGATTAAATTCGACTCGCGTGGGCCGGTGCTGTTTGTGCAAGAACGGGTGGGCAGCAACGGGCGGATCTTTAAAATGTATAAATTCCGCTCCATGGTGCAGAACGCCGAGAGTCTGCAGGCTCACGTCAACCACGTGGACGAACAAGGACACCTCATTCACAAACAGAAAAATGACCCCCGGGTGACGAGAGTGGGGCGTTTTCTCCGTCGCTGGAGTTTGGATGAGCTGCCGCAGCTCTTCAACGTTTTGAAGGGTGATCTTAGCCTGGTCGGTCCTCGTCCCGAGCTGCCGTGGCTGGTGGAGCAGTACGAGCCCTGGCAGCGCAAGCGTTTCGCCGTCCCTCAAGGCTTAACGGGCTGGTGGCAAGTTAACGGACGCTCGGATAAACCCATGCACCTACATACGGATGAGGATCTTTATTACATCCAGAACTACTCCCTCTGGCTGGATATTTACATCTTACTGAAAACCCCCTGGGTGATCGTGCGCGGTAAAGGAGCATATTGACTATGCGCCGCACGATTCATCTGGTTTTCAACCTACAACGCGATGCCGTGTTTCTCCGTTTTTTGCTAATCCTTGCGCTCGTGCATGGCTTGCTATACATTTTCATTGTGCCGCCGTGGCAGCATTACGATGAGCCGGGGCGCTTTGAGTATGCCTGGTTGATCGCTAATCGTCCTGGGTTCCCGATGCCCGGTGATGAAGACCCTGGTATGCGTCGAGAGTTGCTGGATTCAATGATCGCTCATGACTTCTTTGAGTATCAGAATCTCTCCGCTATTTCCCCCTTGATCGCTTCTGATCTATCGTGGATCGGTTTTTCTCAATTGGGTCACCGTTTCGGTTATTACAGCTTAGTCGCTCTACCTTTGCACCTGTTACGGCACGTTGATCTGACGACGCAATTGTATATCGGACGTCTCTTCTCTTTGCTGCTCTACCTCGCAACAGTGTGGATTGCCTGGAGGTTGCTGGGAGACTTGGTGGGCCGAAGAGGACAGATTTTCAGGCGCATGACGGGGTTGGTGCTTGTACTATTGCCCTCTTTTGCCGATACAATGTCCATGGTTGGGAACGATGTTGGTGCTGTTTTCGTCTTCTCCTTCTTTCTGTGGGGATGTATCAGACTCCTGCGGTATGGCATCTCACCTTTTCGACTCTTCTGGGTGCTCTGTACAATGATCTTCTCTGTATTGACGAAAAACACACTTGCCTTAGCTCCTTTATGGGGGTTTTTGGCGCTTATATTTGTCCTCGTCCGCAAGCCTCTGCTAGCTTGGGGGAGTATATTAGGAGTAGGGTTATTGTGCTTGGGGGCCGGTTTTTCCTGGGGTGATGCTGCCCTTTGGGAACGACATACAACTCAGTTATCTGCTACTTCAACGCCTGTTGCAGAGGCTCCGTTGGGAACACGGGCGCTTTTTTTGGCAGTTGATGATATGGAATCTAGTCATAACGCTTCCCTAAAGCAGTTTCTCCCGTACGCTCAGGTTGAAGCTCTACAGGGTCAAGACGTTACGATGATGGCTTGGATCTGGGCGTCCCAACCGATAAGTGTTGAGTTGCCAACGCTTGTGGGGGAGCAGCATCGAGAATCCGTCAGGGTTTTGATCGACACGGTGCCTACTTTGCATGTGTTCACAGAAACGATTCGGGTAGATACAGATCAAATTGGCATCGTTTTGCATGCTCCTGTTGTTGAGAGGGAGAGCAAAGACTCTATTATGCTTTACTATGACGGGGTGGGTTTGTTTTCAGGCACGCACATGGTAGATATGCTCACGGGCGCTGAAGGTAACCAGATCCGAGCCGAATATGATAAGGTCCTTCCCACTAATTATGTGCGCAATGGCTCTGCAGAGCAAACTTGGTTTCGAGTACGTTCGTGGTTTGAAGACCCTTTCCGCCAGTACGTTGGACGGCTTCCCCTGCAATTATCTCCGTTTTTGACCTCAGTCTTCGATTGGGAACGCACACGTTGGGTTTATGCACCGGTCTTGGGCAATTTATTCCAAACATTTTGGGCGGCGTTTGGATGGGGAAATGTTCGACTTCCGTCCTATGTCTATAAAACATTGCTGGTGGTTACTGCTTTTGGCTTGGTCGGGGCGATGAAATATGCTTTTACTTGCATGAGAAGGGATCTCTCTCAATTTATGCAAAGATCTCTGTGGGTGTTGTTTGTTTCCGGTAGCGCTATGTGGATACAAACAATTCTGCGTGTTCATCCAATTTACGGACGAGATTTTTTTAATCCGGGTGCGCGTTACGCTTATCCAGCTATTATTCCGACGGTGTTAGTTTTGACTGGTGGCTGGTTATCCTGGGGAGGGGCTAAATATCGTGAAAAAATTTCTTGGGTGATAAGTTTTTTGATGATACTACTGGCTCTTTTTGCTATCTTTCGAAATATAGCATTTTATTATACCTAGGGTTTCCAAAGGGAGGTAAATATGGAGCGTTTTAAACTGCACCGGTTATGGATTTTATTTCTGGGCATAAGTTTCCTCTTCGTTGGGTTATATCTCTTAACTACTCCACACGCTTTTTCGGTTCAGGCCTATTCTAACGAATCCGGACAGAGGCCTCTGATTCGAAATGGTGTAAATTTGCGCACCACTGAGGCTTTCACTGTTTACTTACCCCTGATCACGCGGTATTATCCGCCATCCCCGTCAGTTTTTGGGGTCGAAATGTCTGCTGTCGATAATGCCCACGGATTGGTGGAAGCCCGAGAAGCTGGAGTGCGATGGGTGCGTCTGGCTGCTTTCCCCTGGGATAGGATAGAACCAGAACCGGGTGATTATCATTGGGATGTTGTGGATGAGGAAAGTCTTAAGAAAGCTGCGGAAAACGATATGGAAGTCATTGCTGTTGTAAAATATACACCTGCGTGGGCGCAGAAAGTGGAAGGCTCTCGATGTGGTCCCATCAAGCAAGATGCATTGGATGATTTCGCCCGTTTCCTCACAGAAGCGGTTCGCCGCTATAGTTCGTCTCCGTACAGTGTGCGTTATTGGGAATTGGGGAATGAGCCTGACGTTAGAGCGAATATAAGTGATAAGCCCTGGGGGTGTTGGGGTGATGAATCAGATCCTTATTTTGGGGGTGGTTACTATGCTGAAATGTTGAAGGTTGCTTATCCCGCCATCAAGTCTGTGGATTCGAGTGCTAAAGTGGTGATCGGCAGCTTGCTTCTGGATTGTCATCCGGATCATGAGGCTCTTGGGCTGTACTGTTCACCCGGTAGGGAAAACTCCGGAAAATTCCTGGAGGGTATCTTGCGCGGGGGTGGGGGCGATTATTTTGATGTTGTGGGTTTCCATGCTTATGCGTATGTTGGGAGTTCTGAAGGAGAAATATGGAGCCCTGCTTGGTCTCAGGAACAAACAACCAGCATTTTGGAAAAAAACGCTTTTCTTCAGGGCGTTTTGACTTCTTATGGTTATCCTGACAAGGGGCTCATGAATACGGAATGTGCATTAGATTGCACGAATTTGACAGACGCTTGCCTGGAAACTCAGGCTATGTATGTACTTCGAGCTTATGCAGAAGCTATCGCGCTGGGATTGGAGAGTCAGGTTTATTATGCCATGACTAGTTCGTGGAAAAACACTGGCTTGTTGTGGCCATCTACCATGGAACCAAAACCGGTGTACGAAGCCTACAAAGTCGCTTCTGCTTACCTCAGTGACGCTAACTATGAAGGCTCAACCGGTTATACTGGCGTACAGGGCTATACTTTTTACTCCAAGGGCACGCAGACATACATTGACGTCATATGGTCCCCAGATAATGATACCCATAAGTTGAAACTCTCGGCCGATGCTGTTCTCTATGATCGATACGGGGAACCTCTTAACACTTCCGGAGAAGTAGAGGTTGATTACGCGCCGATTTATGTGATGCGGCGGCCTTGAATGTTTGTTGAACGAGAACGCGTAGATAAAATGCCGTCACATTGAAAAAACGTGCATCTAGACAAAAGCAGGGGGCCAATCGTTTTTTATTATCGACTCTGGCCCGATCTGCCCGCGCCTGACGTGGCTCCCGCGATCCCCAGCTCTCCTCAAACATTGAGAGTCCGGATCTCTTGTCATTTTCCTGCCCTTTGTTATGATGACCTGTGATGAAGAACACCCACGTACTTACCGTCGATCCGCAGCAGCCGGAGGCCGCCTTGATCCGGCGGGCTGCAAAGGTGCTCCGGGCAGGTGGATTGGTCGCTTTTCCGACAGAAACTGTCTACGGCTTAGGCGCGGATGCGTTGAACGCCGAGGCGGTACGGGGCATCTTCCTCGCCAAGGAACGCCCGGCCTATGATCCCATTATCGTGCACGTGACCGACGTTCAGGGGCTTGAACGCCTGGTGCGCAGCGTGCCTCCGCCGGCGCGGACGCTGGTCGAGCGTTTCTGGCCGGGGCCGCTGACGCTGGTGCTGCCCCGTGCGTCCGTTGTGCCCGATGTGGTGACCGCCGGCGGGGAGACCGTCGCCGTTCGCGCGCCGTCGCACCCCGTGGCGCAGGCCTTGATCCGCGCCGCCGGCGTGCCTATCGCCGCGCCCAGCGCCAACCGCTTTGGGCAGCTGAGCCCCACCCGGGCCGAAGACGTCCTCGCCGACCTGGAAGGACGGGTGGACGTGGTGCTTGATGCCGGGGCCACGCCCGTGGGTGTCGAATCGACGGTGCTCTCGCTGGTGAACGAGACGCCGACCATTCTGCGACCGGGTGGCCTGAGTCGTGAGGTGCTGGAAAGTGTCTTGGGGCGCGTACGGCTCGCCGAGCGTCCGGTGCAGCCGGCCGAGGAGCCGGTGACGTCGCCGGGTACGCTCCCTCAACACTATGCTCCTCGGGCGCGGCTCATCCTCTATCGTGGCGCGCCGCAGGCCATGCTGACGACGATGCGCGAAGAGGCCCTGCGGCGCCACACCCGAGGGGAGCGGGTGGGACTGCTGTTGGCGGCCGAGGATCTGCCTTTCTTCGCCGGCCTGCCCTTGATCCTGCGGGCTGTTGCACCGGCGGACGACCTCCCTGCCGTGGCCCGTCGCCTCTTTGCCACGCTCCGCGCGCTGGATGCCGCTGAGGTCGAGGTGATCCTGGCGCGGGATTTCGGCACCGCCGGGCTGGGGTTGGCGGTGCGAGATCGCCTGACGCGGGCGGCCGGCGGACACGTGATTGAGGTGGGGAAACGGGAAACGTAACGCTTCACGTTTCCCGTCCTTTTCTTGTGCAGAAACAGAAAAGGCCGGAGCGGAGCGCCCCGGCCCTTCTCGTCTTCTCTATCCTACCGCAGGAAATCCCGCAGCCGACGCGCGTGGGCCGGATGCCGCAGCCGACTGAGC
This sequence comes from Anaerolineae bacterium, assembly GCA_049975525.1. Lineage (GTDB taxonomy): Bacteria > Chloroflexota > Anaerolineae > B4-G1 > SLSP01 > G713. The sequence goes on from JBNGCW010000029.1 coordinate 13,413, forward strand.
GCCTGCGCCTCGATCTGGCGGACGCGCTCTCGCGTCACCCCCATCTTCTTGCCCACTTCCTGCAGCGTGTAGGTCTCCCCGTCCAGCAGTCCGTAGCGCATCTGCAGGATCTTGACCTCGCGGGGTGGCAGGTCGTCGAGGATCTCCATCAGCAGATCCTTGAGCATCTCCGTGCTGACCTCGTCCGGCGGTGCGGGACTCTCCTTGTCCTCCACGAAGTCGCCTAACGTACTGTCTTGCTCGTCGTCCGTGGGCATCTCCAGGGAGAGCGGGCGCCGGGCCACGTCCAACATGTGCTCGACCTTATCCACCGGGATGTCCAGCTCCTCGGCCATTTCCTCCGGCGTAGGCTCGCGTCCCAGCCGCTGGGTGAGCTTGTGGGAGATGCGCAGCAATTTGTTGATCTGATCGCCCATGTGCACCGGCACACGGATGGTGCGACTCTGGTCGGCGATGGCGCGCGTCACGGCCTGGCGGATCCACCAGGTGGCGTAGGTCGAAAATTTGTGCCCCCGCTTGTAATCAAACTTGTTGGCCGCCCGGATCAGGCCGATGTTGCCCTCCTGGATGAGATCCAGGAAGGGCACGCCGCGTCCAATGTACTTCTTGGCCACGCTGATGACCAGTCGGGAGTTGGCGCGCACCAGGTGCTCGCGGGCGCGCTCCCCGTCTTCTACAATCTTCTGGAGCTCGTAGATCTTCTCCGGCTTGCGCACACGCTTGAGCTTCTGGCGGGCCTTCTTGCCGGCCTCCATCCGTTTGGCCAGTTCGATCTCCTGTTCGGCACTCAGCAGGGAGACCTGCCCGATCTCCTTGAGGTAGATGCCGATGGGGTCGTCAATCGCGATGGCCCGGTAAATGTCCTCTTCCGTCTCGTTAGGCTCTGTGTCGAATTCCGCCCCTTTGTCCTCGTCCTCCCCCAGCATGGCGACTTCGTCGTTCTTCTCCACGCTGATATCCTCTTCCATCAGCGTAGTGAGAATCTCGTCCAACCGCTCAATATCGTTCTCCACCTCCGGGAAAACGCGCAGGATATCATCGTAGGTCACGTAGCCCTGCTCCTGTCCCAGAGCCAGGAGATAGGAAGCCCCCACCTGTTCAGATTCGCGGCGGTTCGTCTCACGTATTTTGGTTTCCAGATGTTTCTGTGCTACCACCATTGGTTTCCTGTTAGCTGCCTGCTTATGAACTTACTCTGTACTCAGTGTATCCCATTTTTCCAAAATATACAAATCCTGCTTTACGGATCAGGGACGCGCCACGCGCCCAAAAAAAGCACCGGTAGGCGGATGCCGACCCGTGCTTTGATGTCCTGGTATTATGTAGCCTTGCTACAACACTTTCACACTATAACATAATCCCCCATCCTTTGTCAAGCTTTTGGGGCTTGACTTTACTGAAAAGAGGTGAAAAAAGCGGAGTTCTAGTCGGTCATCCCTTTGTCCTCCCGAACCCTGAGCACGGCGAAGGGTTCGGGAGCTCGTGGTTTCAGCCGCCAATTCTTGGAGAACTCCGATTTTTATGAGTATGTTCAGTGGAGACACCGGTGCTGGTGTCCTTAGTGCCCTTTGTGGTCAGAAAGACTTTTTTCAGTAGAGTTGAGACTTTTCCCCGGATTTGATGGCGATGCAGCGCTCACCTCCGCACGGGCGCCTTTTTTCGTCGCATAGGAGTTGACGTGCGTTTTGGATAAGGTACAATTGAGTGTTATGGATTATCATCCTGAAGCTCCATTAATCGTCCAGGGCGACCGCACGGTCCTTCTGGAGGTCAATAGTCCGCGGTACGAAGAGGCCCGCGATCACCTGGCGCGCTTTGCCGAGCTGGAAAAAAGCCCGGAGTACGTCCACACCTATCGCCTCTCTTCGCTCTCGTTGTGGAACGCGGCCGCCGCCGGCATGAGCGCTGAAGAGATCCTCGACGGGCTGGATCGCTTCTCCAAGTACCCCGTGCCCGATAACGTCCGGGTGGAGATCTTCGAAGCCCTCTCCCGTTACGGCCGGGTGCGGCTGATCCGCGATCCGGTAGAAGAGGATAAGCTGCGCCTTACGTCCGACGATCGGCTGCTGTTGCTGGAGTTGGAGCGCAACCGCTATCTGCGACCCTATATTTTGGATCGCCTGGGGCCGCATACGCTGTTGGTGCCGGCTGTCCGGCGTGGACACGTCAAACAGGCGTTGGTCAAAGCCGGCTATCCGGCCGCTGATCTGGTTGGATACGTGCGTGGCGCGCCTCTGGAGTTCCGATTGCGCGAGACGACGCACGCCGGTGAGCCTTTCCACATCCGGCGTTACCAGCAGGAGGCCGCAGAGGTCTTCTGGGCCGGGGGATCCGAAGCCGGCGGGTCCGGCGCCGTCGTCCTGCCCTGTGGCGCGGGCAAGACGATGGTGGGCATGGTCGTGATGGAGAAGGCTCAGACGCAGACGCTTATCCTCACGCCCAGCACCATCGCCGCCCGTCAGTGGCGCGAAGAGCTCCTCGATAAGACCTACCTCACCCCGGAGATGATCGGTGAGTACAGCGGATCGTTTAAGGAGATCCGACCGGTGACCATCAGCACCTACCAGATCCTCACTCACCGTAAGCGTGGCACCAAAGGGAAAAACTTGCCGATGGAGGAGGAGTTCCCACACTTCGCGCTCTTCAACGCCGAGGACTGGGGATTGATCATCTACGATGAGGTGCACTTGCTGCCCGCCCCGGTCTTCCGCATCACGGCGGAGATCCAGGCGCGACGTCGCCTGGGCCTCACCGCTACGCTGGTGCGCGAGGATGGGCGGGAGGAGGACGTTTTCTCTCTCATCGGGCCGAAGAAGTACGACGTACCCTGGCGGGAGCTGGAGCAACAAGGGTGGATCGCGCCGGCCATTTGCTGTGAGGTGCGCGTGCCGCTGACACAGGAGCGTCGCCTGCAATACATCACCACCGAACCCCGCCGGCAGTACGCCGTCGCTGCGCGCAGCCCTCAGAAATTGGATATCCTGGACGATTTGCTCCACTACCATCAAGACGACCACATCCTCATCATCGGCATGTACCTGGATCAGCTGCGACAGGTCGCCGAGCGCTATGATCTGCCTCTCATCACCGGCAAGACGCCCAATCGGGAGCGAGAGTCTCTTTATGCGGCTTTCCGCGAGGGTAAGATCAAGCGGCTGGTCGTCTCTAAGGTGGCGAATTTCTCCATCGATCTCCCTGATGCCAACGTGGCCATTCAGCTCTCCGGGACCTACGGCTCCCGCCAGGAAGAGGCGCAGCGCTTGGGGCGGATCCTGCGCCCCAAACACAACGGGGAGCGCGCTTATTTCTACACCATTGTCAGCAAGGAGACCGTGGATCAGGAGTACAGCGCCAACCGCCAGCGTTTTTTGACGGAACAGGGATACCAGTATCTGATTCTCTACGCGGACGAGTTGCCGGAGGCCCTGCCGGCGCTCGAAAAGGCGGGGGGGGATGGATGAGCGCGATGAGCTCACTTGAGTGTGGTTTGGACTTCGGACCGTTGGTGAGGGGAGCCTTTGTGCGGCGGGAGAACCGCTTCCGCACCCGCGTTCGACTGGAGGAGGGGGGCGGACCCGTCGCAGCCTACCTTCCTAACCCCGGTCGGCTTGAGGAGTTGCTGACGCCGGAGCGCGTCGTGTTGTTGCGGCCTGCTCCCCTCTCGTCGCAGCGTCGCACCGCCTACGATCTGCTCCTCGTCGATGCCGACGGCGTCTGGGTCTCTGTGGACTCGCGCCTGCCCAATCTCCTGGTGGAGAAACTGCTGCGCTGCGGTGCGCTTGCGGGTTTCGAACCGCATGCTCACGTCCACCGCGAGGTCACCCGGGGCGAAAGTCGGCTGGATTTTATGCTTACAGATGGAGAGGCGAGCCGCTGCTGGCTGGAGGTCAAATCGGTGACCTTGGTGGAGGAGCGAACGGCCGCTTTCCCCGACGCGCCGACGAAGCGCGGGCGGCGTCATCTGCGGGATCTACGCGCGGCCGTCGAAGCGGGGGAGCGGGCCGTCGTGCTCTTTGTGGTTCAACGGGAAGACGCGGTGCGTTTCGCGCCCCACGACGCGACCGATCCGGCCTTTGGGACGGTGCTGCGCGAAGTCGCCCGGGCCGGCGTCGAGGTGCGGGCGCTGCGCTGCCGGGTCTCGCCGCAGGGCATTCGCCCTTTGGGTGAGCTGCCGGTGGTTTTAGAGAGTAGGTCATTCCCTACATCATCTGGTGGTTTTGAGCGCGAATTCTCCTACAGGTAGTGGAAAGTTTTGGAGAACTCCGAGTGAGATCACTGGAATAACCGGTAAAACTCGGAGTTTTGGACCTTTTTCAGTAGAATCGCACTTTGTGATGGAAGACCGCATGTCACACGACACTGAGAACGTTTGGAAACGGCAATTGGCCCAGGCAACAGAGGCCCTGGGCTACGTTCGGCGACCCCCGGCCTCTCCCCGGGCCTTCACCAGCGCGCCGGCGTGGATGTCGGAACGGAAACCGGCGGCGGAAGACCCCATCCTCGAACGTATCATGGAAGAGCAGTGGCCGGTGGCTTCCCTTCGGGAGCAGATCCGACGCCTGGGTGTCCAACCCCAGGGTCGCTCGCGCCTGGACCTGGCTACGCAGCTGGTGGAGACGTTCATGGATCCTGAACGTCTGCGGCGGGCGGTGCGGGCCTTGAGCGACGTTGCCCGGCGTTATTACGCCCTCCTGCTCCTCAAACTCCGGCTTCCCTCTGTCTTCAATCTTCAACTTGAGGCGCTCTCGCGTTTACCGGGGACTCCCGAGTTCGGCGAGGATCTGCTGGACGAAATCGTGGAGGTGGGTCTGGCCCTCGAAGATGAGGAGGGGTACTTGATCATTCCCGAGGCGCTGATAATCCGCATGCCGCCTCTTTATCTGGAGATCTCGGACGCGCTGCTCGCCGAGCCTCCTGCCAAGGTGGAGTCTCCGGATCCCCTCCGCTTTGCCCGGCAGCTCCAGCAGCTGCTGGGGATTGTCCGCTCCGGTGAAAACCACCTGCGTCCCCAGCTCTCTTGGGGAAAGCAGAAGTCCTTCTTGAGCGATCGCAGGCTGTCCGCGCTGCCAACGCCCGAGGACGCGCGAAAGTTGCCCTACGTTGGCGGAGGGGAGCGTCATCTGGTCACGCTCATGGCGCCTGAGCCCGTTCTTGCCTCGGAGACCCTCTCCCGTTGGGCGGAGGTCTTTGGGGGTGATCCCCTCCCGGCCGAGCTCCTCTACCATCTCCTGCGGACGCTAAACATCCTGCGGCCCGGCTCGCCCATCACGCTGGAACCTCAACACGCGGAGCGTTTCCTGGCTCTCACGCCCGGACGGCAGGTCGCTTTGTTGCTCGACTATTACATTGCATTGAGCAATTACGGCCTTTTCTGGCCCGCATGGCGGGCCGGGCGGGTGCGCGTGACCTGGGATTATCATAAATACCACGGCTTGTACGATTATCATTTCGTCATGGCGCGGACCCTGTCCTCTCTGCGGCGCACGCTGTTGGAGGTCTTGGCCCTGTTGCCGGCGGAGACCTGGCTCTCTTTTGACGAGGTGGTTGAGCTTGCGGTGGAGATTTTCAACGCGGGCGCCGACCCTGCTTTCCCCACACCGTTGCACCTCGGTGATACGCTGGGCCGCTTGAAGGGCTTTCTGCGCTGCCATCTCCATCAGATGATTGTGCAGCTGCTCTGGCGACTGGGCTTGAGCGACGTGGCGCGGGATGAGTCGGGGACACTGAGATCTTTCCGTTTGCACGCGTTGCAGGACCTGTTGTGGCACCGTCAGGAGGCGTTGCCCCTGCCTGCGGTGGAGTGGGATGGCGAAAAGAACGTACGGTGGCTTGCCGGGTTGCCGGGCCTGGCGCTCGTCCCGCCCGTGCCGGTGGAGGTGCTGCGTCACGTGCAGAGCTGGGCAGTGCCTCGGGGGGTGGAGGAGAACGCCTTGCGCTATCAGCTGGACCTACGACGCCTTCATGCGTCCTTTGAGGCCGGGGAGACGTCCGCATCGCTCCGTGCCGCCTGGAGCGCGGCGGTCGGAACCGCCCCGCCCGCGCCTCTGGTCGAGTGGTGGGAGCGCTGGTGGGCCAGCTACGGTCACGTGCAGCTCTACCCCCGTCAGGCGCTGTTGGAGGTGCGGGACGAATTCGCGATGCAAGAGCTGCAGGTCGCCCTGCCGGCGCTGCGCGACGCGCTGCTGGCGCAGTTGACGCCTCACACGGCCTTATTGCACCGCGAGCGCGTTCAGGCGTTGGTCGAGCAGCTGGAGGACAAGGGCTACATGCCCAAGGTCATTACCACTGACGCCACGGAGGGGTCGCGCTGAGATGGAGTCCTTACGTGTCTCACTGGAGACCTACTATGCCGATATTGTGAAGAGCATCGCGCTCGTCAACGACATCCCGGAGGCGGAGGAGGGCACCAAGACCGAGCTCCTCGAGCAGCTCGTGCAGACGATCCCGCGTCGAGCCGCAGAGCCACAACGGGTCGCGGCGTTGACCGAGACGGAGCGCGCTGCGTTGGCTTTTCTGCTGGAGGCGGGGGGACAGGCCCGACTTTCGGACCTCGCCGTCTCCCTGGCGCTGAGCGGTCTGGTTCGTTTGGAGAATGTGGAGGAGATGCCCCGGACGTTGCCCACGACCACGGAGGTGCTGATGCCGTTGCTGCGTCAGGGTTGGGTGGTGAACTTAACCCCACCGGTGAGCCAGGCGACCCGCCGCAACTTCTCGCCGCTGCACGAGATTGCCATCCCTCCCGAGGTGGTGCGGGCGTTGCCGAAGAAGCTTCTTCAGGTGCCGGAACCGAATCCCGAGCTGCTGTTGGCCGCGCCGCCGAAGCGGGTGGAGCAACAGCCCATCTCCGAAATCCTGCGCACCCTTTTCTTCATCTGGGCGGAGTTGCGCCGTGAGCCGGCGTCGGCTCTCAAGGCCGGTGGGATCTACAAGCGTGATGCGCAGCGCCTGGCCCGCAGCTTGAACCTCTCCTTCTCAGAGCACGAGGAGCGGATTCGGTTTTTCGTCGATCTGCTGATGAAGATGAGGTTATTGGCCGGAATCGGGGACGAAGTTCGGGCAGTGGAGGCCGAAGAGGCCCTCCGCTTTTGGGAGCAGTCATCTGTCTCTCAGGTCAGCGAGCTGTTGTCCACCATCCTTGAGGCACTTCCGGAGCTGGACTTCGACCTTTCTCCCTTGCAGTTCATGCGCAGATACGTCTATTTCATGATCCAGCCCCGCCCCGTAGCGGCGCTGTGCACCGAGATACTGCGCCGCTTTGAGTGTGTGCAGGAAAACATGTGGTTCCCGCTGGATGTTTTCCAGGGCTTGTTGAACGGAGGGAGAACCGGCACCTTTCTGATCAAGGAGGAGAGCCTTATCGACCTGTACCAGCGGTTGCGCTGGTACGGTATGGCCGATCAGTTCGCGGTTCGTAAGGAGCGCCTGGAGGAAGCCATGCTGATGGTGGAACGCCACGCCCTTGTCCGCCTTCTTGAACACCTGCGAAGTCTGGGCGTGGTTATGCTGGGGTATGACGAAGAGGAGGATCTGCCCACAGCGGTGCGTCCGACGCCCCTGGTGCATGCGGCGCTCACCGGCCGGCCTTATGAGGAAATCGGAGAGCGCGTGGGGCAGATTATCCTGCAGCCCGACTTCCAGCTGCTGGCGATGGGGCCGGTCTCTCTCAAAACCCTGCTCTACATCGAGTTTATCGCCGAGCGGGAGAAGGTGCAGCCGGCGGCCGTCGCTTACCGCATCACCCGGGAGAGTGTCTATCGTGCCTTGCAGGCTGGCGAGACGCTTTCCACGGTGCTGCAGTTCCTGGAGGAAGTCACGGAAGTGCCCGTCCCCCAGAACGTGGAGCGGACGCTGCGTGAGTGGGGCGCGCAACACGAACGCATTGTGTTGCGCCAACCGGTGCTGGTCATTCAGGTGGATTCCCCTGAGCGGTTGCAGGCTCTGCAGGAGGATCCCACCCTGGGCAAAGCGTTGCACCCCCTGGACGCGACGACAGCCTGGGTCCCCTCCCACAGTGCGCTCAAAGTCGAACGCCGCCTGTGGGAGCTGGAGATGTTGCCCACGCTCTCGGGCGGCCGGGAGGCCGATCTGCCGCACAGCCTGCGTTGGAACGACGAGGATGGCACCCTCTACCCGCGCCATCCCCTGCCCAGCCTTTACGTCACAGGGACCGTGGAGCGTTTCGCAGAACCTGACGGCGCCGGCTGGCGTCTGAGCCCCGGGAGCGTGCGGCAGGCCGTAGCCGCCGGCCTGGAAGTGCCGGAGATGATCGAGCTGTTAGAAACGATGCTCGGCGCGCAGCTCTCGCCGAAGTGGGAGAAGCGCCTGAAAGCCTGGGGCGGTCATTACGGGGACGCGCAGACAGCGCGGGTGCGTTTGCTGCGCTTCGAGACGGCGGAGGCGCTGACGGAGCTCCGACAGGCCGAGCGGCGCCTGCATCGCCGCCTGCGTCCCGTCGGGGGGGAGGACGGCGCGCTGGCCGTGGTGGAGGAGAAGCACTGGGAGGAGGTCTGCGCCTTGCTGGAAGAGTGGGGCATCGACGTAGAGGAAAGTACCTGGTGGTGACATAGCATCCGACACGAGGAGATTGCATGAAGGGAATCTTTGAGAGCCTACGCAAAACGCGCGACGCCGTCTTCGGTCACCTCGCCACGGTCTTCGGCGCCGGTGAGGTCACCGAGGAGACCTGGGAGGAGCTGGAGGCTCTGCTTATCCAGGGTGACGTGGGTGTGCAGACGGCGTTGGCGTTGGTCGAACGCCTGCGAGAACGGGTCCGTGAGGAGGGCATCTATCGCACCGAGCAGTTTGAGGCGGTGTTGGAGGAGGAGATTCAGCAGTTGTTGCCTGAACCCCAGCCGCTCAACCTGGATTGGCCTCTGGCGGTGATCCTGGTCGTGGGTGTCAACGGTTCCGGGAAGACGACCAGCATCGCCAAGCTGGCCCATCGCCTCAAAGGCGAAGGACGCAAGGTGATGCTCGCGGCTGCCGATACCTTCCGCGCTGCGGCCATCGACCAGCTTGAAATCTGGGGTAGCCGGGCGGGTGTACCTGTTATCAAGGGGGAGCCCGGCGGCGATCCGGGTGCTGTGACCTATGACGCCATTCAAAAAGCGCGCTCCCAGGGAAAGGACGTGCTGATCATCGACACGGCGGGACGTTTGCACACTCAGCACAACCTGATGGAGGAGCTGAAGAAGATCCGACGCATCGTCGCCAAGCGCGTGGCCTGGGGACCCCACGAGACGCTGTTGGTTCTCGACGCTACGACGGGCCAGAACGGTCTCTCTCAGGCGCAACACTTTACCGAAGCCGTGGATGTCAGCGGTGTGATCCTGGCGAAGTTGGACGGCAGCGCAAAAGGCGGCATGGTGCTCTCCATCGGGGAGCAGCTGGGGTTACCCATCCGCTTTGTGGGGACGGGCGAGAGTCTGGAGGATCTGGCCCCCTTTGACCGCGAAGCCTTTGTTAAGGGACTGTTGGGCAAAGCCTGGCAGGAGAGAAAAGCGAAACGATGAACACTATTCTGCTCGCTGTAGAATCTGACTGGCTTACGGAACGACAACGGGCGACGTTGGAAACGCTGGCACCCGAGGCGGATCTCGTCGTGACCCGCGACCGCGCGGAGATGGAGGCGGTCTTGGACGAGATTGAGATTGCGGCCGGCCTGGTGCCGCCGGAGATCATCGTGGGCGCGCCCAATTTGCGTTGGTTTCAGCAGTTTGGAGCCGGTGCCGATTGGCTGTTGCGGCATCCGGAAGCGGTAGAGCAGCCCTTCGTTCTGACCAACGCCAGCGGCATCCACAGCATTCCTATCGGTGAACACATCTTCGCCCTGCTGCTGACCTTTGCTCGACGTCTGCACGAGGCGTGGGCGGCGCAGCAGCGCGGCGAATGGGCTGCGCCCCGGGGCGAGACGCTCTTTGAGCTGGCGGGCAAGACGATGCTGCTGATCGGGGTGGGGGCCATCGGTGAACGCACGGCGCAGCTGGCGCAGGCCTTTGGCATGCGCGTGATTGGCGTCCGCCGTGACCCCACGGAGGCGGCGGCAGGCGTCGACGTGCTCCACGGCCCTGCGCAGTTGGACGCACTCCTTCCGGAGGCCGACGTGGTGGTGGTGACGGCACCGCTCACGGAGGAGACCCGCCACATGATCGATGCGCAGGCGCTGCGCCGGATGAAGCCGACGGCCTATCTCATCAACATCGGGCGCGGCGGCATGCTGGACGAGCGGGCGCTGGTGCGGGCTTTGCGTGAGGGCGAAATCGCCGCTGCGGGCCTGGACGTCTTCGAGACGGAGCCGTTGCCTCCGGATTCGCCGCTTTGGGAGTTGGACAATGTGCTCATCACGCCCCATTACGCTGGCAGCACGCCGCACTACGTCGAGCGCTTTATGGACATCTTCCTGGACAACCTGCGTCGTTTCCGGGAGGGGGAACCTTTGCGCAACCTTGTCGATAAAGAGCTCGGCTATTGACGCTGAGGGGGCTTAATCGTGTGAAAGACGTGGAGGACGTGTTTCGGAGTGGAGAACGGCGTCGCGGTCGGTGAAAAGTCGCGCCGTGGCGTCTGCGTTTTTTGGAGGAGGAGTGAGTTGAAGAGGGAAATGGATTGGAACGTTTATCATCTGCCGGAAGAAGCGGAACAAGTCGTCAGCAGCTGTCCAGCCTTGACGGTGGTGAGCACCCACACCGAGCTGGTGAACCTGGCCTGCGGGGGGTTGGGGAGTAACGCCGTCGAGGTCGCCTACGAGGTGCCTGGACGGGGGAGAGTGGTGGAAGCCTCGGTGGTGCGGGTGAAGAACGGCGTGGTGGCCAACTACCCGGAACCCTACATGCGTCGCCGTGACCCCGATTGCCTGGTGATCGCCGACGATTTACCCACCGACAAGCCGCGCTTCCGGGAGCGCTTCGGGGAGGACTTTGCTACCCTGCGACAACAGACCTTCGCCTGGTTGAAGGAGCAGCCCCTGGTGATATTCGGTTTCGTCTCCGGTAAAGTCGGCATGGGGCTGGATACGGTGTGCATCGCGCCGGCCAATGCGGGTTTCTTCGCGTTGGGGCTGGCGCTGCTGCAGGGCATCATCCCCAGGGACGAGATTCCGGCGGATTTCAAGCCCCGGGCCATGCTTTACGTCGCGCCGCCCTTCCGCCACACGCATTTTGAGGGCAAGCAGGTGGTGGTGCACAACCGCCTGCCCCATCTTCACGAAGTCTTTTCGTATAACCTCTACCCGGGTCCCAGCGCTAAAAAGGGCATCTACGGCGTGCTGCTCACCCAGGGTGAGAAAGAGGGGTGGATCACAACCCACTGCTCGACGGTGCGCGTTGTTACGCCCTACGACAACGTGACCACCATCATGCACGAGGCCGCCAGCGGCGGAGGGAAGAGTGAGTTGCTGGAGCAGGCCCAGCGCAGTGAGGACGGCCGCCTGCTGCTGGGAGAGAACCTCATCACTCATCAGCGCCTCTACCTGGAGATCCCCCGCTCCTGTCGATTGCAGCCTGTGGCCGACGACATGGCCCTTTGTCATCCTTCCCTGCAGCGTCACACCGGGAAGCTGGCCCTGACGGATGCCGAAGATGCCTGGTTCCTGCGCGTCAATCACATCGATCACTACGGTAAAGACGTCCATCTGGAGCGCCTCACGGCCCAGCCGCCCACCGATCTGCTCTTTTTGAACATCCAGGCGGTGCCGGGTGGACGGGCGCTGATCTGGGAGCACGCGGAGGACGCGCCGGGACGCCCTTGTCCCAATCCGAGGGTCACCGTGCCCCGGAAGATCGTCCCTGAAGTCGTCAACGGCCCGGTAGAGGTGGACATCCGCAGTTTCGGCGTGCGCACGCCGCCCTGCACGCGGGATAAACCCACCTACGGGATCATCGGTCTCTTTCATCTCTTGCCGCCGGCCCTGGCGTGGCTCTGGCGTCTGGTGGCGCCGCGCGGTCACGCCAACCCCAGCATCGTGGACGGTAACGGCATGAGCAGTGAGGGAGTGGGTTCTTACTGGCCCTTCGCCACCGGCCGGCGCGTGGATCAGGCGAACCTGCTGCTGCGCCAGTTCCGCTCTAACCTGCGCACGCGCTATATCCTTTGCCCAAACCAGCACGTGGGGGCCTGGAAGGTAGGATTTATGCCGGAGTGGGTGGCCCGTGAATATCTGGCCCGACGCGGCGCCGCCCGTTTCCACCCTGAGCAGCTCAGCCCGGCGCGCTGTCCGCTCCTGGGCTACACGTTGAACCACCTGCTGGTGGAAGGGCGCACCGTTCCGCAGTACCTGCTGCGCGTCGAAGAGCAGCCGGAGGTCGGCCCAGACGGCTTCGATCTGGGAAGCGAAATTCTCTACGAGTTCTTCCGGGAGCAGGTGGCCCAGTTCTTAGAACCCGACCTCGATCCTCTGGGACAGAAGATCATCCAATGTTGTTTGGATGGGGGAAGCGTGGATGATTACGCGGCGTTGATCCCCCGCCTGGAGACGGAGGAGATTCGCTAATCCTGGAAGGGTTACATGCCCGACTGTGAGTGTATAAATCTTGCGGTAGAGTATATAAGGAGATAATTAGAATGAGTGATTTAGCTGCACGACTTGAAAACGTCGCTACCCGCCTGGAAGCTATCTGGAGGCGTCTTTGACTTACCTGACAAGCGTCGGGAATTGGAGGAGCTAGAGCAGCACGCGGCGGCGCCCGATCTCTGGGATGACCCGGAGATGGCGCGTCAGACTATGCAGCGGCTCTCTGCTTTGCAGGAAGAGATCGAGTACTGGACGGAGCTGCGGCAACGCGCCCAAGACGCTCAGGAACTGCTGACGCTGGACGACGGGGAGCTGTTGCCCGAGCTGGAGGAAGAGGGCGCGGCGCTGGAGCAGGAGCTGGCCCGTGCTGAATTCCGCCTCATGCTCTCCGGAGAGCACGATCGGGGTGACGCTATTTTCACCGTGCACGCCGGCGCGGGCGGGACGGACGCCCAAGACTGGGCGCAGATGGTGCTGCGTATGTACCTTCGTTGGGCCGAACAGCACGGCTACAAGACGGAGATCCTGGACTCCATGGAGGGGGAAGGGGCCGGGTTGAAGAGCGCCACGATCGCGGTGAACGGGGAGTTCGCCTATGGTTACCTTAAGGCTGAGCGGGGTGTTCATCGCCTGGTGCGCCTCTCCCCCTTCGACGCCGCACATCGCCGACATACTTCTTTCGTGTTGGTGGAAGTCTGGCCCGATCTGGGCGAAAGCGTGGAGGTCGAAATCGATCCTGAGGAGCTGGAGATTGAGACGTTTCGGGCTTCTTCGGCCGGTGGGCAGCACATGCAGAAGAACGAGACGGCGGTGCGCATCCGTCACCTGCCCACCGATATCGTCGTCCAGTGTCAAAACGAGCGCTCTCAGGCGCAGAATCGCGCCACGGCGATGCGTATCCTGCGGGCGCGACTGATGCAGCTGGAGGAGCAGAAGCGCCAGGAGAGGATCGACGCGCTGAAAGGTGAGCACCAACAGGCGGCCTGGGGTAATCAGATCCGCTCCTACGTCTTGCACCCTTATCAGATGGTCAAAGACCATCGCACCAACTACGAGACCGGCAACGTGGATGCTGTGTTGGATGGCGATTTGGATGACTTCATCGAAGTCTATCTGCGGCAACAGGTGGGTAACGGCGAGACCTAGCGTTCGGGCGAAGGGGAACGTGCATCGGCATGGACATACTTTCCACCGTCCGTGAATACGTTCGGCAGCACGAGCTGTTGGCGCCCGGCGACGCTGTCGTCGTCGGCGTCTCCGGCGGACCGGATTCCGTGGCGTTGCTCGACGTGTTGCGTCGGTTGGCCGGAGAACAGCGCTTGCGCTTGCACGCGGCCCACCTGCACCACGGTCTACGTGGCGCCGACGCTGACGCCGACGCGGATTTTGTCATGGCGTTGGCCGAACGCTGGGACCTTCCCTGTACGATGTTGCGCATCGACCTACCGCAGATCGCCCGCGAAGAAGGGCTGGCGCTGGAGGAGGCGGCGCGGCGCGTGCGGTACGCTTTCCTGGCCCAGACGGCTCGACGGATCGGCGCCGGAGTCATCGCCGTGGGGCACAACGCCGACGATCAGGCGGAGACGGTGCTGATGCACCTGTTGCGCGGCGCCGGTCTGGCGGGCCTGCGAGGCATGTTGCCCGCTACTCCCTTGGAAGATTATCGGCTCCTACCCTTTGAGGCCTTGGGGGCGGACGTGGTTGAGGCCGGGGTGGGCCGTCGTTTGATCCGCCCGCTGCTGCCCGTCCCCCGCGCCGAGATCGAAGCCTATTGCGACGCCCGTGGCTTGACCTGGCGTGTTGACCGCTCCAACTGGGATACGACCTTCTTCCGCAACCAGCTGCGCCACGAGGTGTTGCCCTACCTGGCGGAGATCAACCCCCGGATCCACGAGCGCTTCTGTCACCTGGCGGAGGTTGTCCGCGCCGATTACGAGGTGTTGGAGGCCGTGGTGCAGCGGGCCTGGGAGGATTTGTTGGTCGCCCGCCATTCCGACGCCATCGCCTTCGACCTGGCGGGATGGCGCGCTCAGCCGCTGGCGGTGCAGCGCTCCCTGATCCGCCGGGCGGCTTACACCTTGCGCCGCACGCTTCGCGACGTCAACTTCGTGCACGTTCAGCACGCTGTGCAGGTGGCCGCGTGCGGCCAGACCGGAGATGAGGCCACGCTGCCGCGAGACCTGGTGGCGCGCGTAGGCTACGACCGTCTGACCATCGCCGACGTCGAGGCCTTGCGCCTGCCGGAGGATCGACCGTGGCTTCCGTCCCGCGCGGTGTTTCCTGTGGCGACGCCGGGGGTGACGTCGCTCCCCAACGGCTGGCGGCTGCGCGCGATGTACCCGGAGAGGTGGACCATGGCGGAGATCACGGCAAATCCCGATCCGCTGACGGCGTGGCTGGACGCCGAGGCGGTGGGTGTGCACCCCCTGCTGCGAACCCGCCGGCCGGGCGATCGCTTCGCGCCGCACGGCATGGGAGGCGCGCACGTCCACGTGAGCGATTTTCTGATCAACGTCAAGGTGCCGCAGCGCTGGCGCGATCACTTGCCGCTGCTGGTCGGCGAGGCCGGAATCCTGTGGATCGTCGGGTGGCGTGTCAGCGAGCACGCGCTGGTGCGGGGCGACAGCGCCCGCGTGGTGCAGTTGTCTTTCCTGCCACCCTTTTGACGCGGGTATGGGGCGGCGAGGATAGCAGGCGATGACGTTTCACGTTTCGCAACAAGCAGAACCATCGACATGGGATTGACGATCTGGTAGCGGAGGTGATCATGGCTAAATATCTCGTCCTCGTCGCCGGTAACATCGGGGCGGGCAAGACCTCGCTGGCCGAACGCCTGGGCGAGCGTTTGGGTTGGGAGGTGGCCTACGAATCCGTGGTCGATAACCCCTATCTGGCCGATTTCTACGCCGACATGCGGGCCTGGAGCTTTCATCTCCAGGTCTTCTTCCTGGGACATCGGGCGATACAACATCGTCGCATGGCGTTGTTGCCCTCTTCGGCGGTGATCGATCGCAGCATCTACGAGGACGCGCACATCTTCGCCCGCGCGCTTCACGAAGGTGGCAACATGACGGAACGGGATTACCTGGCCTATCAGCGGCTCTACGATTTTGTCATCGATTCGCTTCCCCGTCCTGATCTGCTGATCTACATCCAGACAGGCGTGCCCACCTTGCTCTCCCGGATTCGGGAGCGCGGGCGGGAGATGGAACAGGGGATCTCCGAGGGATATTTGGCGTTGCTGGAACGGTTTTACGAGGAGTGGCTGGCTTCTTTCGATCTCTGTCCGGTGTTGACCGTGCCGGGCGACGCTCTGGACTTCGTCAAGTATCCCCGCCATTTGGCGATTATCGTGGAGCGAGTGCAGGCGAAATTAGCTGGTAAAGAGTTCGTACAGTTCCCCAATATGGAGGATGTGGATGTCCGCTGAGTACGGTGAACCGCTGACCGAGCGTCAGTTGGAGATCGTAGCGCTCGTAGCGGAGGGATTGACCAATCGGGAGATTGCGGCGCAACTTTACATCAGTCACAATACTGTGAAGGTACATTTGCGCAACATCTTCACCAAGACCGGGGTCGTCTCGCGCACGGAACTCTCCATGTTGGCCCTGCGCGAGGGGTGGGTCTCGGTGGCTCGGGCTAAAGAGGATCTGGCCCCGGTGAAGGTGGAGGTGGTGGACGGGGAGGAGGAAGAGGCGGCGGAGGAAGGCACCGGGGAAGAGACCGCCGAAGGAGAGGGGGCTTTCGTGCTGCCTTCCTGGCCCCGCGAGCGTTGGGTGGCGTTGGCCTTAGGCCTGGTTCTGGCGTTTGGGGTGCTTCTCCTACCTGCACGCCGGCCTGTTGAGGTCGGGGGGCAGGGATCATTGCAGGCGCTGGTGGATCAGCCGGTAGGCAACGAGCCGGTGCCCGTCGCTGCCGAGGGCGACGGATGGGTCGAGCTGCCGCCACTGCCGGTCCGGCGGGCGCGTTTCGGTGTGACGACCTTAGGGGGGGAGATCTACGTGGTCGGCGGTCTGACGGAGGAAGGGTTATCGAATCGACTGGACGTCTACGATATTGAAGCGCAGCAGTGGCGGGCGGC
Organism: Anaerolineae bacterium; assembly: GCA_049975525.1. Lineage (GTDB taxonomy): Bacteria > Chloroflexota > Anaerolineae > B4-G1 > SLSP01 > G713. Next base: position 30,002 of record JBNGCW010000029.1, read on the forward strand.
TGCCCCGCGTCCGCTGGCGCTGGCCAACGTGCAGGCCGTGACCCTGGAGAAGGGGGGGGTGCTTGTTCCGGGCGGCTGTGACGCTGAAGGGCAGCCTGTGAGCACGGTCCACCGCTATGCGCCTCAGGATGATAGGTGGGTCGAGGTCGCGCCGTTGCCGGAGCCGCTCTGTGCCTACGCTTTGACGATCTTTGAGGGACAGGTCTATCTTTTCGGCGGTTGGAATGGGCGCGCGTACCGCGCCGTGGCCTATCGTTATAACGCGGAGGGCGATACGTGGACCGAGTTGCCCGCGCCGGCCGAGGCGCGCGGTTTTGGCGCGGCGGCTGTGCTGGGCGACCGGGTTTTCTACGTAGGAGGCTACGACGGCGGCGAGCGCAGCATCTGTGAGGTCTACTTTGTGGAAGAGGAGCGCTGGGGGGTCTGCGCTTCGCTTTTACAACCGCGCGGTGGATTGGGCTTGGCGGCGCTGGGCGGCCAGCTCTTCGCCGTGGGCGGAGGATGGGAAAACTATTTGGGGTTCAGTGAACGCTACAACCTCAAGGAAGACGCCTGGTTTGTCATGGGAACACCGCTGGTCGGCGAGTGGCGCAATTTGGGCGTGGTGAGCTGGGAGACGGCGCTTTACGCACTGGGTGGATGGAGTGGTGACTATCTCAACCGCACCTACATGTTAGAAGTGCTGCCCTTCCGTGTCTTCATCCCCGTCACCTTGCCCTGATCCACCCATCCACTATCCAACATCGGCTGCTTCGAAAATAGACAACGAATTGAGAAACTAACGAATTAAATCCTAATTCTCTAGCTGAGGCCGGTCTCCCGACCGTGCCCCGCCGCGCTAAAGCGCGTGACTACCAACCATTTTCGTGCTTGGAAGGTGTGCTCAAGCACCGGTGTCTGCTCTGAAAGCAGGGGCAGATAAAGAAGAACATCCATCATTTACAACAGGAGATGACATTATGGCACAAGCCGTCGCATCATCGAAAAGGTCCCAGGCGGCGCCGGAAAAGGCGACGCTGGCCACCCGTTGGCAGACGCTGTTCGCGCTGGCTTTCGGCTATTTCATCGATCAGGGGGAAGGACAGGCCATGTCCGTGCTTTTCCCCACCCTGCAACAGCTGTGGGGGCTTTCTCTGACCAATCTGGGCACCATCGGCACCATCCGCAATATCCTGCAAGCCGTCAGCGCTCCCTTCTGGGGGTATGCCTCTGACAAACTCTCCCGCAAGCAGGTGATCATTTTCGGCACCGGCGCCTGGGGGATCTGGACGGCGGTGTGTGGACTCACCCAGAACTTCGGGCAGCTGTTGGTGGTACGGGCTATCTCGGGGTTGGGCCTGGGTTGTTTGATGCCCGCCACGTTCTCCTTGATGGCGGATACCTTCCCCCCGAAGCGTCGCGGACGGGCGCTGGGTGTGTTAGAAGCTATCGGCGTGTTCGGTATCATCGTGGGCACGCTGGGGCTGGGGATGTTGGCGACGCCGACGCTGTGGCGTTGGGGTTTCCTCGTGTTGGGGTCTGCCAGCATCGCCTCCGGGGTTTTGGTGGCTCTGCTGGTCGAGGAGCCGGTGCGCGGCGCCGCCGAGCCCGAGCTGGCAGGTAAAATCACAGAAGAGGCCGCGGCCCAATACACCATCAGCTTCTCCGATCTGCCGTGCGTGCTTGCCATCCCCACCATTTGGGTGGCGATTCTGCAGGGCTTGGCCGGGACCATGCCCTGGGTGGTTATGGGGCTGTATTTCATCACCTGGATGGTCAACGTGCGGGGTATGACCGAGAGCATCGTCTTTGACCATCCCCAGGGGAGCGCGACGTTGGCCTTCGCCGGCATCGTCATCGGTACCGCCTTAAGCAATGTCATCGGCGGCCTGCTGGGTGATTGGGCCGAGGCGCGCAGTCCCAAGTACGGGCGGACCATAGTGGGGCAGGTTTCCGTTTTCAGTGGGATTCCGCTCAGCTACGTCATGCTTACTCAGACGGCGGAGTGGTCTTTCTGGGCCTTCTTTGCCCTCTGTTTCTCTACGGCACTGCTGATCAGCTGGCCGGGCAAAGGTGCCAAGGAGCCTATGATGCAAGGCGCGGTGCCGCCGGAGCTGCGCGGTACGGCCTTCGCCATGACCACTTTTGTGGAGAGCGGCTTCGCGGCGATTTCGGCCTACATCGCCGGACGTCTGGCCGACAGCATCGGCTTCACCAAAGCCTTGCTGTGGACCATCCCTTTCCCCTGGCTGATCTGTGGGGTGCTCTTCTCGCTCTTCTACTGGGCTTACCCCCGCGACGCGGCGCGGCTGCGGCAGATGATGTCAAAACGGGCCACCGAGATCGCCTGAGGATGCGGTCGCTTCACCGTAACTATGAGCGTTGAGGCGTCAGCTCGCGGGCTTTTGCGGTGTCATGTCGCAGGTGTAGTTGAAGTGTCGGCGGCTCTGGAAGACGTAGGAGAAGACATCTTTCTGCGCCAGGAAAGCCGGAAGGCCTGTCTTGCGGAGCGTCTCCACGGGTAGGATCTCCCGACGTCCTGAGGCGCGTTGTGGGTGTTCAAAAGGCGCGATCTGGTTGAGGCGCACATGCCAGCCGGTCTGAGCGCAGATAAAGCGCAGCAGGCGATAGAGGTAGGGTCGAAGCGCTTCCTGCTTCGGCTGGCATTGATACCCTGAAAGTTTCAGGTGCCGAGAAGCCACCTGTCCCTCTCCGGGGTGAAGTCCGGCGCGCGCCATAACCTGGCTTTGGAAATGGGCCATACGCCGCTCGAACGCCACATCGTCGAGGATCTTGAAGGATGTCTGCAGGGACCGCAGCGGCATCTCCTCCTGCAGCCAGCGTTCCACGTTCCAGCGGAACCCTTTCCTGCGGCCCCAGGTGGGTTGCCGGGCGTTGGGCCGACGTTGGCGGTGCCATTTGTATGTTTGGGCGTTGATGAACGCCGAGTCGGCCAGCCAGATCAACAGGTCCGCGTAGGGCCGTCGGGGGATTTCCACTTTGTAGAGCCACATCAGGAAGTGCACGGTGCCCAGCGGATATTTCTCCGTGAAGCGCTCACTGACGCTGCGTCCGGCCAGCTCGTTGAGGTTGCAGCTGTTGGCGAGACCGGGCAGCTCGTCCTCCGCTGCGTAGCGTACGATGTGGTGCCCCACAGAACGACACGCCGGATGGGCGATGTCCAGGTCGAGCCAGACGGCGCCCAAGACATCTTCCCAGGAGACGCCGCTGTACACCACCGTCTCGTATCGGTGGTAGAGGCCCACCAGACGCGCATTGGGGTGCAGATGCAAAAAGAGCACCGTGCTCAAGGCCGCGTCCAGGTCGTCACCCATCACCACGTATTCCACAGCGCGATGGCGTTTGAGCCAGGGGTAGCGGTGGAAGATCGCCGAACGCTTTAACACGCTCTTCCTCCTCAGCGCCGGTGTTTCCCCGCCGGGGCGTCGATGTCAATCTTTTCGAAGGTGGCGATGAGCTGTTCCTGTCGCAGGTAGAGGGGCTCGTCGAGACGCTGCCGGGCCAACGTCACGTACTTCTCCACGATGTCGTAGCCGACGTAACGTCGCCCCAGCGTCCGGGCCACTTTCGTCGTCTGCCCGGAACCGACGAAGGGGTCCAGCACCAGATCGTCGGGGTAGGAATAGAGCGTGATCAACCGATAGGGGATCTCCTCAGGGAACGGACAGGGATGATCGAGAAAGTCCGGTGGCACCGGCGCGATGTGCCAGATGCTGTTGGCGATATCCATGGTGAAAAGTCGGTTGATAGGGTAGGCCGCCGCTTCTTTTTGTTCCTGGGTGCGCTGCTTGTAGATTTTGGGGCCGGGCTTGCGGAAGATGAGGATGTACTCGTTCATGATGTTGGGGTAGTAGTAACCGGGATAGGGCTTTTGGATGGCGACACCGGCGCGCTTGACGCCGGCTGTGCACTTGTGCCAGACAATGTCCTGATGAAAAGCCCAGCCGCTGTGGGTCAGCCGCGTGACGACGTCGAAGGGGACAGGATAGAGGGTGCCTTTCAGCAGGACCGTCCCGATGACGATGGCACAGAGTCCGCCGGGTTGGGTCACCCGCAGCACCTCTTGGAAACAGCGCGTGACCCAATCCAGATAGGCTTCGTAATCGTCGTAGCCCTCGGCGTAGCGACGGGTGCGATAGTTTCGGGTTTTATCTTCAGCGTGGACGTCGTAGTCGATAGCGTTCCAGTAGGGGGGCGAGGTGACCGTCAGGGCGACGCTTTCGTTCGCCAACTCTGGCATGGAAAGGCAAGATCTGTGGTAGATGGCGTTGACCATGGGTATGCCGGCTCAATGGTTGCGACGCTGCTTGCGGGCGGCGAGGATGAGCTCCCAGCGACGGCGGGCTTCCGACGTCTCAGGGGGAACGACCTCAAGCCCGTGGGAGACGGCTTGGCCCTCCCGGACGTGGACGAAGGTCACATAGCCCTCCGTCCCGACGGCGTGTTTGCCCCCTAAGAGTTCACCCGCTGTGACGTACACCGTGATACTGCTCCGCCCGACGTGAGCGATGCAGCTCTCCAGCACTAACGTCGCTCCCTCTGGGATGCTGCGGCGGAAATCCATGCCGTGCAGGTGGACGCAAACGAGGTTTTCGGGCGCGCATCCCAGGGCGGCGCGGGCTGTCATGAACCCCGTCTCCACCAGCCATTCTGCCATGCGACCGGCGAAGAGCGTGCCGTGGTGGTTGAGGTCCACAGACTTCACCAGATGTGAGGCTGTGATGCAGGGCAGGTCTTCTATCTTCATAGTGCCTCCGGGTGTGGGGTTACGTTACCGGACATCTGCTGTGGCTTTTGTTGCTGATACAGAAAAAGCAGGCCGACAGTCGTGATCGGCCTGCTATGCTTGGTGACCCCAAGGGAAGTCGAATCCCTGTTTTCGGCTTGAGAGGCCGACGTCCTAGGCCACTAGACGATGGGGTCTTATTGACAGCCTTCATATTGTACCAAAGCGCTCGATTTTGTCAACCAAACGGCTTCCGGGCCTCTGGTCGCTGGGCTCAGGCCTCTTTCTCCTCGGTGGTCGAGCGGCGACGGCGGCGTTTCCGTTTCTGCCACGGCCAGATTGAACGGTGGTCTTCCTCCTCGGCGTAGTAATAGTAGTAATAGCTACCTTTGCCGTTCATGGGGACTTTGTTGAGCACCGACCCTAGAAGACGGGTTCCGCTGCGCCTAATCTGCTCCACGGCTTGGGCCAACATCTGCCGGTTAGTCTGCCCTACCTCCAGGACCAACAGGACGCCGTCGGCCAGCGCAGCCAGCACCGGCGCGTCGGCGGCGGCCAGCACCGGGGGGGAGTCCAGGAGGACTATCACGTCGTTGCGTTCTCGAAAGTTGTTCAGCAGCTCTGACATCCGCCGGGAGCCTAACAGCTCTGTGGGATTGGGTGACATCTGTCCGGGCGGCAAGACCCAGAGATCGTCCATATCCTGTGCAGGTTTAAGATACTCTTTCAGGTTCAGATTCTGCTTGACCAGGACATCACTCAGACCGGGCTTGCGTTCGACGCCGGCGTACTCACAGAGCTTCGGACGGCGCATATCGGCGTCCACGAGAATCACGTGTTTGCCGGAGGCGGCCAGCGCCAGGCCCAGGTTGTAGACGATGGTCGATTTGCCCTCCGTGGGGCCTGGGCTGGTCACCAGAATCACCTTAAGCGGTGTATCCACCGAGGAGAACTGCAGGTTGGTGCGCAACAGACGGTAGGCTTCTGCGGTCAGAGAAAGGGGATGGTGTACGACGATGCCTGCCTTCCCGTTACTCTCGGCAATCTTTTCCTCGTACCAGATTTTGCCCAGCACCGGTGCTTGCGAAAGCGCCTCGACCTCGTCGGGGTTGCGCACCGTCATATCCAGATATTCACGCAGGAAGACGCCACCGACGGCGACCATGCCCCCCACCACGGCCGCCAACAGCGTGTTCATCATGGTGCGTGGACGGACGGGGTTGCGCGGCACCCGCGCCGGCTCGACAACACTCACCAGATCGGCCGCCTGTAGCTCGGCGACCTGAATGCTCTGGTAGGCGCTGGAGAGTCGTGAAAGGGAATCCTGCAATTGGATAATTTGGGCTTCGATCCGCCCCCTCTCCTCGGCCTCTTCTATTGAGGTTAGCCGGGCTTTGAGCTCTCCGATGTTCTCTTCGATATCGTCCATCTGTGCCTGAAGGCGCATCTGAGCATCTTGGTAACGCGCGCTCTGACGCTCCTGGTTCTGCTCGATGAAGACCTCGATGAGAGCGTTGGTGAAATCCGCCGCGAATTGGGGGTCTGGGCTTTCAACCTTGACCTCAACGATCTGAGTATCTCGCACCGGCTGAACCGTCAGGTCAGTGAGCAACGGAAAATCCAGATGGGTGCTCTGAGGCTCTACAGTGTAGCCCATCTTGCTGAGTGCGGTCTCTTGCAGAGGTAAACTCTGGATCATCTCCGCGTAAGTCAACGCCGCCCGCTGCCCGGCTAAAATGTCCGAATACTCGGAACCGGTCACCGAGCTACTGGGCTGAATGACGATCTGTGCCTGAGCACTGTAGATGGGCTCGACAAACCATCGGCTGACGGTGTAGGCCGTTCCCCCCGCCAGGAGAGCCGCCAGAATGATCAGCCAAAGCCAGCGGCGGATCAGCTGCCAGTAAGCCTGAAGATCGGGATAAACGTCCGCATCGGTATTGATCATAGATCTATCCTTTTCGCTGCTAAATTCATGATGAGAGCATAAGCATGATACCACAGACAAAGAAAAAGGGAAATCGCGTTTTACTCAACGTTTATCCAGTGACAGCGGTAAACCTGCAATATTCCAGGGTAATCAGGGGCAGAGAATGCTCTTTCCGCTATGCAAGCATCTGTGACCATCTCGTCCATCAAACGGGGGAACCACTCGGGGTTCAGAACAAGATAGTCCGGGGAATAACGGCGCACAGCCCAGATGGCTGTATCCTGGTAAGTGGTCTCACGTTGCATTTGTAGGCTGACCTCGGGCTGGAGCAGTCCGGCGAAGTCGATCATAGGACGTTGCGCGTAGTATCCGATAATGCCGACTTCCAGCGTTCCCACGCTGGCTGTTTTGGGGGTGTGTGCGGCGAGCCAGCGACCGGTGGCCCGATAGACGCGAAAACGAGGGTCGTTGTGAAGGCTTAACTGGCGAACCTCTTGTATTTGAGGTAGGAGCATCAGTGTCAATAGGAAAACGAGGAGGCTCCACCGTTGCCACGTTGCCCACCGTCGGATCAGCAGTTGTTCATTTAGCCGCTGGATTCCTAATCCGATCACAATGGTAATCACAGGCACAAGTGGGGCGTAGTACCAAAAGTAGCGGCTTACCCCCAAAAGCGTATAGCTGAGAAAATAGAGGCTTCCCCATCCCAGGAGGCATCGCCATTGGGGGTGTTTGATGGCATAGATAAGACCCACGGTAAACAAGCCACCGTGGAGCCAATATAAGGGCTTATGTAGATAGGGCGCGAGAATCGTTAAGAACCCTCGTGCGAAGCCCTCACTGATCGCCATCGTGGCTTGATGTTGTTTTGCCATCAAGGTGACCGGCACAGGCGAGCCGAAGTAAAACCAAGAAAAGAGGTACCAGGGTGCAATGAATGCACCGTAGAGTAGCGCCATCCGCAGAGGGAATCTGCGTTCACGCAGCAAAGTATCGAGTCCCAGGATGCTTACCACCAGAACGCCGTCCGCGCGGGTGAGCGTTACCAGCGCCGCAGGCAGCATGGCCCAGAGTGGATGTTTATGAATGTAAAGAAGGAATGCAGCGAGCACCCAGGTGATGTAGAAACAGATTTCTGACCCAAACGTTCTAAGTATCAGAGGAAAACAGGGAAACAGGAGAGCGCCGGTCATTCCGCTCAGCGGTGCATCCTGACCGCGTCCCAGATGGAAAAGTAAAAGGCCACTCACTGCTGTGTTTATTGCACTGAGCAGGTTGCTCAATTGAGGAAGATCCGTCCAAATATGGCCCAATACGGCCAGTAATAAGGTGTAAAGTGGGGTAGTGGTGCTTAGGATGCGCTGTCCCGGATTGTAAACAAAACCCAGGCGGTGACGAAGGTTGTCGGCGTAACGATAGGTGATGAAGGGATCATCATAGGCGCGATCGAGTAGAAGATAAGCGCTAAGGCTTACGACCAGAACCAGGTACCCAAGCTGCATTGCGTACCTTAATGGACGGGAAATATCGCGAAGCGTAGAGTGAGGGCTCATCATGATCAGAATAAGATACACTCAGTTTTGGTGAGTTCCCTGCTCAGCCTGCATGAGAAGGGGAATCCACAAGTGATGAACCTGCTCTCCGATGAAAGGCCAGGGAGGAGAAAAGGCGTCATCCCAGGTAAGGGGGCGAATCGAGATTTGGTAAGAGGTGAGATAGGAGGTCATCCATGCTCCCTCTGCTGTTTTCCAGATTTCATGGGCCCAGCCGGGACGAAACAATCGAGGTTCAGACCACGGGCCGGAAGGGGAAGGGCCAAAGCGCATCTCCTCTCCGGTGCCATCGCTCCGATGATAGAGCAAATAGTACCAGCCGTTGTGGTACACGACGGTGGAGCTTTCCAGCATCGCCCCCGGAACGGTCAGTATTGAGCCCCAATCCCTCCATGGACCCTGTGGAGATTCCGCCGTGGCGAGGCCTACAATACCACCATCTTTATCTTGGCCAGTGTAATACAGATAATAGAGTGATCCCCAAAAGCGCACGGTGGGATCACGGCAATCGGACCAGTGACCCTCCCCAGGCCAAACCATTCCCTCGTGAGAGGGTTGAAAGATCATACCCCGCCGCTGCCAGGTAGCGGGATCGGCCGGATTATCACTAACCGCTAGCATAATACTCTGTGTGACATCAGAAACGACACCCGTATAGTACATGTAGTAAGTACCTTCCACTTCCAACACAAAAGGAGCCCAAATACGGGAGCTATCCCAGCCATCGGGAGGGCGATCGGAGAGAATAGTTCCCAGATCCTCCCAGGTACAGAGATCCTTTGAGCGGGCATAGGCGAATCTGTTTTCCCAGCCCAGGTCTCCCATGTAGATGGAAGCGATATAGTAAGCGTCTGTGTACCAGAAGACGGTGTGATCCTTGAGGTCAAACTCGCTCGGGAACCAGCCTGGTTGTTCGCAGGGAGGCCAGTCCCCGTCGGAGGCGTGAAACTCCGCTTCCTGTTGCCCCAGGGCTTGTTCAGAGTACCCGATCAGAACGATCAGCAGGACTAAAACTGCTACCAGAGATTTCTTGCGCCCCCTGGCTGATACACTTGCTTCTACTCCCATTTCAAGTATAGGGGCTTCAGTCCTACATTGATAGTATGTCCCGTGGCTTGTGGATTTCCAAAGGCATCGAAAATCGCGGTCGGAGTGCCTGGCATTAGTGTTACAGTATGGGTGGCGCCGTCTAACGACCAAAGTATCCAGACCTCCCCGTTGTCGCTGTTGAATTTATATCCTTTCAGGCCTGAAAGGGAGTCGACGTCTGCGGGGCCGAGCTCCTCGACTTTGTAGACGGATCTCAGCGTTTGGCTGCTGAATGTATAAGCTTCGTAAGCGGGTCGGGGGTCATGATTGGCGTCGATTAAGTCGGAGTTTCGCCAGCCGAGCAAGCTGTACCACAGATTGCTTTTCAATCCTTCCGCTATCGCAATGGCGTAACTCTGGGTCAAATAGTAAGCTTTGGTTTCCTCAAAGATTGAGTCGTCGGTATAACCATCACCTAACAGGGCACTCTCAGTGTTTACCAGAAATTTATCAGTAGCCCCGTATGAGTGCAGTAGATTCTGTATGTAGTTCTTCTTGGCGATGATCACCGGTCCGGTAGTGTTCCAGGCGCTAGCCCAGTTGCCGTTAGCGTATCTGCCCAGAGCTCCGGCATAGTAATCGTAAGCATGAAAGCTGACGCCGTCGAAAAACGCTCCGCCGTCGTTAAGCAGGACGCCTTCCAGAAACTTTGCAGGTGTGCAGTCTTTTCTGACCCCACTTGGATTCTCTGGATCCGCCGCCGGAGGGTTATGGGGATCGCAATCCAGCAACAGTCCCCCTACCATGATCTGAGCCTCAGGGTCGGCTTGCTTCATGCGGGGGTAGATTACTTTCAGCATGTCAGCATAATAGCCGCCGCCATAATAGGGATCATCGGCATCTCCCCAGCAACCATAAGGACTGTTGGAGGGGACGAGGTCGGGATCGATGTCCGGCTCATTCCATATTTCCCAGTACTTGGCATTATAAGGAGCTTGACTGTAACGCGCAACGACATCATGCATAAAATCGGCAAATGCCTCGAAGTGTGTTGAAGCCATGGGGCCACAGGCTATGGAGGGGTATTTGCGTGCCCACTGCGGTGTATAACGAACTAAAACGATGGGTGTCAGATCGTTATTTGCGGCATTTTGCAAGTATTGTTCCTGGGTGGCAAGGGCCTGCCAATTGCGCTCTCCTCTGGTAGGTTCGACTTCAGCCCAATTGATGACGATGCCACCGACCCAGGCGGTTTGAGCTTCGACGACTTTGCTCAGCCCGCCACTTTCGGAAATGGCGCTCATTTGGATGCCAAACACGGGGCGGGGTGGGGGATATCGCTCGAAGGCTAAGGGCAAGTAGAGAGAGAAATCGCCCGGACTGCCAGGCGTTTCTGCGTAGGGTCGTGTTGGCAAACTCTGAGTGAGACGGCTTGGCTCGTCAATTCTGGTAAAAGCTGACTCCTCCCCTGAGACTAAGAGAATCGATAGCACTATCAATATCACAGCGATTAAGTACTTTCTATAGCTGTTCATGGTTTATCTCTCCCTATCTGCCCGCGTAAAACTGCACAATGGTGAATATAGAGATGATGGCTAATACCGTGAACCCTGTTATCGTTACACTGATTAACCAGGCGCGGATCTTCTCTTTCTTTATCAGCCAACCCCAACCTGTAAGTAAGAGAAACATGGTGGGCACAATTGCAGGATACCCATATCGCGCGGTGGGAACAAAGGGAGTTGTAGAAGTCACGGTGGTAAATCCACGCACTAACACTTCCCCCCATATCACAAGGCCCGCGAATATGAACCAGATCATGGCTAAGTTCCAGGATGTTAGTTTACCCTGAGTATACCAGAAAACAGAGATTAATCCCCAAACGCCTGGCAATGTCAGGATATACAAGCCTTTGTAGCACCACGGGGAAGGCAGTCGGACGTGAGCCCAACCGAATCTTGCCCAGAAGGTCTCTAGAATGTTGTTGAACGAAGCCCGATATAACCAGTTTGTGTATTTCCAATCTAACGCAGAGGCGAGCAAGATGGAGAGATCGATGTGAGCGGACCAGGGGTAACGTTTTCTGAGTCGCTCCAGCCAGGGGGCTACGTAGGGCCACCGTTTTTCTGCAGAAGGATTACGTATTGAGTTGTCAAAGGTCCGCCCGCCCCATGTTCCGCTTTGTCCTCTGCTGGTTTCGAATATCGGCTGTGTCGTCAATGGATAACGACCTTTGGCGAGAACGAAACCATCTCCGTAGAGAATGATAGGGGCCTGTTTTACTCCGCCCGGGTTGTATCCTTGTAGGCTCACCCAAATCTGACGAGCGTCATCCGGTACATGAACATGAAGAGCGTGGAAGCGTGGTTGTTCATCTACCTCCGTAAGGGATGTGGTTTTTCTGCTGTCCACATTCACTATAAGGCGAGCTTGTGTCGGTTGGGAGGCCCACAACCACGCCCCCAGCGTCAGTGTATCATCTTTAACTTCTTCAACAACATCCGATAGCACGGGCTGGATCACCTGGGGCGCCGGCTGATCGCTTGAGATCTGTAAACGAAGGGCAGACTTTCCCCAGGGGGCCGACGTTACTTTTGCGCTGGTCGGGTTGTACTGTTCGGTTCGACGGTACCAAAAGGCTGCATCCCCCCAGTTTACGAAGAGGATTGCCCCTAATAGTCCCAGCAATGGGGGGATCAGCCAGAAAACAGGCCGCCATCGCTCGCGTAAGAGAGCAAAGGTCAGCGCGAGGAGCAACAACGGTCCTGCCACAAAGAGGGTCGTTTTGGTTAACATGCCCAATAGGGTTGCCAACAGGGCCGGCAATATCCTTTGAACAGATGCCCCATGCAAGATGAGGCGGAGTGAGAACCACAGGAATAACGAGAAAACAAATGTTGCCCCCACATCATTGTTAAGGGCGCTCATAAGGTCTACGAAACCGGGAAGGAGAGTCAGTCCTAGGGGGACTCCCAACCGTATCGGGTGTCTCTTTTCGAAAAACTCTCCTACGATGAAGTAGGAGATGGCTACCGTCCCCACGTACAATCCCAGCGAGATAAAACGTCCCAGATAGAGTTGAGTTTCAACGCTGGCGTGGAGAATCAAGCTCAGGGGTAGCGCGACAAGCAGATGATACAGAGGCAGAGCTCCGGTGACGTTTACTCCAATCCAAATGGGCTCGTCGGGTGGTGTGATCAGATTGGGTGTTCCGCCCATGTCTTCAAAAAAGCCGTGTTCGATCATGGAAGCTGCAATTTCTCGGCGCTTGGCTTGATCATAGGCCGGGTATTCTGGCATTTCCCGTCGGGAGGCAAGCAACCAGGCATATTCAAAGTGACTGGGTTCTTCATAGTGTTGCCATGGAGGCATGATGAACATATATGTCAAGCCGTGCAGCAAGCTGAGCAGCAGAATCCCCAGCAAAGCGTAGCGTTCGCTATTCTGTGAAGGGAGCATCTTAATCATTGTCTTTCCCTACGACCGTGATGGGGAGTCCTCACGGGATTTCTCCTTGCGACGGAGGCGCCGTCTCTCAAACAAATACAGAAGGCCACAGGAAGCCCAGATAATCACGATGCTGTCGACTGGCGTACGGAAACGCGTGCCTACAAAGTAGAGGATGGAGGTGACGGCAGAGATGGTAAGAGGCATCGTCAAAAGAACGAGCTGCTGTCGAGGAATGGAGCCGTGTAGTACTCCCAGAAAAGCGAAGGGTAGCAGTACCAGCCACGAGAGAACAAAGCCTATCTTCACCCATTCAAAGAACGGGATCTGAGCACTGGCGTAATTGCTTCCAATGTTAGGACGGAAGAAGAGAAAGTAAAATAGTTTTTTGCCCAAGAGGCCCAGGAATTGATCTGGGTGATGACGCACAAATTGCAGGCCTTGTTTGTAGAAAAACCGATCCCGCTGAGGCTCGGGCCAGTCTACTACCCGCATTACTAACTCCTGATCGATGCGGGTGGGGAAGATATATTCACCTGTAGCCTGGGGATGGTTGCCGATCCAGAAATTGAGTCCCCCGTTAGTGGACGTCAGGACAAATTCTCCGTGTACCGCGTAATTACGGATGAACCAGGGGCTCAAGATCAATCCGGCAGTCGTGATCAAAGCGAGGATAGTTAGACTGCGCCGCCGAAGATTGGCTGGATATCCACCTATCCAGACCACAACTAGCGGTAAAAGCCCCAGCCAAGTTGACCGGGTTAGGCCGGCTAACGCTAACAGCAGACCGGCAAGTCCTGCAGCGAAGAGCGAGGGGCGTTTTATTGCCTTTAGCATTGCCCAAAGTCCGGCGGTCAAGAAAAAAGTCTCAAACGTGACCGTGCTGATACCGACCGCGTAAGCGACCAGTGGCGGATAGAAGGTGGCGAGCAAAGCGGCCAGTAAGCCGCAAGTTTTTTTCCCGGTGACCTCATAGGTTAAGGCGTAGATAACGATGATCGTTAAGGACGAGAGGATGATTTGTAAGACTTTGTAACCGCCAGGAGCACTCGCGCTCAAAAGCCGCACGCCAGCCAAAAATAGAGGATAGAGAGGTGGTATGAAGGAGGTAGGCCGGAGCGTCCCCAGCCCATAGAATGAATAAGCGTATTCACCGTGTTCAATCAGGTTAGTGGCGATAACTTCATATTCATAATCCCAAGCTACCCGAGCCGATCCCAAAAACAGAGCGGCAGCTATGCGGACCATTGAAGCCAGACAGAACAAGAACAACACCTTGGTTTTCAAAGCCTTAGTGGTGAACATAGAAAGTCCTTTCTGGGCCGCAACGCGGACTTGATGGGAGCCCCTTTCAATGTAGTCTGTTGAACGACCACTTTGCGCTGCCCACTAAAAACCCTAGGCCTAATGTCCAGGCCCGTATAAAAAGCATCAAAGGAGCGATGAGAAATATTGCAGGATCCCGCTGTAAGATTTTGAGGAGGAAGGGCAAACCACTGATGACCAACCCGCCCCACGACGCCCATCCGAGATAGCCTAACTTTTTGTTTAGACCTTTGCCTCCAATCAGCAAAGCACCCAACGCGGCCAGGCCAATCTGGAGTTTCAATACTTGCGGTGTATGCGAGTCGCGCACCAATTTATCGGGGTGCTTGTGCATGACTCGCACCTTCCAGTAGCCGATCCAAAACTTGCGACGTACGTAAGCCCAGAGCGTGTTGTTATGGGTGTGGAAGACGTGGGCTTCCGGCACAAAGACGAGATGGTATCCTTGTTCCGCCAGACGAAAAGAGAGCTCCTGGTCTTCAACTGATGCTGTAGGAAAAGCAGGGTCAAAGCCACCTGCGCGAAGAAAGATGTCGCGTCGATAAGCCGCTGAGTAGGTATCGACAAAGTCAATGGACGGTTGATTTCGCATGCGGTCGTAACGATCTTCGTACTCCAATTGGACAAAGCGGGGGATCCATCCGCGCTGTCGAGTACGGTAGGTTCCTTTGGCACCTGTGACCTCTGCGTGCGTGAAGGGCATCGTCATCTGTTCGATCCAATCGGAGCAGGGTATGCAATCCGCGTCGGTGAAAAGTAGAATCTCGCCTCGGGCTTCCTCTGCTCCGCGATTACGTGCTGCGGCCGGTCCGGCGTTGGACTGTGAGATAAGTCGAACGTCAAATTTACGGGCGACATCGGCCGAGCCATCGGTAGAGCCGTCGTCCACGACGATGACTTCATACGTCTCCGGTGGCACAGTCTGCCTTTGCAAGGCTTTCAGGCACGCCGGCAAGGTCTCTGCGCCGTTATAGACGGGAATCACGACGGAATAGAGGGGGTTCACGGTTCCTCGCTGCGGTTAAAGGAGGAAGAGAAGAAAGGGATTTCCCTTCTCCACATCAAGGCGCTTCCTCCCAGTAGCGGTGGTACAAAGACGACCGCATGCAGTAGAAGACCGGCAGCCAGCGCCTCTTCTTGACTTACTTCAAACACGGTCAGGACCGCTACACAGATGGCTTCAAACACGCCGATGTTGCCGGGAAGCGAAGGCACGGCCACTCCGGCCTGTAGTGCGGCTAAAAGTAAGGAAGCAACGTAGAAACGGGAAGCAGGCACCAGGTCGAAGGCGTTCAACACGCAATAATTCGTTGTGGCTCCCAATCCCCAAACCATCAGGGAACCAGAGAGTCCCCAAAATAATCTGGAAGGATGGGCGAGACCACTCAGACCGTCCAGAAGCCTGGTCAGGTGCTCGGATTCGAAAGTCAAATGATCTCGAAACAGCGCTAACAGGACAAGAAAGAGCCCCGCTGCGATGGCGGCGATGGATATCCATCGTGCGGGTAAGATCAGCCAGGTAGGGAAATTCATCCTCAGCGAAAGAACCAGAAGCAATCCTGCCAGCGTCAGCACATCCCAGAACTTTTCCAGGGTCACCGTACCTAGAATATAAAGTCTGTTTTTCCCAGACAACGTCACTGTACGAACGACTGTATCCAGCTGTGAGAAAATCAAATAGTTTGCCATTTGACCGACCAGGAGTGCGGTTAACAGCTCCATAAAATCAAAGTGATAAGGTAATAGTAAGCCCCGCCAACGTAGTAAGCGGGTAAAGAGGGTCAAAAGCACGGTCACGAGGGCCAAAGCAACCCAATCCAGGCGAGCACGACTGACGGTCTCCGCGACCTGACGCCAATCCAGAGTCAGTATCCCCCAACCTAGAATAACTATACTCAGCGTTGCGCCAGTCCAAAAGCGCCAATTACGGTGCCACGGTGTGGATTCTGCTCCCAGAAAGGATTCCATCAGTAGGCGCCTTCTCCGCGAATCACCGCTCTTACAGTTATCCACAAAATCCGCAAGTCGAACCATATAGACCAGTTTCTTATGTAGTACAGGTCGTCTTTTACGCGCAGATCATGATCAGATCGATTGCTGCGTCCGTTGATTTGCCACCAGCCGGTCATACCCTGGGGGACGGCAAACCGCTTGCGTTGCCAGGGTTCGTATGCTTCGACAAGCCAAGGAAGTTCTGGTCGGGGCCCTACAAGACTCATCTCCCCTCGAAGTACATTGATTAACTGAGGGAGCTCATCCAGACTCCACCGCCTGAGAAAATGGCCCACCCGCGTGATACGGGGGTCCTGGGGGCATTTGTCAAAAGTAGGAGGGCCGGAGTTAGTTTGACGGGCCAGGGATCGTTCTTGTTTTTCTGCTCCCATCACCATGGTGCGGAATTTAAGTATCTGAAATGGCTTCCCCCCTTCGCCTATACGCTGTTGTCGGAAGAGCACCGGACCCGGAGAGTCTAGTTTGATGGCCATTGCGATGCCTGCCATCAGCGGGATGCTGAGTAGAAGACATAATCCTCCTAAGCAGAGATCAAAACTGCGTTTGAGCACCCGATCCATTCCGTCGATAACCGGTTCTCGCAATCCGATGAGAGGGATACCGGCAAAGTCCTCCGCCGAAGCGCGGATGAAGACCATTGAGAAAACGTCAGGCACCAGACGCACATTGACCGGGAACTCTTGGAGTCTCAGTACCAGCCGTTCGGCTTGCCTCTGTGCTTGACGGGGAAGAGCCAGAATGACCTCGTCGATATCCTGCGCGGTCACCGTCTTGGTAATCGACGCCAGCGGGCCGAAAACTGGGCATCCTAAACACTTTTGTTGCTGCTTAGTTGGGTCATCGTCCAGGAATCCTACCAGCTCCAAACCGGCCCAAGCATGTTCCGACACTTTCTCGCCGATCAGCCGCCCTAGTTCTCCGGCACCGACGATGAGCACGCGACGTGGGTGAACAATCTTTTGCAGATGAGGTGTCAGACGGGGCAGGATTAGTCGCCAAGTGGTGAGAAGAACAAGATCAACTAGATAAAAGTAAAAGAGTAAAAGACGTGAAAGCTCCCGAAAGAAGAGATAGGCGATCCCGGTAAAGACGAGCATGGCAAGGGTCACCGCTCCCCATAAGGATTGCAGATCGCCGATATAGTGGAGCGCACGCTTGGGAGAGTAAACCTGTAATGCCGTGAAGACGATCAACCAGACCACCGGTACCAGTAAATAAAATCCGGGACCAAATTGTAGTGGCTTATCTAAGTAAACGCCAAAAGGCAAAGTCAAACGCAGGAGACGCCCTAAATGGAGCGCCAACGCCGTTAAGGCTAGATCGACGCCGATCAAGATCAAACGAAGTGTCGAATCGGTTTTACGAAACATGTTCCTCAGTATGGTTAGATGGTATCATAACGAGGTCTTGGTCTTGGCCCACGGATGTACGATTTTGTGGGGCTTAATGGGAAGGCTCATTTTCCCGGTTAGTTAGGCTTGCGTTTTTATTTTGCGCGAGAAAGTTATTGGCTATAATCGTTTTTGATTATCGACATCGGCTACTTCTATTTTCTGCCCAGGATTCCACGCCTTGTTGCTTGATCATGTTACAGGGCTCGTAGGGAGCCACGAAGCCTTCCACTTCATGCAGGGTAAACCTTTAGACAGGGTGGCGTCGGACGGCACAGAACGGCACTCCACTGCGTTCCGTGCCTCACTACGAACTGGTATACCTGAATTCGATGCTGAAAAACGATTATCTCAACTGTTGAAGGATACTATCGCCTATTTTAGGGTTGGTACCATTAGTCCAGTTGATTCAAATAGAGCTAGCCGAAAGTGTCAACCTATTTCTGAACCATCCCCAAAAAAGTCATGGAGGTAGCTCTCACAGTGAGCGCTGTTATCATTTCGTTGGTGAGGTTATCCGATTACCCTACAAAAGCACACTTATTCTAACTTTACAAGGAGATTTGTCAATGGCCGCAAAGGGGATGTGGACTGTCCAGAGCTTTGACTCACGGAACTCCTCTCTCTGTCGAAGGGGCCGCCGTATTGGGCTTTGCTCGCGTTTCCCGATGTACACGACTGCTCTCTGCATCTCTTGGTGATAACTCGTCAGTCTCATCTTCTCATCGGTCAGGTCTTGACCCTGGATGCCCTCGTCCAGGGCTGACTCACCATGCGACGAGGGCGCACGTGACCTGCGGTCTTCTCGAACCCTCGGCAATGAGATATGGGTCATCGCCAAGGATCTGAAGTTGCGCTTTTTTCCGGGGTTTCGTATAATGGAAAAGAAAGGAGGAGTGAAGATGGACGTATTGCTGGATTTGGCTTCGGCTTTTGGCCTCTCGACGTCGGCGGGGCTCAACGCCTATATCCCGTTACTCACGGTGGCGGTGCTGGGTCGATTTACTCCGTTGGTGAAGTTGGAGGCGCCATGGAATGCGTTGACCAACGTCTGGATTATCATCCTGTTGACGGTGTTGTTGATCATTGAAGTCTTCGCGGACAAAATTCCCGTCGTCGATACCATCAATGACGGCATCCAGACCTTTGTGCGGCCCACGGCGGGCGCCATTATGTTCGCGGCGACGACGCAATCGACGATTGACATTCACCCAGTGTTGGCGATGGCCTGTGGCGTGGTCCTGGCGGGCAGTGTGCATGCGGTCAAAGCCGGATCACGTCCCGTTCTCTCGGCGGCCACGGCGGGCGTGGCGGACCCCGTGGTGAGTACGATAGAGGACGTGATCGCCGCCGTCACCTCGTTTCTGGCGCTGATCTTTCCCTATTTGCTATTGATTTGGTTGATCTTGCTGGCGACGCTGATCTATCTGCTTTTTCGCCGCCGGATAGCGCGTCGTCGCGTGAGGAGTTAGACTTGCAGGCATGAGCCCCTGCAACTTCAGCTCAGTCTCTACGTAATGCGTTATGCGCCGGAACGATAAGATCGCAGTCGTGGGGTTGGATTCACGGTTAGGTGTTCGGGATGGCTCAGAGATAGGTGAACACTTTTAGAGATCCGCCGGTTTGACAGCACGCAAGTTTACTACGAACCTTTCGCTCGTAGTAAACGGCGCAGCAGGTGCGGAGTCGTGTTTGGGAAAGTGTAAACCTGGTCGATCGGGAAAATGAATCATCCTAAGTTTTCGTCAAGATATGTATCCACTTAGTTACTACTTTTTCTGGAGGAATAGATATGTCACAACAGCCTTATTATCAACAACAGCCGTCCCCCATGCCCCGGAACAGCGGCCTGGCGGTTGCCAGTCTCATTCTGAGCATCCTGGGGCTGATCGGGATTCTGCCCTTCTTGGGCAGTGTCGTCGGCCTGATCCTGGGATACAGCGCGCGCAATGAGATCGATCGCAGCGGCGGTGTGATCACCGGTCGCGGCATGGCGCAGTGGGGTATTATCCTGGGCTGGGTTGGTCTGGGACTGATCCTTTTGGCGATTTGTCTCGTTGTAACCGGCGTGTTGACCATCCCCGGTTTGGCCCTTTGTAGTGGTTTGCTTGAATCAACGTCATATTGAGATGAGGATACTTGTCGAGGAGGGATGAGATGAACGAAGAGAACACCTATCCGACCGCGGAGGAAAACGAACCTGAGCCGGAAAGCGTGGAGGACTATGACTATCCCGAACCCGTCTCCGTGCCGCCTGCCGATGTTCCCCCTTCATCGCCTCCGCCTTTGGCGCCCAAGAAGAAGGATAATACAGTCTTGATCATCGCTATTGTGGTCGTCGTTTTGCTGTTGCTTTGTTGTTGCTGTGCGGTCGCCGGTTGGTTCTTGTTCCAAAACGGTGAGCAGATTCTTAATGAACTGAGCCGCAGCGCACTCTGGTTGTTTGGCGTCTAGCTGCGCCTGTTGACATGCACCTCGTCTCGCGCCCTGAGCGAGCGTAACACGGAGGGGACAAGAATAGGGGGGTAATGAGGGCAAGCAGTTC
>JBNGCW010000030.1:0-48994 GCA_049975525.1 Anaerolineae bacterium
GCAGTGGCCCGCCTCAGCTTTCCAGGAGTTGTCCCTAACATGATACGCTCCCGACAAGGCACTACGCTCAGGAGCCAGTCCCGAAGTATGAAGGATGACAGTGTATGAAGATTTGCGCGTATTTATCCGGCGAAACCCATTTTAGGTTTTGAGCGCCTGCGTTATGAAAGCGACAAGGGCGCCTTCAAAAGGGGCGAGGTGCTTCAGCGAAGAGATCGGTGCTCAGATAGCGTTCGCCGGTGTCCGGCAAAAGGACGACGACGTGCTTGCCCGTTCCCAGGCGTTTAGCGACCTGGAGCGCAGCGACGGTCGCCGCGCCTGACGAGATCCCCACCAGCAATCCTTCCTCGGCCGCCATCCGGCGTCCCATCTCCAGCGCGGCCTCGTCGGTCACCTGGATCACTTCATCGATCACGCTCATATCCATGACGGCGGGAATAAAGCCCGCCCCGATGCCCTCGATCTTATGCTTGCCCGGCTCACCGCCGGAGAGGACAGGTGAACCCGCCGGCTCCACCGCCACGATCAATGTCGCCGGATCATGGGCTTTGAGCGCCTGCCCCACCCCGGTCACCGTACCCCCCGTCCCCACACCGGCGACGAAGGCCGCGACGTCACCCGGCGTCTGGGCCAAGATCTCCCGCCCCGTGGTCAGGCGATGAATTTCCGGGTTAGCGGGGTTCTCAAACTGCATGGGCATGAAGGCGCCCGGCGTCTCTCGCAGGATCTTCTCAGCCCGCGCGATAGCGCCGCGGATGCCCTCCTTGCCCGGCGTGAGGACGATTTCCGCGCCGTAGGCGCGCATCAAGGCTCGCCGTTCCACGCTCAGCGTATCCGGCATCACCAGAATGGCGCGATATCCGCGGGCCGCGGCCACCATCGCCAGACCAATACCGGTGTTGCCGCTGGTCGGCTCGACGATAACACCGCCCGGTCCCAGGCGTCCTTGCTCCTCCGCCGCCTCGACCATGGAGAGCGCAATGCGCTCCTTGACACACCCGGCCGGGTTCTGACGCTCTAACTTGGCCCACACCGTCGCCATACCCGGCGCGACGACACGGTTCAACCGCACGATGGGTGTGCGGCCTACCAGATCCAACACGCTATCGGCCCGCGCCCCCAAAAAGGTCCCAGTCTCGCTCTTCAGTCCCATAGGTTTCCCCCTGCTTCCCCTGCTCTCACCGACAACAAACTCGGGGCGTGTGCTTCTTCCAACCCCTCCAACCGCGCTTCCAACTCGGCTATGCGCTCCGCCATCGCCTGCAACCGCGCCTCCACGGCGTCGGGAATGCGCTCGTGGTGCAGGTCATGCTTTCTGGGGCAGACCCGCCGGTCATCGATCTTGACGACGCGGCCCGGCACGCCCACCACCGTGGCACAGGGAGGCACATCCTTGACGACGACCGAACCGGAGCCGATTTTAGCGCCTGCGCCCACGGTGATGGGGCCCAAGACAATGGCGTTAGTTCCCAAGACCACTCCCTGCTCCACCGTCGGATGGCGCTTGACCGGCTCCAACGAGACACCGCCGAGAACCACGCCCTTGTAGATAAGCACATCGTCGCCGACCTCGGCCGTCTCGCCGATCACGACGCCCATACCGTGGTCGATGAAAACGCGCCGCCCCAGGTGGGCACCCGGATGAATCTCGATGCCCGTCAGCCAGCGATTGAGGTGTGAAAGAAAACGCGCTGGCCAGTAGAGCCTGCGGCACCAGAGCGCGTGGGCGATGCGATGCAACCAGACGGCGTGCACCCCTGGATAGCTGGTGAGGATCTCCGGCACGCTGCGCGCAGCCGGGTCCTTCTCGAAGACCGTGCGAATGTCCTCGCGGATCAACCCCAGGATGCCGGGACGGGCCTCCACCTGACCGGCGATGGCCAGCTCACAGGTGCACTCACCACAACAGCGTTCACAGGGCCGCGTATCTGCCGTAGATTGTTCCTCTTTCGCCATAACCTCTCCCATGCTTTCAGGCCTTCCAGCCGACCCTAAATTACAAGATTTCTGTATACTTTATTCTAACGGCTCTGAGTCACCTGTCAAGGCTGAGTTTGCAGTGGGCACGCAGCACAGGGAAGTACCGTTGGAAGACGTCTTCGCCAGAAAACCTATCCCTCGATCTCCCCAATGGCGACCTCGGGTGTCGCCGCGCCGTACATCACTTTCATCAACCCCGGCATGTAGCGGTCCATGGTCTGCACCGCCGGGTAGATCGCCCTGCGAATCAGGTTGGGCGTAAGAGCCTCTCCCTCAAAATCGAGACTGCTCTTGTATCGCACCTCCCCATCGCTCATATCCATCTCGAAGTTGCCGATACGCAGTCCGTAGTTGGCACGAGTGAGAAACTCCGCGCAAAGCATGCGCCGCTCCTCGGGAACTTTGACGGGAGCCATGACATAGAAGAGAAATTGCTCTAGATCCATGCGGATCTGAGCGTAGCAGGCGTACTGCCCGTTGGCGCCGGAAAAGCCCATACGATGGATGTAGCGGTCGTCCAGGCGTTGAGGATACCAGCCGTCCTCCTCAAGGAACGACGTCAATGTCTCAAAAGCCTGCAAAGCGTTGGCGTTGATCTCAGCGCGCTCATTCATCCTTGTCCTCCTTCTTCAAGAAGTGGGAGGAAGAGGGGCGCTCGCGAAGCCTCGAGGCCGCCGTGGTGGCCGCCAGATTCTTCTCCATCACCTGATCCTCTCCTCTCAACCCGTAAATGACAATCTGTCCACCTTCCTCGCGCCCAATGCGCTCCAGAACGTTGAGGCGATACATCTCCATGGCCCTCGGCCCCATGATCCTGGCGGCTTCTTCCAGCTTCTCCGCCACGGCCTTCTCGGCCTCCGCTTCGGCGATCTTGGCCTGGGCTGAACGCCGGGACTGGGCCAATACGCTGAGCTCCTGGATCAGATTCTGCGGCACGTGCACATCGGTGATCTCCACCGAGGTGACGTCCACCCCGAAGGTGGCGGCCGCCGTGTCGATGATGGTCGCCAGGCGGTCGGAGACTTTCTCCCGCGCGCCAAGCAGCTCGGAGAGCTCCAGCGTGCCGATGGTGTCTTTGAGCGCGCTGTTCGCCGCCTGGAAAACGGCCTCCCGATAGTCAGCCACACCCAACGCAGCCTGCTTCGGATGCTCAACACGCCAGAAAAGCACCGCCTCACAGCCGACCGGAACGTTGTCCGCCGTCAGCGTCTGAGCCGCGGTGATGACACGGGTCTGCACGCGCAAATCGACGATCTCGGCGACCGACTGGTAGAAGGGCGGGTACGGAACCACCCAAAACAAGCCTGGTCCGCGCACGCCGTCGAACTTCCCCAATTTGAGCACCACCACCCGTTGGAATTCCGGGATCACGTAGAGGCAGCTGCTGAACATTCCGGGCACAATGAGCGAGATCAAGCCGCCGACAAGGAAGACCCCCATGCCCAGAATCGGCTCCACCGACAGCGCCGCAAAACCCAACACTACGGTGATGCCACCGAGCAAGAAAAACAACACAAACCAGATGAGCGTGCGCAGCACGCGCTGCACGCTGCTCAAACTCCGCTGCGACGAACCGTCAGACACATTAAACGAGATGGATTGTCTACTGCTCATTTCTCCCTCCACTGAGATTACTCATAAAAAGCGGGACATCGCGATATGGACCGACGACAGGCGCTGATATGGGCTCCAGGCATCATTGTAGCATAAAAGCCGCTCGAGGCATAGACGCACTACGAAAGGAGCCCGAGAGAGGGGTGCTTCACCGACAGCTGCACCTCAAAAACGGACTCAGTGCTCCTCAAGCGCAAACTCTGCCACCAGGAAAGTGTGATCTGAGGGACGCTCCGCCCGCCGTGCCTCCAGGTCGATCCAGGCGGCGACGGACTTCGCCGCCAACGGTTCCGTGGCCCAGATATGATCGACGCGCCAACCGAGGTGCCGCTCGATGGAGTTTTTCGCCCGATAATCATAGTAGGTGAACTGGTGGGGTTCGTCCGGGTGATGTCGGCGGAAGACGTCCACGAAACCCCATTCGCGCACTTTCTCCAGCGCAGCCTGCGCCTCCGGGTGAAAATCCACATGGCCCCGCAGACGCCGGGGATCGTAGACGTCGATGTCCGCCGGAGCGACGTTGAAATCGCCTATCCAAAGCAACGGCTCGTCAGGATCGTAGTGCCGCGTGAAAAGCCGTCGCAACCGTCCAAACCAGGCCAACTTATACTCGAAATGCTCGGAATCCGGATCGCGTCCCTGGGGCACGTACGTGTTGACGACTGGGATCCCCCGGATCACCGCACGGATCAGACGGGGCTCGTCGGGCTCTCCGCCATCGTCCAGGCCGTACGCCACCGCCTCCGGCTCGGTTTTACTGAGCAGTGCCACGCCGGCGTGGGCTTTCTGCCCTTTGTAGACCACGTGATAGCCGGCCTCCCGCAGAGGTTCGGCGGGGAAGTCCTTGTCCTGAACTTTGGTCTCCTGCACCCCGAGCACGTCGGGAGACTCACGCGCCAACCACTCCAGGATCAAAGGCAGGCGAGCGCGGATCGAATTGGCGTTGTACGTAGCGACTTTGAAGTGATCTTCCATCCTACATCCCTCCTTATGTAGCTCTGGTCATCCGAGTATCAAGCCTGATGTGCCGGACGTTACGGTGGCGTCCTGGGTGAGCCGGCGTATGGTAGCCTGCACCCCATTTTAGCATGCTTTACCCATCATTCCACAGGCCTGACGCTTTCAGAAGTTGCTCTTCACACGTTGGCGAGCAGCTTGGCGCGTAATTCACGGGCTACGCCGGGCTAAATCCACCACCGTGGACGCCCCCAGTCGGTGCAGGCCGACTTCGCAAATTGTACTCCACACGCTACGGCAAGGTTTTGACCACTATCGTCACTTTGTCGAGAACGACGTCGCCTGTGACTTCCTCCGCCGTCAGTAACATTTTGTAGTCCCCTACCCCAGGCGGGAGCTCGAAAAGGAGCTGGCGCGTGCTTGATGAGGTCTGAGCATCAACGATGGTCTCTATCCCCGTGACCTCTTCTTCGTACAACGTCCCGTTTTTTTTGATATGAGGTGCAAGGTGCGAGCCGTATCTCAGGAACGCCAGACTCATCTGTTTAGTCTTCTGAGGTGCGACGCACTTTCGCCGAAGTTCACAAGCCGGGGACTCCTAAACCATGCTCGGAGAACTTTGTAGCGCGGCTTAGTTCGATCCGTAAGTGCGTTGCACCTGGACGTTCATAAACCTAAACGGTTACCGCCAGACTTTGAGCCAACTTATCAGATACATGCCAAACCCCAACCCGGCGGTGAGGACGTACATCGCTATGGGGATCAGGGCAAGCAGGTCGTCGTGTTGTGCGACGTTGACCTTGAGCGCCAGAGCGTAGAATGCTATAGCGACGACGGGCACGACGAGAAGCAGCAGGTAATTCCACCACTTCACTCGGCCTTGCAAGGCAACCAGGATGTCGGCCCGCGTCTCACGTCGCCTGTTGCGATGCAAGGCCACGCCGGTGAGGGCCAAGGGAGGCGGTAGAATCAACAGTGCGAGGGGCTGGGCAGGAACGGCGACAAAGATAAAATAGGCGCCCAAAAACGCCACCTGCACGCCGACTTCCACCCGTCCCGGTTGAAAGGCCGAGAGCGCAATCCGGTCGTGGAGCACGTAACTCGCCACCAGCAGAAGCGTCGAGACGGTCGCAAAACGCGCATACACCGGCAAGGACGTGATCATACCCTCCTGCACGTAGGCGTTGAGGCTCCAGACGCCGTAGAATAGCCCCAGCCCAAACGCCAGCAGGATCGTCTTGCCCGGTCGGTTCTCAAACAGCGTTCTGCGCGTATACCACCAGCCCACCAACACCGAGATAAGGGCATGCCACGCTAGGCCCGTAAACGAGAGCTGCCAGGGAAGGCTATCGTACATCGTCTGCATGATCACGCCTTCGACCAGCCAGCCGTAGACGCTGCCCGCCAGGAAAAGCGCCCAGACGCTTCGCGCCCTGAAATGATGGATCACGGTAAACAGGGCAAAGGTCAGGAACGCATAGAGCAACCAGCCCGCGACATAGCCGCCGACGTGCTCCTCGGTCGGTCGGGTCCAGAAAAAATTCTCGGAGAAACAGTACAGGATGTAGCCGGCGGTTCCCGCCAGCGCAACCCTGTTCCAGAACGAGGACGTGGCCTTCGTATCTACAGCGTCTTGCATTCAGCCCCCGCGGGCGTGCTCTCTATCGTAGGCGATGGCGGAGAGGATGGAGAGAATCATCAATCCAAGGATCAAGAACGGCGCGAGAAAACCGGTCCGCATCAGGAAGTCATTGAAGAAGTGACCGATGACGAACTGTCCCAACAGCCAAGTGAAAAAGAGCACGAGTGACCAGGGCCATAGGCTCGCCAGCAATCGGATTTTTAACAAGACATCCCCTATATCTAGTGGTTTTGACCGCGAATTTTCCCGCGTGTAGTGGCGAGCTCCGGAAAAATCCGATTTTTACAGTGGAGTCAGTGTTTTGCTCATTATTGCTCAAGCAAGTTTTTCGATCAAGCTGTTGGCCCAGGCCGCGATGGCCTCCCAATCGCGGAAGTCGCCGAGAGGTGCGCCAACGTTCTTGATCGCAAACTTTTCAAGGAAGTTGAGGTCATCCGTATCCATCGCGCCGTGAAAGACGACCACGTCCTGGGGCTGGATGCGGTCGACGATGGGCTGCAGCTGCTCGGGAACCTCTCGACCATCCACCAACTCCAGCGGATCCCCCTCGCCCGTGGGCCCGCTGGAAAAGAGCCATACCTTCCGCTCAGCCAGCGCTTGCTCGTTGGCCTTCAGGAATTTCACCGCCTCCTTACGCCATCGCCCGATGTAGATCGCGCTGCCCAGCACGACCGCTCCGTAGGGAGTCAGATCGTCGACGCGATCCGCGGAAATTACATCGGCTTGCAGACCCGCCTCGCGGAAGACCTGACCAATCCTCTCGGCGATCTCCGCCGTCGCGCCGTGCTTGGTGGCGTAGGCCACTAGAATTCTGCTCATTTTATCCCTCCTCATTTCAAAATATATGCTCAGGCTATCGACAGCGCCTGAGATCTGCTGTCCGCGATGGAGGCTGAACCAGCCCACGCGACCATCAGGGCGCTCATCCGCACCGAGTTCGACGCGAGGTGGGCGCCGCCGTACTTCAGCGCGTTGCTACCGCATATACGCCAAAAAGCTGGCGAAGAATACCATAACGGTAATCAGACCGATGCCCAGCCCGCGTACCCAGCCCACCTCGTGGGTCTCGCGCAGCCCCACTCCTACTAATACGATCTGCCACGCGACAGGTAGCACCATCAAGCGCAGCGTCTCGATCCACGCCGGCCAAAAGACGCCGAAGAGCGGCACCAAGATCGTCTCCGTGATCCACATCAGGATCGCGTTGGGCACGACCCATCCCAGGCCGCAGACGACCAGCGCGTCCTCATAGATGTACGCCCTGGGGTTCTCTCGGCCCGCGATGGCCAGCAGGTGCGCAGCGCCGGAGAAGGCGATCCACGTGATCAGACCCCAGGGAATCGTCCAGAAGATTTGATAGAGGTAGTATCGCTCCTCGGCGATGGGCATCCACGGCTCGACGGCAGGCAGGCGGCCGATGGCGTAGTAGATCAGCGCCGTGATCGCATAGAGGGCGGCGAAGATGACGTTGACCCAGACCGCCACGGCTACCTTGTTTGGGCGCCTTTTCAGCTCAATGATAACCTGCCGGGGCTTGACCGTGGCGCCTACCCAATATCTGATTGCGTCTGTTAGGTTAGACATCTAAAGCTCTCTCTTCTCCTCTCACCGACTCAGTTTCTAGCTTCTTCGGGTTCATTTGGGCGCACGGCGACTGGATGTCGGCCTCCGCGTCCGGCTCCGGCTCGGCGAGGTTGTCAACGGTCTCCCGGTAGTTCGCCGCGCCCGCGCGCAGCACCTCTTTCACGACGCCGCCGAACATCATGCTCATTCGCTCCAGATTCATGCCGGCGATGTAGACCTCGCTATCGCTCGTCTCGTAGACGCTCACGCCTATGGGCATGAGCACCGCCATGGGCGTGTTCTCGTCGTCCTCCAAGATTTGGTAACCACCGTCAGGAGGATGATTACCTATGTGCGAGGCTCGCTGAAAGCCAACGGAGTTATACCTGTACGGCCTCTCGCTCGAACTCTTTGAGTTGCAAGCGTTGCTTGCGCAACCGTTCTTTCAGATCGGAGACAAAGGGTTTGGCTGCGTCTGGCCCCATGGCCTGAAACCGGATGATCTCGGTGACGGTGGCGTCGAGTTCGTTAGCAAGGCTCATCAACTGGGCCTCGACGCGCTCTAATTGGGTGGAGACGGCCTTGAGCTTATCCAGTCGGTTCTGGAGCGATTGGCGGGACTCCTCGTACTCGCGGCGCACCAGGTCATCCTCGGTCTGTTCGATGGTTTCGTTGAGCGCTTGCAGGTCTTGCTCCAGATCGGATTGGGATTGCGTGACCATCCGATAGTTCTCCAGGGTCGTCATCCGCCGGCCCAGCGCATAGACCTGGTCCGTCAGCAGTTTCAACTCCGTCTGCACGGGCTGGAGCACGCGGCGGGTGGCGTTGGGCGCCGACGCGAGGGTGTTGAAGACGCCCAACTGCGCCCGCTCGATCCGGTCGAAGTAGCGCTGGAACCGCTGGGCCAGCGGCGCCCGCTCCTGCATCTGATGGTTGAAGCGCAGCGTCGGATCGCGCGCCACCTTGAATACCATGATCAGCCAGAATAAGAGGCCCACGGGAAAGAGCCACCAGGCAGAAAAGAGCCCGGCAAAGATGGCAAGCGCCAACATGATCATGTTAAGCGGGTGTAGCAAAGCCGTCAAAAAGGGAGAACGCATGGATTTCTCCTCATATTCGTGGTTGATTCACCAAGTCATGACCGGAGACGGGGACCGAGAGCCGGAGACTGTCATGCATTCGAATCATATTTTTCACCGGTCTTTCGTCCCCGGTCAATCGGTTAGAAAAACGTCGCGATGTCGGCATACACGTCGTTGATAGTATCCGGATCGCCTGAATACTGTTTGCCGCCTGTCGTCTCTGCGATATTCCGCAGCACGTTCTCCGAAGCGTCGCTGCCGAAGGCGATGGTGAAGATTTTGGTGGCGTTGCCGCCCTCGCTCAAGTTGCCGATCTCGTTGATCAGCTGATCCAGGTTCATCTGGGAGACGGTGTCTGCGCCGTCGGAGAGCACGACGATAGCGCGGATGTGCCGGGGATCGCCGTTTTCTTGCAGCTCCTGGTGCGCCTGATACGTCACATCGTAGAGTCGCGTATCGCCGCCTTCGATGACGCCGGAGACGCGCCGTTTCACGTCCTCACGCTTTTCGCCCAGCGGTGAGAGTGGGGTCAGTTCCGTCAGGTTGTGGTTGAAGAGGATAATCTGCAAGCGGTCGCGATCATCCAAGAGATCGATGAACTTCAGCAAACTCTGCCGCGCCGCTGCGATCTTATCGCCTTCCATGCTGCCGGAGACATCCATGGCGACGACGACGTCCACCGGTTTCTTGACATCCCGCCACATGGCCTGGATGCCTTCGATGACTTCGGCGTCTGGCACCTCAAGGACTGTCTTGGGCTGCTCTGGATCGACGCCGTGCTGGGTGTCCAGCGGTGACGTCAGCGGAATGGTGCGGTCGGCGGGCCGGAAGCCGTACTCGATGGCCTTGAGCTGCTGGGGGGTATCGAGGAGGTACGCCTCGAAGATCTCCGCGGCCTCGCGCTGCTCAGCGGTCACCCAAGGCGCGTTGAGAATGCCGTAGGGGTGATTGCTCCAGATGGTGCCCTCTTTGGGATAGATGGCGACCACGGGCAACTGGGAGCTCTCCCCGCTGAGTCGCTTGGCCTCCTGCTCAACGACCAGGTTCTCATACATCACAGCCGCGCTCAGATACGAAGGTCCGCGCTCGAACATGCGACGACCAAAGAAGCCGGTGCTGCGTCCGTAATGGATGACGCTGCTTTCGACAGCCGCCACAAAGGCGCGCAATTTCTCGTTCTGGAGATCCTCCAAGGTCAGATTGCGCTGCTTGTTGGCGCCCGCGTAGGTCTCGGCGATGACGGAGACGATGCCGCTGTTGCTGTAATTGGGATGGGTGTGGCCGAATTTGAAGCTGCCCCATTCTGGATAGCCGTAGCCGGCCCATCCCTCCTCAGAGATCGAGAGCTCTGCGATGTCCGCCCAGCCCAGGGCCTTATCCGGCCACCCCAAA
This sequence comes from Anaerolineae bacterium, assembly GCA_049975525.1. Classification (GTDB taxonomy): domain Bacteria; phylum Chloroflexota; class Anaerolineae; order B4-G1; family SLSP01; genus G713. Next base: position 10,231 of record JBNGCW010000030.1, read on the forward strand.
GCCTCCGCCATGGGGCGCCACATGGCGATGACCACCGGGCTTAGCACCAGATCCTCGGGATCTTCGACGAGATCCTCTCCGTGGTTCTGCCGCCAGGCGGCGTTGGCGACGGGCACGTAGACCGAGGACGCGGGGCTCCAGATGGTCGGCTGCAAGGTCTCCGCCACGATGAGCTCGGCGGACTCTATGGAGCCCATGGGCGTCGCCTCGACCTCGATGCGGACGCCGCTCTCCGTCTCGTATCGCGCCTCGTTGAAGGCTGTGACCAGCGGCGCCAGCCAGGCCTCCTTCTCCGAGCCGTAGACCATGCTGATGGTCACCGTCTCGCCCATCACGTCCGAGATGAGCGGCAGGCAGCCGGTCAGTGTAGCAACTACGACTATTACGCTGAAGATCGTGTGAATTTTTTTCATGCGTCGTATCCTCCCCATCAGGGTTTCCCTCTTTAGCATTTCACCGTTCCACGTTCCGCGCCCAGAACTCCAATAGCGTGTTGAGGACGTTGCCCGGCGGCACTTCTACCTCCGGCGGGATTTCCGTGCTGATGCCGTTATCGGCGTACTGCAAGAAGGGGCTGCCCGATTGGTCCAGCGGGATACCGTCGTCCACAGGCCGGAAGCCGTGATCCAGGGCCAGAACTTGCGCCTCGCGGCTCGTCAGGTAATCCAGAAAGACCTGCGCGGCCTCGGCGGATTCCGGCGTCACCCAGTCGGCCTGCAGCACGCAGAAAGGATGGTCGCTCACCGACGTGGCGGGCGGGTAGTAGACGCGCAACTCGCCGTAGCGCCCGACGGCGTTTTCGATCTCCTCGATGGCCGTGGCCTCGTAGACCGAGACGAAGTCGTAGAGGCTGGGGCCGTAGGCGATGATTTCTTCCATGTACGTGCCGGTGCTGTCGCCGAACTGGGAGATCGTCTCCTCGAAGGTGATGAACCATTCCTGGTAGTCTTTGTCAGATAGGATATCACCGGCAGTCAGCCCGTCGGTCGTCCCGAAGTAATTGTACGTCATCAGCAGAATCGTCTGCAGGCCGCTGTTCGATTTGAGCGGCGTGGTGTGCCCAAACTTGATGTAACCCCATTCGGGATGACCGTAGGCTTCCCAGCCCTGCGGCTCGATCAGCGCCTCGCGGAGGCGCCACCACATTCTGCCGTTGGGATTGTCGCCCCAGAGCACCTCGGCGCGTTCCGCCCAGGCCACCAGCACGATGGGCGAGCGCAGCACCGGGCGACAGCTCGCCGCGTCGGCGCGGTTGACCACCGGCTGCCCGAACTTCGCTGCCGAAAGATCCTGCAACAGCGAAATCTGGAGCATGCTGGCCGGACTTATCAGATCCGGCTCTCTCTCCTCATTGAGGATGGAAAGATAGATCTCCCGCGAGCCCATCTTCTCCACGGTCAGCTCGATGGGGCGTCCGTTGAGCGTGGGGCGCGTGGCCTCAAAGCGAGCCATGACCTCGTCCAGCCAGGCCGCTTTCTCGGTGGAATAGAGCACATCCACGACGATGGGCTGGGGCGGCGGCAGGAGCAGGTCGCGCAGGGGAGCATAGGCGACGGCGCGCACGGTGGGTGAAACAAAGGCGGCGATAAGGACGCCTATCGTCGCCAGAGTATAGAGCACTATGAGGATCTTGTTAAGTCTCGGTGTGGGCATATCGGCTTCTTTGTCTGTGGGATAAAAATTAAACGCTGCGGCCGGGGATGACGAAGCATGGCCCTGACCTCAGATGAGTTGCTTTTACATCGACCGCGCGGCAATCTGCCCCAGGAGTTGCAGGGCCGCCGGGCGGTTGAGCAAGGACTTCAGGGGTTGTTCCAGCCACGGGAACTGCTGGATGATCTCGGTTCGGGTTGCCTTCACCTCGTCCATGGTCGCCGTGGCGGAGGTGAGCAACATCAGCAGCTTGTCCAGCGCTGCGGTTGCGGCCTGCTTGTCCTCATCGGAGAGTGTCAATTGCTGGGCGACCAACTGTTTGATGCCGGTAAAGCCCGTGACCAGATCCTGGCCCTGCGCGGCCGCTCCACCGGCGCCCCTGCTTCCACTCCCGCCGCCCAGAGATTGCCCGATGACGTTGGCCATGGTCGCGCCGAGTCCCAGCCCCGCGCCCAGGCCGACGCCGGCGCCGGCCAGACCACCACCTTCGCCGCCGGCGACGGCCGCGTCGCCCAGCGCCCGCGCGGCCTTGAACTGCAGGTAGGCATTCATATCGCCCAACGCGCCCATGCTGGCCCGCTCGTCGATGGACTTTTCGACCTCCGGCGGCACGTCGATGGACGTCACGTAGACGGCCTTGAGCAGCAACCCCAGCGCCTCGAAGTCTTCCGACGCCTTGGCCCGCAGCGCAGCACCGACCTCGTCATATTTAGCCGGCAGATCAAGAACGCTGGCTTGCAGTTCGCCCACCACGTCCGTCAAGCGGCTGGTGACGATACTCTGCAGATAGTCGACGATGTCGCCGGTGCTATAGAGCCCCTGCGTCCCTACGATCTGGTTGACGAAGAGCTGGGGGCGTCCCACCTGAAACGCGAACTTGCCGTTGGTCTTCAGCCGGATCATGCCCAGATCTGGATCGCGGAAGGGCACCGGTTTGGGCGCGACCCAGCCGACGTCCAGATAGTCTTTGAGATTCACGAAGACCACGTCGGCGCGGAAGGGGCTTTTGCTCCCAAAGGGGATCTTGAGATAGTTGACCAACAGGGGGATATTGAGCGTGGTCAGCGTGTGACGACCCGGCCCCAACATGTCCAGGGCGCGCCCATCGCGGAAGAAAATGGCGACCTGGTTCTCCCGCACGATGCACTGTGTGCCCAACACGATCTCACCGGAGCCTTTTTCGGGCACGCGGTGGACGATTTCCTCGCCGGTGGGATCGAAGTACTCAATGACGTCCAGCACGCCTCTGAATCTTTCCAGCATCCTTTTGCCTCCATGGGAAGTTAACGCTTGATCACCCCCGTTTCGCCAGGGGTGGTGCCAAGTCGGTCGTGTATGCGCTGCTGTGTGATGGGGTGTAATCAAGACTTTATCCCGGCACAACCCCAACCTGAGTCTATCATCCCATCTTTAACATTCATTTACCATGAGATTAACATGTTGTTAAGGAAGTTGACTGTGGGGACCGACCGGGCATCCCGGGGCTGGCCTATGCGTGGATGCGAGAGGCCGGACAGACAGAACGGCAGGTCATGGAGGCGGCGACGGGGTGAACGGATCAAGAGATACCTCGAGCCTGGATGCCATAGCCTGAGCTTCTTGAAACAGCGCACGGCTACGCACCTGCTCTCCCTGGGATGATAGGCAACGCGCCCAGCGCCAGAGCGTCCACATCCGCTCGCCCTCCATCGCCAACACTGTGAAGATCTCCAGGGCACGGGTGAACGCCGTCTCCGGCGCACAGACCGCGTCTCCCACCACCGGCGGCTCCGGGAGCGCCGCCGCGACCTCCGCCAGCACGCGCCAGGCCATCGCCTCGTACTTCAAGACACCTGCCTCCTGCGCCAACGCCAGCGCCCTCTGCACCGACACGGAGGCAGCCTCGGCGTCGCCCTGGCCCAACCGCACCTCGGCCAGATAGCGATAGACTTCCGTCAGCATAAACCACTCCTGGCTCTCGGGATAATCCAGCACCTGCATCAGATGCGCCAGCGCCTGGTCGTAGCGGCCCAACGCCGCCTCCGCGCCGCCCAGATTGGTCAAGCAGAGCATCTCCAGATAGCGGACACTGACCTCACGTGCGATGGGCAGCGCCTCACGGCAATAAGTGACCGCCCCCTCGTAGTCGCCCCGCTGATAAGCCGTGTAGCCCAGATTGCTCAGTATCTGGCTTTCCCCCACCCGATCCCCTTCACGCCGGAGAATCTCCAGCGCCTGCTCCAGGGCCGCCGCGCCGCCGGCATAATGGCCCCGGTGATTGTGGAGCGCGCTTAGCAGATTCAGACTGGCCGTAATCCCCTTGATGTGTTCAAGACGCTCGCTGAGCACCAGGGATGCCTGGGCCGCTTCTACTGCAGCTTCCACGTCAGCGAGACGATAATAAGCCCACGCCTGACGGTTGATGGCCAATGCCAGGATCTCCTCACCCCCGGATTCCACCTGGCGCGCGGACGTCTCAGCCTGCTGCGCGCTCCTCAACGAGGCGTGATAGTGCCCCTGATCGTCCTGGAGTTGTGAAAGCCTGAGCCACACATACGCTTCTTCTGCATGCTTCTTCAATGGCTCGATCCTCACCAAAGTCTGACGAATCAAGGTTCTGGCCCGTTCCCACTGCCCCAAGTGTTCCCAGAGCTGAATCAATTCCATCACGATGGGCAAGCGTGCTTCCTCCTCTAGCAAGGGAAGCAAGCGTCGATAATAATCGATAGCCGTCTCGTGCGCGTAGGCGCGTTGGGCCGCTTCCGCCGCCTGTCGCAGATACGGGATAGCCCGCGCAGGCGCCGGGGACCGCTCGAAGTGGTGGGCGATCTGAGCGGCGACCTCGTCCGGGAGCGCATCCCCCTGCCCAAAGCGATGCACGAGTGCCTGCCCCACCCGCTCGTGCATCAGCTTACGCACGGGAGAGTGAAGCTGTTGATAGAGCGTCTCTCGAATGCGATCGTGTACAAAATCGTATCGCGCATCTTCTCGCGCCCGCACCAAATGACGCGCGCGTCCGGCCTGGAGCGCCTCCATGACGACCTCACGCTCCTCCCCCATCACAGTTACCAATAGCTCTGCTGCGAAAGGCTGCGCGATGACGGCGGCATAGTTGAGCGCCCACCGCGCGGTTTCAGAGAGCGCGCCTACGCGCCAGAGGACGAGATCCTGGACACGCTCCGGCACCCCCTCCGCCTTTAACGTTCCCACCACGCGCCATGACGTCCCCGCCTGCTGCAGCCCCCCCTGCGCTTTGAGAGCCTTGAGCGCTTCTTCCAGCACAAAGGGGTTGCCGCCGCTCTGACGAAAAAGGTAACGCGCCAGCGGCCGGCGATCCGATTCCCGCACCAGGCCGGCGGCAAGCCGCTCCACGTCCTCCTGCGTAAGCGCCGCCAACGTCTCCTCGTGGATCAGGCCATCCCGCCGCAAACCGCGACGCAGACGTGTGAGCGGATGGTCTACCGGTGTCTCCTCGGGCCGATAGGTTCCCACCAGCCAGAGCGCTCGCGGATGAACAGAGCGAATCAGGTAGTGCAGCAGATCCAACGTATCTGCGTCGGCCCACTGCAGATCATCGAGGAAGAGCACAGGGCGCAGCAACGTGCGCAGCAGATAGGCAAAGCTATCGAAGAGATGGGTGCGCGCCTGGACGCTTTGGCTGTGCGGGGCGGGTTCCACCTCCGGCATCAGACGGCGCACGGCGGGCAAAATCCCCACCAGTTCCGCAGCGACCGCTCCGGGAATGGTCACGGCGTCGACAGCCGGTAGCGAGGCGAGATGCTCCGTCAGCGCTGTGTTGATGGCCTGATAGGGCACGGTGGCGCTGAACTCATAGCAGCGCCCGCGCAGCACCGTCGCGCCTCGGCCCGTCATGTGATGCAGCACCTCTTCCACCAGGCGGGTCTTGCCAATACCGGCCTCCCCCGCGACCAGGGTCAGGCCAAGCTCGCCCTGTCGGGCGGCTTCCCAGCGCGCCAGCAGCCAGGCGTAGGGTTCGCTGCGCCCCACCAACGGGAGGAGCGCCGGTTGCGCGCTCGTTTTCAGCGCCAGGGGCTGCACGTCGCCGCGCAAGATGCGCCGACGGAGCGCTTGCGTCTCCTCCGAAGGCTCAACATCCAACTCGTCGGCGAGGATCTGCCGGCAACGTTCGTAATGACGCAACGCTTGCTCCCGCTCCCCCTGTAAAGCGGCGATAAGCATAGCCTGCCGGTGCGTCGTCTCGCGCCACGGCTCCAGCGCCAGCGCCCGCCGGACGTAGCGACGACCGGCCTCGAATTCGCCTCGTTGAATATGGTACTGAATCAGGCGTTCCAGCACCTCCAGCGCCTGTTGATGAAACCGCTCCCGCTGGATCACCAGCCACTCTTCAAAGGAGGGGCAATCGGGCAGCGAGAAATCTTCCAAAAACGGGCCCCTGTAGAGATCCAGCAGCTGCGCGGCCGCAGCAGGATCAAACGTCGCCTCAGAGGCGACCAACAGGGCCTTGGCCCAACAACGGAAAACTTCGGTATCGATGCGGTGGGAACGTTCGGCGTCAAACTGAACCGTGTCGCGGTCGGTGAGGAGATAGTCCGGTATCAGCTTCCGCAGATTGGAGAGCACGCGGCTCAGATTGGCGCGCGCGCGGGCGGTCGGCAGATCGGGCCAGAGGAGCGCGCCCAGCCGGTCACGATGCAGCCGTCGGCGCTCCTGCACCAGATACGCCAGGAGCGCCCGCCCTTTGTTGGACCTGAAGCGATCCGTCCGCTGAGCCGCGCAGGTCACCTGGAGACCGCCCAGAAAATTGATCTGCAGAGGCACAGCTCCCTCTTTCCCAGAAAGACCGTGGTGCTCCATCCTCATTTCCTTGTGCTCGCAGCCGCTGTTTCGCCGATGCCCTGTCGAGGAGATAACGTGCATGCGAAGAGTTTGCGAAGGGTTATTTGATAGTATAGCCTCAGGAGTGAAAGGAGCAACTATCATCAACGCCCAAGATCAAACCTCAGAGCGATACCACTCGTATCTATTGCGCCTCTGGCAGGAGCAGGAAATCGATGTCGTTCCGGACGACGAGCCACAGGTGCAGTGGCGCTGCAGCCTGGAGGAGATCGGTGAGGAGCCGTGCCGGCACGGCTTCGGGTCCCTGGAGGCGCTCATGCAGTTCTTGGAAAGTGTGCTGAAGGACAAATAGCACGTACTGAACACACAAGGAGAAATCAAAGTGAAGACACGGCAAAGGATGAAAACATTTGGGATGGTTGGCGGCGTGTTGTCATGAATGCTCATCCTCTTCATACTTTCGATGCATCCCGTCTTCGCTGTTGAGCGTGTGGTGACCACCACAGCAGATAGCGGTCCCGGTTCGCTGCGACAGATGCTCGCCGATGCGCAGCCGGGCGATACCATCACCTTCGATCTCACGTCCCCGGCGACGATCACCGTGAACTCTCCCCTCGTCCTCAACAAAGACCTAGCCATCGAAGGTTTAGGCCCGGATGTACTGAGCATCAAAGCGAACGGAGGCCCAGGCACAGGTTTCGGTGAGTTTGGCATGCATCGCACGCACGTGGTGACGGTAGCGGTTGGCGCCAACGTGGTGATCTCCGGCGTGAAGATCGTGGGGGATGCCTGGATCGCCGAAGTCGGAGGGATCTACAATGCCGGGACGTTGACGTTGCAGAACAGTGCTATTTCCGAAGGACATGGTCGGGGTATCCACAATACCGGTGTGCTAACCGTTCTCGATAGCACCATTGAACACTGCAAAGTCAACGTCGCGCACGACTCGGACCCGCATGGTGCCGGAATCTACAACGACGAGGGTTCATTACGGCTGGAACGCAGTGCGCTCATCGGCAACCAGGCCACCGACGACGGAGAGGAAACTGAGGCCGCGATGGGCGGCGGATTATTCAACACCGGCGTCGCCACCTTGACCCAAGTCTTGGTGCGCTCCAATGAAGCCAACAAAGGTGGTGGTATTGCCAACGGTAGTCTTCATTGGTGGGGGGCGCATGGGAAGCTGAAGATCATTGATAGCGAGATCCTGGGCAACCATGCGGATTTAGCGTATAACGAGGAGATCGATGACGAAGATCAAGGTCATGGCGGAGGACTATACAATTCTAACATCATAGGTCCAGGTCAGGGTAGGACTACCATTCTGCGCAGTACCTTTGCCGATAACGTAGCTGCGCAGGACGGCGGGGGCATTTATGCCAGTGGCGAGATCACCCTGACGAACAGCACGCTGGTACAGAACCGGGCCGACAAAAACGGTGGCGCTATTTTTTATACAGGCGATACCAACGAAACCTTGATGCTGCACGCTGTCACCATGGTGCAGAACGCCGCCGACCATAACGGGAATGGCGAAGGTGCCGGCGGGGGTATCTATTTCGACAACACTGACGGCAATCATAAGCCACAGATCGGCGCCAGCGTCATCGTGGAAAACACGATAGGCGATGCCTGGAGCTGGCCCCAGGTCAAGAGCGACTGTGCGGGCGGCGGCGAGCTTCACTCACTGGACTACAATATCCTTGGCGATGTCTCGGCCTGTGTGCTGGCGGGCGCGCTTGGCAACACCGTTACGGACAGTTACTACAATGAGGTAAGCGCGCTTCTCTCCGATCACGGTGGCCCCACGCGGACTTTTCCGCCCAGCCGCAACTCCGCGAATATCGCCAATCAAATTCCCATCACGGCCTGCATGACGACAACCGACCAGCGCGGCATCGCCCGCCCCCAGGATGGTGCGTGCGAGATCGGCGCCTATGAGTTCGCCACCCTGCGCTGGGATGGAGAGACTGGCGATGGCCTCTGGACCACGGACACTAACTGGAAACTCAACGTGCAGCCCGGCGGCGGGGATCGCGTGGTGCTCGACGGTGCCACACCTGCTACCATCACTATAGGCCCCAGCGACTTCCCGAATGAGTTCCAGTTCACGGTCGCCGGGCTGGAAATATCCAATCCCAACGTGACGCTGGCGCACCAGGAGACGCTCAATGTCTACCGAGGAGACTACGATCAGAGCGCGGGCACCTTCAACGGCTCCGCCGAAGGTTGGCTCCAGGTCTATGACTTCAACCTGAACGGCGGCCTCTTCAATGCACCTTACCGGACGTTGATCAACGAGGACTTCAATATGACCGGCGGCACTTTCAACCCCAACGGGGGCAGGGTCGAGATCCGCGAGGGCGTGATTAACCACGCTACGCAAAACATCGTGGGGCCGGTGACGTTCTACGACCTGTTGATCACGCGCTACTACACCGATGCTGTCGTGGCAGCGGACGGTGAGTTAACGGTCACGAATCGGCTGACAGTGGAAAAGGGCACGTTCCGCAGTTCCTCCGGCTATCACCACGTACAGATTGACACCGAGGGTATCCTCAGCCTGAGCGACGACATCACCGTCAGCGGCGATTGGCACCACTACGGCGACGTCCAACGCAACGGGTACGCTATCTCCTTTACCGGCGTGGACCCGCAGACGCTGCAGGCAACCCAGGTCGTCTCCGGCACGGGCGACGTCCCCTTCCTGGAGTACGGTCACGGCGATGGCATGCTGGTCGACGCCGAGGAAGGCAACCTCGGGGAAGTGACCGTCACCGTGAAGCTGAACGAGGCATGCACCACCGTGGAGGACGATGTCTTCGCCCGTTGCTTCGACATTGAGACGGAGCACGCACCCACAAATGGGGCGACGCTCACCTTCTTCTTCTACGCTGACGAGATTCCCGCCGGGCAGAGCTGCGCCGTCGCTAATGTCTACCACTGGAACGGCAGCGCGTGGGATGCAATGACGCTCGACACCGGCTACGGCACCGATGGACGCATCTGTGGCGCCGAACCCTATTCCATCCGCGTGGAGAACGTCACCGACGCCTCGCCCTTCGTGCTCAGCGAGGGGACGCCCACCGGCGAGCCAGCAGGCGTTGGCGATGAACATACCGTCTACTTGCCCCTGGTGATCCGGCAGTAGATTTGCGCTATCTGATAACGACCCCCCAAAGAGGAGAAAGATGAAACGTTCACACACGATGCTATGGACCCTGATGGTCGCCGTCCTCCTACTGGCTGGATGTCAGGCGGCCCCTGAACCCGTTCCTACAGCGACGCACCGGCCGACGCAGACCGCCACGCCTACGCCTACGGAAGAGCCGACGTCCACGTCCACGCCTACACTACTTCATACTCATCCTTAACGGTGACCACGTCGAGCAGTTCCATTTCCGCACATAGGAAATCGAAAAGGCCCTCGACTTGACGATTGGACTATCTGACCAAGTGACTATCAGACGAAAAAGCACTGGAGGTGTAAACATGCAGAGACAACGTTGGATTTGGCGCTTGACCTTGAGCATGCTGTTAGCGGCCTTGCTGGTCGGCACAACCGGCCCCACGACAGCGGCAATGATAGCCGATGAGGCGCCCCCTGCAGGCGTCTTCGTCGAAAACCTTGGACAGTTTCCGCCGGAGGTGCGTTTCCAGGCGCAGACGGCGCAGGGCACGCTCTGGCTCACCGACGACGCGCTCTGGTGGATGCACGCCGAAGCTGAGAGCAAACGCGCGGTGGCCCTGCGCCTGACGTTTGCCGAGGGCGATACGTTGCGGTTCAGCCCGCTCCATCGCGCGTCGGGCCACGTCAACTACTACATCGGCGATCCGGCGACTTGGCGGGCGGGCGTTCCACTCTGGCAGGCGGTGCGCATTGAGGGCGTAGCCCCCGGCGCAGCGCTGGAGCTCGACGGGCGCGGCGGCGATCTGACCTGGCGGCTGTCAGGAGCGGCGGAGGCGGTCGCGCTGCACGTCGAAGGCGCCGAATCGCTGACGGCGACGGACGCAGGCCTGCGGATTGAGACAGCACTGGGGGCGCTGCAGCTGCCACTCACCGCGACGATAGTAGACGATCAGGCAGTACATCTGAGCGCGCTGCCCCAGCAACGTGCGGCAAGCGTCTCTGCAACCGCCACGTCTCCCGGCCTCTTTGGGACCTATCTCGGCGGCAGCGGTGCGGAAGACGCCTCAGATCTCGCCTTGGGCGACGACGGCAGCGTCTACGTGACCGGATATACGTTGAGCACGGATTTCCCGCGCACCAGTGGGGCGACGACGCTCAACGGTCGCACAGACGCCTTCGTGACGCGATTCGCTGCAGACGGCGGAACGTTGCTTTACAGCACATACTTGGGCGGCAGTTATCGCGACGATGAGTATTACAACGATGAGGAACTCAGCAACGGCATCGCCGTGGACGCTGACGGCTACGCCCACATCGTGGGCACGACCTGCTCCGACGATTTTCCCGTCACGCCCGGCGCCTACGACGAGACCTACAATGGCCCCACCATCAGCGTGCGCCGCTACGAGGATGCTTTCGTCTCTAAGCTCACGCCCACCGGCGCGCTGGCCTACAGCACCTATCTGGGCGGCTCAGGCCGCATGCTGGACGGCGCCCTCCACTTTGGAGATAGTGGCTGGGACATCGCCCTGCACAATGGGCGCGTCTACGTCGTCGGCAATACCAACTCTGAGGATTTCCCCACCACTTCCAACGCCTATGATCGCACCTATGCTGGCACCTTCAGCAAACTGGGGGACGCCTTCTTGACCGTGCTGAATCCGGCAGGCGGTGGCGCGAGCGATTTGTTCTACAGCACCTTCTTGGGCAACAACACGTCTACGACCGCGTTTGCCGTCGCCGTGGACAGCGCGGGCGTCGCCCATCTCACCGGCCTCACTTCTTACTCCATGTATAAGAATGACATCTACGACGATTTTCCCACCACGCCCGGTGCGTATGATACCGCGCGCGATCACACCGTGGCCGAAAATGAGGATTCCGCCTTCTTTGCAAAGATCAATCCGGCGGGCGGCGGCGCAAGCGATTTGCTCTACAGCACCTACTTGGACGGGAGCAGCGGCGACGTCGGCTACGGCATCACCCTGGACGCTGACGGCACAGCGCATATCATCGGGGGGACGGGCAGCCCGAATTTCCCCACTACGCCTGGCGCCTACGACACCACCTGCGGGCCGGACGGCAGTTGTGACAGCACGGATACCTTTATCATGCAATTGCGCCCCAACGGGCAGGGCAGCGCGGATCTGCACTACAGCACCTTTCTGGGCGGGAGCAGTCACGAGGGCAGCCTGTACGCACCGAACCGCGACTTCGGGGCCATCGCCCTCAGCCCCAACGGCGACGTGTTGGTGACGGGCCTCACGGGATCCAGCGATTTCCCAGTCACCGCTGACGCGCAGAGCGGTTTCCGCAACGGCCTGGAAGATGCGTATCTGAGTCGGTTGCGGCTCCAGGGCCAGGGGGCCGATGATCTCGTCTACAGCACGTACCTGGGTGGCTCTCTCGGCGAGGAGGGGCACGGGATCGCAGCGCCGGACAATCAGACCGTCTGTCTCGCCGGCAATACGTCTTCCGCGAACTTTCCCGTCACGCCCGGCGCCTACGATACCAGCCTCGGTGGTTATGGCGATGCCTTCGTCACCTGCCTCGCCGCGCCGCCGCGCCCCGATCTCACGTCCTCCACCAAGATAGTCGCGCCGGAAGAGGCTGTTGTCGGCGAGGTGGTCACCTTCACGGTGCGGCTGGTCAACGCGGGAGCGCTGGACGCCAGCGCCTACGTCACTGACACATTGCCCGCAGCGCTCCTGTTCCACGGGACACCAAGCGCGAGCGCGGGCAGCGCGCCATCGATCAACGGACAAACACTCACCTGGGGCGGGACCGTCGTCGCCGGGGAGACGGTCACCCTCACGTACGCCACTGAACTCACCTCCACGACGGAGATCACACCGACCGTCATGAATCAGGCGCTCATCGACGACGGCGCCGGCAACGTGGTCAGTCGCCGGGCCTTCGTCAATGGATATAAGGTGTATCTGCCACTGGTGGTGCGACAGTAGTGAGAGGGAACAGCGAGATGGAGAAAGAGCCAAGGAGTCGAGGAACGCCTTCGGTTAAGGAGAAAACCATGCAGCCAAAGCGTTGGAGTGTGGTATTGAGTATAACGCTGATGTTGGCCCTGCTGGGGGCCGTCCCCGCATGGGCCGGGGGGCCGCCGCCGGACGTGACCATTGTGAGCGAACGGCAAGGCGCCGATTTCGGCTGGGCGGTGGCGGGTGTAGGCGACGTGAACGGCGATGGCTACGACGACGTCGCCGTGGGCGCGCCGGAGTATACGCCCGGCATCGGCGCGAGCCGGGGTAAGGTCTACGTCTATTACGGCGGCCCCGACGGTCTCGACACCACCCCGGCCTTCACCGATCTGGGCGGCAGCTACAGCAAATTGGGCTACGCTGTAGCGGGCGCCGGGGACGTCAACGGCGATGGCTACGACGACGTGGTCGTGGGCGCGCCCTATACCTGGTACACCGACCCCAACGTCTCCGTGGGGCGCATCCGGTTCTATCTGGGTGGCCCGGACGGCCTGACCGCCCAGAGCGGCTTCGTTACCTACGGCCTCGACGACAGCTGCCTGGGCTGGTCCGTCGGGGGCGCGGGGGATCTCAACGATGATGGTTACGATGATGTGGTCGCGGGCGACATCTGCCAGGACAACTCCAGGGGGCGTCTGCTAGTTTACTACGGTGGCGTCGAGGGTTTGAGCACCGCGCACGTAGACGTCCGGTTGGGCAATGAGGAGTACGATTTCTTCGGCGCGGCCGTGGACGGCGCGGGCGACGTCAATGGCGATGCGTACGGCGACGTCGTGGTGGGGGCCTACGGTCACAATCTGGCCGAGGGCACCGGACAGGCCTACGTCTACCACGGCGGCGCCAGCAGGCTGAGCGCGTCTCCGGCTATCACCTTCACCGGACGACGCAAAGATTATCTGGGCTACGCCGTCGCCGGTGGCGCCATGAACGGCGACGCGTACGGCGACGTCCTTCTGGGCGGTCACTACAATTTCGATGGCCGTCTTGCGGGCGTGGCCCAGGGCTATCACGGCAGCAGCAGTGGCCTGCAGAGCACACCGGCCTTCAGCGTGACGAGGGACAGCGGCGAGTTCGGCGCAGCGGTCGCCCTGCCCGGTGACTTAACCGGCGACGGATACAGCGACGCCGTTATCGGCGCCTACGCGGAGGGGAGCTACACCGGCGCTGCGTTGCTCTATCCCGGCGGCCCGGCGGGATTGCATCCCACGCCCACCTTGATGTTCACCGGCGAACACGAACGGGATAACTTTGGTAGATCGATCTCCGGCGCTGGGGACGTGAACGGCGACGGTCATCCCGACCTGATCGTGGGCGCGCCTTACTACAGCGTCGATGGGATCGCTGCCGGCAAGGTCTACCTCTACTACGGCGGCGACCTGACGAGTCTTAGCGTCCACAAGCACGTCTGGCCTGTCTTCACCCAGCCGGGATCGGTGGTCACCTACACCATCGCGCTACGCAACCATGAGGCGGCGGATGCGACGGGCTTCGTCATGACCGACACTTTGCCCAGCGCCGTCTCCCTGGTGAACTGGGGCGAGCAGCCTTCCGGAACCGTCGTCGCAGGCCAACAGCTGACCTGGCAGGGGGCGCTGACGGCGAGCACCACGCTCACCTTCACCTTCGGCGTGACCCACACCCTGGAGTACGGGCAATCGGCCACCAACATCGTCAGCTACACCCAATCCACCCGTCAAGGGAGCAGCGCCGCCACCTTCTACGTCTGGCGGCAGGTCTATCTGCCCCTGGTCCTGCGATGATGAAGCGTACAGCTTCATCGATTCGGACGTTCAAACGTAATCTCAAGGAGCGAGCAAGAGAGGAGAGAGTCATGAATAAGCAACGTTGGATTTTTGCCGTGCTACTGGTAACGGCGCTATGGGTCGCGTGGGCCTTACCCGTCGGCGCCGACGGCCCGACGACGGTCACCTACACCTACGACGACGCCGGGCGGTTGATCCAGGCCGCCTACAGTGATGGGACCACCATCTCCTACGCCTACGACGCGGCGGGCAATTTGCTCTCGCGCATCGTCGAGCAAGGATTCGAGATCTATCTGCCGCTGGTTATGCGAAGCTACTCAGGATAGGAGGGATACCATGCGACGCACGACACATTGCTTTTTGGCTTTCGTCTTGCTGATCGGCGTCTTGCTACTGCCGGGGAATCCACCACAGATCGAGGCAGCGCAGCCGGCGACCGCACCCGCAGCGCCCAAAGGTCCCGGCTGGCAGCACGTCACACTGACCGACGGCAGCTCACCGGCCGAAGCGAGGGAAGCGGCCGAGGCGCGCAGCGCAACGGTGACACCGCAGGCCCAGATCGCCGGACTGCCGACGACCGCCGCCGAGGTCACGCCGGAGATTGCAGCGCTGGCCCGCGCCCTGCAGCACGATCCGAAACTGATCTTTGATTACGTGCACAATCACATTGACTACGTGCCCATCTACGGCACGCTTAACGGCGCGGCGGGCACGCTGCGCGCCGGGCGCGGCACCGACGCCGATCAAGCCGCGCTCTTCATCGCCTTGATGGAGGCGGCGGGCTACACCGCCAACTACGTCATCGGCGACGTGACCTACCCTGTGGACCGGCTCGCCAACTGGGTGGGGGCGGAGGCGGCGCAGGCGGGCAACGTCTTCCTCAACGGCGGCATCCCCATCGCCGGGGGCGCAGGCGGCTACCAGATCACGCGCGTCTGGGCCGAAGCGGAGATCGGCGGCGAGACCTACACCTTCGATCCGGCGATGAAAGTCTACGCCGAGACCGCCGGTATCGCCGACCTGGGCAGCGCCCTGGGCTACAACCGCACCACCTTCTTGAACCGCGCCACGAGCGGCGCAACCACCGGCGCGGACGCCATTCAGAACGTCAACGAGGCCAACGTCCGCGCCGACCTGACGACCTACGCCATGAACTTAGTTGACTATATCGACGCCAACCTGCCCGACGGCGGCGTGGCGGACGTCATCGGCGGGCGCGAGATCACGCCGAGCGAGCTGACGGCCTACGGCACGACGCTGCCCTACGCGCTTTCCGTCGCCAACGAGAGTCGTCCCGCCGATCTTTCCGGCTACCGCCACACGCTCCGCATTGAGCACGAGGGCATCGACCAGACCTTCAATACCTTTCAGCTGGCCGATCAGCGCGTGACCATCTTCTATGAGGAGACAGACGGCAACAAACCCGTCCTGCGCGTGGGAGGCACGCCCGTGATGACCGGCACAGATACGATCAGCGGCACCACCTACGCCATGCTCGTGACCGTCGAGCATCCCTACACCGGCTTCGATCAGCAAGCCTCCTTCAGCCTCACCAGCGGCGGCGCCTACGCCCTGCTCCACGACTTCAACACCGTCTCCGCCGACGTGCTCGCGGCGAGCAACGCCCGGCTGACCCGGTATCGTCACGACGGGCTGGGCGATGGCTCCGAGGCGGTGCTGGGCGAGACGCTTTCGCTGATGGGCTGGACGTGGCTGCACGAGGTCCATCTCTACAACGAGTTGGTGGGCCGCGTGGGCGACGTCGTCCCGCTGACCCACCACGAGGTCGGCGTTATGGGGCAGGAGGACGGCGTCTTCATCGATGTGCGCATGGGCTTCGTGAGCAACGTCTCCGTCGACGGCGTCTCCGACACCTTCGCCGCCTTCCGCGCGCAGACGATGATGGGCAGCGCCTTCGAGCACGGCGTCATCGAGCAGCTGCAGGGCACGCCCTCGGCCTCGACCATCAAGATGCTGACGCTCAACAACGCCAACGGCGACAAGACCTTCCTCGCCGACGCCGACAACTGGGATACCGTCGAGCCGCAGTTGCAAGGCTACAGCGCCGGGCAGCTGGCCCAGATCGAATACAGCGTCGTCACCAACACCCACACCGTGGTCCTGCCGGAGCACGGCGACATCACGCTCAACGACTGGCGGGGCACCGGCTACATCGATGACTGGCAGAACGAAGCAGGCACCGCCGGCTCCATGGCCATGATCATCTCCGGCGGCTACTACGGCGGCTACGGGACCATCAGCGAGACCGTGAGCATCGGCGAGGTGATCACGGCGACCTTCCCACTGCCGCCTGATATCAGGTACGACGTGGAGACACCTGAGGATACCGATCCGGTGGACATGACCACGGGTGCCTTTCACCATACGCACGTCGATTTCGCGGTCGGCCGTGACCAGCCTTTGGGGCTGGATTTTGTGCGCACCTATAACAGCGGCGATGGCCTGGGCCGAGGGCCGCTGGGCTACGGCTGGCGCCACAACTACGAGATCTCCCTTCGCCGGCATAGCGCAGGCGCGTCCGGCCTGGGGACACAAGGGGCCAGAGAGACCTCGGCCCTCATCGCCTACACCTACGTCGCGCTGGATCTCCTCGGCGAGGATGCCGAGGGCCGCACGCTCACCGAGTGGATGGCGTCTAGCCTGGCGAGCAAGTGGGCCATGGATCAACTCATCGACAACGCCGTCAGCGTCCGCATGGGCGGTACCGTCCTGCCCTTCATCCGCCTGGCCGACGGCACCTACACCCCGCCGCCGGGCGTGGCGCGGGCGTTGAAGCGCGTGGGCGATCACTACGCCCTCCAGGGCGCTGAAAACGACGCCCTATTCTTCGACAGCGGCGGCAAGCTCCAATCCTGGCAGGACGCCAACGGCAACGCGCTGACCTTCGCGTACGACGTCAGCGGCAACCTCCAGACCGTCGCTACCGGCACCGGCATGACGTTCACGCTGAGCTACAGCGGCGGTTTGCTCACCAACGTGGCCGATCAGGCCGGCCGCGTCGTTACCTATACCTACAACACCGACGACGAACTGACCAGCTTCCGCGACGCCGAGGACAACGAATGGCAGTACACCTACGACAGCGCGCACCGGCTGATCTCGGTGACGCGACCCAAGGGCAACACCGTGGTCACCAACGTCTACGACGATTGGGGGCGAGTGATCACCCAGACCGACGCGCTGAGCAACACCACGGTGCTTTACTTCAGCCGCTTCCGAAACGCGCTACAAAATCCCGAGGGCCATCAGACAGTCTACTACCTCGACGGCGAGGGGCGGATGGTGGGCCGGCAGGACGCGGCAGGCAACCGCTTCACGCTGGATTACAATGGCGTGGGGCAACAGGTCTCGATCACCGACCGGCTGGGCGACACGACCTCCTTCACCTACCATCCCCAGAGCGGTCAGGTAGCCTCTATCACCAACGCGCTGAGCGAGACGCTGGGCTACCGCTACACACCGCAGATACAGACCTTCAGCGATCCCCTCAGCGCTACCGACAGTGTCACCTTCACCTTTTACAACTTGACCGGTATCGATTATCCTGACGGCACAGACGAGGCGTTCGACTATGACGGTGCGGGCAATCTGCGCACCTACACGGATCAGGCCGACTACGATTGGACCTACATGCACAACGCCAGAGGCCAGGTCACGAGTGTGACCAATCCCGCCGGTGGGACGATGACCTACGCCTACAATGCCGACGCCACGTTGGCTTCCAGCACCGATTCGGACACCGGCGTGACCACTTACGGCTACGATGCCTTCATGCGTCCCATCACCACGACCCATCCCGATGGCACCGTCGTCCAGATGGCCTACGACGCCAACGACCGGGCAGTCGCCTTCACCGACGAAAAGGGCCATACCTACGCCTACGAGTACGACGCCAACGGCAACCTGGTCAAGGTGACCGATCCGACGGGCCATGCGACGCACTACGCTTACGATCTGATGGATCGTCTCACCGCCACCACGGACCGGCGGGGAAGGACCCGGCAATTTGCCTACGACGCCACCGGACAGGTGATCTCCATCACCGAGCCGAGCGGTCTCCAGATGGGCTTCGGCTACGACGCCAGGGATTGGCTCAACGAGACGACCGTCGGCGGTCAGACCTGGCAGACGCTGCGTGATGACGAACAGATTGTCACCGGGAGCACCACGCCCCTGGGCCACACCACAAGCTTCCAGACGGACGCACGCGGCGACGTGACCGCCGTCACCGATCCGCTGGGCCACACGGCCTACCTGAACCGGGATGCGATGGGCCGGGTGGTGAGGACTGTGGACCCGCTCGGTCAGGTCACGAGCTACAGCTACGAGAGCCGGGGCCTGCTCGCCGGCGTGGTGTTACCCGAGGGCAGCAGCGCCACCTATCAATGGAACGCGCTCGGGCGGCTGGGCCAGATAACGGACCTCAACGGCAGTGACTGGGTCTACGATTACACGCCCATGGGCCGCACCCGGACCCTCACCGATCCGACGAACGCTGCGTGGCAGTACCTCTACGATGGTCTCGGGCGACTCTACCAGACCATTTACCCCGATAGCGTCGTCCTTACCCGCAGCTACGACGACGCCGGGAACCTCATCGAGAGCAGCTACTCCGATGGGGTGAACCTGCACTATGGCTACGATGCGCTGAATCAGCTCACCGCGGCCAACGGCATCACCCTCACCCGGAATGCGGAAGGCCAGGTCACGGGCACCGAGAATCCCGGCGCTGATTATGGTGCAACGTACGATGAGGATGGTCGGCTGCGCACCGTGACCTATGATAACGGCGCTTTCGCCGTCACCTATACCTACGACGCTGTGACCGGCCTGCTCAGCCGGGTCTCGGACGATCTCACCGGGGCCGAGGTGACGTTCATCTACGACGCCGACCGCAGACTCATCGGCATCGACCGCTCTAACGGCGTGACGACCACGTATGCCTACGACAACGCCGGGCGGCTGACCCGCATCCAAGAAGGCAACTTCATTGATCTCCAATACACGCTGGATGGGAGGGGTCAGGTGACGCAGCTCCAGATGGAAGCGCCACTTGATCCACCCAAGTATCTGGCGGAGAGCAACGAGGCCCTCTCCTACGCCACCGGCTCCCAGCTGAGCAGCGATGGCTACCCCTACGACGCCCGCGGCCGGCTGGTCACGTCCCCGGGCCACACCTTCACCTGGGACAGCGCCGCGCGCCTGACGGGCGTGAATGCCACCACCCTCTCTTACAACGGCCTGGGCGATCTGGTGACCCGCACCGAGGGCGGCACGACGCTTCGCTACGACTACAACTACGCCCTGGGCATGCACCCCATCGTGGCCGAAAAGGACACAGCGACGGGAGACGTCTTGCGCTACTACGTCTGGACGCCCGGCGGACGGTTACTCTACATGATTGACGCCGCGAACGGCAACCAGGTCCGCTTCTACCACTTCGACCGCGTGGGCTCGACGCTGGCGCTGACCGACGAGAGCGGCGACGTGACCGACGCCTACGCCTACGCGCCCTACGGGCAACTGGTCCAGCACGAGGGAACCAATGAGCAGCCCTTCACCTTCGTGGGGCGCTGGGGCGTGCGGCAAGAGGGCACGAGCGGATCACTGTATCAGATGCGGGCCCGGTACTATGATGCTGAGACGGCCCAGTTCCTGAGCCGCGATCCTGAGTGGCCCGATCTGCGCCATCCCAAGGCCCTCAACCCCTACGAGTACGCCATGCGCGATCCTGTGCTCTACGTCGATCCCTTGGGCACCAGGGGATTCATCGGTTCCCTGGTACAAGAATACCTGGGCATCGATCTGCCCCCGACCGGCCCCTGGGATTTCGTGTTCCACGCGACGTCGACGGGCTATGAGAAAGATCCCGAGTGGGGTTATGGCTGGCAGGGTCGCTTCATGACCAAGGAACAGCGGGAAGCGTGGGACAGAGAACAACGCGAGTTGCGAGAGCAGCGCCGTCGAGAGGAAGAGGAACGTCGCTTCCAGGAATGGATGCAGGCCAGACACGAGCGGTATCTACGGCGTCTGGAGCAATGGGCCATCAACCAGGCCCGCGTCGCAGCCAGACAATTCGGCGGCAACCGCGAAGCGCTCCTGAAGAGCATCCAGAAGGGCGGCGCCTGGGTCCGCCAGGGGAACTTCTGGCTCTTTTTCGCCGACGTCAAGAAGTGGGGTGAGAACCTCGATGGCGGCGTCTGGGTCCACGTTGAGGTGAACGGAGAGGTTGTAGGGATCGCCGGTGACGAGTTGATCGCGGAAGGGCACATCACCCCTGAGCAGAGAGAACGCGGTTGGTAAAAGCACACCGATTTGACGCCGGTTCATCCCGGCGTCGGGGAGAAGAGACATGAAGATTTCACGCACACTGATGGTCGTGCTAATCGTGTTGTTGAGCGTGGCGGGGACGCCCGTCGCGCATCCCTTGGCCGCCGGTCCCCCACCGCCATGGGGGGCCGGCGACGGCTCCCTGCTTTTCGTCGAGAACGTCGGCCAGTTCGACGCGCGCGCTCGCTTCCAGGTGCGCGGCGGCCCGGCGACGCTGTGGCTGGCCGAGGACGCGCTGTGGGTGACGGTGATGGCGAGACCTCAAACTCAGCTTCCCCGGCGCTAACCCGCGCCCCCAGATAGAACCCTTCAACCGCCTGGACTCGGTGGTGCACTATTACCGGGGCAGCGATCCCTCCCAATGGCACACCGACGTACCTGTCTGGGGCGGCGTGCGCTACGTGGATCTATACCCCGGCGTCGATTTGGAAGTCACGGGCGAAGGTGGACGCTTGGCCTGGCGACTGACCCCCTCCCTTTCTCCCTCCCCCTCGCAGGGGGAGGGATGGGGTGAGGTCGCGCGCCTGCGGGTGGAGGGTAGCGAGGCCGTCACCATCGAAGATGACCACCTACGTGTGGATACCGAACTGGGGCCATTAGACCTGCCTCTCTTGGAGGTCGCGGGGTGCGATTTCACCGCTGAGCCTGTCGTGACCTCTGCGACCGGCGATGGGGTTGAGATTGCGCGCCCCTTCACCGCTGCTCCGTTGGCCGATCAGGGAATGGATGCCCAAGTGACCTATCCCGAGGAAGCGTACTTCGGCACCTATCTCGGCGGTTCCGGCGATGACTGGGTTTACGACATTGCCGTCTCCGGGCAGGGCGACATCCTCGATCGGGGCGCCGATAGCCGAGCCATCTGGGTCGTTGGCTGGACCACGTCCAGCAACTTCCCCACCGAACCGGGGACGACGTCCCTCAGTGGCTCCTCGGACGGATTCATTACCCGGCTGCAACGAGGCGCGATT
The DNA here is from genome assembly GCA_049975525.1 of Anaerolineae bacterium. Lineage (GTDB taxonomy): Bacteria > Chloroflexota > Anaerolineae > B4-G1 > SLSP01 > G713. The sequence continues at coordinate 31,889 of JBNGCW010000030.1, forward strand.
TACGTAGCGCCGACCTTCAGCGCCTACATCGGCGGCTCCGATGAAGACGCGGCACGGGCCATCGTCACGGACGCGAACGGCAACGCCTACGTGACAGGCTGGACCACATCCGGCGATTTTCCCACCACCGGGAACGCCTCCGACCAGACCCACAACGCCTGCACCGACTGCGTACAATGCAACAGTCAGTCCGATGCGTTTGTGATCAAATTCAGCGATTCAGGTACCGTCCTCTACTCGTCCTACCTGGGCGGGTCCCACTTTTACACTCCCGGCTACGGCAACTCCTGCGGATACGACCGCGGGCACGGTATCACCATCGGCGGGGAGAACATCGTCTATCTGACCGGCATGACCCGTTCGGATAATTTCCCCACAACACAGGGCGCTTACGACACCGACTTTTCCTACGAACCCATCGGTCTCAACGAGGACACCTTTGTCGTCAAACTCGATACAAGCGCAGGCCCGGCCGGTCTGCTCTACGGCACCTTTATCGGCGGTGGCACCATCTCGGGCGGCGAGGAGATCGCCGTCGATGGGAGTGGCGATGTCTACGTCACCGGTTCCGCTGAAGGCTTTATGGGATTGAACTACTTTCCGACCACCCCAGGCGCCTACATCACGGGCATCAACCGGGGCACCATGGCCGAGGCCTTCGTCCTCAAGTTGAATCCGGGCGGCAACGGGAACGCCGACCTGCTCTACTCCACCTTCCTGGGTACCACAACCAGTATCGAGTACGGGGACGGCATCGCGGTGGACGCCGCCCATCACGTCTACGTCATCGGCAATACCGATAACCCAGACTTCCCCGTGACCCATGGCGCCTTCGACACGACCTGTGGCACCGATGGCGCCTGCAACGGCGGTTACGCCGACGTCTTCATCTCCACGTTGGACCCCGCCGGCAACGGGGACGCTGACCTGCTCTACTCCACGTTTCTCGGCGGCAAGTACCAAGACGAAGGGGCGGACATCGCGTTGGGCTCAGACGGGGACGTTTACGTGACAGGCAGAGGCGTGAGCGAGGGGTTTCCTATCACGCCCGACGCCTACGGCGACAACGTCAACGAATACTTCGACGCGTTCGTCACCCGCTTCCGCTTCCAGGGGACAGGCGAGAGCGATCTCGTCTACAGCACCGCCGTGGGCAGTCCGGGGAACGACAAGGGAATTGCCATCACGCTCGACGAGGATGATCGGGTCTACGTCACCGGCGAAACGGTATCCAGCGACTTTCCCACGACCGACCATGCTCTCTACGACTATTTCAGCGGTCAGATCGACGCTTTCGTCTTCCGTTTGTTGGCCCCGCCCGCGCCCGACCTTTCCCCCTCGACCAAAACCGTCGCACCCACCGACGCCACCGTCGGTGACGTCGTGACCTACACCGTGCGCCTGGTCAACAGCGGCACGCTCAGCGCCACCGTCGCCGTCACCGACACCCTGCCCGCAACGCTGATTCCGCAGGGCACGCCGACGTCTAGCAGCGGCCCGGCCCCCATCTTCGCCGGACAGACCCTGACCTGGACCGGCGCCGTCACCACAAGCACAACCGTCACCCTCACCTACGCCGCCGAACTGACCTCCACGACAACGCTCACCCCCACCGTCGTCAACGCGGCCCAGATCGACGACGGCCGGGGCAACGTCTACACGCGCAGCGTCTTGGTCAACGGGTACAAAGTCTTGACTCCACTGCAAAAAATCGGATTTTTCCGGAACTCGCCACTAAGTGTGGGAAAATTCGCGGCCAAAACTACTAGATATAGGGGATGTCTTCCTAAAAATCCGATTTTTAGGACCTTTTTTCAGCAAAGTCAAAGTCTTCTTGCCGCTGATCCTGCGATAGGGTGGTGGTGGCACGGCCGGGAGACCGGCCTGAATTTTTCTCCATGCGGCCGAATCCAGGATCAACCAGGCTACCATCTTCTACACCCTGAGATTACGTCGCGAGGATGTGCGCGCGGTGATCGCCGATTTTCTGAACCGCTCGGCGGCACTGTTGGAAGTCATCATCCAGGATGGGATCGGTGCGGGCGAGTTCACGCCAACCGAGGCACGGAAGGCGGCGCGGACGTTGGACGCACTGTTGAATGGCACGGTGCTGCACTGGGTCTTATGCACCGGAGGAGGTAGACGTCGAGGCGCAGTTGTGCTACGGCGTCCGCCTGATATTTCGTGACTTAGTCAATTACCCCTAGTTAGGAGATCACAGATGAACAGGAAAATCAAGTCACTCACAGTTACTCTCGTTGTGGTCCTGTTGCTACTGGGCAGCGCGTGGACGCTGCTCGGCACAGGGAATAACCGCCCGCGGCCGATATTAGCGGCGAGGCTGCAAAGCACCGGCGGCCCCGACGGCTTCGGCTACGTCTACACCGACAGCTTGACCCCCGGTGGGCCGGTCTACGGCTGGGTGGACGTTTTGAATGGCGCCCCGCTGACCTTTACCGACGCCGACGAGAGTCAGGTCGCCGTCACCTTACCCCAGACGCTCACCTTTTACGGCAAGGCCTACACACAGATCTACGTCACCACCAACGGTTACCTCACTTTCGACGACACCGCCGTGGTGACGCAGTGTGTCCCCGCTGCGCACACGCCGCCGCAGACGTTAGCAGCGCTCTGCACCGACCTGCACCTCGGCTGCGGGGCCGTCTATACCGCGACCACCACCTACGGAGGCCATCAGGCGCTGATCGTGCAATATGACGCTATCAGCCACACCCTCTCCGGCCTCACCACGACCTTCCAGATTATCCTCGACCTGGTCGATGAAAGCATCACCTACCAATATCATACGCTACCGCCCGCCTCAACGCTCACCACAACCGTGGGGTTGATCGGCTACGCCACCAACCACGACGACGCGCTCGTCTACTGCCGCGCCGGCGCCGATTGTCCGCCGCAGGTGGGACTGGCGCTCCGTTTTGCGACAGAACCGCGCCCCGTGCTGAAACTCACTACCTTGGCCTCCAATCCCTTCCCTTCGACGGGAGAAACCATCACCTATACCCTCTTGATGGAGAACACCGGCGCCCAAGCCGCCATGGGAGCCACGATGACCAACACGCTCCCCGCAGGGTTGGAGTTCGTCGCCGGCACGTTGGCAGCTACGTACGGCACGCCCACGTACACCAGCGGCTACCGCACCATCCGTTGGGTAGGCGATCTGGGGCCGGACGAAAGCGCCATCGTCACCTACGCCGCGATCTACAATCCGGCGCTCGCGGTGCAAGGGGTGGCTCGGTCAGGAGACCGGCCACAGCTGGATGGCGGCGGCTTCGTCTACAACAGCGCGGTGCTTGATCATCCCGCTGCGCAGCAACCGGCCGGCGCCACCAGCGCGCCCGCGGATACCTGGAGCGATCCCGAACCCCTGGATACCCCGCACAGTTTCTATGGTTCTAACATGGCGAGCCGCCGCCATGTGGCCGTGGACAATAACGGGACACCGCACATCGTCTACGGCGGACAGGCGCTCTACTATGCCACGCAGGAGAGCGGCGGCGCCTGGGCTACCGAGGTCGTGACCCACAGCAGTTCCTACTATCCGGCCCTCCTCCTCGACAACGCAACCGACCTGCCCTTGGTGGCCTACTACAGCAACGGTGCTTTGCGCCTGACGCGAGCCATCTCGACCCCCTCGGGCCTGGAATGGGACTTTGAGGAGATAGCCTATTTGGGAGGCAGCAGCGGCATCACCACGCTGGAGCTGCGTCAGGACGGCAGCGGTGGCTTGCACCTCAGCTACGATACCTACGAGGGTTTCTATTACCTCACCTACGACGGGAGCTGGTCTGCACCGGCCCTGGTCATCGACGCCGATACCTGCTACAAATACGACGGCTTCACCATGGACGTGGATGCAGCGGACGTGGCGCACATCGTCTGCGATCACCGCCAGTCAAGCCCGCTCCTGCGGGAACTGCGCCTCTACGCTGCCGGGGCAGCGCCCTGGTCCACCTACGAGGTCATCACCAGCAACACCAGCACCGATTACCGATACCCGAGCCTCGACTATCTGGCCGGAACGCCCTACGTCTCCTTCTACCGGTGGCGAGACCTCTACTACGCCACCGAGGATGGCGGATGGTCCACCACGCGCATCCATGATGGGACGGGGTACCAACCCGTAAGCACCGTCATCGATGCGCACGCAGAGACCTTAGCCATCGCCTACGGGCAGTACGCCTACGCTTCTCCCGGTTACACCGACACGGTGCGCCTGGCGACACGGCCTCTTGCCGGCGGCGCGTGGACCCAGCAGACCGTCGCTGCCTATCACAACCCGCAGTGGAGTCATCCCTATCCCGCGCTCGCCCTCGACGCCACCGGGCACGCGCACACGGCTTATTTCAACGGCGTGCATAGCACCCTCGAGTACGCGCGTGATACGACCACGGCCACCATTGACGAGAGTCGCGGGTTGGGCAGTACGGCCATCGCCCTCGATAGTGTACACCATCCGCATGTCGCCTACATATCCAAAGGCATCCGCTACGCGGTCGGCGGTACCGGCTGGACGCGCAGCATCGTCGTGCCGGAGGTGACGCAGGGCGACCTGGCGCTGGCGCTGGATGCAGCCGACGCGCCGCACCTCTTCCACGGCAGCTGGAACACACCGCTGCATCATCACACCCTGGTGGGAAGCACCTGGATGACGCGGGTAGTCGATGCGCCAAGCGGTATTGGCCCGCTCCCCGCTGCGGACGCAACGCTGACCGCTACCGCGCACCTGGTCTACCGCGCGGTAGACGGGAGTGATGTCGTGGCGCGCTACGGCTACTTCGATGGTAGTGGTTGGGTGACGAGCACGGTGGCAGTGCTCGCGCCCGCTACAGCGAACCCGGTGGACGGCCCCAAGATCGTGGCATCCGACAATGACGTCTACATCCTCTATGCCGACTGCCGAAATTACACGCCCTCCGAAGTGTACCCCATCGACATCCGGTTGGCGACGTACAACGGCAGCAGTTGGAGCTATCAGACGCTCGACAGTTTCGTTGGGACGTGCGACTGGCGGCTGGGCTACGCGCTGCTGGCCGATGACGCGGGCCGGCTCGCCGCCGTGATCGATATCGAAAGCGACGCGCTGCGTCCCAGTCCACAGCGGCGTATGCTGTGGCTGCAGGGCGCGGGAGGGCAGGTGCGCAATCTACCGGCCGCGGAGACGCAAGCGTTGCCGGTAGGGATTATGTCCACGTCGTCGTCGGGTGGCACCTACGCGGTGCGCGGCGACGGCATCGAGAGCCTCAGCACGCAGTGCGAGCGCGGCGCCAAGAATGTCCAATATACCGACACCGGCGGCTACGGGTCTACCGTGACGACCGTAGGTTCCACCCCGGGAGGCTCGACCTACCTACAAGGCATCGCCCGCAGCGGGGCCAACGCCAGCGTCGTCGAACAATCCTACGCGCCCTACGGCCTCTATACCGAATACATCGTGCCCCCGCCCCCTCCCACGCATCTGTGCTGCCTGCGCACCTCGGTCGCGCCGGCTGAGGCGGTCCGCGATGGCGCGAAGGCCGTCCCCGGTTACACGCGCGGCGTGTGCGGCAGCCAGTCCCCGGTCAGCGCCAAGGAACCTGAGATAGGCTGGGTCTTCAGCCACTGGAGCGGCGCCGCCAGCGGTACCAGTAAGACGACGCTGGGCAACGTGACGGGGGTGATCCCCACGTGCTCCGAGGCCATCGCCCATTTCATCCCGGAGTCGGAGGCTACCGCCGTGAAGAGTGCGAATCCTTCCACCGCAGGGGTCTATCCCGAAGAAGATATCGCCTATCGCGTTAATCTCAGCTGGGTGGGACAGGAAGAGGCCAGCATCTCGGTGAACGATAGCTACGCATGGCCGCGCTTGGACTTCAAGGGCAGCCTCAATTGGGGACCGTATATCAATCAGTGCCAACACAATGCGACCCGGCATGCCATCGCTTGCTCGGGCCTGTTTCCTGAGTCCGATGAACCGATTTATACCTACATGAGTTTTGTAGGTACAACGACATGTGACCTTTATACCACCCAAGACACCACCGGCGGCCCGGTGCGCAACGCCGCACCTACCACTATCGACGGCTTTACTTTCGCGCCCTCGGCGAGTACTGTAGTCAAGGTGCCCTTTCGGCTCAAGGCTTCAACGCCCAATTTCCTCCCCCAGGCGGATTTTTCGCCCGGGCACACGATACTGCTCTACACGGTCCCCAAAGGCGACGAAGCGGACTGCTGCACGAGCTGCACCCTCGATGTGTACCTGGTAGTGGATGGCGATACCGACCACCCGATACTCATGAAGGACGACGCCTCGGGGCTGAACAACCGCACCGACGCCGACTTCCACGCCGACGACTGCCACCACGCGCTCTGGTTCGAGCCGACCGAAAACCGCGCCTACCAACTCGACCTCTACGTGGTCAAACGCGGCGATCCCTTCCAACCCTACTACCTGGCCGACACGCTGAACCTGGAACCGACCCGTGAGCCGGAGCTCGTCGTCTACACCGATTTGCGGGAGCTCTTTAAGGAGTTCAATGAGACGCAGGCCAACTCCGCTACCAATGACAATGACGGCAATTGCATCCGCGACTACTACGACGCCCTGGCCCGCATGGTCCGCTACGCCGAGGATCATGATGGTGTGCTTATCGACGTGCGCCAGGACGCCTACGCCGCCGATCACGATTACTACGCGGGTATCGCCACCCGCCGGGAGATGGGCCGGGAGATTGATGAGCACGTCACGGCCAACCTGGAGGAATTCAGACTGGGTCTCTTCGACATCGCCGTCATCGGCGACGATGCAGTCCTGCCCTTCTACCGCCTCACCGTACCTGCTGGGGCCGTCGACGAGAGTGACTACTTCCTGGGAAAGGCCGACGGCAACCCGACCATTCTGGACACACAAGATACGGGTGGGGCGCCTCGAGGGCACTACATGTCCGATCTGCCCTACGCCACCTACGAGACCACTATCCCCACCTATCCCAAGCCCAACATCAGTATCGGACGCATCTACTACGAGACACCGGCGGATCTGATCGCCGGCATTGAGGGCTACGAGCAGCCCATCGATATCCGCGCGAGCGCGACCTCGGCGACAGGTCTCTACCTTGCCAATGAAGTCAATCTGCTTTGGGCAAACATCTTCGAGCGCGCCATCAGACCTACACTACGCAACCGTTACGGTGCGGGTTTACAGGACAACGTTGTTTACACCGCGCCTGTTGCCTTCCAGAACGAGCGAGCTTACCTCTATGACGGGACGACGACGCCCTGGAACGCGATCACCACCACCCGGCGCGCCGTGCAGAATACTGACCTGGTCATTTTCTACGCCCACGCCGACCACGAGGGTTGGGAGGGGGAGGACATGCGGCGGCGCAACGCCGGTGACACCGATCCGCGTGTGGCCAATGCCCGCTTCATTGACCATACCGATCTGGCAGGGGCAACGATGGACATTGCCGTGAGCACCGGTTGCCATTCCGGATATAATCCTGTCTTCCGCCAGAACGACGTCAACCATCCGCTCTACCGGCAGAACCTGGTGCGCATGATGCTCGATAACTACGTAGCCTACTACGCGCCTACCGTCTACGGCTATGGGGACAACAACGTCACCTCACACCACGACCTGCTGATCAGGGAGTTCCTCAAAGGACTCTTCACCCGGTACTATGGCACGGTGGGCGACGCTTACTACATCGCGCTGCGCCATTACGGAGGCCCCGTCGCCGGTCGGGTCGCTCTGGACCGTTACGTGGTTTACAGCATACATCTCTTCGGCCTGCCGACTCAGCCGTTGCAACGGACGGCGGCGGCGCTAAACGTGGCGAGCATAGCGCCACAGCCCCGCGCACTGGCTGCATCCGGGGCCATCGAGGACGTGATTGACTCCACGTTCACCGTGCGCTTCGATGGCGCGGGGCGCGCCGTCTTTGAGGTAGAAGGTGGCGGGCGCGTCGCCGAACCTTTCGGGCCGCTGCTGCCCGCGGTGCAGCGCAGCTACCTCCTGCCGGCGGACGCGACCAATATCGCAGTCACCATCACGCTGAGTGAGTCGCACGCCTACGAGGGGGCAGTGGATTTGCAATCCTCACAACCCGTCTGCTTCTCCTTCGGCCCGCTCACCGGCATCTTTACCACCACGACCGGGCTTTACCCCACGCAGCTCATCTCCCACACCGTCTTCGCCGACGCGGGCGGGCTACGCCTTGATCTCACCGCTATGCCGCTGCGCTACGACTTCGACACGGGCGCGGTCACGCTCTACGACCGGCTCGCCTACCGTATCACCTACGATAGTGCGACAACCACCTCGGTGAGCGGACTCGAAGTCAACCAGGGGAATCCGGTCAGGAGTGGGGCGACCGGCGTGCCGGTGACGCTCACTTTACAGACGACCTCGCCGTTGAGCGGCACGCTCATCTGGTCCATCGAGGACGGCGCGGGGGGAAGCGTCACGAACGACGTCGCCGCATTGAACGTGGGCGCAGGTACGTCTGAGGTGACGTGGCAGCTCAATGCAACCGACTGGCAACCCGGCACCCGCCAACTCTGGGTCGCCGCGCGCGACGAGGCCGGGGAGGTGGTGGCTGCGGCGAGCACGACCTTCGAGGTGATGGACACAGACCGGGCGGTGTATCTGCCGTTGGTATTGAGGGGGCAATAGCGAGCTTAGGTAGGGTGCTCTTTCCCCAAGCCCCAAAACTCCCCGCTCCCGAAAGGCGGGAGCGGGGAGCACAAGAACGGTCTCCCGTTTTTCTCACCACGGGCCGCGCCAGGCAAGCTGCGGTCGGGGTCCCCACCGCGCCACCGCCCCCTCGATGGCAACCCTACGTCGCAGAGGGAGGATTCCTCGATTCGCGCCCGGCAAACGACGCCGCTCGCTCACTCGGCATGACGTGACCAGAGGGTGACTGAATTTACGGTATAAGGTGCAACGCACCTGCGATGGCCAGATCACGTTGGCTAAAAACCCATCTGGCGTGGACGAAATGTTACGTTCAAACATTGGAAGGTGCGTCGCACCTGGCTACGGTCTAATACCGCAATTTAATCTTGGCGAATTTTGACTTATTCTTATGATTGGTTATGATAAAGGGCTGAGTGTGTTTGAGTGGTGGAAGTACGCTGGTTCTTTTGTGTGCAACGCCCCGGTAAAGACAAGCTCGGGGCATTGTCAAGGTCACCTCGGTGTTGGGTGAAGCCGGGGGGCCTTTTCGGGGAGGGTGTGTTGCGCCTCTGTGAGTCAAACGAATCATCTCTTTTTGGGCGTCACTTCCGTTTCGATTTAGACGATGTTCACGGGAGGTTGCACGAAGTGATGGAAGGAGTTGGCCTATGATTGAAGTTACCAATCTATCGAAGTCCTATGGGCCCATTCAAGCACTGAAGCGGGTCAATTTTCGGATGGAGGAAGGGGAGATCGTCGGATTGTTGGGGCCCAACGGCGCCGGCAAAACGACGTTCATCAAGATTTTGACCGGTTATCTGCAGCCGGACGAGGGCACTGTGCGGGTCAAAGACCTGGATGTCCTCGAAGAGACACGGGAGGTACAGGCGCAGATCGGCTACCTGCCCGAGACGGCACCGCTCTACCCCGAGCTCACGGTGCAGGCTTATCTGCAGATGATGGCAGATCTCCGCCAGATTCCCGAGGAGGTGCAGCGGGCGTACATCTCAGAGGCAGTCTACGCTACCGGGCTGGAGCGCCATCTGACCCGTCCTATCGGCGAGTTGAGTAAAGGGTTCCGCCAGCGCGTGGGACTGGCGCAGGCGATTCTGCATCACCCCCGCATTCTGATCCTTGACGAGCCGACGGTGGGGCTGGATCCCACGCAGATCATCGAGATCCGCAGCCTGATCCGGCGGTTGGCCGAACGCAGCACTGTGCTCTTCTCCACCCATATTCTTTCCGAGGTGGAGGCGCTGTGTGATCGGGCCATTATCTTGATCAACGGGGAGGTGCACGCAGACGCCCGGCTCTCCGAGCTGGCGGCGACATCGAACGCGCTGTTGGTGCTGGAGCGGGCCGATCCCGAGGTGGAAGTAGCGTTGCGGCAGTTGCCCAACGTCGTCGGCGTGGAGATGACGCGCTCTTTCGATGACTTCCCCGCCTATCGGGTGCTGGGGAAACCTGAGAGCGATGACCATCTCTGTCCCGCAATCTACACGCTGGCGCGAGAACGCAATTGGCCCCTGCGTGAGCTGCGGCGGGACGTGCGCACGCTGGAATCTGTCTTTAACGAGATCGCTACGGCGACGGAGGTGACAGCATGAGACAGATCCTGGCTATCACACGTAAAGAGTTACGCGGTTACTTCGGCTCGCCGCTGGCGTTGATCTTCGTCGGTGCTTTTCTGGCGGTGACCCTCTTCACCTTCTTCTGGGTGGATGCTTTCTTTGCGCGGGGCATCGCCGACGTCCGCCCGCTGTTCCGCCGGATGCCCGTTCTCTTGATCTTCCTCGTCGCGGCACTGACCATGCGCCAGTGGAGTGAGGAGCAGCACTCCGGCACGTTGGAGATTTTGATGACGCTGCCGGTCTCTTCGATTCGACTGGTGATGGGCAAGTTCCTGGCCGTAGTCGCGTTGGTGGCCCTGGCCTTGGGGCTCACAATTTTCCTGCCTATCACGGTCTCGCTTCTGGGCAATCTGGATTGGGGGCCTGTGGTCGGCGGGTACATGGCCTCGTTGCTGCTGGCGGCGGCCTACGCAGCCATCGGCCTTTTCCTCTCCTCGCGCACGGACAACCAGATTGTGGCGTTGATCTCGACGGCCCTGGTCTGTGGGCTCTTCTACCTGATCGGCAGCGGCGGGGTGACGGACTTCTTCGGGCAGACGCTGGGCGACATCTTCCGCGCCCTGGGGGTGAGCAGTCACTTCGAGAGCATCGAGCGCGGCGTCATCGACGTCCGCGACATCTTCTACTACCTCACGCTGACCGGGCTCTTCCTCACGCTGAACGTGCTTTCGCTCAAGGCTAAAGGTTGGAGCGAGAGCGAGCGCACACGCCCTCAACGCCTCTCGGTTACCGTGACTTCGCTGTTAGTGGCGTTGAATCTCGTCTTCGTCAACGTGTGGGCCTTCCCCCTGCGCACCTGGCGTCTGGATCTGACCGAGGAGCGCATGTACAGCCTCTCCCGGCCCACGCGGGAGCTGTTGCGGGGCCTGGAGGAGCCGCTGTTGATCCGGGGCTATTTCAGCGAGAAGACCCACCCGCTGCTGGCGCCGCTGGTGCCCCGCGTCCGCGATATGCTGCGCGAGTACGAAATTGCGTCCGGCGGGCAGATCCGATTGGAGATCGTCGATCCGACCAAAAACCCGGAGATGGAGGCGGAAGCCGCGCAGGTCTACGGTATTCAGCCCTCACCTTTCCAGGTTTCCGGTCGCTACGAGACCTCCATTGTCAACGCTTATTTCGATATCCTGATCCAGTACGGAGATCAGAGCGAGGTCCTCAACTTCCAGGACATTATCGACGTGCAGACGAATCGGGACGGCACGCTGAACGTGCAACTGCGCAACCTGGAGTACGATTTGACCCGTACCATCCGGAAGGTCGTCTACGGTTTCCAGAGCCTGGACGCGGTGTTGGCTTCCTTAAAAACGCCCGCCGAGCTGACCCTTTACGTCACGCCGGAGACGTTGCCGGAGGGGCTCACCGGCGGTATGGAGACGGTGGAGAAGGTGGCGCAAGAGATAGCGGACGGGTCTGATGGCAAGTTCACTTATCGGGTTGTCAATCTCGACGCGCCGGACAGTGACGTGAGCCGGCAGCAGCTGTATGATGAGTACGGCTTGCAACCCATTGCCATCTCGCTGTTTTCGGACCAGACTTACTACTTCTATCTGGTGCTTGAGGTCGGTGAGGAAGCCCGCGTGGTCAACCCCACGGAGATAAGTGAAACCGCGGTCCGCAAGGCGCTAGAGGCGACGCTCAAACGCTTCTCCTCCGGTTTCCTGCAAGTCGTGGGCTTCTGGGTGCCGCAGCAGATGCCGACGCAGAACGCTTTCGGGCAGATGCAACAGCCCATTTCTTCGTGGCAGACGGCGCAGGAGGTGTTGCGCGAGGAGTATGAAGTGCGCACCCTGGATCTGACCAGCGGCGAGGCGCCGACCGACGTGGACGTGATGGTGCTCATCGCCCCGCAGAACATGAGCGAGAAGGAACGCTTTGCCGTCGATCAATACCTCATGCGCGGGGGTGCGGTGATTGTCGCAGCCTCTCACTATGCGCTCATGCCGGATCAGATAACCGGCGGTCTGGCCTTGCAATCCCTGCGCGACGGGCTCGACGAGCTCCTGGAAAGCTACGGCGTCACCGTGGAGCGCGGGCTGGTGTTAGACATGCAGAACGCGCCTTTCCCGGCGGTCACCACCCGCCAGGTGGGCGGTGTCCCTGTTCAGCAGGTGCAGGCCGTGGACTATCCGTACTTCGTTGACGTCCGCGCCGACGGCATGGCCGCCGAAAGCCCCATTGTCTCAAACCTGTCAGCCGTGACCATGAACTGGGTTTCACCGGTGACGGTGGATGAGGAGAAGAACGCCGATCGCGAGGTGACGGTCTTGCTCAAATCGAGCGCCAACTCCTGGCTTCAGGAGCCGGTTGTCCAGGGCGAAGGCAACGTGATCCCGCCCAACATCCAGCCGGACTTTGAGAGCTATCCGCAGCTGGGCTTCAAAAAGGGCGAGACGATGCAATCTTACCCGCTGGCGATCTCCATCCAGGGTGTCTTTGAGAGCGCTTATAAAGATCGACCCTCGCCCTTTGAGACCGAACCCGAGGCGACCCCGGAGGCCGAAGGTGAAGCGGCAGCGGAGGAGCAGGAGCCACAGCCGCAGCCGCCGCAGATCGATTTCTCCCCGACCTCGGCACGACTGGTGGTGCTGGGCAGCGCCGAGTTCCTGGACGACGTGGTATTGGATCTTTCCAGCCGTCTTGGCGGAGAAGGCTATCTGAACAGTCTCAAATTGTTGCAGAACGCCGTGGCCTGGGCCACCGAGGACACGGCCCTGTTGGGCATCCGCGCCCGAGGGGCCGCGTCCCGCGTGCTCTACCCGTTGAGCGAGCGCGCCCAGTCCTTCTGGGAGGCAGCGAACTACGTGTTGGCCCTGATTTCGCTGGTGGTGATCGGCGTCGTGGCACACGTGCGCCGCCGCAATGAGCCCCCCATGGTGTTGTTGCCACCCGAAGGGGAGACGCCTGCGAACGAGGACGAAGAGACTGATGAGGAGGTGTCCGCATGAAGCGCCATCAGCAGATTCTGGCGGGTTTGCTTGTCCTGCAGTTAATTCTGACCGGCGTGGTTTTCTGGCCCAAGCCGGCGACGACGGGTGCGGGCGCGCTGCTCTTTAGCGACGTGACGTTAGACGAGATTGTCTCTCTGGCTATCGCCGACGATCAGGGACGTGAGATTGTGCTGGAAAAGCGGGACGAAACTTGGGTCATGCCGGAGGCAGGGGATTATCCCGCGCGGTCGGCGTCCATCACCTCAACGCTTTCCAAGACGTTGCAGCTGAAAACGGGCGCCGTGGTCGCCCATACGCCGGGCAGTCACACGCAGCTCAAAGTGGCCGAAAACGACTTCGTGCGGCGGGTGATCTTCGAGACCTCGGAGGGTCGAGCTTACATCCTTTACCTGGGATCCTCGCCCAGCTACGGCGCCACCCACATCCGCCTTGAGGGTCAGGATGAGACGTACCTGGTGCGGGATCTCACGGTCTACGACTTCAGCGCGACCGCCACCAGCTGGGTGGACACCGAATACTTCTCCGTCCCGTCGGCCGAGGTGACCGGAATGACGGTGGAAAACGCGGCGGGGACATTACGGTTCGTCAAGGAGGGGGACGCGTGGACGTTAGAGGATCTCGGCGAGGACGAAGAAGTGGACACCGGGCAGATCAACACGTTGCTCAACCGCGCCACCTCGGTGAGGATGACCCGTCCCTTGGGCAAGACCGAGACGTCGGCCTACGGCATGGAACAGCCCAATGCCACCGTCATCGTGGTGATGACGGACACGACGTACACGCTGACGATCGGCGCGCACGACACCGACGCGGGTACCTACGTGGTGAAAGCCTCGAATTCGCCGTATTACGTGGCCGTCTCTGACGTCAATATGGAGCGCTTTGTGGACGCTGTCCGTGAGCAGTTCCTCGTGGAGGAGCCAACACCGACACCGACACCGGCGTCGGAGGAGTAGCGCGGTCTATATTTCCCATAGGGCAAGGCCCCGAAGGCGATGCACGTCTTCGGGGCCTTTTCTACGCCGTCCACGCTTATCGTTTTGAGCATCAAGTTCGGATATATCGGTTCGTGGTCAGGCACGGAAGGCAGTGGAGGGCCGTGTGAAGTCAACGATGATATTGCATCAGAAAGGATCTTTATCGTTATGCACACCATGATTAATGTGATCTTGCCCGTCTTCCTCGTCGCCGGTGTCTCGGGGCTGGCACAGCGCTGGCTCAAGCTGGATGTCGGCACATTGTCGCGTGTCTCCTTTCATCTCTTTGTCCCCGCGCTGGTGCTGGACGTGCTGCTGCGTCCCGAGTTCGATGGCGGGGAGTTCGGGCGGATCGCCGCTGCCACGTTGATCGTCTCCTTGCTTCTGGGAGTGCTCTTTGAGGGCGGGGGACGTCTGCTGGGGGTCAAGCCCGAGTTGCGCGGTGCGTTGGTCGTAGCGGTTTTGATGACCAACGCCGGCACTTACGGCCTGCCGGTGCTCCGGTTCGCCTTCGGAGAGGCCGCGTTGGTGCCGGCTTCGGCGTATTTGCTGGCTTTCAACGCGATCCTGCTCCTGGGGGCAGGCCTTTATCTCTCCCTGTTGAGCCGTACATCACTGCGCGGGGCGTTCCTGCACCTGGCCCGCTCGCCCATCCTCTACGCGGCCCTTATCGGCGGACTGCTGCGGTCGCTGGGCATGACGCTGCCGGATCCGCTGCTCAAGGCCGTGGGGCTGTTGGGGGAGACTGCCGTCTCGTTGATGTTGGTGGTGATGGGATTGCAGCTGGCCCAGGCCGCCCAGGAAGGTTGGCACAAAGCCTATCTGCCGGCGATGCTCGCCGTCCTCGTCGGTCGTTTCGTCGTCGCGCCGCCGTTGAGCTGGTGGGTGGGCTCGCTGGTGGGCCTGGAAGGGCTGGCTCACCGCGTCTTCCTCCTCGACAACGCTTTTCCCAGCGCTATCCTCGCCGGCGTGCTCGCTTCAGAGTATGAGGCCGATGGGCCTTTTGCCACCCTCTCCGTCTTCGTGACCACCCTCGTCAGCCTGGTGGCGGTGACGTTCTGGCTCCACTGGGTCCAGTAAAGGCATTGATATTTTATTTTAACTCCGCTGAAATAACCCATAAAAATCGGAGTTCTGCAAAACCCACCCCTACATGCGGGAAAACTCACGTCAAAACCACCGGTGTTCCGTCAAGCGAGATCTACACATGGCACAAACTGCGTTCCCGTCCCGCCCAGTTGCGGGCTAGCCGGATCCCACTCCTCTCCTTCACATATCCTCCTTCGGCAAAACGGCGACCAACACAGGTACATGATCCAACCGCAGATGCCCTTCCAACACCTCGCCTTCTTAGCACCCGGCCAATCGTTCGGACCCGTCGCCCCCTACCCCGGCCGTTTCAATTTCTCGGTCGGAATTCTGGTCGTTCGGACCGGCCCTTGTTCCAACAGTTCTCCAGTCGCTGGGTGAGTTACTCTGTCCTAATATTTTCAGGAGGTAAATCGTCTTTTTCTATTGGAGGAACTTTTTTACTCAGTAGAAACAGCCTCAATGCTGAAGTTGCACCAGCTATAGTTGCTCCATATATTATTTGTGATCCAGAAACAATTGATAGAAATAATAATAATATCGTTATTGATAAATATCTTGCTGATTGAATGAGCGATCCCGTTCGTTGATGTAAAAATAATTTGCCGTGTAGACCTTTCCGGCTGACCCGGTATCCTATCAGATTATTAAGGTGTTGTGTGTCAACAATAAGAAATAGTCCTAAGACGTATCCAAGAAATATTTCACGAAATATCTCCGGTATATAAATTAGAGCGAAGGGAACTGCTGCGCCTATAATAAGGGTCGCTATAAAATGCTTAGGGTTGAATACTGGTTGACTGACCAATTTAGCCTATATGTATATAAGCACTTTTACAATCTATAGTGATCACCTGCCACTGTCGCGGGGGAGACAAACCCTGTTGTCGTGACGCACGAGCCGGTTCTGGATCAGGGCTGAGGTCCAAATTGAAGCCTGAAAACGTTGGCCATTGACGGCGTACCTGTTGCCGGAGCCATTTCCAACCGATTTTGAGATAACTCGCGCCGCGATTCCAATGGGTATCGACCCACCGGCGCAATTTAGTCCGCACGACCCCGACGCCTATGCTGGTGAAGTACAAGGTGGCTACAGCCAAAACCAAGAATAACCGCTCGAGGGCTGCTGGGTCATCCAGACGACTGGCTTCTACATCAAATCCATTAGATTTATCATCCAGAAAATTCTCCTCAATATCAAAGCGCAACCCATACTCTGTGAAAGTCTTGATACTGGTAGGTTCATCACTGACAATATACCAAGGGTCCGTGGGCTGATCCTCAGGGGTCCCTAGGGCCAAATGGACATCGGGATGCTTCCCCTCCAGAACACTCACATGGTGCAGAAAGAGCGCATGTCCCCGAGGCGGACAGAGCTCTCCGACTGTCCAAGTACCGCCCTCGATCTGGAAACGAGTGTTGTTAGGCACACGGATACGATAGTGCCAGTGGTGATTCTCAGCCCAGGTCAACAAGCGCTCATGGTAGAATCCCCGGTCGGCCAACAACACGATCTGTGCCGTCGGGAACAGGCTATGGACCGCTTCCAACAGGGGACGATAATCGGAGAACGCGACCGAAGCACTTGCATGTGCTAGGACGCGCCATGCGACTGGAATAGCGCGGCCGCGATAAATCAACGCAGCTTGAATTAAGACAAAGGGCCCCAACGGGGAGGTATCCAACGCTATCTTTAAGCGCTGAGAGGGCTCCACGTCTCCTATCGCGCGGCGCATACCATTGCATAGGCTTGACCGCAGGATGATGCAACCAACGTATTAACC
>JBNGCW010000031.1:0-48491 GCA_049975525.1 Anaerolineae bacterium
GTGAGGATACCAGATTTTGGTTTTTATGTCCAAATTTAAGCGAACGTCCAGTTACCAGGGAGACCACCACCCGAAAGCCCAAATCGTCGGAGTTGACAGGCACGCTCCTGCCGCGGTACGCGCAGCGCGCGTCTTGTCGATGATACGCCCAGGAGCCGCCGCGCAGGATAGGGATCTTCATATCCTCCAGCCGCTCCCGGCCATCGGTAGCGTCATAGGGATACCCATAATCCGGCTGTGTAACACTGCGTTCGCCCCAGCGACTGCGCGTCCACTCCCAGACGTTGCCGCTCATCTCCAGAACGCCGTAGGGGCTGAGCCCCTGCGGAAAGCTTCCCACGGGATTCGTCTCCTCAATCCCGGTCTCCTTGATATTGCCATGATCTGCCCGCCATGCATCGCCCCAGGGATAGCGCCGACCAACCCCTCCCCCGGCCCCTCCCCGCCACGGGGAGAGGAGTAAGTGCCGACGCCCGGTCGGGGATCGCCCAACTTGCCCAGCACGTCGCCAGCGATCACGGCGCCGCCTTGCGTCTGGATCTGCGCCTGCAGACTGGCGATCTGCGCTTCTAATGCCGCTGCGTTATCGTCCAATCCGACCTCTCTGAGGTCGGCAATGGCCTTTTGAAGCACGGCGATTTGGTGGCGTAACACAGCTAGTTCACTCGTGTTGTTTATCCTGTCCTCACTCTTCGGCTATTGACTGCTCGTCTGCCTCCGCTTTCATCTTCTCCGCGATCTTCTTGGCGACCAGGTCCGGTCCAGCGTGCCGAGGTAACCCGGCGTGGCCCAGGTTCTGTCGGATCTCCACCGGCGCCATGCCCGCCTCGTAGAGCCGGCGGGCGATGGGGATGCGGGCATGCAAAGCAGCCCTTACCAGCGCGCGTGATGCTCCTCGGCGAAGCCCAGCAGCTCCTGAATCTGCACTACCTCGCCCTCATCCGTGCGCACCGTGCCGGTGTAGTGCCCGAACAACTGGTGCACCTCGCTAGTGATGAGCAGCAGGTTGGTGGTAGCCACGCGGTCCAGGAAGGGCGTGAATTGCAGGTCCAGTCTATCATCCGGCGACGTCATCCGCCAGGGCTGCATGAAATCGCCGTCGTCGTAGCGGAAGTCCACCTGACCCAGCTTGTGAATGCGTCCCTCGAGGAAGAGGGCGTTTTCCGTCGCTGCGCGGGTGTTGCCGAAGCCAAAGCCCAGGTTGAGGCCCACCCGGCGACGGTCGGGCAGGAAGCCCGAGGCGCTGGCCCAGACCCAGAAGGAGCGATAGAGCCAGACGCCGCGCCCCCAGTCCAGGTTCCCCAGATGCTGATCTGGAGAGAGTTCCAATCGCCGACCCTGCGCCTCGATCCAGCCTTCGGCCGGCAGGCAGTTGACCTTGCGGTTGTAGTAGAAGCGCTTGCCTGCAATGGGAATGGTGATCACCAGCGACTCGTGTGCGGGCGGCAGGTGGAGGAAGATCTCCGCTGTCAGCCCCTGGTCGCCGAATCCGGGCCAGGCGACGGAGAGCCGCCGACCTGCGGGCTCGGTGTGGAAGACCATCGTCGCCTGACGGCCTTCGTAGGCGCTGATACCTGCCGTGCTGTTCCGGGGCAGGGTGATGCCGCGGGCCAGCGGCAGGGTCAGCGTTTCCTCACGGTAGGTGCCGGGCTCGAAATCCACCACGTAGGCAAAGACCTGCCCCGCATAGCCCAGATCGGCCAGGGTGAAGGCATAGAAATGGGTGGGTGTTGTCAGCCCGTAGTAATCCCAGCGCTTGACGCGGAAGCGTTGCAGCGGACGCAGCAGTCGCGGGTAAAAGCGCGCCGCCTCCAGGTTGCAGTCGAGGAGCGGCTGTCGTGCCCAGCCAACCTGCGTCAATCGGCCCTGCTGATCCAGTAAGGGGGTTGCTTCCGTGATCTCCTGCTGGGTGACGTTATGCTGTTGAGACATCTTATCCTCCTAAGGTAGGCATCTGGCCCCAGACATCGGCCGGGGTCACGATCTGCCCGTAGAAACGACAGAGCGAAGACCAGGTCACCGCGCGGGGTTGCGCCAGGTGCACCCGACTCAGCACGGTGCGGAAAGCCTCCACCAACGGATAGCCTTCCAGCTCATGCAACACGGCGATGGCGATGGTCGGCGAGCGGCTGACGCCCGCGCTGCACGCGATGAGGATCTTGCGCCCCTGGCGACGCTGCCGCCGCACAAAGCTCAGGGCTTGATAGAAGACCTCTTCGGGGATTGGCTCGCCATCCTCAAAATAGACGCGCTTCACCACCATGTCCTCCGGATGCGAGATGGGCCACGCCAGGCTCAGGACCGCCCCGATCCCGGCTTCTTTGAGCGCGGCGTAATCCTCCGCGTCCTGCACCGAGCCGACGTACAGCCATTCAATGACTTCGTTCATATCTCCAGAATTCCTATTTACCCTCTACACGTGAGACACTTCTTGGGCGGACGTTTTTCTTTGCAATCTACATGTGAAATCAGGCTCACAAATCATACGTCCCGCCTTCCTCGGCCAGCCACTGACGGCGCGCCTCGTAATCTGGCACGACGCGGGCCAGCCGCGTCCAGAAGGCGTCGGTGTGAGCGCGCTCGCGCAGGTGCACCAGCTCGTGCGCCACGAGGTAGCGGATCATCTCCTGGGGCAGCATGGCGACACGCCAGTGGAAGTAGAGGTGCCCGCGCCGGTCGGCGGAGCCCCAGCGGAAGCCCAGGTCCTGGACATGGACGTCGTTGGGTCGTGCGCCGACGCGGTCCGTGAGCGCGGCTAAATGGCGGTCCAGCAGCGGGCGCAGGTGGACAGTGTACCAGCGGATGAAGTGCTCCCGCGCCTCCGGCACGGCGTCGCGGCGTAGCCGGTCGGTGAGGAGCACTTGGCGGAAGGCGTCGTGCTCGGTGAGGTAGGGAACGTCGACGTCGCCTTCGAGATAGTCCAAGCCCTGAGCCTGGAGCTGGTGGATGAAGGGCGCTTCGACCTGGCGGTATATTCGGGCGTCGATAATTGGGTCATAAGGATGACCTCCGTTCTTCCGAGTAGCGGGGGAGGGCGTAAGGGATACGCAGTGCCGTGCCGCCGTGAAAGGCCAACGGGATCATGGCGCCGGCCTGCTGCAACGCTCCCAGAATGCGGGCCTGCAGATATTCGCGCGTCAGATTGCACCCCTGGGGCGGCGAGGTGACGCCGTTAATCAAGGACTTCAGATAGGATTTCATAGTTGTCTTCCGTTTCCTCTTTCATTAACATGGCGACGTTGGCTGCCGCCCGTTCCAATTTGGGGCTCTCCGCCCGCGCCGCCAGCCGATGGAGCACGTTCATATTCAGGCGCGCCAGGTTCTGCAGGCGCAGGCCTCGTAGATACGCCAGCGACTCCCCGCGCGGTTGCAGATAGACCTGGTCGAGGAATGCCTTCTCGGAGCGGGCGACGAAAGTCTGTTGATCATCCCCGTCCTTACGTCTATTTTGCCATAGGTGGCAAATTATTACAATGTTTTGGTGTAATAAAGACGGCGCTGAAGCGCCTTACTACCAACTGCTAGGTTTGTAGTTACGCGCTTTAGCGCGGTAAACGGCCGGGTTTGTAGTTACGCGCTTTAGCGCGGTAAACGGCCGGGTTTGTAGTCACGCGCTTTAGCGCGGTAAACGGCCGGGTTTGTAGTCACGCGCTTTAGCGCGGTAAACGGCCGGGTTTGTAGTTACGCGCTTTAGCGCGGTAAACGGCGCGGTAAACGGCGCGGTGAAGACGGCGCTGAAGCGCCTTACTACAAACCTATTCATCCCATCCCTTTCCATAGGCGCGCAGAGGATAAGAGATCCACAGGTTGCGTAGCCAGTCGCGTCCGTAATGCTCCAAATACCACATCACACTGCTTTCTTCCCAGTCGTAGGGGGAGTCGACGTATCCATGTTTGACCGGGTTGTAATGAATGTAGTTGAGCGTGGTGTAGTAGTGCCGTTGGGAGCGCATGGCGCGGTCGGTATAACGAAACCACACTTTTCGACCGGGCGTGGCTTCCTCCTGGTTCCAGTAGCGCGTGGTTGGACCATGCACCCGGCGGAAGAGATCGCTCACGACGTCGAAGTCGGGCACGTAGGCGAGGAAGTGGTAGTGATTGGGCAGTACAACCCAGGCGCGGAGCTCGATGCCGCGCAGGGTGCTGTGCTTGAAGATAAGGTCTAATATCTGCTGGCGACGGGCGCTGTTTGGCATGTGCGCTTGATGTTCATAGCATGCGGCGGTAAAGAGATAATAGGTCGCCTCCTGGCAGAGATGCGGCGGTGCATGCAGCGGAAAACCGTGCGCTCGGCGCTCTTCAAGTAATTGTTTCCGTTCTTCAGGACTGAGCTTGCGATATTCGTACATGTTGTTTGTTCTTTTTAGCTTGTAATAACGCGCTTTGTTGGTAGTCACGCGCTTGTTGGTAGTCACGCGCTTTAGCGCGGTACAAACGGCGTTACCCTGGCCCATAAGGCCAACGGCGCTGAAGCGCCTTACTACAAACTTTTACACCCGCACGCGAACGGTGAGCAGGTCGTCCAGCAGCCCGCGTTTCACGAGGACGCTCTCTGCAGCGCGTTAATCTCTTTCCGGTTCTGGCACATCGATCCAGGCCTCCAGGTGGGGGGATACTTTGACCAGAAACTTGCGAGAGTGGTTGTAGTCAAGGATGCCTTCGTGGTGCAGGCGCCCTACGATTACGCCGGGATGGCGCTGTAGATTAGCAGCAAAGGCCTTGATCTTGGCGTGAGAGAAGTAAGGTTGTGTCGTCTCGACGAAGTGGGCCAGCGCTGCCGCGTCTACCAGCCAGTCCTGCGCCATCTGGTTCGCCTCAATCTCTTCGGGACTCTCTGCAGGCTCGTCCAGATTGTCGAGGTGTCCACCCTCGTGTTCGGCGACGATGTGGGCCAGCTCGTGCATCAGCGTGAACCAGAAATTGTCGATGCGATCATAGCGCAGGCTCAAGGCGATGACGGGATGGCCTTCCAGTGTGAACGCAGCGCCATCCACGTAGGTTCGCTCCAGATGGGGAACGATAAGGAAGTGCACCCCATGACGGCGCAGGAAGTTGGGCACGTTTGCCACATCTTCGACGTGTTGAGCATGGCTCAAGAGTTGTGGAATATCGGTTTGCAGCCGGGCAAGATCAAAGGCTTCAACCGCCTGCGCACGGGCCAGATGCTCCACACGTTTGACCCAGGCCGTCTGCGCTGCGATCTGGGGATCGTACGCGTCGCTGCGACGCAGGCTAACCGCCATAGACGGTTGCTCTTCTAAAGAGGAAACTTCAAGAAAATCGCGGACCTCTTGCTCAAGGGCCTCGAGCGTATCCTGAGCTTTGATCCAACCACGGCGTATGATCTCAGTTAGCGGCACCATGCTGTGTAATCTGCTCTTACGTCTAATCTCCGAGTGATTGTGTTCTTTGCGTGCGAGATAGAGTTGATACTCCTTCTCCAGGCCGAGCCACAGATCGGCCGACGTGCCAAAGGCTGCGGCCAACTGAAGCGCGGTTTCGGGCGTGATCCGCTTATGCGCGTTTACGATCTGGCTGATGGTCTGCTCGGGACGATCCATGATCTCGGCCAGATCTTTTTGTGTCCAACCCCGCGCCTCCAGCTCGCGACGGATGATCTGTCCTGGCGCGGGTACTCTGGCGGGTTTCAGGTCTGTGTTCATCTCTCACCTATCTTTCTAATGATAATCCTCGATGTCAATAATCAGCAAGTAGCGCCCCTGTGCATCACGTTGTCGTTCAAGAATGAGTCGGAACTGTCGATTGAGACGTATCGAGTGTTGATGACTGCGGTCGCCCTTCAGTTTTTCATAACGGAGCCCTTTGAGCGCATAGAGATCACGTTCGTCCTTTGCATTGCGAATCACGCCCATGACCTCGAAGAAAGCGTCCACCACTCCAGGTGGATACTGGTGTGCGCCTTTCTCTTCCGTGTAGAGCCGCGTGAGTTTAGTGGAGTTGAAGGCAAATCTCAAGATGGACTCCTCTAGATGCGGATAGCAAGAAGTTATAGTTCACCAATTCACCTTATAGGTGAATCGACCATATTATATCACAGATTGAGGCATAGTGCAATAGTCAGTTTGCGTAGCTTCTTAGCCTGGACGAGGGATCTTGTTGTCCGAATGCGTAGGGTTTGTGCAAAAACGAGATTCCCTTTCGTGGTACTCAGGGCAAGCCTCCGTCGCCAGGTCCTTCACGCCGTTCCCCCCCTGCGCTTGGGACTTACGCGGGACAGGCTCCTCGGAAAGAGCCGTTTTTATCCGGTTTGACGTGATATCATCAAGGCAACAAATTAAATTATCTATTAGTGCGAGATAAGTTAATTATTATTGCCAAAAAGAGCGAAGGATATCCCTATAGGCGTTAATTTGGTGCGGGTATGATTTCGAGCCGAATAGCCATAAAGGTCAATAATTCTGCCCAGCTTTCGAAGATTAAATACCGTAACAATGCACGCAGGTCATTGAAAAAGGCTTCCCGGCGTCCCAAGGTTTTGCGGATACGGCAATAGATTTTGTTAGAGAGGTGCATGACTGTATGGACCAGAAAGGCCAAGAGATTCAAGGTCAACAAGGTCAAGGAAAGATATTGCTGCCCGTGACCAAAATTGTGTTCCAGATGATACCCTTTGGTTTCAAGACGTTGTTGTTCTCGTTCTCGACCTTCCAGTGGGCACGCGCGCACCTAACGATCTCGGCCAAGTTGTCCGCCTTGATCTCCAGGTCCGTTACCCAGGCGTGTTGATACCAGGATTTCTCATATTTCTTTCAGGCGTACCCAATTTGATCTTGACTTGTTTGTGTTTTTCTATCCGTAGTATACAATGAATATGCGCTCCTTTCAACGAAAACAAAAATGATGCACTTGAAAGAAGTCTTTCTGACTACAAGGGTAAGGACACCAGGAAAATTAATATTATGGATTAGTTTTATTATGCAATGATCCGAAAAGAGCGTTTTTACTTAAAAGAGCCTTGAAATTCTCAGTGTGCTTTGTGTCCTTGGTGGTTTTGGCCGCGAATTCTCCTGCATGTAGGGGCAAGTCTTGGAGAACTCCGATTTTTAGGGGGTGTGTCGGTAAAGTCATCCGTTAGCGTTCCGAAGGAGTCAATGGGTTTTTTAACCCTTGTTCCAAGTGACTGTGGGGGCATCTACCTCACTCTGGGCCAACATGGTTAACCTGGGTCACAACTCTACAGATTTTGGAGTAGATTTGTGGTCCAGGTACGCTTTTTTAGCCCCTTCTGAGTACCCCTGCCCAGACTCGAACTGGGATCTTAGGTTTAGGAAACCCGCGTTCTATCCAATTGAACTACAGGGGCTTACACTTGCATTATAGCAGCTTGTGGAGCAGAAACAAGATCAAATCAGGTCTTGCTCTCCGCTGCAGCGGCGCTCTCCTTGACCGCGCGCGATTCCGTCACTCGAGTGAGGAAGGCCAGGGCCGCCATGGAGAACCCCAGGATGGCCAGCCCGCCGCCCACGCCCAATACGTCGGCCAGCGCGCCCAGCACCGGCGCGATCCCGGCCCCCAGCAGGGTGACCAGTTGGGATTCCACGGAGAGACCCGAGGCCATGACCTCGTTCTCGATCTGATCGCTGATGTAGGCTACGTTGAGGGGCTTGCGCACGTTGTGCAGCAGGTAGAGGCCCAGGAAGACGAGGATTGAGAGGGCCGGAATATCGAGCCAGGAGGCCAGCCCGGCGACGAAGAGGAAACCCGCGCCGATCAGGAAGGTGAGGTTGATGGCACGACCCACGTCGCCGAAGTAGTCGCTGACTGTGCCCGCGTTGCGTGAAGCGTAGCTGCTGAGCAGGAAAATGACAAAGTAGACGAAGCCGATGACCAGCGAGGAACGCCGGTCCGCGTCCAGCGCGACGAAGATGGGCAGGCCCAGCGCGAAGGTCTCCAGGATGGGCTGCAGGTAGTCCTTGGTGGCCTTGTAGAAAGCATCAAAGCCGGAGCTGTTGAAGATGGCGCGCAACGCTCCCGGATTACGGAAGATGCCCAGGAACGTGCGCGTCGTCGCTTTGATCTGCGCCGGCACCTTGTTCCAGGCGAACGCTTCCAGGTCACCGTCCAACTTGGCCGGATAGGTCGCCAGGTTCACCAGGTCGAGGACGTAGGGCAAGATCGTGGCCGGGAAGATGTAGCGGTAGTTGCCGGTGAAGAAGACGAGCCCGGCTGCCACCAGCGCGTTGAGCGCCGAGCCCAACTGCGACGCGCCGCGCGTTCGCCCGTAGTAAGGCACCTTGAGGTGCTCTTTATCCGTCAACCGCAAGTGTTCCAGAATCAGCGCCTTGTGCGTTCCCGAGCGAAAGGCCTCACCGAGGCCGAAAACGAGCATGGCCAATATGAACGTCGCAAAGCCCGGTAGCGTGTAGAAGAGGACAAAGGCAACGATGTAGGCCGAAAAGGAGATCACCATGGAGCGGCGGCGCCCAAAAGCGTCGGCGATCACGCCGGCGGGGACCTCCAGAAAGTTGGTGCCTACGTCGCGCACCGCGTAGAGCACGCCGATTTGGAAGAAGCTCAACCCGGCGTCGCGGAAAAAGAGCACCAGGAACGGCTCGAAGAAGCGCAGGTTTTTGAGAAAGCCGTAGAGCGAAAACCGAAAGAGCATGCGATCTTGTTTAATCTCTTGTGACTCGGACATATGTACCTTTGTGCTGTGTTGTTCTGATGATCTATCGTTTTTGACGATTGACATCGGCCACGTCCACGCTGCCTACGAGCGAGTATACCTGAACTTGATGCTCAAAAACAATCATGGAAGGAATGCCAACATCCTTCCCTATCCTGTCGGGGAGTGTAGCATAGGGGTAAAAGAAAGCAAAGCAAGCAACGGTCCGGACATAGACGTTGGAGTTTCGAAGCCGGTTGGCTGGCGAAGAGACGCTCCGTGCCCGGTTTCGGCGTAATCGTTTTTGACGATCAACATCGGCCACGTCCACGCTTGACTACGAGCATGCCTGGAGCCGGTGAAAGGGGGCGGGTTCGAGAGGTTGAGGGGCGATGACTTGACCGGACTGGGAACAGGACCAAGAGCCTTTGGTTATATGAAACAGATGGTATACTGAGGTCAAGAAGAGACAAAGGAGCCACACTTGACCAACAACACTTATCAGATCCAAGCGGTTATCTTTGATATGGATGGACTGATGCTGGATACGGAGCGCATCGCCCGAATCGCCTGGCGACGCGCCGCCGCCGACTGGGGGCGCACGCTAAGCGATGAGCTCTTCGCTGCCATCACCGGCTTAAACGCCACGGACGCCAACGCCGTGCTCCAGGAGGCGTTCGGCCCCACGTTTCCGGTGACGGCGGCGCGGCGGCGACGCCAGCGTTATTACGAAGCCTACATCGCGGAGCACGGTATCGAGCTCAAGCCGGGGCTGTTGCCGCTGTTGGAGGAGATCGAGGCGCGTCAACTCCCCCATGCCGTGGCCAGTTCCACGCCCCGCGCGGGGGTCCTGTACAAACTGACCCTCGCAGGGCTCGTCGAGCGCTTCGAGATCCTGGTCGGCGGCGACGAGGTGGCGCAGGGCAAACCCGCGCCCGACATCTTTTTGGAGGCAGCCGCCCGTTTAGACGTTGGGCCCCGTCACTGTCTGGTACTGGAGGACTCCGAGGCGGGTATCCGGGCCGCGCACGCGGCGGGGATGCTGCCGGTGATGGTGCCTGATGTCAAAGAGCCGGCGCCGGAAATCGCCGCGTTAGCCTACGCGGTGTTGCCCGCGTTGGAAGCGGCGATCCCGTTGTTGCGGCGGCTGGCACGCTTGCCTGCCCGGCTCTCGCACCGGTAGTTCGGTCACTCAGGGCTTGATCAGCCCGCCGTGGTAGCGCAGCTCGTAGACGCGGACGCCGTCGCGGGTGATCCACTCCTCGCCCGTGAAGCACGTTACCTCTCCTTGCCAACCTCCAACCGGAACTCTACGGCAGCGGAATCTCCAGCGCCGTGCGTCCCGAGCCGTCGAGGGGCAAACGCTCCCCGCTCACGGGGTCGTACACGCCAACGTGTAGCCGAAAGCCGGATAGATCGGGCGCCGGCAGCAGAAGTCCGTGTAAATCGCGGACGGACTCGCCGACCGTCCAGTGGTCTGTGGGACGAAAGCCGCCGCCGGGGAACTGATCGTTCTGGGTGACTATCTTCCCGCCCTCATCACGCACGTGCACGAAGACCTTGTAGGAACCTTCTACCGGCGCTAAGGCTTTCCAATTGAGGGCCAGATTTACCAACCGCCCCTCGACGCGCACCGCATAGGAGATCAGGTGTATGGTGTTGCCAAAGGTGACCTCAACGGGCTGGGCCGAGGGCACCTCTAGGGCGACGAAACGAGAGATCCGCGCCCCGCCTGCCCAATTTTGATCGACTTTGCCGTAGCGTTCGCTTAGATAACGTTCCAACGTCATGTCGTGTCCCGTTTCCTCGTCATACTCTTCCACCAGCCAGAGGAGTGGGTGTTTCTGGGTGAAGTCGGGCAGACGCTCTGCTTGCCAGCTGGAGGGATCTGGTAGCCAGAAGACATCTTTCGACGTGAAGGGCGTCAACCGCTCGCAGATGGTTACCTCCCGACAAAGAACCCCTGAAGGAATTGAGGGCCCCTCTTCCAAAGCTTGCACCGTCGGCTGCAGAGGCTCTGCCTCCAACCGCGCGGCGACGTAGCTCCCCAGTGCCCGCTCTCCGATCACACCGGCGCTTGTCAACAGCAGCAGCAGCGCGATGCCGTACCCTTTGCGCCAGGCGCGACCGGGCTTCCCTTGCAGGGCGATGACGCTGAACTCGACGGTGAGCAGCACAAAGAGCAAGGTGCGCCAGATCACCACCGCGGCCAAATACCACCTTTGCCCCGCGAGCAGCGTGAACGCCACAGGCCACTCGGCGATGAGAACCAGCCCAAGCAACCCCAGATAGATTGCGCCCCGCAGGTTGGGCAGCAGCAGCGCCACAAACGGCACGAAATTGATGCCCCACTGTGGACTGTATCCCTTGCTCCACAGGCTGAAGAGCGACCAGGTGAGGGCGACGAAGGCCACCGTGCGGCGGTCGTCACGCCAGTCGATCCGCCGGGTCCACAGGTAGAGACCCAGCAGGGCAAAGCCCAACGTGACCCAGAGGCTGTAGTTGCCCCCGGGATGGGCTTCCCACGCCGCCGTTGCGGGATCAAAGCGCTGCTCAAAGGGCGCAACGAGCCCGTAGCCGAAGTATCCGTCCAGGAAAGCCCAGATGGTTTCCCAAGAAGAGCGCGCGAACAGGTTATGGACGTGCGCCAGGGTCATCTGCGGGTTGAGGATGAGAAAAGGCGCCATGAGTGCGCTAAAAGAGAGAGCAGTGGCAAGCAGCAGTTTCCATCGCGCGTCCCACGTCTTCAGACGTTGCCAGGCAGCGGGCAACGCCAGCGCGGAGATGGGTTTGGCGAACAAACCGACACCCACCGCCACCCCCGTCTTCACCGGACGCTCACGGAGCAGAAAGTACGTGGCGAGCAACAGCCAGAACAACGGCAGCGCGTCGAACCAACCCAGGGGTACGTACAGGGTCACAAAGGCCAGGCCATACCACAGCGTGCTCCGCCATGCTTCTGCTTTTGGGTGCAGACGTTTCCCCAGCGCATGGACCAACAGCAGCGCTCCCACCTCGAAGGGGACGCCGGTCCAGCGCAGGAACGTACCAAACCACAGCCTCGGCTCGGTCCAGGGAGGGAGCAGCAAACTGAGGCGATAAGCGGCGACGGTGAGCCAGGGGAAGAGTGGGGGATACTCCATCCAGTAATCGAGAAAGGGATAGGCCCCGCCCAGAGACAACTGGGCCTGGGTCAGAAATCCCCAGAAGCCTGGACCGTACGCCACAAAGGTCATCTGAGTAAACCACGCCGCCAGCATGCGGGTAGCTGCGTAGATCGTCCCCAACGTCAACAACGTTCTGTGTCGTTGGTACGCTTCCCGTAAATGGATGCGGACCCCCCGCTGTATCCGAGCAAGTGAAGAACTCGAGAGGTGCACCTTTTCCTCCTGATTACGATGCCGCTATCCCTTGTCTTGGCCCGAAGGTTGATCTCTCCCTGGCGTTCTTCGCCGCCATCACCGATTTGAACGCCACGGATGTCAACGCCGTGCTCCAGGAGGCGTTCGGCCCGACGTTTCCTGTGGCGGTGGCGCGGTGACGCCAGCGTTATTGCGAAGCCTACATCGCGGAGCCTGTAAGCAGCCGCCCGCTTAGACGTTGGGCCCCGTCACTGTCTGGTACTGGAGGACTCCGAGGCGGGTATCCGGGCCGCGCACGCGGCGGGGATGCTGCCGGTGATGGTGCCTGATGTCAAAGAGCCGGCGCCGGAAATCGCCGCGTTAGCCTACGCGGTGTTGCCCGCGTTGGAAGCGGCGATCCCGTTGTTGCGGCGGCTGGCACGCTTGCCTGCCCGGCTCTCGCACCGGTAGTTCGGTCACTCAGGGCTTGATCAGCCCCCCGTGATAGTGCAGCTCGTAGACGCGAACGCCGTTGCGGGTGATCCACTCCTCGCCCGTGAAGCACGTTACCTCTCCTTGATTGGTGTCCGAGTAGGTGCTCTCGCGCGTCCTGTGTTGGAAGCCGCCCAGAAAACGGCCTTCACGGTACAATAGCGAGAGGCTTTCCTTGATGATCTGTCCGGCTTCTGTGGCGGTGATCCGCTCTGGCTCCAGGATGCGGCCGTAGTAGTTCATGGCCCACACCGGGACGTCTTGATGATAGACCACCTCCTGTCCCAGGAAATCAGAGCCGCCGAAGTAGCTGTCGAGATAGGCGAAGTCCCCCTCTTGAAACCGCAGATCGTGGGAGCCGGGTCGGCAGGAGGGCGCGGCTTCACCGTCGCCCACGTACGTCGCCGCTTTCGCTTTGACGATAAACGCTTCGAGTTGTTGCAGTGAGGTCTTATTCCTTTTGATAACTTTTCTCCTTTAACTTGCTTTATTAGGTGAGATCACGGTTTTATCGAAAAGGTCAGCGTCATCCCTGGAGCCAAAGCGTGCCCCTTTTCATCTCCTTATCATAGGCGTAATGGCAGCGCGGGGAAGAGCGTCCTTCTGACATCAGAGCCCTACCTCTGAATCGCCAATCGAAGCGTTCGATTACCTGAGAACCAGGGGCAGCCAGATGCGCGGCACCAGATTCAACAGCTCGTAAGCGCCGATGTCACAGACTCCATTTTGCGGTCGCGGGAAGCCGCGCTGGTCCACAGATGGACAACCGTCGTTGGTGCCGGCATCGATCGCCGGGCTGCCGGGCAGGAGGGCGTGAGTCGGCGTAGCACCGAAGTTGCCTGCCAGGGGCCCCAACAGAGGATCGATCTCCGAGAGGTCGCCGGTCGCGGAAAAGTGGCAGGAATTCCCGCTCTCCAGGTTGTGGCCTCGTGAGGAGACCGTGGTCGAGCAGTTGTCCGGGCTGCCGTTCGCCACGATGGTGTTTCTCAGAGCAAGGGAAAAACCGGCAAAGTAGATGTTCCCCCCGCTGCCCGAGGCGGTGTTACTGAAAAAGGTCGTGTTGGTGATCACCGTCGGACTGCCACTGTGAAGCGCCCCGCCCTGGCTGTCGCTGCGGTTATCGGAGAAGGTGCTGTTCACCACCGTCAGGGCCCCGCCCATGGTCCGCAGGCCTCCCCCCCCGCCCTCGGTGCCTGTCCAATTGTCGACAAAGGTGCTGCCGGAGACCGTCAGGACGCCCGCGACGTTGTCGATTCCCCCGCCGAAGTCCGTGGCCTTGCTGTTCTCGAAGATGCTGGCGGTCACAGTCATGGTACCAAAGTTAAGAATCCCCCCACCGACCTCGCCGGCCCGGTTATTGGCGAAGCGCGTGGCGTGAACCACCGTGGTGCTCTGCAGGGTGCAGTTGAGCGCGCCGCCTTCTTCGTCGGCGACGTTGTTGAGGAAAACACTCTCCGTCACCGTGAGCGTGCCGTTGTTGAGGACGGCGCCGCCCCAGGGCGCGGTGTTGCTGATGAGAGTCGTCCGTTCAAGCGTCAGATGCCCGAAGCTGTAGACAGCGCCACCGACGCCTACACCGGGCTCTCCTTCCTGAAGTGTGAGCTCAGAGAGGTGCGCCCTCACGTCTTCCTCCACCATAAAGAGCCGCGTTGCGCCTCCGCCGCTCAGGGTGACCTTGCCACCGCCGTCGATCTGCGTATCTGCGCTGATGTTTTTCTACACGACATCACCTCCGTTGTCTTTTAAGGCTTGTCAAAGAATAGGAGCTCTCCTGGGAATCTATGAAGTCTGTGGTTAATATCTCGCTTCGACCCGGCGAAATCCTGAAGCTCAGAATAGTTTCCGACTGGTGAATTGAATCACCTCCGCCCATAACTTCAAGAAATTCTGCGTTTGAAGCCCGGAAAACAAGCCTTAAATCTCTGCTCCTTCTCAGGGCTGAAAAGGATATGCACCCATCCCCACGGCAGCCGCCCGAATGGCTTGATCCACGTTCAGCCTCAGGTCTTGCTCCTGGACAACTGGCCACAGCGCCACGAAGTCTTCGGCGGGGTTCAGGCTGAGAAAGGGCGACCTGGGTGAGACGTAGACTCTGTAAGGATAAAAGGCTGCCGTTTCGTATGTGATAGGTCGGATGACAATGAAGTCGCCGCTTTCGCCAAGCAAGATACACGTCGCGCTTGTTGATGTGCTCGCGTCTTCGACGGCGCAATGCATGTGCTGCACGTTGGGATCGTGGAGGTCCGGCGTGAGTGCGACGACGCCCGATATCGGGTAGCCCGCTTGCAGCGTCCCCGTCCCCTGTAGCTCGGCCATGAGCGCAGCGCTGATGTCTTCCGCCGCCCCCTCGACGATTTCGTGGAGGGG
Organism: Anaerolineae bacterium; assembly: GCA_049975525.1. Lineage (GTDB taxonomy): Bacteria > Chloroflexota > Anaerolineae > B4-G1 > SLSP01 > G713. Next base: position 14,827 of record JBNGCW010000031.1, read on the forward strand.
GGCCACGTCTCCCCTGTATCTCGGCCATAAGCGCAGTGGTGATGTCCCCGGATCGTGCTCACGGCGCAGCAGAAATGTGGTGGGACTCTCGATCTCCGCCTTTGGCGTGGTACAGGCGCTCATCAACAGGCCCATCACCAGTGCCAACAGCCCTGGGGTAAACATAAGCGGGTTCTTGCTCATAGGGCCTCCTCCCTGAGAATAGTTTAGCATGACTTCTCACGAGGGACAACTTCAATCGGAGTTAGGGCAAACGAAGCAGTTCCAGGGTGGCTCAAACGCCATGGGCGGCTTCCCATCATGTTTCCCCCTGCCTCAACCCCAGCTTTGTTTGCCCGACACCTCTGGCATTTGTTGGAACCCACGCTCTGAGGTAGAATGTCGGGTATGGAGAGACAACCGATACCGTGGGAGCACATCGAGGCGCTTTTGCATCGCGTACGTCGCCCGGGGCGCTACGTGGGGGGCGAAGTCAACGCCGTCCACAAGCCCTGGGAGGCGACCGACGTGCATGTCTGTTTGGCCTTTCCCGACATCTATGACCTGGGGATGTCCAATTTCGCCCTGGCGATTCTCTACGATGTGCTCAACCGTCGGCCCGACGTGTTGGCCGAGCGCACTTATCTTCCCGCGCCGGACATGATCGCGGAGATGAGGGCTGCGGACCTCCCCCTATACACGCTGGAGAGCTACCGTCCCGTCGCTGCCTTCGATCTCCTGGGCATCAGCACCGCCTATGAGCAGCTCTACACCAACGCGCTGGTGCTCCTGGATCTGGCGGGGCTGCCCATCCGCGCTGCGGACCGCGACGCGCGCCATCCGTTGGTCATCGGCGGGGGCCACGGCACCTTCAACCCGGAGCCCATCACGGACTTCTTCGACGCCTTCGTCATCGGTGAAGGGGAGGAGATCATCGTCGAAATCGTGGAGGTGCTACGACAAATTCGGGACCTTCCCCGCGAGGCGCAACTGCGCCGTCTGGCGAGCCTCGACGGGCTTTACGTGCCGCGCTTCTACCAGGTTCGCTACGCCTCCGATGGGACCCTTGATCAGGTGACGCCCACGGCGCCCGAGGCTTCAGCCCGCGTGCGTAAACGCATCACCGAGCGTCTGCCGCCCACGCCGGTCAACCAGCTGGTGCCCAACATCGACGTGGTGCACGATCGCGGTGTCGTGGAGATCCAACGCGGCTGTACGCGCGGCTGTCGCTTCTGCCAGGCTGGTGCTGTCACCCGCCCTGTGCGTGAACGCTCCGCCGAGGAGATCGTACGCGACGTGGAGCGTCTCGTGGATGTCACCGGCTACGAGGAGATTGCCCTGCTCTCCCTCTCCTCCGCTGACCACTCGGAGATCCAGACGCTGCTGCCGCGGCTGCAGAAGCACTTCGCCGACCGCCAGCTGAGCTTTTCGCTGCCCAGCCTGCGCATCGACGCCTTCTCCGTGGATCTGGCCGACGGTCTGACGGGCAGCCGCAAATCGGGCTTCACCTTCGCGCCGGAGGCGGGGACCGAGCGTCTGCGCCGCCGTATCAACAAGGAGATCACCGACGAGGAACTGCTCTCCGTCGCCGAGGAGGTCTTTGAGCGCGGCTGGCGTACGCTCAAGCTCTACTTTATGATCGGCCTGCCCGGCGAGACCGACGAAGACATCACCGCTATCGCCGATCTGGCCCGCCAGGTGCGAAGCATCGGGCGGCGTGTGGGTGGGCGCAAGACCGAGGTCCACGTCAGCGTCAGCACCTTCGTGCCGAAACCGCAGACTGTCTTCCAGTGGGAGCCGCTGGCAGATGAAGCGACCATCCGCCGGCGGCAGGCGCTGCTTCGCTCTTCCATCCGGGGGCGTGGCTTTCGACTCTCGTGGAACGATTACGCCGAGAGCCAGCTGGAGGCGCTGCTGGCGCGGGGCGACCGCCGTCTCAACGCCGTGGTTGCGCGGGCATGGGAGTTGGGCGCTCGCTTCGACGCCTGGCAGGAGTGGCGGGACTTCGACGCCTGGCAACGGGCCTTCGAGGAGCACGGTGTCGATCCGCACTTTTATCTCTACCGGCGGCGTGATCCGGAGGAGGTGTTGCCCTGGGATCACCTGCACAGCGGCGTCGAGAAACGCTTCTTCTGGCGGGATTACCGGCGCAGTCTGGCGGGCGAGTTCCTGAGCGACTGCCGCGAGCGCTGTCACGGCTGCGGCGTTCTGCAGAACTATCCTTCGCTGAGCAGGGAGACGTGGCAATGTCCGAGTTGACCCCGCCGTCCCCCCATGAGACGCGGCCCGCCCTGCGGCACCGCATCACCTTCGCTACGCGGCGCACGCTGGCCTACGTCTCCGTGCTCAACCTGGGCACGATCTGGGAGCGAACGCTGCGCCGCGCCCGCGTGCCGGTGAAATACAGCCAGGGGTATAATCCGCATCCCAGGTTGCAGTTCGCCCGGCCCCTGCCCACGGGCTGCGGCGGCGAGGCTGAATGGCTCGACGTTTACCTCGACGAGGCGTGGACGGCGGTGCAGGTCGAGGTGGCACTGAGGGGCAAAACGCCACGAGATCTACAGGTGAAGGATGTGGCCCCCGTCCCCGACGACGAGCCGGCGCTCCAGCAGCAGGTTGTCGCCACGACGTATCAGACGCTGCTGCGCGGGGTCGATCCGGAGGTCGTTCGTGAACGTATCACGGTGCTGCTGGCGGCGGAGACGCTCATGCGCCCCAAGCGTGGCCGCCGGCGGAACAAGATGTACGATCTGCGGCCTCTGGTGCAAGCCCTCCAGCTCGCCGAGCCGCCCGCCGGCTGGGACGTCGCCTTGCGCATGGAGCTGACGGCCTTGCCGGGCGCCACCGGTCGCCCCGACGAGGTGCTCAAGGCCCTGGAGCTGGCAGACGCACCCCGGCGTTGCACGCGATTGCACATCCACCTTAAGTGAAAAGACATCCGATGTCTCTGAGACATCGGATGTCTGAGTACCTCCAATACCCTTTGTTGCCCCCGGTCGCCCTCACCCCGCCGACTACTGCGTCTTCGTCACCTTGCTGAGGCTGCGCGGTCTCTCGGTGTCGAAGCCCTTGGCCCGCGTCAGATGATAGCAGAAGAGCTGTGCCGGCACAATGCTTACGATGGGCGAGAGCCATTCGGGGACGTCCTCCGGTAAAAGCAGCCCTGTGTCTGCGAGGTCCAATGCCTGCTGTCGATCGGAGATGACGAAGAGCTCCACCTGGTGCTTCTCCTTCAGGCGCTTCAACAGCGCCAATACGTCCTCGAAGACGGCGCCGCTGGGCACGACGGCGAAGACGGGGAAACCGCGTGCCACCATGGCGATGGGGCCGTGCTGGAAATCGGCCGAGGAGTAGGCCGTGACGACGGTGTAGCTCAGCTCTTTCATCTTCAGGGCCCACTCGAAGGCCGTGGCGTAGTTAAAGCCCCGGCCCAGGACGACGCACTGCTCCATGTATCGATAGCGTTGCGCCGCCCGCGCGATCTCCGGCTCCAGGGCGAGCGCCTGCGCGAGCCGGTCCGGCAGACGGCGTAACACGTTCAGAGACGCGGTGTCCTCGCGCAGCGCCACAGAGAGCAGGGCTATCGTCGTCAGCTGCGCCGTGTATGTCTTGGTGGCTGCGACGGCTTCTTCCACGCCGGCGTCGATGTGGATCATCAGTTCCGCCGTCGCCGCCAGCGGCGACGTGGGCGCGTTGGTGATGGCTAACGTCAGCTTGCCCTGTCGGCGTCCCTCTTCCAGGACGTTGACTATATCCGGCGACTGTCCGGATTGGGAGATACCGACGACCAGCGCCGGCCCCAGGCGCGGCGGCAGCCGGTAGAGGCTGAAAAGCGAAGGGGTGGCCAACGCCACGGGCAGCTGATTGTAGGCGCCCCAGAGATACTTCGCGTATAAACCGGCGTGATCGGAGGTGCCGCGTGCCGCCAGAAAGGCATAGTCGATCCGGCGGCGTCGGATGTCTGCGGCTACCTCCTGGATGTGCTCCCAACGCTCCTCAATAAGCCGCTGCAAAATCTCCGGCTGTTCGTGAATTTCGTCTCGTAAGCCCACCGACGCACCTCTCTTGTTTGGGTTCCAGGTTCAAGTGAGTACCTCGCCCGCCGGGATCCGCCGGCGGTTGACCTGATTCCTTTTGTGTTCAGTATAGCGTATAACAGAAATCTAGCAAATTTCTGAACGAATATGATCGAAACTCTTGACATTGAAGACTGTTTATGATAAAATGGGCTTGTGTTTGGTTATGATTACTTCCGAGGTGTCCATGGCCTCACTTTTGAAGGAAGAACGCCAGGAGCTTATCCTCAATTTGCTGCGCAACAACCGCCAGGTCACCGTCAGTGAGCTGAGTGAGCGCTTTGACGTCAGCGAAGTCACCATCCGGCGGGACCTGCGGGAGCTCGCCGAGCAAGGTCACCTGCAGCGCGCCCATGGCGGCGCTGTCGCCCCACCGGAGGGGCCGCCGGACCCCCCCGTCGTCCAACGCATGAATGTGGAACGCCCGTATAAAGAAGCCATCGCCCGGGCCACGCTCGCTCTGATCGAAGAAGGCGAGACGATTTTTATCGGCGCCGGTTCCACCACGGCCCATCTGGCCCGCCAGTTGACCTCATATCAGGATCTCACTGTGGTCACCAATGCTTTGAACATCGCCAACGAGCTTGTCGCTGCCGAGGGCGTGACCATCGTCGTCACCGGTGGCATCTTGCACAAGCCGGAGCTCTCCCTGATCGGCCACATCGCCGATCAAGCGCTGCGTGAGGTGCTGGTGGACAAAGTGATCATCGCCATCCCCGCCATCAGCCTGGAGGCCGGGTTGACCAACGATTACTTGCCCGAGGTGATGACCGATCGCAGCATCTTGAAAATGGCCGACGAGCTGATTCTGGTCGCGGATTACACCAAGTTCGGTCGGGTGGAAGCTGCGTTTCTGGCGCCCATCGAGCAGGTGACGACGCTGGTCACAGACGAACGCATCGATGCTCAGACGTTGGAGCAGTTACAACGACGCGGGCTTAACGTTATTGTAGCCGAAGTGGAGAAGAAGCAAACCGTTCTTTGACGCTGTTCATATCTCCAAAGCCTGCCCTCCCTTTGACAAGATGGAGAAGGCGGTGTTTGGAAGCACAGATCCCTTGGGAAGGAGGCCGAGTTGAGTGATGTAGCAACTGTCGAAAGCGTGGATCAGCTGTTGCCCAGAGTCCTGAAACGGGGGTTGAAGCGCATCTTTACCAACTTCTGGGTGAGGAAGGTGGCGCGGGCTCTGTTTACTATCTGGTTTGTCACCACGTTGATCTTTTTCCTGGTGCGGTTGATGCCTGCCAACCCTATTGAGGTTTATATCAACGAGCTGATTATGATGTACAGCCTGACTTACGACGAGGCCAAAGACCAGGCGGCCTCGCTCTTCGCCCTCGATCTGGACGCCCCCATGCACGTACAGTACTTCGATTACATGGTGGGGTTGGCCCAAGGAGATCTGGGCACCTCCCTGCGTTCGCCGGGCACGCCGGTGCTGGACATCATCCTGAAGTTTCTGCCCTGGACGCTCTTCAGCGTTGGCATCGGTCTGCTGATCAGCTTCACTCTGGGCATCAGCATCGGGATGTTGCTGGCGTACCGGCGGGAAGCCTTCTGGGAGCCGGTGGTCTCCGGGCTGGCCTCAGTCACCAGCTCCATCCCCAGTTACATCATCGGCATCGTGCTGCTGGTCTATCTCGGCGTCTACCTCAATCTCTTCCCCATCCAGGACATGCGCGGCGCGATCACGCCGGGCGTCCAGCCGGGTTTCACCTGGGAGTTTATCTCGGATATCTTTTTCCACGCCGCACTGCCCATCCTCACCTATGTCCTCGCCACCATCGGCACGTGGATTCTTTCCATGAAGAGCAGTACCATGAGCACCCTGGGGGAGGATTACGTGACCGTGGCGCGCGCCCGTGGGCTTTCCGAAGGACGCATTACCACAGCCTATGTGGGCCGCAATGCCATGTTGCCCCTCGTCACCCAACTGCTCATCAGTCTGGGGTTCGTCGTTGGCGGCTCCATCTTGATCGAAAGGATCTTCGTCTACCAGGGCATCGGATTCCGTTTGCTCCAGGCACTCAACACCCGCGATTATCCCTTAATGCAGGGTATCTTTCTGATGATTACCATCTCCGTGGTGGTCTCGAACGTGCTCGCGGACTTCGTCTACGGCTGGCTCGATCCTCGGGTTCGGGTCAGAGGAGGTGAATGATGTCGGAGACGACCATGAAACGGCGGACGGTGGGCGAGGTGATCGCCCAGATCGGCTCCAGTCTGTGGCGCTTTGTGGTGTTGATGAGCCGCAACAAGACCGGCTTTGTCGGATTCCTCCTCTTCCTGGGATTCGTCTTTATGGGCACGATAGGTCCCCACTTGATAGAGGAACCGCATTCGGATGTGACGCAAATCTACGTGCCGCCTTCCTGGGAGCATCCGCTGGGTACCGACAGTCAGGGTAAAGACATTTGGGCGCAGATCGTGCACGGCAGCACCGACATCCTGAAAATGGCGCTGTTCACCGGAACGCTGACGACGTTTATCGGCATCACCCTGGGTTCGCTCAGCGCCGTCATCGGCGGCGGGTTTGACGCTTTCTTGAGCATGTTGGCCGACATCTGGTTGACCATCCCCCGCTTCCCCCTCCTGGCGGTCATCGCCACACTGGTGACGTTGGATAACATCCTGACCCTCTCTCTCTTGCTTGCCGTTCTCTCCTGGGCGGGCCTCTATCGCGCCATTCGGGCACAGGTGCTCTCGTTGAAAAAGCGCGATTATGTGGAGGCGGCCATCGCGCTGGATTTGGGCACGCCCCACCTTATTTTCCGCGAGGTGTTGCCCAACATGATGAGCTATATCGTCATCAACTTCACCTTCGCCATGCGCCAGGCCATCTACAATCAGGTGGGCCTGGTCTTCCTGGGACTGGTGCCTCTGACCCGCAACTGGGGCGTGATGATCAATCTGGCGTGGACGCAGGGCGCGATTTTCTTCAAGGACAGTATCTACTTCATCATGATGCCGGTGTTGGCCATCGCCCTGCTGGTGCTTTCGGTCGTCTGGATGACTCGTTCTCTGGAAGAAATCTTCAATCCACGCTTGCGCACGGGGTAAACTATGAATCACAAGACTGCAGACAAAAGCGCACCCCTTTCCATCCGTGATCTCTGGGTCGAGTACGACGTCGAGCGCGGCGTTGTCAAAGCCGTGCGCGGCGTCTCCTTTGACCTGCGTCAGGGTGAGAGTCTGGCGCTCATCGGTGAGAGCGGTTGTGGTAAGACGACGCTGGGGCTGGCCGTGGTCCGCTTGCTGGTCAAGGCTGCCCGGATCCGAAAAGGGGAGGTGATTTACCGCCAGGACGGCAAGGAGGTCAACGTTCTGACGCTGAACGATAAGGAGATGCGGAAGTTCCGCTGGCAGGAGTGCGCCATGGTCTTCCAATCGGCGCTCAACGCGCTCAATCCTATCCTGCGCATTCGCGATCAGTTTCACGATACTTTCAAGGCTCACGGTTACCGGCTCAGCAAGGCGGAGTCGCGAAAGCGGGCTATCGGGCTGCTGAAAGATGTACAGCTGGACCCTTCCCGCGTTATCGATGCCTACCCCCATGAGCTGAGCGGTGGCATGCGCCAGCGGGTGCTGTTGGCCATGAGCCTGCTGTTGGATCCCCAGGTGATTATCCTGGACGAGCCGACGACGGCGTTGGACATCCTCACCCAACGGACCATCATCGAGCTGTTGCGGCGCTTGCAGAAGAAAGTCAATTTCTCCATGATCTTCATCTCCCACGATCTTTCCACTGCGGCGGAACTCGCCGATCGGGTAGCGACCATGTACGCCGGCAATATCGTCGAACTGGGGTCCGTCTACGACACCTTCTATCACTCGGCCCATCCTTACACGCTGGGGTTGATTCAGGCTGTGCCCACCGTCACCGGCGATTTCGAGGAGCTTTCCTCTATTCCCGGCGCGCCGCCCGACCTGATCAATCCGCCCGAGGGCTGCAAGTTCCACCCGCGTTGTCCTTACGCCACGGATCGATGTCGGGCTGAGGAGCCGGAGCGGGTGCCGGTGCACGGCAACCCGGAACACACCGTCGCCTGTTTCTACTGGGAACGGGTGCTTCAGGAGGCAGAAGAACTGTGGGAGCACAACGCCGCATATCACACAGGAGAGACCGTATGACCCCCCCGATCATTGAGACCAGAAACTTGACCCGCACCTTTGGCAGCCGCCGCTCCAAGGTCACCGCCGTCGACGACGTTTCTTTGAGCATCCCGGAAGGCAGCGTGTTCTGTCTGGTCGGTGAGAGCGGTTGTGGCAAGACCACCACAGGCAAGATGATCGCCGGATTGCTCAAGCCCACGGAGGGGGAGATTCTCTATCGAGGTAAGCGCATCTGGACGAAGGACAAGCGCAAGAGCGAGCACTTCAAGGAGTTTCGGCTGGACGTGCAGCTCATTCACCAGGACCCCTATGCCTCGCTCAATCCTTCGCACACTGTCTTCGAGATCCTGCGAGCGCCGCTGCTCCGGCATGGATTTGCTCGGAATCGCCGGGAGTCTCTGGTCCGCGTCACCGAGCTGCTCAAGATCGTGGGGCTGGAACCGGTGGAGGATTTCCTGCCCAAGTATCCGCATCAGCTGAGTGGCGGGCAGCGTCAGCGTGTCTCCGTGGCGCGCATCCTCACGGTGGAGCCGCGCTTCATCGTCGCCGACGAGGCGGTCTCCATGGTGGATGTCTCCTTGCGCGTCAGCCTCCTCAACATGCTTGCCGATCTCAAGAGAGATTTGGGCGTTACCTATCTCTTCATCACCCATGACCTCGCTATCGCCAAGTTCTTCGCCTGGGCGGGTCGTATCGCGGTGATGTACGTGGGCAGCGTCGTCGAGCTGGCTTCGACGCCTCAGATCGTCAACGATCCGCGTCATCCGTATACCAAGGCTCTCCTCTCTGCCGTGCCAGAGGCCGATCCCGAACTGACGCGGAAGAAGAAGCGCTTGAAGCTGCGCAGCCAGGACATTCCCAGTCTGCTTGACCTGCCCTCCGGCTGCCGCTTCCACCCGCGTTGTCCGTTCTTTGAGGAGGGGCTTTGCGATGTCGTGCGGCCTGAACTGGTGCCCATCGGCGACGACCGTCAGGTCGCCTGTCACGTCGCCGTGCGCGAGGCCGGTGTCGCCGAAAAGGCCCTCTTGGATCAGGTTGAGGTCACGTAGAGCGACCATGCTGGGGCCTAAGTTGGGCAGGGCGGTTTTTCGGATCGCTTTTTACGTGACCGTGGTGTCGGCGGTGCTATTGCTCTTCACCGAAAGAACCAGTGCTGAGTTCGTCGTCGCTGCGATCACCTTTGTCGTTGGGTTGACGTTCACGCTCCTGATCGCCTTTTTGGTGCGTCGAACGTCCAAATAGAGTCCATGGGGGAGCTGCGTGAAGGAGGTGTGTTGGAAAGAAAATCTGAGAGGGTTTGTCAGGCTTTACTATTAACCCATTTACCTTTACCTTTTGCGGAGGAGAAAGACCATGTTTAACAAATCCAAATGGCCTATTGTGTTGGTCAGCGCGTTAGTGATCCTCGCGGCGCTGGCGGGATGTGCCACGCCGACCCCCGAGGTCGTCAAAGAGACGGTTGTCGTCACTAAGGAGGTTGAGAGAACCGTCGAGGTCGAAAAGACCGTTGAAGTTCCGGTAGAGGTCACCGCGGCTCCCACCGGCCCGGGCGTCTTCGCCGGCGCGTATCCTTACTCCGTGCCGCCGGTCGGCCATCTGAACATGTTCGCCACCAACGCTATTCTCGGCACCACCATCTACCGTCCTCTGTTCCACCCGCCCATGGCGATGTACAAGTGGGCTGAGGATGACTGGATGCCGCTGCTGGCGACGGACTGGGAGATCAACCCTGAAGAAGCTACCCTCACCGTCAACTTGCGGGAAGGGCTGGAATGGAGCAACGGTGATCCTTTCACCGCCGAGGATGTCTGGGTGACCTTCATGTGTCGCCGCCTTGCCAAAGGCACCGTCTGGCGCTTTTTGGAAGACGTCGAAGTTGTGGATGACCATACCGTGGCCTTCCATATGAGCGAGCCGTCCACGGTGGTTGAGCGCTATGTGGTCCGCAACGAGCACATCGTCGACCGCGCTACCTACGGTGAGTGGGCGGACCGGTTGCAGGCGTTGATCGACGAGGGCTTCGATTCCGACTCTGAGGAGTGGAATGCGCTGCTGCAGGAGTTCAACGAGTTCCGCCCCAAAGAACTCAATGCGTTGGGCCCCTACACCATCGACATGAGTTCCATCAACGAGGCCCGTCTCACCCTGCTCAAAAACGAGTCCTCCTACTGGGCCGACAAGGTGAACTTCGATGTGGTCTACATCTACAACGGCGAGACCCCCACGGTCACCCCCCTGGTGTTGGCTAACCAGGTCGACTACGCCACCCACGGTTTCCCGCCCGCGACTGAGAAGGCATTCCAGAATGCCGGTATCACCATCCTACGCCCGCCCACCCACTTTGGCCCCGCGATTTACTTCAACCAGACCATATATCCCTTCGATGTGCCTGAGGTGCGTCAGGCCATCGCGTATGCCATCGACAAGCAGGAGAATGGCACGGTCTCCCTGGGTGAATCCGGTGTGCCTTCTGAGTACATGGCCGGTGTTCCCGATGAGCTGGTGCCTAACTGGCTCACCGATGAGACGATTGGGCAGCTGGAGAAGTACGAATACGATCCCGACCGGGCGGCCGAGATCCTTGAGGGTCTGGGCTTCACGAAGGGCGACGACGGTGTCTGGGTGACCGACACGGGCGAGCGCATGGAGTACGAGCTGACGGCGCCGGCCGAGTACGCCGACTGGTCGGCTGCAGCGGAGAACGCCGCCGAACAGCTGACCGAGTTCGGCATTGCCGTCACCTACCGCGGCGTTGAGTTCCGTCAGCACCCCATCGACGTCAACCAGGGCAACTTCGAGATGGCCGTCCGTGGTTGGGGTACCGGTCACCCGCACCCCCACTTCTCCTTCGTCCAGGTCTTCTTCACTCACAACATCGAGGCCGCCGAGGGTCCGGGGATGAGCTTCCCCATGGTCCACGAGACAGAGTGCTGCGGTGAGGTGGATCTTGAGGCGCTCACCGAGAATATGACCATCGGCCTGGACGTGGAGGCGCAGAAAGAGCTGGTCAACACCGCTGCTCTGGCCTTCAACGAGCTCTTGCCGGTTGTCCCACTTTGGGAGCGCTATGGGAACAACCCCGTGCAGGACGGCCTGCACACCTGCGGTTGGCCCGAGCCGGGGGCTCCCATCTATCAGAACAACCCCTACCAGGACAGCTTCGCCGTCATGCTGATTCTGGACGGCACGCTCTATCCTTGCAACCAGTGACCGTGTTTTCAGGCCGGCAGGTGGCGCAAGCCCCTGCCGGTCTGTTATCTCCGGGTCAGGCGGCGAGGGCTCGGTCGGGGTGGGATGCGCCCCACCGGTCCTGAGGCTTTCGGTTTCAGCGCGGGCGTAGAACGGGCGTCCCCCCGAATAGTGGTCTCAAGAGAGTTTTTTAATGTCCAATATCCAACGTCTTACCCTCATAAGCTTCATCCTCTTCATGGCCCGGGGCCTCACCGGTCCCCTCAACTCGCTGTATATGGAAGCTCTGGGCGCCGGTTACGTGATCATCGGCGTGCTGGGCACCGTGACCGCTTTCACGAGCATCCTCTTCAGCTATATCTGGGGCCGCGCGTCCGACCGAACCGGCAGCCGGAAGATCTACCTCGTCGGGGGGGTGGGGGTGCTTGCCCTCAGCTACGCTCTGATCGCCGCAGCGCCGCAATATCTGTTCTTGTTTCCGTTGTTGTTTATCAGCGCTGCCGCCCAGGCCGCTTACATGACTACCAGCCTGGCCTTGATGGGCGATCTGTTGGAATCCCACGCCGCCGGACGGGGACGCCGCATGGGTCGCTACCGGGGCCTGGGATCATTGGGCTTCGGCCTGATGGCCCTCGTCGCCGGCAGCATCGCCGACCGCTGGACGCTCCGCGCCCCCTTTCTGCTGGCGGCCGTCCTTTTAGCCGGCGCCTTCGTTCTCGCTCTGCGCGTGGGCGAGCGCGCTTACGCTGTCCCCACCGACAAACGATCCCCTTCTCCCGAAGCGCTCGCCACCTCGCGGATCAACCAGGGATTGCCGCTGCTGCCGTTGCTCATTGCCTCTTTCCTCTGGTCGTTGGTCATCGGCGCCGTTTACGCCGTTTGGGCCAACTACATGGTGACCGAGCAGGGCTATGCTCAGGCGACCATGAGCCGCCTGTGGGCGCTGGCTTCGCTTTCCGAGTTCCCGCTGATGATGCTGACAGGCCGGCTCTCGGACCGCATCGGGCGGCTCCCCATGCTGGCCCTGGGTTGTGTGGCCTGGGCGCTGGTCTTCGTCGGTTACGTCGTCGTGCCGCAACAGCCCTGGATCGTCGGGGTGCAGCTGCTGCGCGGTTTCGCCTACGCTGCCTTCACCGCCGCCGCCATGACCTACGCCGCCGAGGTCCGGGAGCGCACAGAGCGCGGTCGTGCCTCCGGGCTTTATAACGCCTCGGGAGGACTTGGCTCCATCGTCGGCTCGACGCTGGGCGGCGTGCAGACCCGGCTGCTGGGCTTCCGCTCCATGTTGCTTACCAACGCTGCCGTCATCTTCGCCGGCGCTCTCTACCTGACTGGCGCCTCCGTGCATTACCGATCCAAAAGTCCATCCGTTGACTCCAGTGAAAGAAGGTGGGACAAATCGGATTTCTAGTCGGCCATCTCCTATATCGGGTGTTTTGGCCGCGAATTTTCTCACATGTAGGGGCGAGTTTTGGAGAAATCCGATTTCAAGTGTTGTTTCAATGGTGTTATCTGTTGATTATTGTTTTGAGCATCAAGTTCAGATATACTCGCTCGTACTCAGGCACGGAATGTAGTGGAGTGCCATTTGGCGCTCTCTGATGCCACGTCACCTGAAAGCAAGCCTATGGGCTACTTTCCTAAACGCGACTCCGCTGACGCTGCGTCGCTTACTACGAGCGGAAGGCTTGTCATCAAGCGCGCAGCCGTCATTTAGCATGAAGCAACAAGGCGTGGAAGTGGCCGATGTTGATCGTCAAAAACGATTATGAGGAGAGCTGTATGATTCAAATGCCGAGAACGCTGAATCTGCCCCAGGGCTCGCTGGAAGGCCTGCCGCCCGTTCACAGCTACGACTGTCTGCGCACCGACGCGCCCATCCTCGTCGATGGACACCTGGACGAAGCCGTCTGGCAGCGTGTCACCTGGTCCACGCCCTTTGTCAAGATGGATACCGGCGCGCCGGTCTCGCTGGACTCGCGCATCGCCTTGCTTTGGGACGATGACTATCTCTACGCCGGTTTCAAGTACGAGGATCGCGAGATTTGGGGCACCCACGTTGAGCACCACGACCACGTCTACCACCGCGACAGCGACGCCGAAATTTTTATCGAAGGTGACGGCGTCTACTACGAGCTGGGCGTCAATCCCATCAACACCATCTACGAGGTCTTCTGGACCTGGCTGGAGCCGGTGGTCACACGGCAAGACGTCGGGCGTCTCAACCACTTCTTCTCCACCGAGAACTTCCTCTACTTCCTGCCGCGCCTCCACGAGCACCTGGGCCGCATCGGTGAGCTGGATTGGGAGCTGCCCGGGTTACAGCACGCCGTGCAGATCGAGGGGACGCTCAACTGTCCCCGCATCCGCGACAACGGCTGGACCGTGGAATTCGCCCTGCCGTGGGAAGGGCTGCGCGCGCTGAGTCTCGATCTGCCGCCGCAGGACGGCGACGTGCTCCGCATCGGCGCCTCGCGCTGCCAACACTTCCACGACGACGAGGGCAACAACATCGCCGTCGACTGGTCCTGGAACCGACACGGCTATATCAACATGCACATTCCAGAACGCTGGACCAGGGTTCGTTTTTTACACCGGACTGTATGAAGTCGTGATTCGACAGCATCTTCGCCCTATGTTTTGCGAATCTCGCTCATCGTATTCAAAATCTGCTCAAGGGGCTTAATTGGCTGATCAAAAGGAGAACCCATGTTAAAAGTAGGTCTCTTAGGTCTGGGGATGATGGGCAGTACGCACGCCTCGCACTATCTGAGACATCCCCACGCCCGCCTCGTCGCCGTGGCCGACCGCGATCCGCAGCGCCTGGCTTTTGACGAGGCGGTGCTGGGCAATCTGCAGCTCGAGGAGATCGATGTCGATCTCTCCGACGTGGCCCGCTACGCTGAAGCCGACGATCTCATCGCCCAGGCCGACGTGGATGTCGTCGACGTCTGCTTGCCCACGTACGAACACGCGCGCTTCGCCATCAAGGCACTGGAGGCGGGGCGTCACGTGCTTTGCGAGAAACCCATGGCGCTGACCGTCGCCGAGGCCGATGCCATGCTCGCCGCCGCCGACAAGGGCGACCGCACGCTAATGGTGGCGCAGTGTATTCGCTTCTGGCCCGAATACAAGAACCTCCGGCGGCTCGTGCAGGAGGGTACCTGCGGTGCGTTGCTCTCCCTGAACATGTACCGCATCGGCGGCGCGCCCGGCTGGTCCCGCGATTGGTACTTCGACGCGGCGCGGAGCGGCGGCGCTATCCTCGACCTGCACATCCACGACGTGGATTACGTCAACTACCTGCTGGGCTTGCCGGACGCCATCCAGGCGGTGGGTCACAAGCACGGGCAGCGCGGCTACGATGTCGTCCACGCCTGCTACAGCTACGCCGACGGTCCCCAGGTGCACCTGCACGCGGGCTGGAGCAACGCGCAGATCCCCTTCACCATGGGCTTCGAGGCCTGGTTTGAGCGCGCCTTCCTGCGCTTCGATCTGCACCAGGCGCCAACGCTCCAGCTCTTCGACGATCCAGACGACGTCAACATGCGCCCCCTCGACGTCGAACCGGAGAACGCTTACTACAACGAGATCGATTACTTCCTGGACTGTGTCGCCCACGGGAGATTGCCGCAGCAGTGCCCGCCCGCCTCGGCCCGTGACTCGGTGGCCCTGGTGCACCGTGAGATTGCGGCTATTGAGGAGCGTTGAGAGTTGCAAGGGGCAGGCTGAAACTTAGTCGTTGACCTGCTGATTAAATCCGTTCAATGCGCTTAATCCGTTGATTGATCTGCTCAATCTGCTGAGCTGAAAGGACAGATGACCATGACAACGTTGAAGCTAGGCGTCATCGCCCGGCTGGAAAAGGGCGCCGACGAGGAGTTCAAGAAGGCGCGCGATCTGGGGTTGCCCACCTGCCAACTGGTCTGCTGGGACGAAACCCTGTTCACTCCCCAGGTCGCGGACGAGGTCGTCGCTGCCTCGGAGCGCCACGACGTGGAGGTTACCACGGTCTGGGTAGGGTATCCGGGCCCGGCGGTTTGGAACTTCATCGAGGGGCCGACGACCATCGGCCTGGTGCCGCCGGCGTACCGCGAGGCGCGCATCGCCGCGCTCAAAGTCGGGGCCGATTTCGCCGCACGCCTGGGCGCGCCCAGCATCACCACCCACGCGGGCTTCATCCCGGAGGCGCCCAGCAACCCGCTCTATCCCGAGTTGCTCGCCGCGCTGCGTCGGGTTGTCGGGCATTGCGGGACGTTGGGGCTGGATTTCTGCTTCGAGACCGGACAGGAGACGCCGGTGACGCTGCTGCGCGTCATCGAGGATCTGGGCGTCGACAATCTCGGCATCAACCTCGATCCGGCCAACCTGCTGATGTACGGCAAGGCCAATCCCGTCGATGCCCTGGACGTCTTCGGACGCTACGTCGCAGGCGTTCACGCCAAAGACGGCGACTATCCTACCAACGGGCGCGAGTTGGGCCCGGAGAAGCGCTTGGGTGAGGGGCGTGTCGACTTCCCGGCGCTGGTCGCCCGCCTCAAAGCGTTGGGCTACGCCGGCGCGCTGACCATCGAGCGCGAGATCACCGGTCCGCAGCAGATCGCCGACATCCAACATGCCATCGACCTGCTCACCCCTCTGCTGTGAAGTCACGGCTTTGTCATTTGCCGTGGGTCATTTATCATTAAGAAAAGGAGCCTGTCATGTCCAAACCTATCACGGCTGTCTTGATCGGCGCCGGTAACCGCGGCGCTGAAGCTTACGGGCCCTACGCCCTCCACCATCCTGACGAACTCAAGTTCGTCGCCGTCGCCGAGCCCGATCCCGTGCGCCGCGCGCGCTTCGCCGAAGCTCATGAGATTCCGGAGGAGCGCCAGTTCACCACCTGGGAAGACCTATTCGCAGCGGAGAAACTGGCCGACGCCGCCATCATCGCCACCCAGGATCAGCTGCACACCGCGCCCGCGTTGGCGGCGCTGGAGCTGGGCTACGATGTGCTGCTGGAGAAGCCCATGGCCCCCACGCTGACCGAAAACGTGCAGCTGGTGCAGGCCGCCGAACGCGCCGGGCGCTTACTGCAGATCTGCCACGTGCTGCGTTACTCACCCTTTTTCTCCACGTTGCACAAAATTGTCACCTCCGGCCGTCTGGGGGAGATTGTCACCGTGGAGCACCGCGAGAACGCCGCTTTCTGGCACATGGCTCACTCCTTCGTGCGCGGGAACTGGCGCAACCGTGCGCTCTCCAGCCCTATGATTCTGGCCAAGTGTTGCCACGATCTGGACATTCTCTACTGGAACCTGGGCCCCGTCGCGCGGCTCAGCTCTGTGGGATCGCTCAAGCACTATCGTGCGGAGAACGCACCCGCCGGGGCGCCGGCCCGCTGCACCGACGGCTGTCCTGTCGCCGACGAGTGCCCCTGGTACGCGCCGAGGCTCTACATCGACATGGCACCTATGGAATCCTACGGACGCGCGCTCCCTCAAGACTACAGCGGCTGGCCTCGCTCCGTCATCTCGGATGACCCTGGCAATCCCGAAGCGCTATGGGAAGCGCTGAAAACCGGCCCCTACGGGCGCTGCGTCTACCATTGCGACAACGACGTCGTGGATAATCAGATCGTCACCATGGAGATGGAGAGCGGGACGTCCGTCGCGCTTTACATGCACGGGCACTCGCACCGCGAGGGGCGCACCTTGCGCTACGATGGAACGCGGGCCACGCTGCGCGGTGCCTACTTCTTCGACGAGCAGCGCATCGAGATCCACGACCATCTCACCGGCAAAGTGGAGGTCGTCGAGCCACAACTCACCGCCCAGGCCGCCAGCAGCGGGCACGGCGGCGGTGACTACGGCCTGATGCAGGCCTTCGTGCGCGCCGTCCGCGATCCCGAAACCGCGCTCACTACTGCGCGCGAGTCGCTGGAGAGCCACCTGATGGCCTTCGCCGCCGATCAGGCCCGCCTCGACGGCGCCGTCATCGATATGGACGACTTCCGCGCCCAGGCCGAGGCGTTGCGGTGACCTTGGCGTCGTGCCTGGGCTCTTACGCGCCATGCCGTTTTGTCAAACGTCTTTAGAGAGCCGCCGGTTTGACAGCCCGCCGGTTGGCGCCACGACTCTTTCGTTCGTCGTAAGCGACGCCGCAGGTGCAGCGTCGCGTTGAGGAAAGGGTAAACCTGATCGACCGGGAAAATGAACCAACCCGAACGTTGTAGCAGAAATCGCTAAACGTTTTCCATTTGTCCTCTCTCATTGAGGAGAAGAAAGGAGTCTGACATGACCCATGCTATCACCGCTGTTTTGATCGGTGCCGGTAACCGCGGCGCCGAGGCCTACGCCCCCTACGCCCTGCAACACCCTGATGAGCTGACTTTCGTCGCCGTCGCCGAGCCCGATCCCGTGCGCCGCGCGCGCTTCGCCGAAGCTCATGAGATTCCGGAGGAGCGCCAGTTCACCACCTGGGAAGACCTATTCGCAGCGGAGAAACTGGCCGACGCCGCCATCATCGCCACCCAGGATCAGCTGCACACCGCGCCCGCGTTGGCGGCGCTGGAGCTGGGCTACGATGTGCTGCTGGAGAAGCCCATGGCCCCCACGCTGACCGAAAACGTGCAGCTGGTGCAGGCCGCCGAACGCGCCGGGCGCTTACTGCAGATCTGCCACGTGCTGCGTTACTCACCCTTTTTCTCCACGTTGCACAAAATTGTCACCTCCGGCCGTCTGGGGGAGATTGTCACCGTGGAGCACCGCGAGAACGCCGCTTTCTGGCACATGGCTCACTCCTTCGTGCGCGGGAACTGGCGCAACCGTGCGCTCTCCAGCCCTATGATTCTGGCCAAGTGTTGCCACGATCTGGACATTCTCTACTGGAACCTGGGCCCCGTCGCGCGGCTCAGCTCCGTGGGCTCGCTCAAGCACTATCGCGCGGAGAACGCGCCCGCGGGCGCGCCGGCCCGCTGCACCGACGGTTGTCCTGTCGCCGACGAGTGCCCCTGGTACGCGCCGCGTATCTACGTCGATATGACCGCGCTTCAGAACAACATGTATAAGGCGCAAATTCAGATCCCGCCCAACTACGGCGGCTGGCCCCGCTCCGTCATCACCGACGATCCCACCAACCCGGAGGCGGTGCTGGAAGCACTGAAAACCGGCCCCTACGGGCGCTGCGTCTATCACTGTGACAACGACGTCGTGGATAACCAGATCGTCACCATGGAGATGGAGAGCGGTGCATCCGTCGCGCTTTACATGCACGGGCACTCGCACCGCGAGGGGCGCACGCTGCGCTACGACGGCTCCCGCGCCACGCTGCGCGGCGCCTACTTCTTCGACGAGCAGCGCATCGAGATCCACGACCATCTCACCGGCAAAGTGGAGGTCGTTGAGCCGGAGATGGGACCGCTGGGCGGCACCGGCCACGGCGGCGGCGACTACGGCCTGATGCAGGCCTTCGTGCGCGCCGTCCGCGACCCCAAGACGGCCATGACCACGGCCCGCGAGGCGCTGGAGAGCCACCTGCTGGCCTTCGCCGCCGATCAGGCCCGCCTGGACGGTACGGTGATCGACATGCGTGACTTCCGTCGGCAAGCGGAGACGTTGGGTGACACCTGAACTGCAAAGCTGGGGCCGATGTCTCACCGCGAAGAGCAAACCATGACCGACCTGAAAAAAGTGCGAAAAATCGGATTTCTGTTCGGCTATCCCCTATATCTGCTGGTTTTGAACGCGAATTTTACTCCATGTAGTGGCGAGTTTTGGAGAAATCCGATTTTTATGAGTTGTTTCAGTCAAGCCAAACCATGACCGACCAGCGCACCAGCACTCGTCTGCTGTTCATCAGTTTCTCCGGCTTCGTCATCGTCGGGTTGTCCATGGGCGTCCTCAACCTGGCCTGGACCTATATCCAGGACACGTTGGGGCTGACGCTGGACGCCCTGGGCGTGCTGCTCACCGCCTTCATGGTCGGGCGTCTTTTCAGCAGCTTCGCCGGCGGGCAGCTCACCAACCACCTCGGCGTGGGACGATTCCTGCTGATGGGACACCTGATCATGGGCGCGGGGTTGCTGGGTCACGTACTGGCCCCTACCTGGCCCGTGTTGGTGTTGGCAGGCGGGATTCTGGGCCTGGGGGCCGGCGTCCTCATCGTCGGGCTTAACACCTACGTCGCCGCCCACTACAGCGCCGGCAGGCTCAATTGGCTCAACGCCTGCTTCGGCCTGGGCCAGACGCTGGGACCGCTGTTGGTGACGCTCCTCGCCGTCAAGCTGGGGCGCAGTTGGCGCTGGAGCTACGGCAGCGTCCTCGTCCTGCAGGGCGTCAGCTTTGTCTTTCTGCTGCTGACGCTGCCGCAGTGGCGTCTGCGTGACGAAAATGCCCCGGTCACGTCCCACGTCTCCATGCGTGAAACGTTGCGGCGCCCCTACGTCTGGCTGAGCATGGCGCTGGTCTTCGTCTACGGTGGCGCCGAAGTCGGTGGTGGGCAGCTGAGCAGCAGTCTCTTCACCGACGGACGCGGTATCGACGTGCAGACCACCGGTCTCTGGATCAGCATCTACTGGGCCAGCTTCACTGTCGGGCGCATCCTCATGGGTGCGTTGGTCGACCGCATCTCCAACGCAGCGCTGCTGCGGCTCAGCATGCTCGGCGCGATACTGGGCGCGGGCCTGATCTGGTGGAACCCGTTCACGTTGGGCGGCTTCCTGGGCCTGGCACTTATGGGGCTCTCCTTTGCTACCATCTTCCCCACCGTCGCCGCCCGCACACCCGACCGCCTGGGTCTCGCGCACGCCGCCAACGCCATGGGGCTCCAGATCGGTGCTTCAGGGTTGGGGAGCGCCTTTCTGCCGGGCCTGGGCGCCCTGCTGGCTGAACGTCTCAGCCTGGAGATCATCGGGCCCTTTCTCCTGATCCTCAACGTCGCCGTCTTCTTGCTCCACGAGTTGAGTATCAGGTCAACCAGGGATCCTGGTTTATCCGATAACCAGGCTACCCGACTGAATCAGGAGGGAATATGATTATCAAGCTGTATCCTATTCTGAGGGAGAATCCCCGGGTCATCACGACCCTCACGCATCTCTGGAACGTGAGCTGTGGGCCGGAGTTCACCGTGACGGAGGCGTTTTTGAGGTACAATCTGCGCCCCACCACCGGCGGCCTTCAGGAGGGCCGCATCGTCTACCATGGGCAGACGCCGGTGGGCTTCGTGCTGGCGAGCGCGCTGCCGGAGGTGCCAGAGACGCTCTATCCGGTGACACCTGGCTGGATCGATGCCCTTGTCGTGGCCCCCGAGGCGCAGTACAAGGGCTTCGGCACCCAGCTGCTGCTCTGGGCCGAGGCGTGGCTCGCCGCCCAGGAGGTTGAACGCATCTTCGTCGCCGGCAGCTTGCGCTCCTTTATGCCGGGTGTGCCCGAGAGCTTCAGCCACACCCGGCGTTTCTTCACCAACCATGGTTACACCGTCGAAGGGCGGAGTTGGGACGTGGCCCGCGATCTGGGCGAGGGGCCCTCCTTCCGGCGCTATCCGCCACAGGAGCTGGCGCCCATCCGCCCCGCGACCCCTGACGATCTTGAGGCCCTGCGCGACTTCTTCGCCCGCGCTTTTCCCGGCCGGTGGCGCTTCGAAGTCGAAGAATTCCTGCGCGAAGGCGGGCGCATCGCCGATATTCTCATCCTGGAACAGGACGAGCGCGTCGAGGGTTTCTGTTGGATCACCCGGGAGGATTCCCTGCGCCCCCTGGACCGTTTCTACATGCACCGGTTACCCAAGCCGTGGGGCCAGCTGGGCCCCATCGGCGTCTCGGAGAGCGTGCGCGGCCAGGGATGGGGCGGGCGGTTGCTGCAGGCGGGATTGACCCATCTGGCCGATCACGGCGTGCGCGGCTGCGTCATCGATTGGACCGAGCTGTTGGACTTTTATGGCAAGTTCGGTTTTGAGCCGTATCACTGCTATCACATGATGACGAAGCAATTGAAAATGACGAATGACAAAATGGAGAATGGAGAGTAGAGGATGAAGAAGAGAGAGGATTTCGCATTTCTGCCGTACCCGCGATCACTGACCTGGCACGAAGGCGTGTTTGCTCTGGAAAACGACCGCCTCATTGCCCTTAACGTGGACGAACCCCAGGCCTTGCGTTTCACCGCCGGAGAGTTCCAGGCGGCGCTGGAGGCGCACTTTGATAGGCGTTGGCCTCTCGTGGGGGGCAACGCTGTTCCCCCCGCACAGGTCGGCCTGACGCTCCTGGTGCTGCCGGAGGCGATGCCCCATCCTCAGGGCTACCATCTGACCGTGACGCCCGAGGGCATCGTGGTGCAGGCCCACGATCCCGCCGGGGCTTTCTACGCCGTCGCCACGCTCAAGCAGCTGCTCGCGCAGCTGGACGAGCCGACGTTGCCCTGCCTGGAGATCCACGACTGGCCCGATTTTGCCACGCGCGGCGTGATGCTGGACATCAGCCGCGACAAGGTCCCCACCATGGAGACACTCTTCGCGCTGGTGGATCGCCTGGCGAGTTGGAAGGTCAACGAGTTTCAGCTCTACACTGAACACACCTTCGCCTACCGCAACCACCCCCTGGTCTGGGCTGAAGCCTCGCCTATGACCGCCGAACAGATCCTGGCGTTGGATGCCTACTGCCGGGAGCGCTTTATGGAGCTGGTCCCCAACCAGAACTCCTTCGGGCACATGCGGCGCTGGCTCAAACACGAACCCTACGCGCATCTGGCCGAGGTTCAGGGCGAGTTTAAGACGCCCTGGGGCACCATGCAAGGTCCTTTTTCCCTTTCGCCGGCGGAGCCGGGCAGCCTGGAGCTGGTGCGTGAGTTCTACGACGAGTTGCTGCCCAACTTCACCAGCCGCACTCTCAACGTCGGCTGCGATGAGACCTGGGATCTGGGGGCAGGCAAGAGTAAGGCGCTCTGCGAGGAGCGCGGCACGGCGCGCGTCTACCTGGATTTCCTCATGGAGATCTACAAAGAGGTGACGCGGCGCGGCACCACGATGCAGTTCTGGGGCGATATTATCGTCCAGCATCCCGAGCTGGTGCCGGAATTACCCAAAGACGCTATCGCGTTGGAGTGGGGGTACGAAGCCGATCATCCCTTCGACGAGCACGGTGCACAGTTTGCAGCGGCCGGTGTGCCCTTCTACCTCTGCCCGGGCACGTCGTCGTGGAACACCGTCGCCGGGCGGACGGAGAACGCGCTGGGCAACCTGAAGAGCGCCGCCGAAAACGGCCTCAAGCACGGCGCTACCGGCTACCTCAACACCGACTGGGGCGACAACGGGCACTGGCAGCACCTGCCCATCAGCTATCTGGGCTTCGGCATGGGCGCCGCCTACAGCTGGTGCCTGGCGGCCAACGAAGACGTGGATGTCACCGCGATCATCAGCCGCTTTGCCTTCGACGATCCCACCGGCGCCATGGGCCGCGTGGCCTACGACCTGGGCAACGTCTACCGCGCGCCCGGCGTCACCCCGCACAACTCCAGCGTTCTCTTCTGGATCCTGCAGCAGCGTTATTTAGATCGCCAAGAGGCCCGGCTCCAGCCGGAAGATTTCCGGCGCGCCCTGCAAGCCATCGATGCCGCCATGGAACCCCTGGACGAGGCCCAGATGACCCGCCGCGACGCGGCGCTGATCAAACGGGAGTTCGAGAACGCCGCGCATCTGCTCCGTCATGCCTGTCATCACGCCCTCTGGCATCTGGAAGGCATCGGGGATAAGACCGCCCTTGCCGAAGATCTGGCGGCGGCCGTCGAAGAGTATAAGAAGCTCTGGCTGACCCGCAATCGCCCCGGTGGCCTTCAGGACAGCCTGGCTCGTTTCGAGAAGCTGCGCGCGCGCTACAATTGAGCCTCGAGGTCGGCACTTTGCTGCGGGCCGGTCGCTGTGGCCGGCCCGCGGCTTTGACCGCGCCCCGCGGGCGTGGTGGGGAGACCGGCCCGCGGAGCATCTTTGCGTCGATCACGCCAGCGCGTAGCGCAATGCTGCCTCGGCGTGCAACCTGGTCGTGTCGAAGAGCGGCACGTCCACGTCTGAGGCCTGGATCAGCAGCGGAATCTCCGTGCACCCCAGGATCACGCCCTGGGCACCTTCCGCCACCAGCGCCTCGATGATGGCGATGAAGTGCCGCCGTGAGACGTCCCGCAGCTCGCCGGCCACCAGCTCCTCGTAGATCACGCGGTCCACCGTGGCGCGATCCTCGGGAGCGGGCGTGATCACGCGGATGCCGCGCGCTTTCAGCGCGGTGGGGTAGAAATCCGCTTCCATGGTGAAGCGCGTGCCCAGCAATCCCACGGTGTCCAGTCCTGCAGCGGCGATAGCCTCACCTACAGCGCCCAGCAGGCTGAGCATGGGCACCCCGACGTTCGCCTGAACGGCGTCGAAAACGCGGTGCATGGTGTTGGTGGCGATGAGGATGAAGTCCGCGCCGGCGTGCTCCAGCTGCTGCGCCGCGCGGCTGAGCCCCTGAGCCACCAGGTCCCAACGTCCGGCCTCGGGCCAGTCCACGTAGGGCTGAAAGCTCACACTGTAGATAAGGATTTCGGGGTAGCCGTAGTCCCCGAAACGCCGCGTGTACGTGCGGGTGATGTACTCGTAGTACACTACCGTCGATTCAGGGCTCATGCCGCCGAGAATCCCGATCCTCTTCATAACCTGACCTCCTATTTCTTGCCGTGCCTTCGTCCGACAGGGTTTTACGTTTTAGAGGGTGGGGAGCGATATCCGCGCCACAGGTTCCAGCGTTTGGGGATGTGTAGGGACGTTTCGATCAGAGGGGGTCAGCAGCTCCCAACGCCGGGTGAGATCCAGGGCCTGCAAAGCCAGAGAGATGTTCGCCATGCAAAGGCCGGCGTCAAAGTAACGATAGTGTTGCTTGACACCTTTGCCGTATTTGGGGTTCTCTCGGGTGACGAAGAGGTAAAGGGTTTTACTCCGCCAGAGGAAGCGGCAGGGCTGGACGTTGTGGGCGGAAGGCGCCCGGCGTCCGGCTTCCAGCACCGGCCGTAGCGCCTTGGGCGGCTCGGTCGCCTGTTGGAAGTCATCCTCGAAAAAGAGCGTCTCCAAGGGCCGACGTCTGTTCGACCCCATGGCATGCCGCATGGCCGTGTTAAGCGTGCGGCCGGGCAGGGCTTGTGCCGGATAGCCGAAGATCACCACGGCGGCGATGCGCGTCTGGCGACGTAGCACCAGACGGGCGCGCAGTGTCGTCTCCCGTCCCAGGCTGCCGATGTAACAACCACCGAGGCCCTTCCCGGTCATCTTCACCACCACCTGGTGGGTGCGGTAGCCCAGGTCGGTCAGCGGATGTGTTTCGCCGACCACATAGGGCACGGCCAGGTGTTTGGGGCTCAGGATACGCCCGTAGGCGCCCAGCGCGGCGACCAGATCGTCGCCGGTGACGATATCGCGGAGCAAGAGCTCGAAGCGATTTTGGGGCACCAGCGCGTCGGCCTTGCGGGCTTCGGCCTGAATGTTGTCCAGGAGCTGCTCCGGGACCGGCTGTTGATCGAAGCGTCGCACGGAGCGCCAGTTCATCATCGCCTGATAGAGTTCGTTGTGTTCCAAGGGGGGCGTCGTCTGCATGGTTTCCTCCCGACGCATGTGATTATCTGTCTTCCTCGGACCCGGTTTTCACCGCCGCTTCTCCGCTCGTCCCTCGGGCGAGGGGGAGGGCGCGTTGCTCGAGCCAGCGCTGCGCCGCCCTGCGGTCTTCTCGCAGCCGGACGAGGTTCGCCGGAAAAGACGTAGGGAGCGCGAGAGGGCGGAGGTGGGCCAGAAGGTCCAGCCGCGCCCCGCACCCTCTGAGTGCTTTGGAGCCGTAGAGCGGTTGGAGCAACATCTCTTTGCGCTCCGAGGGGAGCCGGCGAATGTATACCAGCGTCTCGTGACGCTCCGCTTCCCATTGTATCTGTCCCACGTAGACGCCGGGGCCTGGCTGGAGTCGCGCCGCCGGTGGGCGGAAGATGAGTGTGGGGACGCCCGCCGCATATTCGCGGTGGTTGCGCTCGGCGAGGGCGCCCGTCAGCCGGTAGGGGCGACCGAGGAGAGCGTTGGCCAGCTGCACGTTCCCGGCGCGCAGCAGTTCGCGGATGCGGGTGCTGTGCACGACCTCATCCCGCCAGCGGAAGGGCGGCATCTGGTGGACGGTGAAGCCGCGTTTTTTCCCCATCTGTCGCAGCCTCCGCGCGTTGCCTTCTCGTCCCCGGCCCAGGGCGAAATCGGGGCCGACCCAGAGCTCGACCATGTGGAGGTGTTGCAGCATCAGCGTGACGAAGTCGGCGGCGGTGGTGTTGGCCATCGCCGCGTCGAAGGGGAGCACAACGACGCCGTCGACGCCGAGAGGGCGCAGATAGGCCACCCGTTCCTCCACAGAGGAGAGCAGGACCTCCTCGGCGCGTCCGAAGTACTGCAGGGGCAACGGATCGAAGGTCACGACCACGCTGTGCCGTCCTGCCGCGCGGGCACTTTCGACCAGGCGACGGATCAGCGCCTGGTGCCCCCGATGCACGCCGTCGAAGGCGCCGATGGTCAGGCTGGTGGGGCCGGGTAGAAAGAGGGTTTCCAGATCAGCGGTCGTCCACATCTTGCGTTTCACACTCCTCGGTTCAAAACCAGGGTAGGGCGCCAGCGACGGCCGCCTTGCGGGATGAGCACTGCTACGAGACGTCCCTCAGGATCGTGTGCGGGAAGATGTGCGACGTCGAAGGGAGTGTCGAGGGTGAGGGCGCGTCCGTGGCGCACGTCCTCGGTTTGCGCCGCCGTCAGTTGCACGTGGGGGTGTCCGGCGAAGGCAGCCCGGGGTGGCAGCAACGCGCTTTCCAGCCGACCCTCGGCGGTCAACGCCTGCAGCTCCGCCAACGTTTGGCTTTCCTCCAACGTGAAGGTACCCGAGGCGGTGCGCATCAGGGCCTGCAGGTGGGCGCCGCAGCCCAGCGCTGTGCCCAGATCGTGGGCCAGGCTGCGGATGTAGGTCCCTGCCGAGCAGCGGACGTTCACCGTGAGGTCTGGCGGTGACCAGGTGAGCAACTCCAGCTCGTAGATGGTCACCGGACGCGCTTCCCGCGCCACGGTTTTCCCCTCGCGGGCCAGCTGGTAGAGGGGTTTGCCGGCCTTTTTCAGCGCCGAGTACATGGGCGGTATCTGCTCGATCTCACCTACGAAACGGCGCAGGGCGGCCACGACCTCAGACCGTTTTACGGTCACCGGATGGCTCTCGACCACCGGGCTCTCCGTATCGTAAGTGGGCGTGATCTCGCCTAGACGGATGACGGCGCGGTAGCTCTTGTCGGACCTCATGAGGAAACGGGCCAGGCGGGTGGCCGCCCGGCCGACGAGGATGAGGAGCACGCCGGAGGCCAGGGGGTCCAGCGTGCCGGCGTGTCCCACTTTGCGCTGCCCGGTGAGGCGGCGCACCTCCTGCACAACGTCGTGGGAGGTCACGCCCCTCGGTTTGTTGACGTTGAAAAGCCCGATCATGGTGGAGGAGGATCAGGAGGGGTGTTGCAGCTCGCGCCGCACCAGCGGGATCACCTGGGCGACGGCCGCCTCTAGAGGGCCGGCTACGGAGCACCCGGCTGCCTGGCGGTGCCCACCGCCGTTCAGTGATTTGGCGATGCCGGCCACATTGTAGCCCGGTCGCGCGCGCAGACTTACCTTTACCTTGCCGTCGCGCATCTCCAGAAAAGTGGCGATGATCCGGGCTTCCGCCACCTGGCTGATCAGGTTGCCCAGATCGAGATCGTCGTGATCCTCGATGCCCAGGGCTTTCTTTTCTGCCAGCGGAAGGGTGGTCCAGGCGAGACCGTCGTCCAGCTGCAGGCGACTGAGCGCGACGCCCCAGCCCCGCATCTGATGGTAGGGGACGGCGTCCAGCGTCTTCTGAACCACGGTGTGGTAATCGCCGCCTGCATCGATGAGACGCGCCACCGTCGCCAGCACCTCGGGCGTCGTTGTCTCGGTGCGCAGCCCCCGTGTGTCGGTCAAGATGCCCAACAGCAGCGCGGTAGCAATTTCGTTTTTGATCTCCACGCCCAGACCCTCGATGACGGCGATCATAGGCAGGGCCGTCGCAGCCACCTCCGGCACGGCGATGTTGACGTCGCCGAAACCGTCGTTGGTTTCGTGGTGGTCAATGACCAGGAGGGGAATTTTGTTGCGCCAGGCTTCTTTGTAGATGCCGCCGGTGCGCTGGATGTCGCTCATGTCGATGGTGACGACCAGGTCGATGTCGGCGTCCTCCGGGACGTCCTGGACGAAAGCGTCCGCGCCTGTTAGATAACGCATGGTCGGCGGGATGGGGTGGACACAGGCCAAGAGGGGTGTTTTCCCCAACTGCAGCAGCGCAGAGCGCAGCGCCAGTGCACACCCGACGGTGTCTCCGTCCGGCCGTGGGTGGCTGATGAGGAGCGGGCGTGCGCTTCTCGCTAACAACCTCGTGGCCTGCTCCAGTTCGTGGGAGGAGATGATCATGGTCTCAGGATTCCTCCTCCAGTTTTCTCAACAAGGCCTCGATGCGCGCGCCATGTTCCAACGAGTCGTCGTAGATGAAAACCAACTCGGGGACGTGGCGCAGGCGCAAGGTAGGCGCCAGCTGAGCCCGCAGCCAGTTCTTTGCTCCTTCCAAGGCCTCCTGGACGGCGGCCTTTTCCTCCTTCCAGTCCTGCTCGGGTGAGGGGTCGAAGTCAGACGTGCCCTCTTCCTCGGTTACCGGAGGGATGATGCTGTAATAGACTTCGGCGCGAGAGGTGTCGCGGGACACTTCCACGTCGGTGATCGTGACCCCCGCAAGCCGCGGATCTTTGCTCTCTTCCAACAACAACAGCGTCAGCTTGCGGCGGAGCAACTCGTTTACGCGTTGTATGTACTTCTTGCCCATAGTTCCTCACACCTCGTATCGGATATATCCTCGTGCAGCGCACGGGTTTGGGTAGACAGAGCGTGACCGCTCAGGTGAGACACACGTGCGTCCCTGGGTCGTGTTGATGATGAAGGAGCGGGGAGCGGGCTAGCCCCGCGCTTCTCGCTCTTTCACGTAGAAGAGCAGCTGATCGCCCTCTTGGATCTCATCAAAGTTCGCGACCTTAATACCGCACTCGTAACCCTGGCGGACCTCGCGGACGTCTTCTTCAAAGCGTCGCAGGGAGGCGATTTCCCCATCGTGCACCACACCCCCATCGCGGAAGACGCGCACCTTGGCGTTGCGCCGCACGACACCGTTGGCGACGTAGCAACCGGCGACCCTGCCGATGCTGGGGATGTCGAAGGTGGCGCGAACTTGAGCCGCTCCGAGACGCTTCTCCACGATTTTGGGTTCCAACAGGCCCTTCATGGCCTGCTCAACCTCGTCGACGAGCTTGTAGATGACCTCGTAGAGGTTGATTTCGACGCCTTCCTCGTCGGCCATACGACGGGCGGCGGCGTCGACGTTGACGCGGAACCCCAGAACGATGGCGTCAGAGGCCACGGCCAGGTTGATGTCGGATTCGGTGATGTTGCCGGCTGCAGCGTGCACCACGTTCACGGAAGCCTCCTCGGCCTCCAGCACCTCCAGCGAGGAGACGATGGGCTCGATGGACCCCTGGACATCGGTTTTGAGGATGACGTTGAGATCTTTGGCTTCACCCTCGCGCATCATGGCCGCGAAGTCGTTCAGGCTCAAGGTGCCGCGACTGCGGGCCTGTTCCTTCAGCCGTGTTTCCTCGGCGCGTTTCTCCGCGATGGCGCGGGCTGTGCGCTCTTCCTCCACGACTTCCAGACGTTCTCCCGCCTCTGGCACGTCGTTCAGTCCTAGGATCATGGCCGGGATGCCCGGCGGCGCGGTGCGGTGTCGGACGCCGTTTTCGTCCTCCAGCGCCCGCACTTTGCCCCAGGTTTTGCCGACGACGACTACGTCTCCGACGTGGAGCGTGCCGTTCTGGATCAACACGGTGGCCACAGGGCCTCGACGGCGATCCAGCTTGCCCTCCAGGACGGTGCCGATGGCGGGCGCGTCGGGGTTGGCTTTCACCTCGATTTCGTCGGCCAGCAGCAGAATGGCCTCCAACAAGTCCTCCAGGCCTTCTTTCATCTTGGCGGAGACGGGGATGATCATGGTGTCGCCGCCCCATTCGTCGGGTGTCAGGCCCACCTCGGAGAGCTCTTGTTTGACATGCTCGGGCTGCGCGTTGGGACGGTCCATTTTGTTCAAGGCGACGAGGATGGGAACGTGGGCGGCGCGGGCGTGGTTGATGGCCTCGATGGTCTGAGGTTGAACGCCATCGTCGGCCGCTACGACCAGAACTGCGATATCCGTAGTATGGGCGCCTCGCGCTCGCATGGCCGTGAAGGCTTCGTGGCCCGGCGTGTCGATGAAGGTGATGGGGCGGTTGTTGTGGCGGATCATGTAGGCGCCGATGTGCTGGGTGATACCGCCGCTCTCGCCGCTCGCCACGTCCGCGTGGCGAATGGCGTCCAGGAGTGTGGTCTTGCCGTGATCGACGTGCCCCAGCACGGTGACCACCGGCGGACGCCTTTTGAGGTCTTCTTCGTCCTCGTCGGCGATGAGGCGTTGCCAGGGCGCGAGCTCCTCTTCAACTTCTTCTTCTATCTCGGCGTAAGGTAGACGCGCTTCGAAGCCGAACTCCGAGGCGATAATGGCCGCCGTGTCGAAGTCGATCTGCTGATTGATGCTGGCCAAGACGCCGTTGCTCATCAACACCTTGATGAGCTGGATGGGGCTGATGCCCATCTCTTTGGCCAGATCCCGGACAGTGATCACCTCGGGTATAGTAATCACCTTAGGTTCTGTTTGTAACGTCTCGTTCATAATGTCTCTCCTCTCCTGCGGTAGTTCCACCGAAAAAAGCGTTTCCGGCGGAGATAAGGACGTTTCAGGATGCGGTGACATGCTGTCGCCGTCCAACGTCGCCAGCTGTATTTTCACTCAGATTTTTGAACATGTCCATTTCGTGCATGCTCTCATGGATGCTGATCTAACATGATCGGGTCATTGCAGGTGCGCTGCACCTTATGTGATAAATTTCAGTGATTTCAAATCCACATCACACCAAAAACTATGCCATCCGCGGGGTACGCGCCTGCTTTTCGTCCCCCTGTGCTTCAGCAGGCAGGTGCGCAGCGTGAGCCTGAAGCGCGGCGATGTTCTCCTCCGTCAGCGTGGTCTTGAGGGCGCGCTCCAGGCTCCCTTGTTTCAGCGCACGTTCCCAGCAGGCGCGCCGTGGGCAAAGGTAAGCGCCTCGACCGTTGCGCTTCCCGCTCTCGTCGACGAGTACCGTCTTCTCCGGCGTGCGCACCAGACGTATCAACTCGCGCTTGGGACGCTTGGCACGGCACGCCACACACGTGCGTTCGGGAATATGGCCTTTGGATTTTTTGCCTCTTTTCATGCGAATCCTACTCTCCACGTCCAAACGAAAGGTGCCAGAGCGTCGGGCTTCTGGCACCTCACTTTTCACCGATTCAGGCCGGTTGACCGGAGTTCGTGGTTACATGATGTGCCCACGGACAATGTGTACTGTGCGCTCCCGGCCCCACGAAGGGACCGGCGCGCCGCTCGTAGCATCGTCCACGCTTTTGTGCCAGAAGCCTGGAACGTTCATGTAAGAGAGACCCACCTTACGGCTCATCCGGGGTGAGACACAGCCGGGTCGCGTTTGAGCCCCCGGCCCTATGCGTGCCCTCTTCGGCCCGGGAGGGGCGTCCCACCTGAGCAACCGGTCTGCCTGGCCCTCGCGCCGCGGTCACCGTCGCTTTCAATGCTCCCGGTAATCTTCCCACAGATCGTAAGGCCGATTCTGCCGGCGTCGGCGCACTGTATAGGTCTCACCGGTCTCTTCATCGTACAGGATCGTGCGCTTGGGCTTTTTCTTGCGTCGGCGTTTCTTTTTTCCGTCCGGTTCCTCCAGCTCTTCCCATTCGTCCTCTTCTTCGTATTCGTCGTAGACGGCGAACTTGGGCGGAACCTTCAACTGCAAGGTCTCTTCTTCTTCTTCTTCCGCCGGGGGGGCTTCCTCCGCAGGTTGAGGCGTCATCATAGCCTCGCGCAGCCGGGCCACGGCCTCCTTGTCGAAGGAGATGGCCGGCTCTTCGGCCATGGCTTCTTCAAGGGCAGCGATGGTTTCCTCGTCGAAGCCGGCTTCCAGGAGTTCTTCCCGGCTGACGGGTAGGGCGCTGCCCGGTTCTGCTGCCACCTCTTCTTCCACTATTTCCTCGGCTTCCGCGGCCTCCATGACCGTCTCCTCGACGATGGTCTCGGTTTCCACGGCCTCGGCCTCGACCGCCTCAGCTTCTTCCACCTCAAGGGCTTCTTCGGGCGCGGCCTCGACCGCTTCGGCTTCCGCCTCCGGTGTGATGAAGGAGAAGGGGCTGAACTCCACGGCTTCTTTGATCTGCGTGAGCGCCTTGGCGCCTATTCCGTCTATCATAAGCAAGGCCTCGTTGCCCAGCGCGATCTTTTCCATCACCTCCCCAACGTTCTCCAGGCCGTTCCGGGTGAGGTGCCCCCGGACCTTTTCGGGGAGCTCGAGGACGTCCAGCGCCGCCTCGTAGGCTGCGGGAGGCACGGTGGCCAGGGCGCGCTCTCGCTCCGCGCGTCTCTTTTCCTCGGCCGCCCGCTGGGCTGCGGTCCGCGCGTCCCGTTGCAGCGTGCCGGGGCGCGTGCGGTTCCGGCGTTCGATCAGCGCCTTCTGCACGGCCTCAATGACGGTTTTGATAATGCGCTGTTCCTCGTCGGTGTACGGATAGCGGTCCTGTTCGTGAGAGCGGATAATCGAGGCCAGTCGGGGGATTAACCCCACGATTTCCTTGCGGTTTCCGAGCAGGTCTGGCGACTTGTTGATCTGACGCAGGGCGCCCAGCGCCGCTTCTGTTATGCCCTGGATGTCGATACGCCAGCCGGTCATCTTCGCGGCCAGACGTGCGTTCTGCCCGGCCCGTCCGATGGCCAGGGAAAGCTGGTCATCCAGAACGACGACCGAGGCGGTGCGCCCGGTCTGCGCGTGCTCGTCGAGCACCACGCTGACGATGCCGTCCAGGCTGAGGGCATTGGCGATCAACTGCGCCGGATCCTCGGACCACTCCACCACGTCGATGCGCTCGTCGTTCAGCTCTCGGGAAATGGTCTGGATGCGGATACCGCGCATGCCCACGCAGGCGCCGACGGGGTCCAGGCCTTCCTGGTGCCCTACGACGGCCACTTTGGAGCGGGAACCGGCCTCGCGGGCGATGGCCTTGATTTCCACCTGCCCGCTGCGGATCTCGGGCACTTCCAGCTCCAGCTGACGGCGCAACATGGCGGGATGGCTGCGGGAAACGGTGATCTGCGGTCCTCGGGCGGAACGTTTCACGTCCAACACGTAGACGCGGAGCTTCTGGTGCAAGGTGTAGTGTTCCCCCGGGATCTGCTCGTGTCGAGGCATAAGCGCTTCTTCCTTGCGATCCAGGTGTAAGGTGATACCGTGCGGGCGGATCGATTGCACGGTCCCGATGATGATCTCGCCCTCTTGGCGGCTGAATCGCTCAAACTGGCTCTCGCGCTCTGCCTCGCGGAGACGCTGCATGATCACCTGCTTGGCCGTCTGGGCTGCGATGCGCCCAAAGTTGCGCGGGGTGACGTCCACCATCAACGTGTCGCCAACCTGGATGTTGGGTTGCCGGCGGCGGGCCTTGGAAAGCAAGATTTCCGTTTGAGGGTCTTCTACCGTGTCGGCGACGACTGTTTTTTCTATGAAGACCCGCGCTGAGCCATCGAGCATGTTGATTTCCGCCGTGAGATTCTGGGTCGACGGGACTTTCCAATCCCGCCGGTAGGCGGAGACCAACGCCGCTTGCACGGCTTCCAACACCACGTCCCGTGGTAGATCATATTCAGCACAGATTTGATTGAAAGCCAGGGCGAATTCACTCTTCATATGTTTGACACCTTCCTCCCCCTATACATCAAAAGCCCGATCTACAAAGAAAAGTGGGGCATACTCCCCACTTTTCTCAGAGCCGCAGCTATGCCCCTTTTCTGAGTGCTTATTATAGCATAAGCGTTGGTTTAATCAAGGTCGAAGAGAG
This sequence comes from Anaerolineae bacterium, assembly GCA_049975525.1. Taxonomy (GTDB): domain Bacteria; phylum Chloroflexota; class Anaerolineae; order B4-G1; family SLSP01; genus G713. The sequence continues at coordinate 48,249 of JBNGCW010000031.1, forward strand.
GCAGGTGTCGCACATCGGGGACAAGCTCCCGGAGAGCTGGGACCGCTCATTGTGGCCAGGCCCGCACCAGAACTGGCCGGCGGCGCTATCAGGGCAAAGCGCGGCTCGGTTCGACGTAGCCCCTTTGGCTGCCCTGAAAAAAGGGTCAGCCAAAGAAAAATAGGGGGTGTCCTTCTCTTTACTGAAAATTTTCTACCGCACATTAACAGGCACAGGACGAAATTGTAGTATAACTTGAATAGG
>JBNGCW010000032.1:0-47787 GCA_049975525.1 Anaerolineae bacterium
GGATCGTGCAGATCCCTTCGCGCGTCGTGGGATGGTCGTCGGCAATCACGACACGAATAGTTTCCTCTACCTCGCTCATTGCGTCTCCTTTCGTTTGAACCACGCAGCGACTCCTCGTTCTTTGGGGGAAGGCGTACGGAGCAGGTAAAACAAGAAGAACGGTGTCGCGCTGACGCACAATTATATTGTTGCCAGATGAAGTTTCAAATGCACCGGATGAAAGAGAAGAGGCATTCCGCTCGATTACACCAATGCATCACCTGTATCTCGCACCTCGTCTTTCACGTAGCCGGCCCCGGATAGCGTTCTCTCCCTACCCGGGGCCGGCTCTTCGTTTATTCCGGCGCCTGATCCAACGCCATCCGCACATCGACGGCCCAGGCGCCGGTACCGGCTTCTCCCACAATCAGCGGGTTGATGTCGAGCTCGCGGATGCAGGGGAAATCCGCCACGAGCTGCCCCACGCGCCGCAAGGTCTCGACGACGGCGTCGAGGTCGCCCGGCGCTTCGCCGTGCACGCCCTCGAGCAGCTGACCGACGGCGGTCTCCGCGACCATCTCGCGGGCGTCGCGCTCGCAGAGCGGTGCCAGCCGGAAGGCCACATCCTTGAGCACCTCGACATAAATGCCGCCCATGCCGAACATCAGCAGCGGGCCGAACTGCGGGTCGCGCTGCGCCCCAACGATAACCTCGCGGCCCTCAGGCGCCATCTGCTGGATCATGACGGCGCGCGTCGCGTCCTCGCCCACCATCCGCGCGAAGGCGGCGCGGACGGCGTCGGCGTCCTGCAGGTCGAGTGCAATGCCACCCACGTCGGCTTTGTGCACGACGCCCGGCGCGATGAGCTTGGCGACGACGGGATAGCCCGCTTCTTCTGCCAGCGCCACCGCCGCATCGGCGGTCGTCGCCACGTCGGAGAAGGGCACCGGGATGCCGTAGGCTGCCGCGACCTGCGCCGCGGTCTCGGCGCTGACGAAACCGGCGCCCTTCGTTTCCCACGCTTCTGCCAGCAGGGCCTGCGCCTGCGCGCGATCCACGTTCGCCACCGGCGTGGGGGTCAGATCGGGCCGAGCCTGCAGCTGCTTGTAGGCCCAGAGTCCCGCCAGCGCGCGGCTGGCGCGGCCGGGATCCCGGTAGAAGGGGACGCCGCCCGCGTGTAGGATGTGGACGGCCTCGGGGATGCTGACGCCGCCCACCAGACAGGCCACGACGGGCTTGTCGCCCGCCTCGGCCCCGGCGACGATGTGACGCGCCACGTCGTTGACCGGCGTGATGGCCTGCGGCACGAAGGTCGCCATGATCATGTCCACGCCCGGATCCTCCTGCAGGATGCGCAGCGTCTGCTCGTACATCTCGGCGCGCGGACCGCCCAGCATGTCCACCGGATTGCCCAGCTGGGTGCCGTGGGGCGTCACGGCTTTGAGTGCCTCCATGGTCTCCTCGGCCAGATCGGCGAGGCGCAGCCCGTGGTCGTCCAGCGCGTCGGCGGAGAGGGCCGCCGGGCCGCCGGCGTTGGTCACGATGGCGACGCGGTCGCCTTGCGGCAGCGGCTGTAAGGCCAGCGCCACGGCGATGTCGTTCTGCTCCTGCAGCGAGTTCGCCATGAGCACGCCCGCGCGGTGACAGGCGGCGGCGTAGGCCTGCCCCGCGCCCGCCAGCGCGCCCGTGTGCGAGGCGACGGCGCGCGTTCCGGCAGCGGTGCGCCCGGCCTTGATGATGACGATGGGCTTCTCGCGCGCGATGACCGCAGCAGCCTCCACGAAGTCACGCCCGTTGGGAATGCCCTCGGCGTAGAGGTTGATGACCCTGGTGTGCGGGTCGTGGGCGAGCATCTGCGTGCCCTCGGCGATGTTGACGTCCACCTGGTTGCCCAGGCTGATGATGCGGCTGTACCCTACGCCCTGCTGGATGGCCCAGTCGATGGTGCCGCCGACGATGGCGCCGGAGTGCGACGCGAAGCCAATGGCGCCCGGCTCTGGCATTTGGCTGATAAAGGTCGTGTCGATGGGAACGTGCGTGTCCATCACGCCGACACAGTTGGGGCCGATGAGACGCATCTCATATTCGCGGGCGATCTCGCCCAGCGACGCTTCCAGCGCCGCGCCTTCCTCGCCCACCTCTTTGAATCCGCCGGTGATAACGATCACGGCCTTGAGACCGCGCTTACCGCAGGCGCGCAGCGCGTCGGGCACCCACTGCGCCCGGATCATGATGACGGCTAAGTCCAGCGGGTCGGGCACCGCGGCGATGTCCGGGTAGACTTGCAGGCCCAGAATCTCACCGCCTTTGGGGTTGACGGGGTAGATCTCGCCAGCGTAGCCGTGCTCCTTGAGGTTGCGGACCACGCCGTGGCTCAGTTTGGCTGGATTGCGGCTGGCGCCGATCACGGCGACGCCGCGAGGATGGAAAAACAGATCCAACTGCTCATTCATGGGTCTCTCCTTTGTGTTGAGGCTTTTATCATAGCCCCTATGATAAGAGGAAGGCCACCATTTGTCCACTGGGGAGTATCTTGAAAAGCCCTGTAGTCCATCACGCCCCTCCCGCTCCCGTCCAAACACAACGGCGCCCCTCGACTGATGCCTTGTCAAGTCTTAACTATGGATGAAAGAGGTAAGAAAGCTGTGGCCGGTGTCCCCCCCCGCGCCACCGCCCCGGCTCGCTGGCACCCCTACGTCGCGGAGGAGAGATGCCTCGATTCGCTTCCGGCAAACAACGCCGCTCGTTCACTCGGAATGACATGACGTGGAGGGTGACTGAATTTACCGTATAAGGTGCAACGCACCTGCGATCAGATCATATTGGCTAAAAACCCATGCCGGCGTGCACAAAATGGCTATGCTCAAACCTTCGAAGGTGCGTCGCACCTACCCAACAGTTTCCTCGCCGGATTGCGACACTTTTGCGACATTTCTGCGAACAACGCATGACATGCTTTCTTTATACTGCTGACTGTAAGCAAACCACCATACACGTAAAGGAGTATATCATGCAGAGACAGAACTCGATCATCATTCACGCGGACAACCTGAGCCGCGCGCTGCCCCTCGGCAACCGGACGCTCCCCATTCTCAAGGGCCTCTCCTTCGAGGTAGCGCGCGGCGAGTGGGTAGCACTGACCGGTCCTTCGGGTTCCGGCAAGTCGACGCTGCTGGGCTTATTGGCAGGCATCGATACGCCCACGGGTGGGCGGCTGGTGCTGGACGGCATCGATGTCACCCAGATGCGCGAGGCCAAACTGGCCCGCATCCGCAACACCAAGATCGGCCTCGTCTTTCAATCCTTCCACCTGATCCCCACACTGACAGCGCAGGAGAACGTCGAGGTCCCGCTCTACGTTGGGCCGCACGCTGGGGACGCTCGGCGTCGCGCCGCCGAGATGTTGGCGCGCGTGGGCCTGGCCCCTCGAGCCAAGCATCGTCCGCACCAGCTCTCCGGCGGCGAACAACAACGCGTCGCCATCGCCCGAGCGCTGGTCACGGAGCCCGCCATCCTGCTGGCCGACGAACCAACGGGCAATCTGGACAGCGCCACGGGCAAACGCATCCTCGACCTGATCGCCGACCTGCGACGTCAACTGGACCTGACGATCGTCATGGTCACCCACGATCCCACCGTGGCCCGCGTGGCGGATCGCGAGCTGCACCTGTTGGACGGGCGACTGGTCGATCATCTGAACGGCAACGGACACGTCGGCGGCTACGCCAGCGCCCCCCTGCGCCAAGAACAGATGGAGGTGCGCGCATGAAGTTGCGACCCTTTATCCACTACGCCCTGCAGGGCATCCGTCAGGATCGGCAGCGCGCGCTCATCGCCGTGTTGGCCGTGGCCTTCGGCGTCATGTCCCTCGTCGCTATGATCTCGGTCTCCCAATCCATCAGCACCGTGCTATTGGCCGACCCGCGCTACGAGATTGGCAGCGACGCCTGGTTCTGGCGCGAGTCCCGCTATCTTTCGGAAGAGGACTTGGCACAGATCGCAGCCTACGCGGAAAGCGGCGCCATCGAGCAATGGGCGCCTGTCGCCGATAGCCCCACGCTGATGCTCAAGGTGCCCGGCTCCGGACGGGTGACCTTTCTACGCGACGGCGTCGGCTTTGAGCCGGGCACCTATCCCATGGTTGGGGAGATCGTCCTGCGCTCCGGTGCGTCGCTGGCCGAGGTGCTCCAGCAACCGGACGACGTCGTCATCACCAAGGACATCGCCGCCGCGCGCGGCCTCTCTGTCGGTGACACGGTGCTCATCGGCAACCAACTGGGTGGCAGCGCACAACCGTACCGCGTCGCCGGCATCGCCGTGCAGACACCTGCCTACCACGGCAGTACCGCCTATTACGACCTGGAGACAGCTGCCCAGATCATGGGACGCCCCAACCCGGTCACCAACGTGGCAGTCACCTGGGCGGGGGACGAGGGCGAGACGCGCGACGCTCTGGTCGCCGCAGGCTGGAAGGTCTTCGCGCCGGACACCCTCAACGAGCGCACCCGGCAGATGCGCAGCACCTTCAACCTGATGCTGAAGGGCGCCGGGCTTTTGGGCCTGATGGTGGGAGGCATCGGCATCGCCAATACCATGCAGGTGCTGCTACGCCGGCGCCGCGAGGAGGTCGCCGTGCTGAAGACGTTGGGCTACGCCCGCCGCGACGTGCTGCTGATCTTCACGTTGGAAACGGCCCTCATCGGTCTGACCGGCAGCCTCATGGGCGCAGCCGCAGGTGTCGGCCTCTCGGCGCTGCTGGTCGACGTGGCCAGCAACGTGGTGACGCTCTTCATTAACTGGCAGTTCAGCCCAGGGTTGGTCGTGGGCGGCATCGCTGTCGGCGTGGTGACCACAATACTCTTCGCGGCCAACGCCATTCTGCAGGCCGGCAACGTGCGTCCCATGCACGTCTTCCGCCGCCTGCCGACCCACAACCGCGCACAGCTGCACACTCTCGTCACCTTCGGCGTGATGACCGTGCCCTTTGCTGCCATCGCCAGTCTGGTGCTCGGTTCCCTCTGGCAGGGTCTTGCCGTCCTGGGGGCGGCACTGGTAGGTCTGCTTCTCCTCGGCGGAACACTGGCAGGGATCAAATGGCTGGTGCTGCACCTGCTACCGACGTTCGGTTTGCACCTGTTGCGCATGGCGCGCAACAACCTGCGGCGACGCGGCTTCTCGTTGGTCTTCGCCATGATCGCGCTTTGCATCGGCACCTTTACATTGGGCCTGGCCATGACCATCATCGGCGGCGCGCAGGAACAATTGGAACTGCAGATGTTCGCGACGGAGGGCTACAATCTGCTCATTTTGACCGATCCGGCGCAGGCAAGTGAGGCCGAGGCGGCGGCGTTCGCCGTTTCCGATAAGGTCGGGCTGCGCTACGAGGCGCCACTGGAGACCGTGACCACGGCCGACGGACGGGATATCTCGGAGCAGCTGGGGACGCTCAGTCTGCAGGGACGCGAGACGCTGTGGGATGTGACCATCGAAGGAGCCGCATGGGGGACGAGAGAGAACCTCGCCTATCTGCCCGCCGGGCTCGATATCGAGGCTGACACGCTCACCGTGACCGATTACGAGGGGACATCGCTGACATTGACCGTCGCCGGGACGTATGAGGTGACGGGGCAGTGGGATCGCTCCCTGCTGCCGGAGCCGGAAGGCATTCTGGTCCCTGCGGAGACGCTGCGGGCGTTCAACAGCGAAGACGCCTTCGCCCTCGTCGCCGCCGAGGTGCCACCCCGTCAGCTGGAAACTGCCGCGCAGGAGGTCAGCACGGCTGTACCGGAGATGATGGTCGCCACGGCTACCGATATCAACGAGAGCTTCAAGAGCACCTTCCGCAACCTCTCCGCCTTCGCCGTGGCGATGGCAGGCCTGGCGCTGGTCGCCGGGGGCGTACTCATCGCCAACGCGGTCAGCCTCGCCATGATCGAGCGCCGATACGAGATCGGGGTGCTGAAGGCCATGGGCTACACGCGGGGCCAGGTGCTATGTACCATCCTCCTTGAGTATGGGCTGGTGGGGACGTTGGCCGGCGTCCTGGGCGTGCTGGGCGTCGTCGCCTTCACCGTGGTGCTGGCGATGGTGCAGGAGGTTACCGAAGGCGTTTTGACGATCGATCCGCTCTCCGGCCTGTTCATCGTGGGCGTGGCGGTGGGGCTGACGCTGATCGCCGCCCTGACCACGGCCTGGCGCCCTACGTCCGTGCGCCCGATGGTGGTGCTCAACGCCCAGGGATAGGGAAACGGGCCTACACATTTGCGGCGACATGTCGCTGAGTTTAGCCTTTCCCAAACGCGACTCCGCTAACGCTGCGTCGCTGACTACAAACGGAAGGTTTGTCTAAACCGGCGGCTCAGTTTCTCCCCACTGTTCTGCGCCGGCCCAGGGAAACGACTACAAAAGACCTCGGGTTTCTTGAGAAGAAACCCGAGGTCTGAAACTCCCTAAAGAGGAAAGTATCTCACCCGACCGGGACCGAGGTCGGCACCTCGGCCTGCCCCTTGAACTGGCTCATGTAGAGGTGGTGATAGAAACCGCGCTTCGCCAGCAGCTCCTCGTGGGTGCCGCGCTCGATGATCTCGCCCTCGTTGATGACCATGACGCAGTCGGCGTCGCGAATGGTGCTCAAGCGGTGGGCGATGACGAAGCTGGTGCGTCCCTCCATCAGGCGCATAAGAGCCGCCTGGAGCTGCTTCTCGGTGCGCGTGTCGACGTTGCTGGTGGCCTCATCGAGGATGAGGATGTCGGGGTCGGCGAGGATGGCGCGCGCGATGGCGATCAACTGGCGCTGTCCCTGGCTCAGGTTGTGGCCGCGCTCGGTGAGCACGGTCTCGTAGCCCTGAGGTAAGCGGCGGATGAAGGAGTGCGCGTTGGCGATCTTGGCCGCCTCCCTGACCTCCGCGTCGGTGGCGTCCAGGCGCCCGTAACGGATGTTTTCCATGACGGTGTCGGCGAAGAGGAAGTTATCCTGCAGGACCAGCCCCAATTTGCGGCGCAGATCCGCCGTCCGGATGTCGCGGATGTCCACGCCGTCGATGCGGATCGCGCCGCTGTCCACGTCGTAGAAGCGAGTGAGCAGGTTGATGATGGTCGTCTTGCCCGCGCCCGTCGGGCCGACCAGGGCGATCATCTCGCCGGGGTTATTGTACATGGTGATGTGCTTGAGCACCGGCACACCCGGTTCGTAGCCGAAGCAGACGTCCTCAAAAGTGACTTTGCCCTCGATATGCGCCAGCGGCTGCGCGTCAGGCATATCCGTCAGATCGGGCTCCTCGTCCAGCACCTCGAAGATACGCTCCGCGCCCGCCAGCGCCGCCTGAATCACGTTGAAGAGCTGGGCGATCTGGTTCAGCGGACGGTTGAACTGTCGAGCGTAGGCGACGAAGGTTGCGATGTTGCCCACGGTCACCCAACCCTGGACCGCCATCAGCCCCCCGGAACCTGCCACCACCGCCAGACTGACGTTGTTCATCAGATTCATCAGCGGTCCCATGGCCCCGGCGAAGATCTCCGCACGGGTCGCCGCCCGCTGGAGCTGTCGATTGGCGACTTCGAACTCGGCAATGACCCTCTCCTCACGCACGTAGGCCTTGACCACGCGCTGCCCCGTGAGGGTCTCCTCGATGATGCCGTTGAGCTCGCCCAGATGCTTTTGCTGGGCGCGGAAGCCGGCCCGCGAACGCCGGGCAACGGTCCGCGTCAGCACCATCATCAGGGGCACGACCAACACGGTCACCACCGCCAGCGGCACGTTAACGGCGAACATCATCGCCACCACACCGCCAATGAGCAAGACGTTGGACAGCAGCTGCGTGGTGTTGGATGTGAGCACGTTGCTGACGGTCTCCATGTCGTTGCTGAGGCGGCTCATCAGATCGCCGTGAGAGTGCTGATCGAAGTAGCGCAGCGAGAGCGTCTGCAGTTTGGCGAAGAGGTCGGCCCGCAGGTCGCGCACCATGCGCTGCGCCACGCCCACCATGATGACCTCCCGCAGCCAGATGCCCAGCGAGAGCAACGCGTAAAGGCCCAACATCAGCAGGACAATGCGCGCCAGGCCGGGCAGATCCCCGGTGGTGATGAAGCGATCAATGGCAAGCCCCATGAGGTACGGACCGGCCACGTTGAGCACCGTCGTCGCCATGACCAGAGCCAGCACGCCCAACAGTGTCCAGCTTTGCCGTTTGAGATAGCCCCACAGGCGCAACAGCGTGCCCCTGGTGTCCCGCGCTCGCGCGTCGGCGGGCATACCGTGAGGACCGTGCCGCATGAGGGGGGGCGGGCCGCCGTTGTCTTTGGTTGAACGCTGCTTACTCATAAGCTGTACCTCCGTTACCTAACTGGGAGTCATAGATTTCACGGTAGATGGGGCTGCTTGCCAGAAGCTCACGGTGCGTCCCCTGAGCGGCGATCTGTCCATCGTCCAGCACCAGGATCTTGTCCGCCGTCATCACGGTACTGACCCGCTGGGCGATGACGAAGCTGGTGCGTTCGCGCATCAGGCCCTCCAGCGCGGCCTGGATCTCGGCCTCGGTCTCCACATCGACGGAGCTGGTGCTGTCGTCCAGGATCAACACCGCCGGCTGGAGCAACAAGGCCCGCGCGATGGCGATGCGCTGCTTCTGTCCGCCGGAGAGGTTGACACCGCGTTGGCCCAGGACGGTATCGTAGCCGTCAGGGAAGCCCATGATAAACTCATGGGCCCGGGCGGCCTGGGCGGCGCGGATGACCTCCGCGTCGCTGGCGTTGGGGCGTCCGTAGCGGATATTGTCGCGGATGGTGCCGCTGAAAAGCACCGACTCCTGCAAAACAAAGCCAATGTTGCGCCGCAACGTGGCCTTGTCGAAGGCCCGCACGTTGACACCATCCACAGTCACACGCCCGGCCGTCACGTCGTAAAAACGGGGGATGAGGTAGACAAGGCTAGATTTGCCCGCGCCGGTGCTACCCAGCAGCGCCACGGTCTGTCCCGGCTCGGCGATGAAGTTGATGTCCTTAAGCACGAGGGCCCCACCCTGTCCATCGTAGCCGAAGCAGACATTTTCAAAAGCCACGCGCCCTCGAAAGCGGTGCTCACGCAGAGCGTTCGGACGATTTTGGATCGAAGGCTCCGTCATCAACACCTCGTCGATGCGCCGAGCCGAAGCCTCGGCGCGGGAGACCTGCAGCACGATCATGCTGATCATGATGAGCGAGATAAGCGTCCGCTGGAGATAGTTAAGGAAGGAGATGATCTCCCCCGTGGTCATAGCACCCTGCGTCACCTGCACGCCGCCGAACCAGAGGACCCCTACCAGGCCCAGGTTCAGGGCCAGCAGCACCAGAGGCAGGGTGATGGCAAGCAAGCGCGTCACGCGGATAGTCTGCTCCATCAACGCCTCGTTGGCTTTCCCAAAACGGCGCTCCTCATGCCCCTCACGCACAAAGGCCTTGACCACACGTACGCCCGCCAGGTTCTCCTGCAGCACCGTGTTGAGGGCGTCCAGCCTTTCTTGCACGAGGGTGTAGAGGGGATAGGCACGATTGATGATCAAAAGTAGCCCAATGAGCACCACCACCAACAGGATCAGGGGCAGGAAAGCCAGCTGCGGTGCCGTGACCACCACCATGATAAGGCTGCCAATGAGCAACAGCGGCGCGCGGATCAGGATGCGCAGCAACAGGTAAAGGGCCCGCTGCACCTGAGTGACGTCGTTGGTCAGATTGGTAATCAACCGGCCCGTGTCCAGCGCGTCGAGGTCGGCAAAGGCAAGCGTCTGCACCTTGCGGAAGAGCGCTTCCCGCAGGTCCGCACCGAAGCCCTGGGTGGCCTTGACGGCGAAGACGCCGTTGATGATGCCACCCACCGCGCCGACAAGCGCCAGGCCGATCATCAACGCGCCCGTGCGCAGAACGACACCCAGATCGAGGTTGGCGATGCCCACGTCGACGATGCGCTCGATGAGCTTCGGCTGATAGAGGTCCATGGCGACCTCCAGCATCATGAACAGTGGCGCCAGGAGCATCCAGCGCCAGTAGGGTTTGACAAATTTGATCAGTCTTCGTATCGCGTCCATCGATAATCATGGCCTCCTCTAAACCACCACAACCGGATAAGCAATGAGAGGTTTACCTCTCCCCACCGTTTGTAGCTCGTAACAGGTTTGCGCGCACTCTCATGAGCAACTGTTCCAACTGCGCTCGTTCCTCTGCCGTGAACCCCGCGAAGGTCTCGGCATCTACAGCGGCAAAGCCGGCGTGTAACCTGGCGTGGATCGCGTGCCCTTCCTCGGTCAGAAAGACGCGGGAGACGCGCAGATCCTCAGGATCGTCACGGCGCTCCACGTAGCCGGCTTTCTCCATCCGTCGCACCATCTTGGTGACGGTGGACGGCGCCACATGCATCCAGGCCGCCAGATCCGAATGCGTACGCCCATCCTCCTCCACCAGCGCCTCCAGTACCGCCGGCTGCCCGCGGTAGATACCCAGAGCGCGGACCTGTGCGCGGATCCGCCCGTGGTGGAGATGGCACACCTGGCCCAACAGATGATTCAACGACTTCGGCTCTGCCATGTGATGCATCGTGAGCCCCCTTTTTATTTATTTAGACGGCTAATATTTAGCCGTCTAAATAATACCATGGGGGCCGAAAGTGTCAAGCCGGAGAGCTCCTGCGCCGGTCCAAGAGGAGCAAACACAGAAAAAGCCCGCGACAGCTCGTCGTGAGCCGTCACGGGCTTCGGGATCCCTGGGTAGGAAAAACTAGCGCGCCATTCGCTCCAGGAAGTAGCTGAGCACGATGCAGATCACCCCTGCCACCGTCGTCTTGACGCCCGAAAGCATCAGCCTCTCCTGGGAGATCTTACCCAGGTAGACCCCCAGTCCAAAGAGCGCCAGCAACGACATAACGAGGGAAGCGTAGAAAGCGTAGCGGATATCGGGCAGCAAGGGCGCGAAGAAAAAAGGGAGGATGACGACGAGCGCCGAGAGGAAGGGGGAGAGGCCGTCCACCGCCGCGACGGTCACCACCGCCAGACGCGACGCTTTGCCGATCTTCGTATGGCGGAGATCGGTCAAGGTAATACGCTCCAGCTCGTTGACGGCATGCCGTCGCTCGGCCGACTCCGTCAGATACGCACCCCACCCGCCCGAAATGCCAATAGCCAGCGCCGTTGAAAGGCCCGTCACGAGGACGACCTTGGCGTTTTCGACACCCACGACAAAACTGCCCATCACCACGCCGATCATGGTCAACACGCCGTCAAAGGAGTTGTTGGCGAAGGCCCGACGCGCGATCTGCTCTACCTGCGATATCTTGTTATACTCCCGCCACTCTTCCAAACGCTCTTGCACCGAAGTCATCTACTAAAACTCGCTCCTCCTTGAAAACACACTCATCGACTGTTTAGTTTACGGTGTGAGGTGAACATAGCCACGCTTACCTCGATTCAATGACCGCAGGTATTCTACCACAGATCGCGCGCAACACTGCATGTGTAAAGTCTCTGTCTGTGTTGCCAGAATTGTTTTTCCGCTACCATAACGCTCACCCCCACATACCCTCCTGGTCCATCAGCGTACCGTCAAACGCAGCACTCCGAGGCCGTAGAGACCTCGGAGTGCACGCTGCGTATGATGGAAATCCATCAGCTCGCTGCTTCAAAACCTATCGGATCCGTCTCACGCCTCATCCTTGAGCGCCTGAGCAAACCGATAGCCATAGGCTTCGCCTTCGCGCAGCAGCTTCGGCGGGGTGCCGCCCTTGAACTCCCAAACCATCTCCTCCTCGACCTCCCAACGCAACGCTTCAGCGAGGGCGTTGAAATCGCGTCGGGCGCCGCCGCTCCAGCCGTAGCTGCCGAAGTATGCCGCCCGCCGATGGAAAATCCGCTTGTGCTCGGCCAGGTGCAGCGCGTCGACCATGGGCGGGAACATGCCGCCTTCGTACGTCGGTGCGCCGATCAGCACTCCGCGTTGGGTGTACAAACTGGGAAGATAGTAACTGCCATGCGTGTGCCGTACGTCGAAAATGTTGACCGGGACATTGGCCCGCGCTACCCCCTCGGCCACCGCCTCCACCATCCGCTCCGTCGTCCCGTACATGGTGCCGTAGAGCAACGTCACCCCCAGATCCCCAGGGCCGGCAGCGTACTCGGCCCAACGCTTGTAGAGCTGAATAATCCGCTCCGGGCGCTCGCGCCAGATCAAACCGTGCGAAGGCGCCACCACGTCCACCGGCACATCCTCTAATTTCTCAATAGCCTTCAACACCGGACGATAGTAGAGGGCCACGATGTTAACGTAGTAGCGCAGGGCCTCCTTCTCGTAAAAACCCGCCGCATGGCACTGATCGTCGAAAATCGCACCCTGCAGCGCCCCGTACCCCCCAAAAGCGTCACAGGAGAAGAGCACCTTCTCCGTTCGCTCGTAAGTCATCATCGTCTCCGGCCAGTGGACAAAGGGCGTGGAGATAAACTGCAGCACCGGCCCCCCCAGATCCAATGTCTCGCCATCCTTCACCGACCGCACCCCTTCTGTGATACCATAATACGCCGCCAGCATATCCACAGCCTTGTGGGTGCTCAAAATCTGCACCCTCGGCGCGACACGACGGAAGGTGCGCAACACCCCGGTGTGATCCGGCTCCATGTGGTTGATGACAATGTAGTCCAGAGCCGCGGGATCCGTCAACTGGGAAATCTGATCCAGAAGCTCGTCGGCCTTGAAATCCTTCGCCATGTCGATCAACGCCGTCTTCTCGCCCTTGACGACGTAAGCGTTGTAAGAAACCCCCTCTTCGGTGATGGGCCACAGCCCCTCAAAAAGATCGGTGGTGCGGTCGTTGACCCCGATCCAGTAGATGCCGGATTTGACCTCAATTGCGGGCATAGAAACCTCCTATGATAGTGTACTCGGCTGAGTAAGTGAGCGCGTCCATTATGCGCCAGACAGCAGATGTGTCAAGCGTAGGCCACATCAATCCGCCGACTCAACCGTGAACGCCAGCCCCTCGCTACGCCCGAAGACCTCCGGGAAGTACATCTCGTAGGCCGTGGTGGGCATGACGTTGTAGTCGCCCGGGACGCCGGCGCGAATCAGGTAAGTGTACTCGTAGGTGCCGCGCGGCAGGTAGGTGGCGAAGAGCGTCATCTTCTCGTCGCGCATCTCCGAGTGCGAGAACCACCACCAGCCCCAGCCGTACCAGCGATACCACCGGTCGCGTTCCTCCAGCGTGAGGTTGCGCAGCTCGGGCCGCTCCCCGACGACGCTGGTCGTCTTGAGGCTGAGGTCGACGCCCTCGCAGCCGGCGGGCAGCGGATCCTCCACGACCACGTAGTGCAGGTCCGTCGGCGCGATGAGCGTCAGCTTGACGCGCAGCACGTCGCCCACCTCGGCCTCGGTGACCGTGCCCTCGCCGTCGACGGGCGTGTACTGGCGCGCGACGATGATCCCGCGATCCAACGCCTCGACCTCGGCGGCGGGCAAAAAGTATCGTAGCTGGGCCGTGTAGTAGAGCTGGCCCTCGCCGCTGTGCTCGTCGTCGCCGGGCAGCCGCTCGATGATCAGCCGGTTGGCCCGGTCGGTCAGCAGCGCCGCGATCTCGCGCTGCAGCGTGTGGCTCTCGTCGATGGTCGCCGCCGTGAAGGCGCCGCTCTCCCAGGGCGCGCCGTTGAGGTAGACGTTGTAGGCGAAGTCGCCCTCCAGCTCGCCGCTGGCCTGCATGTAGGCGATGAGGCCCAGCAGCGACCAGGACGTGGTATGTGTGCTCTCCCAGTACCCGTCGCCCTCGCGGACCGCCATCAGCCAGCGCACGACGTTGGCCAGCTGCTGGCTCTCCGGCTCGATGCGGGACGCGGCCCAGAGCACCGTGGCCGTGGTGCGCACGTCAGCGCCCATGTTGTAGTAATCGACGGCGTCCTCCTCCCAGTGCGTGCCGGTGGCGCTCAGCACCGCGTCGCCCCAGAGATCGTCGAGCAAGGTCTGCACCCGCGACGCCTGGCCCTCCGCGTCCATCAGATGGAGCGCCAACGCCAGCAGCGCCTGTCCGTAACGGTCCAGCTTTTCCCGCCGACCGTAGAGCTGCACAGCGCGATTGAGAATGCCCGCGGTATTCTCACCGTCCTCGAAGAGCAGGGCGTGGTCGGACAGCACGTAGAGCTGGTAAGCCAGCCGATTCGCCTTCCACGCGGACGTATCCGCGTCCACCGAGGGCAACGCCTCCTGCAGATAATCGACGCCATCCCCCAGCGCCCGCTCCGAGACGGTGAACCCGGCCCGGTGCGCCTCCAGCAGACCATGGATCACGTAGGCCGTGATGTAGCCGTCGCTCCGGTCGCTGCTCCACCAGCCCCAGCCGCCGTCGTAGTGCTGGCGGTTGTAGAGCCGCTGCAGCGCCAGCGTGATCAGCGAGGCGAGGTTTTCGCGCAGCTCCGGACGATCCAGTCCCATCTCCTCCAGCGCCTGATAAGTGAGGGCGTTGGGCAGGAAGCGGCTGACCGTCTGCTCGGTGCACTCGTAGGGATAGTGCTCCAGATAGATAAGCGCGTCGCGCGTCGCCGCCGTGAGGGAGCCGTCCAGCTGCACCGTCAGCCCGCCCTGTGTGGCGTCGAAGGTCCCCGGCAGTTGGATCAACTCCTGGCGCAGCCCGGCCTCGGAGAGCTGTCCGGCGGTCGCCACGACCTCCGGCGTGCTGTAGCGGTGGACGGGTAGCCTATCCTCGCGGGCGTCCCGCAGATCTCCGGCCTGGGCTTCCATCTGCACGCGCGCTTCCTCCACACCGGCGCGCACGGTGACGGGCCAGACGACCTTGACCTGGTCGCCGGCGGGCACCTCCACAGTCTGTCGCGGTTCGCCTTCCAGCGAGAGCCCGTCCAATGCTACCGAGACCTCGGCGGTCAGCGCCTCGTCGGTGTTGTTGTGGACGATGGTGGCGATCTCGGCGCGGTCGCCCTCCACCAGGAAGCGCGGCAGGACGGGGCGCACCAGCAGATCCAGGGTGCTGCGCACGTCGACGTCCGCGCGTCCGACGCGGGTCTCCGCCGTCACGGCTCGCGCCTGCATGCGCCACGTCGTGAGATTGTCGGGCAGCGTCACGGTGACCTGCGCGCGCCCGTCGGCGTCGGTGCGCACCACGGGATCCCAGAAGGCCGTATCGGCGAAGTTGCTGCGCACCGTGCCCGGCTCCATGGCCCCACCGCCACCGCCGCCGCCCTTGGCGCCAACGGCAAGATCGCGGTTGTAGGGCTCCATGTAGACGACCAGAGGCATGCTGGTGCGGACACTCAGCCCGCGTTCGACCCAGAACGTCTCCATCAGGGAAGGCGATTGCTCGTCGGCCAGCGCCAGCACAGCCAGGTCGGCCAGACGCAGCGAGAGCTCCGCCTCGACGGGGTTGCCCTCGGCGTCGGTGACGCGCACGTCGTAGGTGACCTCCTCGCGCGGTCGGTAGGTCTCGCCCGCTGCCATATCGCGGTCCGGCGTCAGTGTGACGTTGAGGCGCTTGATCTGGTCATCGACGTTGAGCTTCACCAGGCCCATCTTGAAGCGCGGCAGGCCGTCGCCGGCCACCTCGGCGCCCTGCACGAGGACGACGGAGACGAAGATGTTGGGCACGTGCGCCTCCTCGATGGGAATGCGCAACAGCTCGCTGCTGCCGGTGATCTCGCGCACCTCGGTCTCGATAACATGCCCACGCTCGATGGTGATCAGCGCTTGCATGGTGCCGGAGAAAGGCGAAGGCACCAGGATCTCGGCGACATCGCCCACCGCGTAGCTGTCGCGGTCGGGCACCAGGTCGACGCGGTTGTTGTTTTCGCGCCGCCAGATAGCCTCGCCGCCCCAGACCCAGACGTAGGTTGAGCTGCGGATCTCGTTTTCCTGCGCATCGCGGCCAAAGGCGCGCACGCGGTAACTGCCGGCCTCCTCCGGCGTGAAGCCGACGATGGCGCGTCCCGCGTCGTCCGTGGTGACGGTGGTGGTGTAAACCGGCGTCTCCTCGCGGGTCCAGGTCCAGTAGTAGCGCCCGTTCTCCGCCCGCTCGCGGACGTTGTACCAGTCGAGCTTGTAGACGACGACGTCGATCGGCACGTCGGCCACCGGCCGGCTCTCCCAATCCACCGTCAGCACGTCCACCGTCTTGCGCTCGCCCACCTGCGCCAACCGTCCCTGGGGGGCCAAGCCGATGTAGAAGGCGCCCTGGTGCACGATGACGGCGGTACGGTTGCTCACCTGCTGCCCGTTGATGTCGGTGACGGAGGCCTCCAGCGTGTAGCGCTGGCTCCGCGTCTCCGTGGCGATATCGGCCTGGACGGAAACGTGGGTGCGGCCCTGCGCGTCGGTGGTGGTGTCGCTTTCCTCGATAAGCTCGCCATAACCGGCGTAGACGTCCTCGCCGCGCAGCATCGACCAGCTGTCCTCCACGTCCGTCCAGCTGTAGCGGGGGCAGACCTGGCCCGCCGGGCAGTCGTACTCGAAGAAATAGCCCTCCCGCAGCACGTTCCAGCGCACGTCGGCGTCGGCAACGGGACCGCCGAAGTAGTACTCGGCCTCGGCC
The DNA here is from genome assembly GCA_049975525.1 of Anaerolineae bacterium. GTDB lineage: Bacteria > Chloroflexota > Anaerolineae > B4-G1 > SLSP01 > G713. The sequence goes on from JBNGCW010000032.1 coordinate 16,514, forward strand.
GTGGCGTCGATGGTCTCGCCGTTTAGGTAGGCCTCCCGGTCGGTAGTCACGCGGACCTCATACTCCGGCTTGCGGTACTCGGCCACCTGAAAGTTGGTGCTGCCTAAGAAATCATCGTCGCCATGGTAGAAGGAGAGGGTGTAGAAGCCCAGCGCCGCTTCGGGGCTGAGCGCCAGCTCACCGTGCGCCGTGCCCATCTCGTTGAGCGGCAGCGTCTCCTCATAAATCGTCTCACCCTGGGGATCGGAGACGGTCACATCCACCGTCTCAAAATCGGGCAGCGTGTAATGCGCATCGTCGTCCGTCCGCACAATGCCCTTGAAATAGACCGTCTGGTCGGGGCGATAGATGGGACGGTCGGTGTAGAGGGCGGTCCGGTAGTTCTGATCGCCATAGGTGGGCTGCACGTTGAAATCCCAGGCGGAGATCCCGTTGGTCCACCGGTTGAAGGCCACGGCGAAGGTGGGGTCGCCCGGCTCGCCGGCAAAAGCAAAGTAGCCAGCCCAGAGATCGACGGTCTCCACGTCCTGCGCGAGAAGACCCTGCACGTCGGTGGCGCCCTCGCCGTGCCAATCCTGCGCCTCGGAGTAGAAGCGCACGTCCAGGTTGGCGATGGGCTCGCCTGTCGCCAGATCCGTCGCCCAGACCAGGGATTCGTTCTGCGTCTGCTTGAGCGTGAGGTTGACACCGGATTTGACGAAAAGGAAACTTTCGGGGCTTCGATCTGGATACTCCGCCAGGGTCTCCGGCGCCTCCATCTCCAGGACGTAGAGGCCCGGCGGAAGCGCATCCTCCTCTTCCAGCGGGACGCGGTAGGCGGCGCCAACGTTGGGCGCGAGATCCAGCGGCTGCGACCACGCTCGTAGCAGCTCCATGCCCCGGCCCAGCTCCTCTACCGACACACCGTAGCCGGTCAAGCGCATGAAGGCCTCCGGCGTGAGCGCGTAGAGGCGCAGATCGAGGCGGGAGACGTTACGCACCTGCGCGTAGACGACAGTATCGGTGAAGGGCGTATAAAAGCCGATGTTGCCGATGGTGTCAAGGTAGGCTTGCGGGGGGAAATCGCCCACGGTGAAAGTGACCTCCACCGGCTCACCCAGGGGCACGCCGTAGGCGTCGGGCGTCTCTGCGTCCAGGGTCAGGCGGTAGGTCGTGCGCGGCTCCTTATCGAAGTGTAGGCCCACGCGCGTATTGTGGTTCTGGCAGCTGGTGATGACCTCGGTGATGGTGGGCGTGATCTGCAGATAGTCCGGGAGACGGTCACAGTCCATGGGACTGGCGAACCACAATGAGATAGCATCGTAGGGCAAGACATCCGAGAGATCGGCGGGACCGGCGCGCAAGAAGGCGGGCTCTGCCACGGTGCTGAAGTAGCGGGTGAAGGTCTTGCCCAACGTGAATTCGCCAGACGCTGCTTGCGCCGTAGCCTCGACGGTGATCTCGCCTCGCGCACCACGCGGCAGGGGCGACACTGGCGTGAAGCGCAGCGTCTCCGGCGCCCACGAGGTCGCGCCGCCGGACCAGCTGAAGGTCCCGGCGACGGGGGCGCCGTCGATCTGCAACGAGAAGGCGGCCTCGGTCGCGGCGTGGTCCATGGGCTGGTTGAAGGTGACGCTGATGACGTCCGTCGGGCCGACGTAGGAGAAGTTTGGCTCCGGGGAGAGGGCGACGATGTCCGGACGCACCGTGCTGAAGGTCCAGACGTAGTCCTCCTCCAGCACCCCGCCGACAGTATCGGTCAGACCGGCGACGACGCGGGCCTCGTATGCCGTGGCGGGCTGCAGGCCCTTCGCCGGGCGGAAGACGTAGATCGAAGTGTTGAGCCACTCGCCCTCGCCCTCCAGCGGCGGCGAGAAGCGCAGCGGATCGGGCAGATCCTCTTGTGCAGAGACGGCGGTCAGCGGGACGACGGGCCGGTTGAAGACGACGGTGACGTTGGTCTGCGGGTCGAGGCCCTCGCTATCGGGCGCGGGTTGGACCTGGGAGACCTCTAAAAAGCCCTCCGTCTCGAACTCGAAGGTCACCGGCTCCACCAGGGAGGTGCCCTCGGCGTTCCTGGCGCTCTCGGCGACGACGACCCGGTAACGCGCGCCGCGTTTCAGGCGCTCCGCCGGGCGGAAGGTCAGGGTGCGCGCGTCGCGCCAGACGAACTCGCCTTCGACCTGGGGTTTCACAGAAAAGGCGGATTCGACGCTCGCCTTATCCATAGGTTGATCGAAGACCAGCTGCAAGGGGGCCTCCGGCGGCTGACGCGCGCCGGGCTCCGGGGTGCGGTCGAGCAATTTGGGCGCGGGTAGCGGCAGCGCCTCCCATTTGTTGGGCGTGGGTGTAGGCTGGACGGATGTCGGCTCGGACGTTGGCGTGATCACGTCCGGGGGCGCGCTCCAGCTCAGCTGACAGGCGCCGGAAAGCACGGCCAACACAAGGATCATAGCAACCACATGATAATTCAGCGTATGCTTTTGCATAGTTTTCCTCCCACTAACGAATGGTATAAAGCGGATGGCACTCCGCTGCGCTGCGTGCCTGACTACGAACGCTCTATGGCTCCACTTCGATGGTCACCGCCGCACTGCGCACCGCGTTTCCCTCTTCGTCCCATCCCACGGCGACGAAGGTGTGTTCGCCTGGCGTCAAGGTCCAATGGGCAGTATACGGCGGATCCGCAAATTCTGCCAGCGGTTCGCCATCTCTTTGCAGTTGCACGCGCCTCAGGGCCACGTCCGCCTCGGCGACGACGGGGATGCGTTGGGCGTCGGCGGGCAGGTCGGGGTCGAGGCGATAGCGGGCGCCGGGATCGGGGCGGATCAGAAGGAGCGGCGCGCCGTCCCTGTGGGCTTCCTCCGGCGGCGGCGACGCCAGGCCCTGTTCGCGCGCCCAGGTCTGCGCCTCCGGCGGCAGGTCGAGCAGGAGCCGGCCGTCGACGCGGCGGTGGACGTCGCACGTCTCCCGTGGCTCGGTGCCCGCGATGAAGGTCTCGATGACCCGGTGCGGGCAAGCGGGGCCGGGGCGCAGCCCGGAGAGGGCGCAGACCTCGACATCCACGAGACCGTCGGGGCGCGGGAAGTCCTGCGCCGGATGGCCCTGCAGCGCGGCCTCCATCACGTCGCGCCAGATGGGACCGGCGCCGGTGACGCCGCTGACGTGCCGCATGGCCTCGTTGTCGGCGTTGCCCACCCAGACGCCGGTGACCAGGCCCGGTGTGTAGCCCACGGTCCAGTTGTCGCGGAAGTCGGTGGTGGTGCCGGTCTTGACGGCGGCGGGCCGCGAGAGGTCCAGCACACTGCCTTCGCCGAAGGTAGGCAGGCGGGCGTGGTCGTCGCGCAAGATGTCGGTGATGAGGTAGGCCACGCGGGGATCGAGCACGCGCTCGCCCAGGCCGGACGGCGGCGTCCAGAGGACGTGGCCCTCGGCGTCCTCGACGCGCAGCACCAGGACGGGCGTGACGCGACGCCCGCCGTTGGCGAAGGCGGCGTAGGCGGCGACCTCCTCCAGCAGGCGCACCTCGCCGCCGCCCAGCGTGAGGGTGAGGCCCAGGCGCTCGGTGTCGCCCAGCGTGGTGAAACCCAGGTCTGCCGCCAGGTCGGCCATGGTCTCCACGCCGATCTGGTCCAGGACGCGGACGGCGGGCACGTTGTAGGACGAGGCCAGAGCCACCCGCGCCCGCACCGGGCCGTGGAAGCGCAGGTCGTAGTTGTGCGGGACGTAGGGCTGGCCTTCGCGCGTCTCGAAGGCGGTGCGCACGTCCAGCAGCATGGTGGCGGGGGTGATGGCGCCCTCGGCGAAGGCGGCGGCGTAGGTGACGGGCTTGATGGACGAGCCGGGCTGCCGCAGGGCCAGCGCGCCGTTGACGGCGCCGTCGATGGCAGCGCTGAAGTAGTCGGGGCTGCCGACCATGGCGAGCACCTCGCCCGTGGTCGGGTCGAGGGCGACGACGGCGGCGTTGCGCACGTTGTATCCGCCCGGTGGGCAGGTGTCGAGGGCGCCGTGGCAGGTCGCCAGCTGGCTGAGGCGATGGCGGACGATGTCGCGGGCCGCCTCGTTGAGGTCAACGTCGAGCGTGGTGACGATGCGCAGTCCGCCGGCCTCCAGGCGCTCGCGGCCCAGCTCTTGCTCCAGCAGCGCGCGCACGGTCATGACGAAGTGGGGGGCGCGGATGGGGAAGGGCGCAGCGGCGAAGGCCAGCGGCTCGGCGCGGGCCAGGTCGGCCTCGGCGGGCGTGATAAAGCCTGCGTCGACCATCAGGCGGAGCACCACGGACTGCCGTTCTTTGGCGCGCGGCAGGTCGAGCAGCGGATTGTACGCGGCGGGCGCCTGGGGCAGGCCCGCCAGCAGGGCGCACTCGGCCAGGTCGAGGTCGCGTACGGATTTGCCGAAGTACGCCTGGGCCGCCGCCTCGACGCCGTAGGCCAGGTTACCGTAGTAGGCCTCGTTGAGGTAGAAAGCGAGGAGCTCGTCTTTGGTGTAGCGACGGCCGAGGCGCAGGGCCAGCGCGGCCTCGCGCAGTTTGCGACGCAGCGTGCGCTCGGTGCGCTCTTCCGGGGTGAACATGAGGATGCGCACCAGTTGCTGGGTGAGGGTGCTGCCGCCGCTGCGCACCTCACCGGCGCGCAGGTTGTACCAGAGCGCCCGCAGGATGGCGATGGGATCGACGCCGGGGTGCCGGTAGAAGTTGGCGTCCTCGGTGGCGATGGTGGCCTGGCGCAGCGCCAGGGGGATCTCTTCAAGCGGGACGGGCGTGTGGAGCCCGGTGTAAGGCGGCGGCATCTCATAGAGCAGGCGCCCGTAGCGGTCGGTAATCTTGCTGCTGGGCGCGGCGGTGTAGGCGCTCAAGTCCTCGGGCGAGGGCAGGTCGGCAAGGAACCTGAGCAAGGCCCCCCCGAAACCCAGCAGGACAAGGAGCAGCAGTCCTATCAGCGCGTTGCGACGGCGCATCTAAAGCCTCTTTCGGTCAACTTACGAATTGCAGGGCCTGGTCACGCTTGCAAGGTCCGGTGGCTGCGCAGCTTCGACGTGGGCGTGTGAGCCAGTGCTTATGCACAGCTTAATCCGCTGTTTGCAGCTGTCAAATCCGCCGAAAAAGGGGGCACGATAGGGGGCAGGAGCAGAAAGTGAAAGCGGGTGACGGATGAAGCGTCAGGGCTCGGCGGCGCTCATGGCGGCGTGCAAGGTTTCGCAGGCGGGACAGGAGGTGTCCGGGCGGATGATGGCGTAGCCCGCCTGGGGATCGTCACCGCCGCTGCCGCAGTTGCCGTAGCAGGTGGCGTCGACGTTCCAGACGATGATGGCGCGGATGACGCCGATCTCACGGCTCAAGCGGACGGCCTCGGCGAGCCACTGAGCCTGCTGGGCGACACGGGTGCTTGCAGCCCAGGAGAAGGCGTCCGGCGTCGCGCCCAGGCCCTCGGTGGAAAGATAGCCTAACTCGGTGTAGAAGATGCGGCGGGTGCGATGGAAGGCCTCGTAGTAATGGTAGGTCTGGGGCAGGAAGTACCAAGAGTGATGGGAACCGCCCGGGTCGGCGGGATGGCCGGTGATCGCCGAGGGGGAGGTGGCGCCGGCGTTGTGATGGGCGCCGACGTAGTCCAGGCAGCCGGCCGCGCCGGCCGCGTACAATCCACGCAGCCAGGGCAGGTCGTCGCAGCCTTGCGTGTGACAGCCGCGAAAGAAGCCGGTGGGCGCGGGGGCGGCGCTGATCACCAGCGTGGCGGAATTCGCCCGTTTAACGGCGGTGTAGGCAGCACAGAGCAGGCGCGTATAAGCCGCCGGGCTGATGTGGCCCTCCTGCCACTCGCGGGGGAGGTTGGGCTCGTTCCAGACCTCGATGGCGTCGGCGCCGGCGGCCGCCAGCCCGGCGCTCCATGCGGCGAAACCCTCGCAGAAGCCGGGTTCGGTCACCCGCCGCGCGTCGCCGACGGCACCGAGCAACACTTTGAAGCCCCAGGCATGCGCCCGCGCGATCAGGTCAGTTGGCGCCGCCTCCGGATATCGCACCTGGACTTTGACCCAGGTCATGCCCGCGTAGGCCATCTGCTCGGCATGATCCAGTCCCTGGAAAACATGCCCGCCCAGTTCAAAGGGGCCTTGCGGTACCGGCGTCGGGTCAGCCTCTCCGTCGCCGACGGTGACGGCCAGCCAGACCCGGCTGCCGGGGATGATGCGGCCGGCGGTGGTCAGTGCCCACTGGGCGACGAAGAGACCGTCTTGTTCCGGCGCCCGGAGGCTCACCCCCACGTCAACATTGGAGGCCGACGCTACCATCCCCACGGGCACGGTGAGCGGGGCGGAGAGGCGCGCACCCTCAAGGAAGGTGAGGACGGTATCGGTGGGCCAGGCGGTCTCCCCGACGTTCGCCAGCCGCCAGGTCTTGGTGAAGGCGGCGCCCGGCTCGTAGGCGATCAGGTCGGGGACGGTGAGGTCACTTAACCACGCGGCCCAGAGTCCGGGTTGAAGATACGGCTCCGGATTCTCGGGCGGGGGGAAGAAGCGCGTCTCTGCGGTGGGCGGGGGTGAAAGAGCGACGGAGGGGGTCGGCGGCGCAGTGGTGGGCCCGCCCGGCGCGGACGAGGTGCTCCTGAAGTTCTCGCGAAAAGAGGACGAGGCCAGGAGGCCCAGAGAGAGGAGAAAGACGCCCAGGGTCGCCAGCAGGAACCGCGTCAGCCACCGTAAAAGTTTCGAGGACGGCATGGATTTCGCCCGTTCTTTTTAGCAAAAAGGCCCGTCCGTGCGAGGACACAGACGGGCCAGGGTTTCCGTTATCCGCCCGGCACGTTCACCGCGTGCCCAGGAGGTTGTGCAATGTCTCACAGGCTGGACAGCTGCCGTCGGGGCGGATGATGGCGTAGCCCGCCTGCGGGTCCTGAACGCCGCCGCAAGGGCCGTAGCAGTCGAAGTCCACGTTCCAGACGATGACCACGCGCACCATGCCGGTCTGGCTGCTCAGTTGGACCACCTCGGCCAGCCACTGGGCCTGCTGGGCCACGGTGGTGTTGGCGCCCCAGGCGAAGGTGTCGGGGATCCAGCCGAAGCCTTCCGGTGAGACGTAGCCGAGCTCGGTGTAGAAGAGCTGCCGGGTGCCGCCGAAGATGTTGTAGTAGGCCTGGGTCTGCGGCAGGAAGAACCAGGAGTGGTGGGTGCTGCCCGGATCGGCCGGATGTCCACTGGTCGCCGAAGGAGGCGTGGCGCCAGAGTTATGATGCGCGCCGATGTAGTCCATGCAGTTGGCCGCACCGGCGTTGTACATCCGCTGTAAGAAGGGGATGTCGTCACAACCATTGGGCCCACAGCCGCCAAAGTAACCGGTGGGCGCCAGCGCTGCGCTGATCACGGCGACGTTGGGGTTCGCGGCCTTGATGGCGGAATACGAGGCACAAAGCAGCTGCGTGTAAGCCTCCGGGCTGATGTGTCCCTCCTGCCACTCACGGGGAAGGTTCGGCTCGTTCCAGACCTCGATGGCGTCGGCACCGGCGGCCGCGATCCCCGCAACCCAGTTGGCGATCTTCTCGTTGAAGCCGGGCTCGGTGACCATGCCGGCGCCGCCCAGGGCGCTGATCTGGATCTTGAAGCCGTGGGCATGCGCAGCCGCGATGATGCCGCCGGCGTCGCCCGGATAGCGAACCTGGACTTTGGCCCAGTTCATACCGGCGTAATGCATGAGATCGGCGTAGGGGAAGCTCCCGTCTTCGATGTGGCCGCCCAGTTCAAAGCCGCCGCCGATGGCGCTGGGGGGCGGTGCAGCCGCCGGAGGTTCTTCCGCCGCCGGTGCACCCTCGCCAGCCTGGATAATCGTGTAGACCAGGCTGCCGGGGATCTGCGTCCCCCCCGCGCTCAAGGCCCACTGGCTCTTGTAGACACCGTCCTCGTTGGGCGCGGTCATCTCCACGCTGATATCGACCTCTTCGCCCGGTGCGACTTCGCCCACCTCCACCTTGTTGGCGCCGGCCAACTGCTCACCTACGACGAAGATGAGCGCGGTGTCGGCAGGCCAGGCCTGCTCACCGGCGTTGCGGAGACGCCAGGTCTTGGTGAATTTCTCGCCCTTTTCAAATTGGGAGTTGTCGGGCACCGTCACATCGGCGACGAAGGCCGCTTTAAGCGCATCCGCGGCTCCCTCTGTTTCCGCTGTTGTTTCTTCGGCCTCCTCCTCCGCTGCCTCCACCTCTTCCTCAGAGGGCACCTCTTCCTCTCCCCCGCCGCCCCCCCTGCCGGTCTCCTGGGGTGGCCTGACGGCAATGGTCACCTCACCTTTAGGTACGCCTACCACGCTGGCCGCGATGGTATACGTACCCGTCACCTCCGGGGCCTGCCACGTGAATTGGGGTTGGGTCAGAGAGGTCTCGAAGACCTGCGCCTCGCCACCGGGAGAGGTCACGGTCCACTTGACATCCAAAGGATTTGCGGGGGCGGTCGGTGCGCCGCTTCTGAAGTCTTGAAGGACAGTGCTTACGCCGGGGAGATTCCCCTCAGCAAGCATATCAAGAACCACAACACCTCCCAGGTTGTAGCGATTCGCCAGCTCGAGGCGGGAACGCAGCCAGGCCGGCGTGCCCAACCAGTAGGATGTCTCCGCCGTCTTTACCTGCGTCGCACCCGTAGCCGGGTCATCCTGAACGACGAGGCCCTCGCCCACCCGGAAGTCAAAGGAGGTGCGAGGCTCAACCTTCATGCCCGCCGAGAGCGTGGCCTCTCCGGCGCTCAAGCCCGGCAGAGAGGCAAGGATCTCCTCCAGAGCTACGTGCCGCTGACCGTCATAGCTCAGAGAGGAGAAGATGGGGTAAACCTTGTAGCGGTTAACCTGCGAGGTCACCCAGGCGATCAAGGCTTCGGCCAGGCCACCGGCCTGATAAGCCTGAGGCGTCTCAGGCATGTATACACGCACCTGATCGGCCACGGCGCCCAGGGCGGCGATGTCGTACCCCGCCGTCTCCCAACCGTCGGCGGTCTGCTGCGGCGTCTCCACCGTCACCGCCAGCCAGGCCCCTTGTTCGTGCAAGGCCCGAGCCAGCTCGGCGATGAAAGCGGTGTAAGCCTCGCGGGATGCAGCCGAGAGACCCCGATAGTCGACCACCAGCCCGCGGTAGCCGCCGTTTTGGACCAACGACGTCAGCTTCTGCACCTGCGTCGTCCGGTCGGATTCGATGGTCAACATCTCTTGGACCAACCGATAATTCGGAGCATGGTCAGGCACCCAGTTGCGCACGGTAGGAGCCAGCACGGGGTTCTCGCTGATATTCCCCGGCGGCAGAAGCGCGGGGTCCCCCCGCAGTCCGCCCAGCGTCCCGATGGACAAGCCGGTCAAATCGAGGCCGGTGAGCAAATGCTCATATTCGGCAGGGGGAAGATCCGGGGCGGCGGTGACCAGCGCCAGGGCCTGCTGTTCCGTCTGCACGACGAGTACGGCCTCGGGGGCGGTGTCAACCCGCGCGGTCAGCGTCTCCGCCGTGCGATCCAGGCGGGCCGGCAGCCACGTCCAGGCCTCGCCCGTCCAGCCATAAAGGTCCAACGTCTCCCAGGGTTCGGCTTCGTTGGGGATGACAGCAGAAATCTCAAGAGGCACAGCCTCCTCATCCTTCCGCACATCGACGACGTAGTAGGGGCTCTTCGGAACGAGATGGTCCGGTAAGGCCGATCGGACCTCACGCAACGCCGAGGGGGCGTCTTCGGCCATGAAATCGACGCGCGGCACGGAGTCCAGTTTGACCCGCATCTTCGTCTCGATACCCTCCTCCAGCGCCACGGTCAGGCCATCGGGATGAGAGAGGGTCGGCTCCTCAGCCGAGAGCGTGGTGTACCCACCCCCGGCAAAGAGCCGTTGAGCCAGAGAAACAGGGGGCAGTAAAAGGAAGAGCAACAGGAACACAGCGATCACGACAAGGGCCACCCAGCCATGCCCTTGCGCAAAGGCGAGAAGGCCTTCCAGCATCGCGCCCGGATCGACGCCCCGACCCGTCTTGGGTTGCGCCTCCATCTCGGCGAGGCTGACCGCTGCAGGTTCCGACGCCGCCTCTTCCGCACCCAACTCGGGTTCTGGAGGAGCCGGAGACGTCTCGACCTCCACCTCATCGGTCCCCTCGGCCGGGGCTTCCACCGCTTGGGACTGCGAGGCTCCTTCCTGCTTCTCGGCATCCCCGACCGCTGCAGGCTCCAACGCGCTCTCCTCCCCAACGGATTGGGGGTCGGGAGAAATCGAAGAAGCCTCGGTCGCCTCCGCATCGGTCTCCACCGCCTGGGAGGCCGACGCTTCTTCCACTTTGGATCCCGCTTCGACCTCAACGTCTTCTATGGGTTGCACCTCATCCGTCATCAAACAACCTCCATACCCTCATGTTGGCTCCACACCAACGGTGGAGCGCCACCTTTTGTAGTCGTAATGGCTCACCTGAAAAAGGTCCCAGCACCATTATCTCAGCAGCGTCAACGCTTCTTCACCATCCAACACGAGCTATTCTAACATAGAGAGATAGGAACCGCAAGGGGGATTCCGGAACGGGGCCGGGGAAAGGGCAGCTTTTGGGCTAGCCGCGATTGCGACGCACGCGCGCCGGATCGTAGCGGTCGGCGGGCGGCTTTTTCTCCGCCGGATGACCGACGGCGATGAGCGCAAAGGGTATCAAGTCATCGGGCAGACGCAACAGGCGCCGCAAGCCTTCCACCCGCTTCTCTCGAGGGTGAACGCCCAACCAGACCGCACCCAGGCCCAGGGCGTGAGCCGCCAACAGAAGGTTCTCGGTCGCGGCGGCACAGTCCTGTTCCCAGAAGCCAGCGTGGTGCTGACGGCGGGGCTCCCCGCAGATCAAGATGGCCAACGGCGCCTCCTTGAGCATCTGCGAGTAGGGGTGCACGTCGTCGGGGATGATGTCCAGTAGGGCGCGGTCGTCGATGACCACGAACTGCCAGGGTTGCTCGTTGTTGGCCGAAGGGGCGCTCATGGCCGCCCGCAACAGTTGCTCGATCTGTTCCTCGGTCACAGGTTCTGGCGTATAAGCCCGAATGCTGCGTCGAGAGAGAATCATGTCCAGACATTTATTCATCATGCACCTCCATGTAGCTATCTCCCGGCTCGTCGACCGGAGTCGATGAACCACTCAACCATTCCCAAGCGGCGAAACTCAAAAACAGATTCCCCAGCGTGTCGGGAATGTCAACAGAGATCATACTGCGCACATTGTTGCCGTAACCGCCAATGTAAATAAGGATCCAATACCAAACGTCGGAAAAGGCCCACAGCAGAAATGCGCCGCCGACGAAGAGCCAGGAGGAATACCAGATGTTTCCACGGCGAGAGACGAAGAACATGACCACCCCCCCACCCGCCAGGAAAATGTCCAGGGCCGGATAAGAAGCCGTGACCACCGTAGTCAGCCCGCCGCGCAGCTTCCCTTCATAAAAAGCGGGCCAGAGTAACGCCAGAAACACCCCCAGGGATGCCAACGCCGCGCCGACGAGAATCCGACGTCCCCAACGGCTCGCTCCATCGGCGGGAAGGGCACGCTGATGGCTCAAGATCGCCGCGACAATGACGCCGTAGCCTGCTATCCACAGCAGATCGGCGACGGAGAGATCCGGTGCAGCAGCAAGCAGGACGTCTTGGATCCACCAGGCGATTTCGGCAGAGAGCCAAAGCCCGGCACCCAGGAAAAGCCAGAACCAGAGTCCACGCGGGTTCCAGCCCGCAGCCTGACAAGCCTGGCCCGTTGTCACGGTAGCCACAAACATGGTGAGAAGGGGCAGCAGGTATCCAAACCAGAGGGCGGCCTGGGAGGTCGGGAGTGCCAGATAAAGTGCCAGGTAGAGAAAGATGTAGAGGTAAAGCAGCAACCAGTAGCGCAGGCGACGCCTCTGCGCCTCCTGCCGATCCCAAGGCTTATGCTTCTTCATACACGCTTTGTCGCTTCGTATGTGACAGGGTGTGTGGACATTGGTGAAAAAAACTTGTTTACCGCAGAGATCACAGAGAACGCTGAGAGAAACTTGGCATCATGTTTGACCGGATGCTCCAGCACCGCTGTCTCTACTAAAGCCGGGGTTCCTTAGCTACACGGCAAGGGAAGGGGGGTCCTCCCCGACCCAAGCGGCAATCTCCGCCTCCAGGGCCTCCAGCGTGGCCCGCGCTTCCTCAACGGCGGCCTCCGAGGACACCAGACGGCGCTCGGCGCGGTCCCGCCGCTTGAGCTCCACGCCGCCTCGCTTCAAGCTCCGCGAGCCCACGGTGATCCGCAGCGGCAACCCGATCAGGTCAGCGTCGGTGAACTTAACGCCCGCGCTGGCCTCCCGGTCATCATAGAGCACGTCGATCCCCACCTCCTGCAGTCTGGCGTAGAGCTCTTCGGCCACCCGGAACGTCTCCTCCTCCCGATCCCGGAAAAGCGCACAGAGGTGCACGGCATAGGGAGCCACGGTGACGGGCCAGATCAACCCCTCGTCGTCACGGTGAACTTCGGCGATGCAGGCCAGAAGACGACCGATGCCGATGCCGTAGGAGCCCATGACGATGGGATGTGCTTCACCCTGTGCGTCTTTGAACGTGCAGTCCAGGGCTTCCGTGTACCGCGTGCCCAGTTTGAAGATGTTCCCTACCTCCACCGCCCGGTCCGCCCGCAGGGGCGCGCCACAATGGGGACAGGGATAGCCGGCTTCGGCCACGGCGATGTCGGTCACGAGGTCCGGCTCGTAGTCGCGCCCGACGTTGACGTTGAGCAGGTGATAGCCCGACTCGTTGGCCCCCGCCACCAGGTTGGGCGAGGCCACGACGGCCTCGTCCACCACGACGAGGGCTTCGCGAACGCCCAGCGGCGAGCCGTAGCCCGGCTCCGCGCCCACCGCACGGATCTCCTCCTCGGTGGCAGGACGCAGCTCGGCGGCCTGCACAGCGTTGGCCAGCTTGGTCTCGTTCAAGTCCATATCTCCGCGCACCACGGCGAAGACAAACTGCTCTCGCGCCGCCTCACCTTCCCTCAGCGTCGCCACTCTGAAGATCGCCTTGGCCGTTCTGGCCGGCGGGATCTCTAGAAATGCCGTCAGCGCGTCGATGGTGGTGACCTCCGGCGTCGCAACCCTCTTCAGAGGGCGCGGCTCCTCTGAAGGCGGGGAAGGCTTCTCGAAGACGGCGATCTGGCGGTTGGCCGCGTAGCCGCAGGCCGCACAACGGATGATGGTATCCTCGCCGATATCGGCGAGCACCATGAACTCGTGGGCCGCTGTCCCGCCCATCATGCCGACGTCAGAGGCGACGGCCAACACGTCGAGGCCGCAACGGCGAAAGATGTTGAAGTACGCGTGGTAATGGGCGCGGTATTGACGATCCAGACCGGCTTCGTCGGCGTCGAGGCTGTAGCTGTCCTTCATGTCGAACTCGCGCACGCGGATGAGGCCGGCGCGGGGACGAGCCTCGTCGCGCCACTTGGTCTGGATCTGGTAGACCAGAAGCGGCAGATCCTGGTGGGAGCGGATTTCCCGTCGGGCCAGGTAGGCCACAATCTCCTCGTGGGTCATGCCCAGCACCATCTCGCGTCCGGCGCGATCCTGGAAGCGTCCCAGCTCCGCGCCGATTTCGTACCAGCGACCGGTCTGCTGCCAGATGTCGGCGGGATGGACCACCGGCATAGTGATCTCCTGCCCGCCGATGGCTTCGATCTCCTCGCGCACGATGGCTTCGATCCTGTGAAGGGCACGACGCGCCAGGGGCAGGTAAGCGAAGATACCCGCCGCGATCTGCCGAATGAAACCGGCGCGCTCCAGCAGTTGATGACTGGCGGCTTCTGCCCCAGAAGGGGCCTGCCGCAGGGTACGCCCGAAAAACCGACTCATCCGCATAAGCTCTCCTTTGGTGGAAAATTGACTCCCTCGAAAATAGACAACGAATTGAGAAACTAACGAATTAAAATCCTAATTCCCTAGCTGAGGCCGGTCTCCCGACCGTGCCTCACCGCGCTAAAGCGCGTGACTACCAACCATTTTCATGCTTGGAAGATGTACTCAAGCACCGGTGTCTCTACTGAAAAAAAGGTTCTTCAGTAGAGAAAAGGATACTATACGTTGTGGTTGGGCTGCGTCCAACCACAACATGTACCCCATATTTTCTTTGGCTGACCCTTTTTCAAGGCAGCCAAGGAAAGGGCCGACTAGGAATCCGACTTGTCCCCCCTTTTCCGTGGGCCCTAAGGATAGGGTACGTCGATGACGAGACGCACCGGGTCCCTCAGTTCGTAGACTTCGTAGAGCGTCGGCACTTTCAGGCCGAGGGAAAGGCCCAAGATGGCGTCGTCGGCGGTGGGATAGCGTCCGATACGGGTGACGACCGGATCGTCGCTCAATTCGATGGGCAGCAGCTCGCCAAGGGCCATCTCCTGAGCATAGAGGTCGCTGACCAGGATATCGATCCGTGCCACGCCCCAGTCGGCGTCGGTGGGCTCCGGGAAAGGCACCTCTGCGTTGCTCACCTCCACGACGCGGTATTTAGGAAAGGTCTCGCCGGTTTCGCGCATCTCCAGAACGAGGCGCAGGCGATCTTCGTGCACGCCGTACCGTAGATCGGCGAGAGTCCAGATCTCCCCCACCTTACCGCCGACCTGTGGGTCATTGAAAACGCCGGTCGGGAGGGGCAACGTCGGCGAAGGCGTGACACCCGGCGTGGCAGTGACGACGGACGTCGCAGCCTCCTCAGCCGGAAGCTCGGGACGGCGGGTCTCCGTGGGCTGAATCACCGTGAAGGGAATCGGCGTCATCGTCGGCCCGGCCTCCGAGAACGTTGGCGTTCCCGACCGACAGCCAACCAAGAGGCCGACAAGCGTCAACCCCAACCATAACATCACATTTCGTCTTCTCGCGGACATACCCTTAACTCCACTGAAATAACTCAAAAATCGGATTCCTCCCAAAGTTCCCTCTACCTGCTAAGAGCGTTTGCGGCCAAAACCACCGGACATAGAGGATAACCGACAAGAAATCCGATTTTTCCCATCTTTTTTCAGGTGGGTCACTCTTGCTCACCCTTCAAGCCTGCGCGGAGGGACCTTGTCAGATGCTGCACCTCAGGGGGACAGAGTGCGGGGGCCCCTTACGCCTGTCCGACATCTCGGGGCTCCTCTCCGGTTTCGGTGGCGTGACGCAAATCGTCCATCACGCGATGGAGCTCGCCGTCCAGCGTCTCCAGCGCCGAGAGCATCTGGGGTCGGGCCTCCTGCCACGCCTTTCGGGTCGCCTCTCGGGCCGAGCGCGCGGCCTGTTCGAACTCCTCCCGCAACCGTTGGCCCTCGGGCGAAGCGGCAGTCTCGTCAACGGCGCGGGCAACTTCTTCCGCCAGCGAGCGCAGTCCTCCCTCCAGAGCACGGAGGTATTCGCGCATCGCTTCCTCCTGAGAGCTCTCTTGAAGGGCGGCGCTCAAACTTTCGCCGAAGGCCTTGAACTGCCGCCCCACCTCTTGCCAGGCGCGAGAACGCTCACTCGCTGTTTCCCTTTCCTGACGTTGTGCCTGCTTCTCTTCTGTCATCATCACCTCCACAATGTCGTGAACTTCACATGTCCACACCCTCGGGCGCCTGGTCCCATGGATACATCTCGGTGCCCTGAGCGGCGGCGCGAAGGGCGGGATCTTTGGAGTAATGCCCCCGCCGCTTCGGGGGGATCAACTCGGCGATGCGCCCCATGATCTCATGTCCGATCTCATCTAGCCGCTGGCGCCGCTTCCGCCCGCGTCCTTCAGCACGAAAAGGACCGAAGGGTTTGCCGATGCGAGCGATAACTTTCGCGCGTTTTCCCTTGCGCAGTTTGGGAAAGACATCCGTCAACCCGTCAAAGCCCATAGGCAGGAGGCGAGCGCCTGTCCGCGTGGCCAGGAAGGCGGTGCCAGGGCGCGCCGGACGCAACACCGTGGCCCAGTTACCCGCTTCGGGAAAAATGCCCAGCACGCCGCCCTGCCTCAACACCGCCTCCGAGGCCCGCAGCGCATAGCGTGATCCGGTGCCTCGAAAGACGGGATAGTAGCCCCAGAGTTTGGGCAGGCCGCGCACGATGGGCGGGGCGTTGGGTAACTCGAAACCGCCCACGAACTCCAGGGGCCAGGGGGAGACGCGGATCATCAACACAGGATCGATGAAACTGAAGTGGTTGGCGACCACCAGGAGAGGACCGCCCTCGGGCAGATACTCCTGACCGTAAATCTCCAAATCGGTCAACACCGCCAGGGCTGCGTAAGCGAGCCAGCGCAGGAGGGTACGCGCCAGTCGGCGGCGGGGATAAGGGAAAACTTTGTGGCTATGCTGGAACATCACCCCTCCCCCAACTCTCTACGCCGGTGCCGGCACGCCGCGGCCCGGACCGTTGCCGTTCTCATCATGCTACGCTCCTTGAAATAAAACTATTGATTCACCTGAAAAAAGGTTTTTCAGGTGAGAAAGGGATACTATATGTTATGGTTGGGCGAAGCCAACCATAACATATACCCCATATTTTTCATTGGCTGCCCCTTTTTTCAGGGCAGCCAACTATTGGCTCACCTGAAAAAGGGTTTTCAGTAGAGTAAGAGATACTAATATTTTTATTTGGCTGCTCCTTTCTCAGTGCAGCAACCATTGACTCTACTGAAATAACCGGCAGAAATCTGATTTTTCTGCGGCTTGATACTACATGTGGGTTTCTCCTGACCAGAATCACCAGATGTAGGGTGTGGTCACCTAAAAATCCGATTTCTTCGACCTTTTTCAGGTGAGCCAAGGATATATGGCGACGAGCTGGGAGAGCCAAATTTCACCTATCGCAGGGCAATAGGGATCATCAACGCTCAGAGGGGATCATTCTCGAAGTTCGACGCGCGTTTGCTTACCATAAGCGTATAGGGGCAACATCCTTACAACGCCCAATAAGCGGCCCACCTCATAGTAAGCACTTATGGGAAACGATAACGCCCCCCCTCAACTACTATATTAACCCTTTCAGTCACCGGATAGCCCAGCGTTGAGCCGCCACTATATGCGTCCCCCCTCCGAACTGATGAAACACCTATAGTGTAACATCGATAGGGAGAATAACAACCAAAAAGCAGCCCGAGGCAGAAACCCCGAGCTGCCAACTGGACTTGCAGATGATTATAATTTACGAACGATTCTGCCCTTGACCCCGCCCGGCCCACATAGGGCGACCACTGGCGTCTCGCAGGGTTAGAGTCTCGCCCGTGCTCAGGTTTTCCACGACGCCAGCTTTGAATTCACCGTCCTCGTAGAATCCCTCGACGGAGACCTCGTCACCGACGGTCAGCACGAAGCCCGCTTCGTCTCGATACCAGATCTGCCCCAGGCCGATGAGGATCTCGTCGCCGTCCTCAGTCTGCACGAGCATTTCGCTGTCCAGCTCGATGATCTCACCGATCACCGTCTCCCGGCCAGCCTGGGGATTTTCGGCCAGCGGTTCGCCCTGCCCATTGACCGAGCCGGTACCGATGGCGCCGTTGAAGCCACGCGCCCCGCCACCGCCTGTGCCTTGCCCCTGCCCCTGAGCGGTTGAACCCCGGAACTCACCGCCACAGTCTCGTCGGCCACGTTGCGCTTGACTGCGCTCGATTTCAAAACGGGCCCAGCCCGCGCCTGACGTGATGGCCTCGTTGCGTCCGCGTCCATCGGAAGCGCCGACGGCGCCTACCTGCTCGGCGGGACGCAGCACCAGATACCCAGTCCCCGCGATCAATGCTACAGCCAATACACCTACCAATATCGTCGCTACCTTGTTCATTGTATATCCCTCTATAGATTTAGTTACAAGTTGAACGTTACACGTAGCAAGTTGGTCAGCAATCCTCGTGATTTACCACAGAGGAATTCCTTACATTATATTTCCTAACTATCCGGCTAACTGTTAGCAATGACCGGGCACGCTTCTTGCTGCTGCAAGCGGCTCTTCTTCCAGTCGCGGACCATGCGCTTGACAACACAGGTGACCCACTTCCAGTGCAGCACCACGTGGAGCAGGACGCCCGCAATCATGATAAGACTGGTCCAGGTGTGCAAGTCGCTCCAGACCCAGCGGCTGACGCCCAGAACGCTGGTCTTGAAGGCAGCGTTCGCGCCGCCCTGGTACCCGCCCGATCCGGCGAAAAGAAAGACCACGCCACTGAGTGCCGAAAAGATAAAGGCGACGGCTATCAGGGCATCTAACGCAAAGTTCAAGTGTGTTTTACTCATCTTCATAACCTCCCTGTGGGTCCTCCCTCTGAATGTTGGGAGTCCTGAATTGATCTGAGATAAGCATACTGGGGGTTTATGAAGATTCTGTGAAGATAGAATGAAGATTTTGTAGGAGGGGAGCCGTCTACGCGAGACCTCGGATTCCTTGAAGAAATCCGAGGTCTACTTTGGCGTCACGTTGCGGCAGGCAGCCAGAGGGCGACGGTCAGGCCGCCGCCCGGCGTCTTCTCCGCCCAGAGGCGCCCCCCGTGGGCCTCGACGATGTGGCGCGCGACGGAGAGCCCCAGGCCGGAGCCGCCGGTGGCGCGACTGCGCGAAGGCTCGCCACGCCAGAAGCGATCGAAGAGCTGCGACAACGCAGCCTCGGACACCCCAGGCCCGTTGTCGATGATGCGGATCTCCACGCCCTGCGCCTCGGGACGCGCAAGCAGGCGCACCCTTCCGCCGGTGGGCACGTATTTGACGGCGTTTTCCAGGACATTGCCGATGACCTGCCTCAGACGGTCGGCGTCGGCTCGAAGGGGCGGCAGGGGGCCTGGCATCTCCAACTCGAAGACCAGGCCGGCCCCCTCCAGGCGCGGTCGATAAGCCTCTGCCAGACGTCGCAAGAAAGGGGTCACCTCCAACGTATGACGTTCCAGTTGCAGCCGGCCGGCGTCCGCCAGGGCCAGGAGACGCAAATCCTCAACCAGGCGGTTCAGCGTCCGCACCTGATCTAGAGCCGGCTCCAGGTTTTCAGGCGTGGGCGCATAGACGCCATCGACGACGGCCTCCAGCGTCCCTTGTAAGACGGAAAGAGGGTTGCGCAGCTCGTGGGCGATGTCGGCCGTCTGGGCGCGCCGCGCTTGCTGCGCCCGTTCGAGGCTTTCGGCCATGCGGTTGAAGGTCCGCCCGAGGTGAGCGATCTCGTCGTCCCCCTGCAGCACCGCCCGCACCTCCAGATCACCTTCCGCGATCTGCTCTGCGGCGCGAGAGAGTCGCTTGATGGGAGCCACGATCCCCCGCACGAGAAAGCCCGCCACAACGATGGCGGCCACAAAGGCCACGCCCGCGCCGATCAACAGCGCCCGACGCACGGCCGAGAGGAACTGTTGCTCAGGCTCACCCAGGAACGCCTCACGCGCCGTCCCCTGGCGATCCGGCAGCAGATAGCCGACGGTGCGGCCCTGGAACTCCAGGGGGAGCGCCTGTTCCACTTCTCTCGCAGCGAGGGTACCGCCGGCCTCTCCCTCCAAGTGGGCAACGACCCGACCCTCTGCGTCGGCGACGTGGAAATCCCACGTCACGCCCCCTGCGCCGACCGGCGGGCCTCCGCGTCCGCGGCCCTGTCCGGTCGTCGCCAGGGAGGGCAACGCAGCCTGGAGTCCGTCCCACGAGCCGCGTTGGGCGTAATAGGCGATCAAGATCTCGGCCAGCACCTGGGTCCGTCCGCCGTAGAGGAGCGCGTAACGGTGAAACTCCTCGGTCGTCCGTCCGGCGACCAGCACGGCGACGACGCCCACGGCGACGAGGATCACCACGCCAAAAGCCAACAGGATTTTCTGAAAGAGACGCATCTCACGTCATCCGGGCCAGACGGTAGCCAGCGCCTCGCACGGTGAGGATGTAGCGTGGCTCGGAAGGCTGGGGTTCCAACTTCTGGCGCAGGTTTTTGATATGTGCGTCGACGGTGCGCTCGTAGGCCTCGAAGGCCACCCCCTGAGTGGCCTCCAGGATCTCGGCCCGGGAGAAGACACGCCCGGGCGCGTCCATCAGCGTCGCCAGGATGTCAAACTCCATAGGCGTCAGATCAACGGGCTCGCCCTCCAGCGTGACGAGACGCTGCGCACGATCCAGCGTCAAGGGGCCTGCGCGCAGCAGCTGGGCTTGAGGCGCGGAGGGCCGGGCGCGTCGCAACACGGCCCGCACGCGGGCAACGAGCTCGCGTGGGCTGAAGGGCTTGGTCACGTAGTCATCGGCACCCAGCTCCAAGCCCACGATGCGATCGGTCTCCTCGACGCGCGCCGTCAGCATGATGATGGCGAGATCGGGTCGTTCCGCGCGGACGCGCCGCGTAAACTCCAGGCCGTCGACTTTGGGCATCTGGATGTCAAGCACAACGAGGTCAGGTTTCTCACGGTGGGTCAGATAAAGCGCTTCCTCCCCGTCGTAGGCCGTGACCACCCGGTAACCCGCCTGCTCCAAATAACTTCGCACGACGCGCGTGATCTGAGGTTCGTCGTCAGCAACCAAAATTGTTTCCATGATCATCCTTTCGATCTGGAAGAGGGCCTCAGAACCGAGGTCAAAGACGGCGAAAACACGTCGGGGCACGGCGGACCCGTAGCCCGGCGGATCTCACCGCCAGTGCTGAAGGCCCTCAGCGTGCTGTGAAACGTCCAGCGCAGCCCGCACACCTCAACTGCTCGTGACGGTGAGCGTCTGGTGAGCATCTGGAGAACGCTGAGCACCGTCGCCGCACCTATCGCGCTGACGGTGCCACTCGTCGCCCCGTCGCGGTGAAGCTGTCTCTGCCGGCGGCGCCGGGGCCGGGCCGGCGGCAGACGCCGACGCGATGTCTCCTCCGGTGGAAAACACGAGGAACGCCCTCAAAGGATCGCACTTTCCCCGCGCAAACTCAGTAGGTGATCTTGCGAGGCAGCGCTTTGGCCGCTGCAACCCAGGCTTCTACCTGCTGGAGGGACGGCAAACGTCGCACGAGATGTTTTTCCTCGTTGACGGCGACCAGCTTTTCATGCAGATTGGCCGGGTTGCGCTGGGCCAGCTCCGGGACTGTGTCCACGCCGGCGGCCTCCAACAGATCCGCGTACTCCTCACCGATGCCCTTGACGCGGAACAAGTCGGCACGGTTGATCCACTTGAGGATCAAGGTATCGCTGATGCCGGTCGCTTCGGCGATCTCCGCCCGGCCTTTGGACGTCGCCCCCTGCTCCAACAGCGCCTCGACGGTGGTGATGCCGGTCGCTTCGAGCTTCTGTCCGAACTGCTCACCGATACCTTCAATCTTCGTCAACTTGGTCATAGCTTACACTCCTTTTCGAAAATGTGTATGACAAGGTCACAAGGCTTCTCCTGTAGTATAACGGCAAAGTCTCCTTTGGACAACAAATAAAGACTTCGGACAAACGAAGTAGTTCCAGGGTGGCTCAAACACCCTCGGCAGTTCCCATCATGCTTCTTTCCCACATCAACCCCAGCTGCGTTGGCCTTGCTTTCGTCTACGCAGGGTCTACGGTACAGAGGGCGTTTCACCAGCGGACTGGCTGCGAAATCCCACTTCACTCAGAAACGGGATACCGGCTTGACACCTTCCACTGAGGCTCTACAATGAGGCGTTGACATGACTCTTTATAGACGTTGGCCTGGGCATTATGATGCAGGCAGACAATCCGCTGAAAAAGAAGCAGGGAAGGGAAAGGCAGCAGGTGTTTTTCCCTTGGACTGCAGCGTTTCAGGGGGCTAGCCGTGTGACGTGAACGTCTGGCGTTCAGAAAGGATATTATCATGGATATTTTTGAAAAATGCGTCGGCGGGTACAAGGAGGCACAGGAGGCACGGGAAGCCGGTCTCTATCCTTACTTCATCCCTCTGACCAATAACGAAGGGACCGAGTCGCTGATCGGCGACCAACGACTGATCATGATCGGCTCCAACAACTACCTGGGGCTGACCATGCACCCAAAGGTGCGTCAAGCCGCCAAAGAGGCTATCGAGACGTACGGGCCGAGCTGTACTGGCTCCCGCTTCCTCAACGGGACGCTGGAGCTACATCTGGAGTTAGAGCGGCGCCTCGCCGCATGGGTCGGCAAAGAAGCCGCCCTGGTTTTCAGCACGGGCTATCAAGTCAACGTGGGCACTATCTCCGCGCTGGTGGGTCGGCACGACTACGTCATCACCGACAAGGAAGATCACGCCAGCATCGTCGACGGCTGCAAAATGGCCTTCGGGGAGATGAAACGCTTCCAACACAACGATGTCGCATCGCTGGATCGCGCTCTGGCCTCTGTACCGGAAGAGGCCGGCCGCCTGGTCGTGGTCGACGGCGTCTTCAGCATGGGCGGGGAGACAGCGCCGCTACCGGAGATGATCCCGGTCTGCAAAAAGCACAATGCGCGGCTGATGGTCGACGACGCCCATTCACTGGGAGTGCTGGGCGGCGGGCGAGGGACGGCGGCTCATTACGGCGTGACGGAGGACGTGGACCTGATCATGGGCACCTTCAGCAAATCCTTCGCCTCGCTGGGCGGCTTCATCGCCGGAGACGCGGACGTCATCGACTACATCCAGCACACGGCGCGCTCCCTGATCTTTAGTGCCAGCATCCCGCCCGCCAACGCGGCTGCGGCGCTGGCGGCTTTGGAAGTGATGCAGGAGGAGCCGGAACGCATCGAGCGCCTGAACGAGATCGCCGCTTTTATGCGTCGCCGCTATCGGGAGCTGGGCTTTGACGTAGGCAACACAGAGACCCCCATCATCCCCATCATCATCCACGACAAGGACAAGACCCTACAGGCGTGGAAGATGCTCTTCGACGCCGGTGTCTACACCAATCCGGTGTTTCCACCCGCCGTCCCACCCCACCTTTCACTGCTGCGCACCAGCTACATGGCTACTCACACGGACGAGCAGTTGAAGCAAGTGTTGGAGACCATGGCGGAGGTGGGCAGAGCGCTGGAGATTATCTAAGGCGGATTGAGATTACGGTATAAGGTGCAACGCACCTGATGATCCGGTCGTGATGGATTAAAAATCCCTGCCGGCGCGCACGAAAAGGTGCGTCACACCTGATTAAATGTGACTCTACTGAAGAAAGGTTTTTCAGTAGAGAAAGGGTACTATGATACTATATGTTGTGGTTGGGCGCAGAACCCAACCACACATATGCCCCATATTTTATTTGGCTGCCCCTGGGCGCGGGGTAGCCCGGCACGTCGCGGAAAAGAGGCTACGTTTTTTCGAGGCGGGCTTTAGCCCACGCGGCGTGCTCGCGTACCAGGGCACTGGGATGCTCGCGGATGGCCCGCGTTAGGTGAGGAAGTGCCGCCGGATCTCCCAGGTTCCCCAACACGAGGGCCGCGTTTCGCGCCAGGCCCGTCGGCGTCGCGCGCCAGATGGGCGTTTCGCGGAATCGGGCCCGAAACGTCTCCGGCGTGATGAAGAGCAGCTCAGGCAGGGAGAGCGTCGCATGAGGCGGTGCGGGCTCTCCCCCACGGCGAGCTGAGGGCTTGCGATTCCAGGGGCAGACCTCCTGACAGATGTCGCAGCCGAAGAGCCGGCTGCCCATCTTCGGACGCAGCGTTTCAGGAACGCTCCCACGATGCTCGATGGTCAGGTAGGAAAGACAACGTCGGGCGTCCAGCCGGCCCGGGGCGACGAGAGCGCCGGTAGGACAGGCCTCCAGACAGCGGGTGCACGAGCCGCAGTCCGGCATGGAGGTCGGAGGGGTCGGATCCAGGTCTATGCTCAGCAGGGCCACACCCAGGAAGAGATAGGAACCCCAAAGAGGATGGATCAGGTTGGTGTTCTTGCCCAACCACCCCAGGCCGGCGCGCCGGGCCCATTCCCGTTCCAGAACGGGGCCGGTATCCACGTAGCAGCGAGCCTCAAAGGAACCCAGATCCTCCTCCAACAGTCGTAGGTAGCGGCGCAGCCGCGCCAGCAACCAGCGATGGTAGTCCTCCCCCCAAGCGTAGCGTGACACGCGTCCATGCAGCGGGAGCAACGCCGGATGAGGCGGGCCGGCGTAGGAGGCCGCCACCATCAACACGGTACGCGCCTCAGGCAAGATGGCCCGCGGATCGGCCCGCCGGGCGACGGCGTCCGGGCGTGCCAGGTAGCGTTCCATCTCACCGGCATAGCCTCGACCCAGCCAGCTGCGGTAGGCCTCCCACGTGACGGCTTTGCCGACCTTCGCTACGCCGACGAGATCGAGGTTGCTTTCCGCCGCCAGGTGCTGCAAGCGCGTGCTTTCCAAGGCAAACTTCCTCCAAAACAGAAGAGGCGGAGAGCCACAGCTCCCCGCCCCACCCCGCGCCCCTCGAAGAGGTTACTCGCCTTCCCCTATGATCACAGTGACCGAGACCACTCCTTCGTCCACCGAGATCATCACCTGTGCAGAGCGACCGTCCTTCGTCCAGGTCTGCATCACCATGTCCTCCGTGCTCATGCCGCCCTCTTCCAGGCTCCAGCCCGCAGCCTCCATCTCGGAAGCATAGAAATCGGCGACGCTTTCGAACGCATCCTCGGTCTCAAAGACGAGCATCCCGCCCATTGAGGTCTGATTCTTGCGGTTGGGATAGAGGGGGATGTCCTCGGGCAACCCACCGCTCTCGGCTTCCGCCGGTGGCTCGATAACGAGGTCGGCGTTGACATCGGTGACCTCCATGGACATGAAGTAGGTCCTCAAATCGTCTTCCACGTCCGTATCCTTGCCGCTGATCTCCACAACCATCTTCACCGGGAAAGCGGGCAGATTTGCCTCATCGGCAATCCAGTATTCCGCCGTGGCGCTTTCTATTTCAGCTTCGGCGGTTAAGAAGGATTCCCAGCCCATATCCTGGACACGATAGTGGCGGGTGGAGATGCCGTTGACGGTTTCTTGCCCCACAAACGCAGCGTCGTCCCACGTCTGTTCCTCGATGTCCTCGAGGGAGAAAGGCAGATCTTCCTCGAAGTTCAGGGCTTCCGCCTCATCGGCCTCGGTCTGGATCCATTCTTCACCAAAGCGCAACCACTGCTGGTTGCCGATTTGGACGATTTCCACGCTTTGCCCTTCGGTAGCGTCGCCGGTCACGATGATGTGCTGCGCGGCGGGGTCCCGGGTTGCTTTCATCTCCATCGTCATCTCCTCGGTCGTGCCATCAAAAAGCTCCGACCGGACGACGATCAGGCTGCGATAGCTGTCCAGGCCCTCCAGTGCGCCGGGTTCTATGTCTACCGGCGCGCCTTCCCCTTCTTCCTCGGGCGCCGCTTCAGTGGCCTCCTCGGGCGCCATCTCGGTGGCCTCCTCCTCGACCAGATCCTGGGCATCTTCGGCGAGCTCTTGGGCCTGCTCCCCGGTCTCCTGCACGCCTTCCAACAGACCGCCCAGAGAACATCCCAACGCTGCCAGCACCAGGATGCTTACCCCTATCCAAATCCATTTGCGATTCATGCTCCCCCCTTAGAGGAAAAATATGGAACCCTACAATTGTCTTCTTATCAAGCACCCACATTATACAGGCATAACACCTTTGAAGCAAGTCAGACTGAGAGGTCGTTTGAGATCCTCAAGGACACGCCGCGCTACTCCAACGTCCGCCACAGCGGTTGACAACTCCCGCTGTTGACGTATAATGTGCACTGTATCATCGATGTGCCCGAGTGGCGGAATTGGCATACGCGGCAGGTTGAGGACCTGTGCCCACTTTAGGGCGTGGAGGTTCGAGTCCTCTCTCGGGCACCTGGACTACACTCAATCTCTCACATTGAGCGGCGTTGGAAGGATCACCTCCAGCGCCGCTTCGTCGTTGAGGACACCCATCTGTTCCTTCGAGATTTTGCGGTATAATGCAGATGGTCATTTGGTTTACTTACGGCTGCTATCAAGGAGGTCTCCACTTGAAAACCCGAACTGTGTTTCCGTTCAGCGCTATCGTCGATCAGGAACACATGAAGCAAGCGCTGATTCTCAATGCCATCAACTTCCGCATCGGGGGGGTGTTGATCCGGGGGGAACGAGGTACCGCCAAGTCCACAGCGGCACGGGCGCTGGCAGCGCTGCTGCCCGCCATTGAGGTCGTGGAGGGCTGCCGATTCAGTTGCGATCCCCGACAGCCTGCCATGTGGTGCACCGAGTGTCGGGAGCGCGCCGAGAGCGTTGAGGAGCTGCCTCAGACGGTCCGCCGGGTACCTTTCGTCGACCTGCCGGTAGGGGCGACGGAGGATCGTGTCGTGGGTACGCTGGATATCGAGCAGGCCATCCAAAAGGGCGAGCGCCATTTCGAGCCGGGGGTGCTGGCCTCCGCCAACCGGGGCATTCTCTACGTGGACGAAGTCAATCTGCTCGACGATCACATCGTGGACGTGCTGTTAGATGCGGCGGCGATGGGCGTCAACGTCGTCGAGCGGGAAGGCATCTCCTTTCAACATCCGGCCCGTTTCATCCTCGTGGGCACCATGAATCCAGAGGAGGGAGATCTGCGCCCCCAGCTGTTGGATCGCTTCGCCCTCTGCGTGGACGTCGTCGGCGTGCGCGAGGCGGAGGCGCGCATGCGCATCATAGAGCGCAACCTGCACTTCGAGGAGGATCCCGTGGGGTTCTACGAGCAGTGGCGGCACCGGGAAGAGAATCTGGCCCAGCGCATCGAGCGGGCACGGGCGATTCTTCCGCGGGTGCGCTACCGACGGGCCGATTTGGCGACTATCGCCTACATGATGGCCGATCTGGGCGTCGACGGACACCGCGCCGACCTGGTGATCCTCAAGACGGCCGTGGCCCATGCGGCATGGTCTGAACGGGAACACGTGACCGATCAAGACATCATGTTGGCGGCACAGTTGGCCTTGCCCCACCGCCTCAAGCGTCGCCCCTTCGACCAGAGGGAGACCACCGTCGAGGATCTGGAGCGCAATGTCCATGAAGCCCGTCAGCGGGCGGAAGAGGAGCAACCGCGCCATCAAGAACAGATGCCGGAGCTGCAGGAGGAGTTCGCCCCAAAAAAAGTATGACGCTTCCTGAGGCTCAAGGGGAGGAGGAGCGCGCCGCGCCGCCCACTCAGCCCCAGGAAGCGGTCCCCCAAGAGACGCCTTCCTGGTCCACGGAGGGGGAGTGGTGGGAAGGCGGACAGGCGGTCGAAATCGGCACCTTGCTGGATCCCCGACGCCTGGAGACGAACATGGATCGTCTGGTGCGCTCCACGGGCGGCCGTCGCAGCCGAACGGTCACCACGCGCAAACGCGGACGCTACGTGCGCGCCCATCCCTCCCCTCGTGATCCCTCGGACCTGGCGCTGGATGCCACCCTGCGGGCCGCCGCGCCCTATCAGGCTTCCCGTCACGAGGATACGCAGGACGGGCCGGCGTTGCGGTTGCGAGCGCAGGACTATCAGCGCAAGGTGCGTGTCCGGCGTGCCGCCAACCTGGTGCTTTTCGTCGTCGATGCCTCCTGGTCCATGGCGGTGGAAGAGCGCATGGAGGCAACCAAAGGCGCCATCCTCTCTCTGCTCACCGATGCGTACCAGCGTCGTGATCGCGTCGGCCTGATCGTCTTCCGCAAAGACCGGGCGACGCTGGTGCTGCCCCCCACCAACAGCGTCGAGTTAGCTCAAAAGAAATTGGTCGATCTGCCCGTAGGTGGGAAGACACCCCTTTCTGCCGGGCTGTGGTTAGCCTTGGAGACGGTGAGGCAGGAAAAGATGCGCCATCCCGAGCTCACGCCGCTGGTGGTGGTGCTCACCGACGGCGCAGGCAACGTCTCCATGGGCGACGAGGCGCCGCAGCGAGAAGCCTACCTCGTCGCCGAGGCCATGCAGACCGCGGACATTCACACCGTGGTGATCAACATGGAGACGCCCAAGTTCGATCAGGGGCTGGCGCAGGCGCTCGCCGATCACCTGGGCGGGGAGTGTTACACCCCGGAGACGTTGCAGTCGGAGGCTCTGGTCAAGATGGTGCGAGATCAGGTGGCGCACTAAGGACGACACGGGTAGTTGGCTGCGTCAAAACTCGACGTATACTCTACTCCTGAACAGGCTCGAACAGCACCTGTGTATGGCTTTGTTTTCTGGAAGAGCTGCAACGCGCTTCCGTTGAAAGGGATCTCCAGGCTCCATATGGGGGGTGGGAAAACCCCTTCAATCTCGTGAACACATCTTCGTAAAAGCGTTGCGCCTGGTTGCTCAAAAGGCTACATGTTGCACGTCATCCACACACAACAGGAGGTTGCTATGGCAAAACAGTACATCGCAGCGATCGACCAGGGGACGACCGGCACCCGTTGCATCCTCTTCGATCACAACGGTCACCCCGTCATCTGGGCCTATGAGGAACACGAGCAGATCTATCCCCAACCCGGCTGGGTAGAGCACGACGCGCTGGAAATCTGGGCGACGACGCAGAAGGTGATCCGCCAGGCGCTGACCCAGGGCAACATCCCCAGCGGAGAGATCGCCGCCGTGGGCATCACCAACCAGCGGGAGACGACGGTAGTCTGGGATCGCCACACTGGCGAACCGCTCTACAATGCCATCGTCTGGCAAGATACACGCACCAAAGCCATCTGTGACGCGCTGGCGCGGGAGAGCGACCTGGGTCAGGATCGCTTCCGCGCCACGACGGGCCTACCGCTGGCAACCTACTTCGCCGGCCCCAAGCTCAAGTGGCTCCTGGATAACGTACCCGAGGTACGAGAGGCCGCCGAGCGGGGCGACGCCCTCTTTGGTACCATGGACACCTGGGTCATCTGGTGGCTCACGGGCGGCCCGGCGGGCGGCGCCCATATCATCGACGTCACCAACGCCAGCCGTACGCTGCTCATGGACCTGGAGACGCTGGATTGGAACGCGGAGATCCTGGAGATCATGGGGATTCCGCGCGCCATGCTGCCGGAGATCCGCCCCTCCAGCGCGCCGCGCCCTTACGGTTTTACAGAGAAGGAAGGGCCTTTCGGCGAAGCGCTGCCGGTCACCGGCGACCTGGGCGATCAGCAGGCGGCGCTGGTGGGTCAGACCTGTTTTACGCCCGGCGAGGCCAAGAACACCTACGGCACCGGCTGCTTTATGCTGCTCAACACCGGTACCGAGGCCGTGCAGTCGGAACACGGGCTGCTGACGACCCTGGGATACCGGTTTGGCGATCAACCGGCGGTCTATGCACTGGAAGGTTCCATCGCCATCACCGGCGCCCTGGTGCAGTGGCTGCGTGACAACCTGGGCTTCTTCGATCGCGCGCCGCAGATCGAGGCGCTGGCCCGGAAGGTGGACGACGCCGGAGGCATGTACATCGTGCCCGCTTTCTCGGGGCTCTTCGCCCCTTACTGGCGCAGCGACGCACGCGGCGTCATGGTAGGACTGACGCGTTACATCGATAAACGGCACATCTGCCGGGCTGCGCTGGAAGCCACCGCCTACCAGACCCGCGATGTGCTGGAAGCCATGGAGCAGGACTCCGGTGTGGAGCTGAAGTCGCTCAAGGTAGACGGCGGTATGGTCGTCAACGAGCTCCTGATGCAGTTCCAGGCCGACATTCTGGGCGTGCCCGTCGTGCGTCCCACCGTCACGGAGACCACGGCGCTGGGCGCGGCCTATGCCGCCGGGCTGGCCGTCGGCTTCTGGGACGATGTGGAGGCGCTGCGGGAGAACTGGGACATCGACCGCGTCTTCGAGCCGCAGATGGAGGGGGACAGGCGAACCCAACTGTACGCCGGTTGGAAAAAAGCCGTGACGCGGACTCTGGATTGGGTGGAGGAAGGGTAATCTGCAAGCGGATTTTGGAGCCTTCTCGAAGGGGGGCAAAAGGGGCGCTACGACAGGCCCCTTCCCCTCCCCCTATCCTCAAAGGCCTTGAAGTCTAGCGTCGGAAGGTGCGACTACCTTTTAATGGGTCTGCACACATTTGTGGGGACATGTCGATGGGGTTTATACGTTCCCAAACGCGACTCCGCTAACGCTGCGTCGCTTACGAAGTGGTTCGGTCACGTAGTTTAGGGCAGAAAGCACCCATGAGACCTACCACAGCTAGAGGGCTGGGTAGTTTGATAATAGGGTCCAGCGTATCCCCGAGAGTTCCATACGATCTTTAACAAAGTGGCGACAGGCCCCCTCAATGACCCCTGAAGCAATGGGCCAACCGCGCGCGAGGTAGGTCGCATAGTCCATATAGGGCAGATTACGCTCAAAGTAGCCGGCGGTCTTGAGCAATTGTTTGCATTGCCGCTTCGTACAGGAGTCCTGCTCTGCCAGTTGGCGGAATTCCTCAATCAAAGAGTCGGTTTGACTGCGTAGCATCTGGAGGGTTTTCTCGCGAACCCAGGCCGTGCGGTCGGGATGATTTTCTCCGTAGAGCGCATTAGCGGTGTCCCATAAGTATTCATTAGGGTGGATGAAGTCTAAGAGCAACTCAAACTCGGGAAAGTGCCTCTCGAGGCGTTTCTGGAGGGCTTCACAGCCATCACAGAGCGCCACGCGGTGCTGAATATGCGCGCCCTCACGTGCCTCGACTTGCTGGGGCAAGCGGGCCAGGGCGGTATCTTTGCCCTCCAGGGTGGCCCACAGCTGTTTGTGTTGGGGCTTGGGCGGCGGATCTAACAGGGGGGTCTCGTGGTCAAAGAGACTCTGGATCTCACCGCGTCTGGGGTGCGGGGCGCTTCCGCAATCGTGTAGACCGTCGTCACGACGGCTTCCTTTTTGCGCCCCCGCTTCTGGCCTTTCTTTAACCGCACCGCGGCCTCGGCGGGTGTTTCGCGGATAATCGGGACCCCCTTGCCATCCGCTTGGATCACCAGAATCTCGGCCTCTGTCGCAGCCGGCGGGGGTGGTTTTTGCTTATAGTACGCCTCCACCGCGGCGCTGTCTGCGGCTGGCATCTCTTGCAAGGTGCGCGTCGAAAGGGAAACGTTCAAGAAGCGCGCTTCCAAATCACAGGTCACGTTATATGGGAGCTGGACGTCCACATACTCGCTCAACTCACGGAGGAAATCTGAATAACTATCTTCCGCTAAACTCAACGCGGCAGCCAAGGGCCAGTAGCTGCCCAGCCCCTTTTTGTAGAAGTAAGGGCCCCAGATCGGTATCCGCCCAAACACGGATAGTAATTGCGTTTCGT
This sequence comes from Anaerolineae bacterium, assembly GCA_049975525.1. GTDB lineage: Bacteria > Chloroflexota > Anaerolineae > B4-G1 > SLSP01 > G713. The sequence continues at coordinate 47,488 of JBNGCW010000032.1, forward strand.
ATCACTATGATAGGGCAGCGACGTACCATCCTCTAGGGTATGTGGCGCGTGTGAGAAGTTTTGGGCTCGGGTTACAAAGAATAAGCACAACAATTGGGCTCTTAAGCGTAGCAACCAGAAAAAGAGCTTGCGTTCGATTTCATACGCGGTGGCTTGTTGGGCCGCGTCATTCGTGACATAGTCAATCAGTTCCGTGAACTCTTGGCGGATTTCATGTATAATGGTATCTGAGTTGAGAGTCATGTTTACTGAACGTTCGCTTATTTTTCGAGCCATTTCTCGGATTCCACCCACTGATCA
>JBNGCW010000033.1:0-46755 GCA_049975525.1 Anaerolineae bacterium
GGACTCCCTGGGAGAGTAGGTCATTGCCAAGAGCCTTGTCTTTTTTGTGTCTGAAGCAAAGCGGCCATCGTGAACCGGTGGCCGCTTTTGTATGTGAGCATGCTGCTAGGTGGAGCGGGTCTCGTAGCCGGGGTCCGGCGGCAGGTCCTCCTGTCGTGCTGCGGCCTTGACCAGCTCATCGCAGCGTTCGTTGTCTGCATCGCCCGTGTGGCCCCGCACCCAGACGAATTCGACGTCGTGTTTCTCGCAGAGGTCTAACAACCGGGTCCACAGATCCGCGTTTTTGGCCTTCTCCTTCTTGTTGCGCATCCAGCCGTGGGCACGCCAGCGTTCGGCCCAACCTTCTGTGATGCCCCGGCTGACGTACTGCGAGTCGGTGTAGAGGGTGACGGTGCAGGGCTCTTTCAGCGCTTCGAGTCCCTTGATAGCGGCCAGCAGCTCCATGCGGTTGTTGGTGGTATTGCGGAACCCTCCGGCGAGCTCTTTGCGACGGCCTCTGTATTTGAGGACGACGCCGTATCCCCCAGGGCCGGGGTTTCCCAGCGATCCGCCATCGGTGTAGATGATTACGTGTTTAGATCTTGTCATCATGTGCCTCTATCGTCTGGATAGTATAGGCTACCGCCCGTGCCGCTACCCCCATCTCTTCCAGGGAAATGAAGACGCTGCTGATGAAGAGCAGGCCCCAGTGCAGCAGCGTACTGGGCATCTGCACGTCCCCCGGGTTACGGGTGGGGATAGATTTGTAGATATGTTTCGTACTGGTTTAAAAACTTGTCCAACTGCGCGCGGGTGCGTCGAATTCTCTCCACCCAGGCGTGCAGGTGTTCTACGCCGGCGTCTGTGATCTCGTAGACGCGTCGGGCCGGACCACTGCCCTCTGTGTCCCAGGTGGAGCGTACCCAGCCGTGCTCCTCGAAGTGTCGCAGGGTGCGGTAGAGTGTGCTGGAATCCGGCGTGGGCAGCTGTTCTCGCTCCAACATCTCCAGCAGCTCGTATCCGTAAGCGCGTTGCTTTGCCAGCTGGAGCAGCAGACGTGGGCGGATGAAGCCCCGCACTCCTCCTCCATGACAATGGCAATCGCGGTGGCGCCCCGGTGATTCACGATGCATGGCTCCTTCTAAGCAATAGTCTTTCGTTGATCATCTATGTTTATATTGCACATAACAGTATATCACACTATCTCGAATTGACAAGGACACCGGCACCTGGGGATCTGCGTCAGGAATAGTGGCGAGTTTTGGAGAACCCCGATTTTTAGAGGTTATTTCAATGGTCTCAATATTGCGTTGCCCGCGAGCTTGTAATATACTGGTGGTTGTGTTGCATGATCGTGTAGGACCGTAAGCAGGGGAGGGCGTGCTTTGCTGAGAGAGAAGTATATCCTCCCTTATCGCGGATAAAGAACACTCTCCTTAAGGTTGGTTCGGGGCGCGGAGGGGCAGCCAGATGTTCGATGCGGAGAAGGGATGGCGTATGAAGCAGTGGTATCAGGAGGAGTGGTGTTTTGTGATCGAAGTGTTGCAGGTCGGAGAGGATGATCAGCCCGAGGCGTGTCGGGTTGGGCTTGAGCCCGGTGATACCTTCGAGTGCGCTTTCGCGACGCCTGCCAAGTTTTGCCCTACGGCCTTTATCAAGCTCTTCCCGAGCATGGAGGTAGTCAGGTGTGGAGGCGATCTGCGCATTCTCGGTGGGGAAGGCCCTGCTGAGGCCACGTTTGTCTGTCCCGACGGTGTCGTGCGGTTTCGTCTCCTGGGGGAGCGGCGGTCGGAGAAGGTTTCATGAGTGCCAGGCGATACGCGCAGGTGGGGGTGGGGGATCGTTCCCGCTTGTACCTGGAGGCCATGACAGATCGTTTTGCCGACGTCGCCGAGCCAGTGGCGCTCTGTGACAAGAACGAGGGACGGTTGCGTTTGCGCGCCAGGCAGCTCCGGGCGCGCGGTGTCGACGTCAAAACCTACCGGGAGACGGCCTTCGAGCGGATGATCGCCGAGACCAGACCCGAGGTGGTGATCGTGACCACGGTCGACGCCACCCACGATCACTACATCTGTCGGGCTATGGAGCTGGGGTGTGACGTGATCACCGAGAAGCCCATGACCACCGACGCGCGGAAATGTCGGCGCATCCTGGATACCCAGAAGAAGACCGGGCGTCGGTGCCGGGTCACTTTTAACTACCGCTATGCCCCGCCGCGCACCCAGGTGAAGGCGCTACTGATGTCGGGCGTCATCGGTAACGTCATCTCGGTGGATTTCCATTGGCTGCTGGACACTCACCATGGGGCCGATTACTTTCGCCGCTGGCACCGCAACAAGCGCAATTCTGGCGGGTTGCTGGTTCACAAGGCTACCCATCACTTCGACCTGATCAACTGGTGGCTCTCGACGGTGCCGGCGAGGGTTTACGCCACCGGTGCGCGCAACTTCTACCGCCCGGAGACGGCGGAGCGCTACGGTTTCACCAACCGCGCCGCGCGCTGTTTGGATTGTCCCGAGGCTTCCCGCTGTCCCTTCTACCTGGATTTGCGCGCCCATCCGCGGCTCAAGGCCCAGTATCTCGACAACGAGCGCTACGACGGTTACGTCCGCGACCGCTGTGTCTTCAGTGATGAGATCGACATCGAGGACACGTTGAGCCTATCGGTCAACTACCGCAGTGGAGCTACGCTGACCTACTCCCTGCATGCCTTCATGCCTTGGGAAGGGTACGTGATCGCCTTCAACGGCAGCCGAGGGCGCCTGGAACACCGGATGGAGGAGACGGTCTACATCAGCGGCGACGACTCAATTCCCGGCGAAGCCATCGCCGACGCGACTTACATCCGCGTGTTGCCCCACGCTCAGCCGGCGTATAACGTGGAGATCAAGGGGGGTAAGGGCGGACACGGCGGCGCCGATCCTCTTATGCTGCAAGATCTCTTTGCGCCGTCGGGTGAGGATAGATACAAACGCGCGGCGGACCATCGCGCCGGGGCATGGTCGATTTTGACGGGCGTCGCCGGCAATCGTTCCCTGGAAACGGGACGTCCGGTTCGCATCGATGAGCTGATCCAGGGGTTGGGGCTCCCCGATTACCCGCCCATGCCAGGTCCAACCGAGGCTATAGATCCTCGACCCTTCAAAGTTAGAGCGTGGACCCCCGGCCGGCCTTCCCCTTCTTAGGTCCAACCGAGGCTATAGATCCTCGACCCTTCAAAGAGGCTGTGCTTGAAAGAGGTGGAACATGAACCATTCGCAGAAGACCTTCCCCCCACGTGTTATCGTGCAGTTGTTGGTTTTTATCGTCCTCGTTCCATTGTTGCCGTTGCTGATCTCCTGGCGTTGGGATTGGTGGGAGGCCTGGGTTTACGCGCTCATCTGCATTCTGGGCTTCGTCGTCAGCCGGGCCCTGGCGGCGCGCCGTCATCCGGATCTGTTGTCCGAGCGCGGCCGCTTCTTGCGTCACGCAGATGCCAAAGCCTGGGATAAGATCCTGGCGCCGTTGGTAGGGCTGGGGGGCGGCTTGATTCCCCTGGTCGCCGGGCTGGAGGCGCGATTTGGGAGTGTGGTCACCTTTGGCTTGCCGGCGAAGCTCCTGGCGCTGTTTGCCATCCTGGCGGGATATGTGCTGGGCGCCTACGCTTTGATCGAGAACCGCTTCTTCTCCGGCATGGTTCGCCTCCAGGCGGAGCGCGGACATCATGTGGTGACGAGCGGGCCCTACCGCTGGGTCCGGCATCCGGGCTACGCCGGGGCGCTTTTGACCTATCTGGCGACGCCGGTCTTTCTGGATGCGCTCTGGGCCTTTCTGCCGACCGCTTTTCTCCTAGTCGTCCTGATCGTGCGTACGGCTCTGGAGGATCAAGCGTTGCAGGGGGAATTAGAGGGCTATCGTGAGTACGCTCGGTGCGTGCGTTACCGTCTGCTGCCGGGGATATGGTGAGTGGAGAAGGAGAGGAAATGGTAGATACGTGTCGATCCCCTGGTCTGGCGGAGGATTCAGGTGCCGGCGACCTATAGCTTCTGGGATCTCCACGTCGCTATTTAGGACGCCATAGGCCGGCTGGATTATCACCTGCACGCGTTCAAGGTCAGCGATCCGCGCTCTGGGCGTCTGCTCCGCATCGGCATCCCCTTTGACGAGGAGCCTGCGGATCCTCCGATAAGTCAATCCTGTCAGCGGGCGCTCTGTCTCTCAGGAGTGAAAGAGGGGCTGTTGGAGGGAGAGGGAAGCCAGGTGTCGGGACGGCGTTGCGGAACCGGCGTCCATTCCGTTTTCTCCATCAACTGGATCAATGCCAGGTCCCGCAAGAAGAGCAAACGCCGGGCGCTGTAGTAGAGGAAACGGTAGAGCGGACCTTTTTTGATGGGGTCATAATCCACGAGTATCAGCCTGCGCTCTTCTCCCTGGGTTAACATCAAGTTGTGGGAGCGCAGCAGGGTGCGTTGCACCAGGAAGCTCCACAGCCGTCGCGGAAGCCTGTGGGGCGCGTTGCGTCGCTTGCGTTCGGCTTTGCTGGGACTGATGCGTCCGTAGAGGTCGGGCATGCGCCGCGTTTTGTGATAATGGAGTAGCGAGCGCCGGATCAGATTCCGAAGCTGGCGCGCCAGCGCCCGCCGTTCTGCGCGGCTCAACTGCGCGTAATCCAGCGCGGAAAGCGGACAGCCGTGACGGACGTAAGGTTGCACCACCACCGGTTGAGCTTCTCCCTGACTGTTGCGGGCCACGAAGACGTGGTTGGGGATGGTGTACTTCGGGCCGAGCGCTGTGCTGAAGCTGCGAGCTGCTGCGTGCAGTTTGCGGGCTTCTTGCAACGCCTCTTCCACGGATCCCCCGCCTTCGCTCTTCACCTTGAGAACGTATTGACCGTCATCGGTGCAATAGACCTCGGTCTCGTTGCCTCCGGCGATGCGTCGCATGTGACGATCGGCGCCCATGGGGGTGAACAGAATGTCTGTGCACATCTGTGATGTCATACGTGCCTCACGATCTTTTCCTCACGAATGTCTCCGCTCATGGCCCAAACGGGAAGGGGAACGGTGAGCATGGAGGTTGAAAGCCGACCGCTCGAACATTCCTCTGGTAATGACCGGTCCTATCTGTCTATACGTGATGGGGGAATAGAGGTTGCACCGAGGCACGGCGGCGCACTCAAGGCGCTCAACTGGGTTTTCAGAGTGGCGAGGAGGTCGGGGAAGGTGGGAAAGGCCTGGGGGGCACAGGCCCTGCCTACGCGGAAGATCGCCTGTGGGCGCCGTCCTTGTGGTCGCTCGTAAGCGAGACCGATAGGGATGAGGGGGATGTCGAGGTCGTCTCGTCGCGCCAGATCGTAGGCGTGTCGCAGGCAGCCCGTCTGCAATGGCCCCAGGGTGTAGGGATAGAAGGCGCCTTCGGGATAGACCACCACCAGCTCGCCGTGCGCGTAGAGCCTGGCGACGTAGTCCAGCGCTTGTTGCTGTAGCCTGCGCGCGGCTTCCAGGTGGGCGCGACGTTGGGCGCGGGTCTTCAGCCGCAGCACGTCCTGGGGGCGGATGACCGGCACGCCGCCCAGCGCTTCCAGCAGCCGGGGAGGGAGGCCGGCGGCGCCGCGCTTCATCAGATAGCTGGCCATGCGGCCCGTTTGGCGGTAGAGGATCCAGCTCAGCAGCAGGCTGTCGCGGGTGGCGCGATGTTTGACCACCAGCAGTGCAGCGCCTTCACGGGGCAGACGTTCGCCGCCTACGACGGTGAGGCGGTGACAGGCGGCGACAAGGGCCAGGAGGGGGCGACAGAGGTGAACGGCCCACGCCCGGCGACGCAGGCAGTGCTCGTCTTTCCGAGGTGGCATCTTGGGCTCCCGGCGGGGTCCCATCTTTTTAGGTTAGGCGGGCCTGTTTTGCGCGGTTCCGACCTGGACTCAGTCGAGGTAGCCCAGCCCGCGCAGCCGTTCGGCCAGTTCGTCGTCCGCTTCCAGATCCAGCTGTTTTGTTCTCCCGTTGGGCCGTCGCTTTCGTGAACCGACGACGAACGTCTCCAGCAACGCCTGCAACTCGGCGACGAGCTCGGGCTGTTCGTCGAGCAGATTGTGGCGTTCACCGGGGTCTTGTGCCAGGTCGAAGAGCTCGTCGGGCTCTCCCCCCACCTCGATCAGCTTGTAGTGGTCCCGATAGACGGCGCGGCGCATGTGCCGACAACGGTACGTTTCGATAGCCTCCGGATCCTCGTTTTTCATCAGCCGGATCAACGTGTCCGGCACGTAGGCCTCGCTCATCACGCGACCGCCTTCCCTGTCGGCATCGTCGAGTGCCCGTTCCAAGCTCAGTCCCTTGACATCAATGCGGATCTTTCTGCCGTGACCGTTGCCGTGGAATGCTTCCGTGACGCCGGCGGCCTGCAGCGCCGTGTGGAAGATCCGACGGGTGGAGACGGGGGTGGCGACACGGCGGTTCGCGGGGAAACGCCGGGGATAGCGCACCACCAGGGGGACATGCACCAGATCGTCGTAGGCGACCAGTGAGTGCCCTACGAAGTTGTGGTTGTTCATCCCTTCGCCGTGGTCGGAGGTGATGATGACCAGCGTGTTGTCGCGTACCTCGGGGTCTGCCAGATACTCGTAGAGCGGTTGAAGCAGGTGGTCCTCGTAAGCGATCTCGGTATCGTACATGTCGTTGATAACGCGATCCTGGAGTTCGGTCAGAGGCTCACGTAGGGGTACCATCCAGCGATAGTGCTCACGGTTGTACGCTTGCATGAAGTCGCGGGCCTCGCGATCTCGTCGGTAGTAGGGGGCGAACTTGCGCGTGAAGCGCATGGGAGGATGAAAGGGCAGGTGGGTCTCCATCAGGTTGACGAAGGCGAAGAGGGGACGTTTCACTCCCTTGCGTCGGCGGGTCCGTAGATAGCCGACTACGTCGTGGATGGATTGAGGGGCGTTGCCTTTGAAATTGAGGTGCGGTTGCCAGAGCCGCACCATCCAGGGATGCAGCGCGATGCGCAGCAGCAGGTCGCTTCTGGCGAAGGCGTCTTGAAGGGGAGCGATAAGCTTGCGTAGTTGGCGGGAAACCCGTTGGAAGGCTTTGCTGAGGAGGGTGGGGCGTGATTCTCCGACGGGCGGACGTTCGGGCAGCGTCCCGCCGTAGTTGTAAAAGGCCTCGAATCCCCGATCCAGTTCGTTCGCGACCACACCGAGCAAGGGATTGTTGCAGAATCCCACCGTCGCGTAGCCCTGAGCACGGAGCAGTTCGGCTAACGTCTTTTCCTCCTTAGGATGCCGATCGTAGATCTGAGTCGTCGTGTGCGTGGTGGGATACTCGCCTGTGAAGAGCGAAGCGTGTGCCGGGATAGTCCACTGGGCCGGTGAGATGGCGCGTTCGAATAGCACGCCCTCTTCCGCGAAGGCGTCCAGGTTGGGGCTGGTGGTACGATGATAACTGTAGCTGGAGAGTCGGTCCGCTCGCAGCGTATCCAACACTAAAAGAAGAATGTCCGGCTTTGTTTTCTTTTGCATCGAAATTGATACTCCTTTTCAAATCTTGATTCACCTGAAAAAGGTGAGAAAATCGGATTTCTGGTCGGTTATCCCCTTGTCATCCCGAACCCTGTAGTGGCGAGTTCCAAAGAAGTCCGATCTTTATGCGTTATTTCAGGTGAGTCAAATCTTGTTCTCTTTAAGACGTTCCATCGATTCCTTGATGTGATTGACCTCCCGTTGAATCTGACGTCGGATGGCCACGCGGATCATGGGGACATTGAGCGCCCAACGTCCTAACGCCTGGTCACTGCCGATCTGCAGCTGAACCTTCGTTTGCGTTTCCGCGATGTATCCCAGGGAGAAAACGCCCCAAAGGGGCAGCGGAGGATGGAGCAGTCGAAAGCGAAAGCGGTACGTGTCGAGGGCGGTGAGTTCAAAGCGCAGTGTGAGGCGTAAACCGAAAAAGCGCTCTTGCGTTTGAAACTGGGCGCCGATCTCCCCGAAGTTGCCGTTGACAAACTTGAAGCCGGCGTGAGTAGCGAAGCGGTAGCGTTCTGGATGCCTTTCCAACTCTAAAAACCACTGCCGCGCCTCATCACGCCCCACGTTAACTTCGGCTTGGGCGCTTAATGCATGTTCCATAACGTTAACATCCTGCTTCTTACCAATTACTTACTATACCTCGGATCGTCGGAATTTCAAGACGCGCGGCACATTGTTTGCCCGAGTCTTATCAACAGGCGCGACGTCTTTGCGGGTCTCGCAGTCAGGTCCCCGGCCCAGCCTCTTTTGCCGGTTGTCGATCGTCGACTGCCAATCTTACCTCGCCGATCGGTGCTCGCCCCGTGGGGAGCTTTTGCCAGAGGCGGAGCGCCAGCAAGCGCCAGCGTAGACGCCACCAGGCGCGCAATGCCCGGCCGCGTTGATCTTGCCCGCTCATCTCGGGGGTGTAGTTTTGCAGGACATAGAGCTCGATCAGGTGCCGGACTTCCTCCGTCCCCTGCTCCGTCCAGCCGAGAAGCCGACTCTTTGTGGAGAGCGAGGTAAGATGGGTGGTGAAGCGTTCTCCAAATTCGTAAGGCGTGTCACCTGAGGAGAGGGGCACGTGCAGTCGCCGTCCCTGCCGTCGTAGGCGATGGTACAGGCGCAGGATGGCCCGAGAGGGTGATTGCAACCTCAACCAGATCTGGTCGAGCACCGTCGCCAGCAGGAGTAGCAGCGCGGGCGCGAGGAGAACGCCGGGCAGCAGCAGATACCAGACGCGAAGCAACCGAGAGGTCGGTCCCGATGTGACTTCGGTGGGCGGTAGCTCCTCATCCGCCGTCTCCCACTCCGGCTGCAGTTGGTCGGTGGGCCGCCAGAGTGAAGGACGTCCGCTCGTGGGCTCAAATTTGATCCAACCGTAGCCGGGGAAATAGACTTCGACCCAGGCATGGGCCTCGGCCTCTGTGACAATATATTGAGCGTTGATCGCGTCGTAGGTGCCGGTGATATAGCCTACGGCCAGGCGGGCTGGAATCCCCGCTGCTCGAGCCAACACCACCATCGAGGTGGCGTAATAGTCGCAGTATCCTTTCTTCAACCCGAAGAGGAAGTAGTCGACGATGTCGTGATCGCTGGGAGGCGAGGGGATATTTAACGTGTAGGAGTAGGTGTTACGCAAGTAGAGCTCGATGGCCTGAGCGCGGTCGTAGGGCGTCAGCTCGGTAGCGGTGAGACGGCGGGCCAGCTGTAGCACGCGGTTCGGCACGTCATCCGGCAGCTGCAGATAGCGATCCAGGACCCAATCGGGGTAAGCGGTGCCGGCGGCCCGCAGCGCTTCGACCGTCGCCGTGCTGACCAATGTGTGGACGCGATAGGTGTTAGATTCCGCCGTCACGCCGAAGATGTCACGACCCGGCCCCTGACGCCAGGCTACTTTGAAGGGCTGCTCGACGGTGACCAGGGAACCGGCCGCGTAGAGCAGACGCTTCTTCTCGTCCACCACCTCAACCTCTTGGGTCAGCAGCCGATGGGCGGGCAGGTCGGGGGAGCGGATGAGCTCCCCGCCTTCGTAAGAGAGGGTCTCGGTGCGACTGGTGGCCCATCCGTGCCCCGTGTATAGATCGTAGCTCAAACTGCGCCAGTAGTGGTTGGGTGGGGCTTCCATGAGCGCTTCCTCCGGCATCGGTCGCAGCTCACCGGTGCGGACGATCAGGGCGACCTGTTCCGAAAGCTCGGGGCCACTGCCGATGAGATGGCGACGCGGCAACCCTCCGGTGGCCACCTGCTCCAGAGGGCCTCGCCCGGAGACGGGGCGGGGTTGGGGCAGGGGCTCCACGCCCAGCGACTCGGCGATGAGATCCGGGCGGGTCTGCCTTTCACGCCACGTCTCGATCCGCTCTTCCATCCAGCTCACGATCTCCCTGACAGAGATGGTGGGAAGAATGGCCGCTGTCAACGTCAGCACCAGCGTGAGGGCCAGCGTCAGGCCGATGATCTCCGTCCCCAGGTCTTCGGAGAAATCGAGGCCGATCTTCTCCCAATGGTGTTCTCGGGCCTGATGGTGGACGATCGCCATAAGCAGCAGGCCAAAGCTCATCAAGAAGAGCAGCGAGGTGGTCGCTGCGCCCGCGTAGGAGAGGAGCCCACCCAGCAGCACACCCAGCGGGATCAGGGCCAGGAGCGGTCTCTGTCGGCGGTGGATGATCCAACCGGCCCAGAGAGCGGCGAGCCAGAGGAGTAAACCCCAGGCCACCGAAGCGGCAACAGGATCGTAAAGCACTTCTCTCCGGAGCAGGGCGATCAACCAGATTTGCAGACGGACGAGGAGGACGTGGACGTCGAGGAGCAGGTCGTTCAGAGCGGTGAGGAAGGGTTGGGGATGGGGAGAAAGGCGAAAGGGAGGGGTGAATTGTAGGAAGGGGATCTTCAAGCGGGACAGGAGTGTCACGGCGAGGGCCTGAAGGCTTTGAGCGAGGTAGCGTAGAGTCTGGTAGCTCAACCCCAGCCCGTGCAGCAGCGTCTGCCATAATACGTTGCCCAGGTGTCCCATGCGGACCATCACGACGAACAGACCCAGCAGTGTCCCCCAGATGGCGGAAGCCCAGGTGGTGAGGGTGCTGCCGCCCAGCGTCCAGCCGACGAGAACGCCCATGGTGCCCAGATACCACAGCGGCTGGGCGTCAAGGTCCCGTACAACCGCCGCGATGCCCTGGGTAGCGCTGAGAAGCGCTCCCAGCAAGAGCGTCAAGATGACCAACTGCTGGGGGCCTACATAGGTGAGCAGCAGGTTAAACAGACGTTCCAGGAGCGGTTTTTGAGGTTTCATACCAGCCTTCGCCATCCTCCCTCGGCGGCCCGACGCACGGGGATGGCTTTTCCGGTGCCCAGGACACGCCACTCCCATGTGCCTTGTTTGCCGGGGCGCGCTTCGGGCCGGTCGAGGAGATCGCGGGTAATGACGCCGTAGGCGATGCCCAGCTGGTTGAGCCGTGCTTCAATGGCGCCAGTCTTCCGGTAACCGCCGAAGGAGATGGGATCGAGGAGCAAGACGGTGGGTACGGCGCCCTGGCGCTGCAGCGTCACCAGGCTTTCGGTCCAGCGGGGATGGGTAGAAGGGGTGATGATGATGACGCTGGTGCGCTGTCCCAACGCCCCCTGGACGCGGTGCAACAGCTCGGAGATGGGACGGTCGCCCAGGGAGACCAGGGCCAGCGAACGCAGAATCTCCCAGCGTTGTCCCTCGCCGCTGTTGGGCGGAAGCCATTGGAGCTCCTCGCCGTAGGCCATCAGACCGACCGAGCGTTTGGCACGCAGGCCGCGGTCGGCGAGAGAGGCCGCCAGGATCACGCCCAGCTCCTGGGTGGAGTCCTCACCCTCTCCGACCTGGACGTCGCGGTCCATATCCAGCAAAATCCACCAATCGCCGGAGGGCGTACCGTCGAAGGTGCGCACGAAGAGCGCGTTCCGCCGTGCCGTGGTCTTCCAATGGATCCAGCGCAAGCTGTCGCCGGGCGCGTAGTCCCGCACGCTGGACGCACTCACCGTGCGATCCAGGGGATTGGAGCGCAGGGGCCCGCTGCCCGTCCGCCCGCCCGGCGCGATGTCGATGGGAGGCAAGGGGACGATGGGCGGGAGCACCAGCAGGGGCATCGTGTGAGGGTAAGAGAGCGTCACGGTGTAAATGCCGAAGGGATCGCCGGTCTGCAACTCCATGGGGCCCAGGTAGAAGAGGCCCCGGCGGGTGCAGAGAGCCTCTTTGTGCCAGCGGATGAAATTGTTGGCGCCGATGCCGGTGCCGCGGCTGGCTTCGTAATCCGGCAGCGTGGAGTGATCGCGGATCTCTATCCAGGGCGCAGGAAAACGACACTCGTTGATGAGGGTAAAACGCTCCACCAGGCGGTCCCCCACCTGAGCCCAGCCGAAGCGCATCTCACGTTTCATCCGCAGATGGCGGGCGAGGTGCCAGGCCCAGAGGCTGCTCAGCGCCCAGGCGCCTCCCAGGCCGATCAACAATGCCTCCCAGCCGCGGTAGGGGGAGATGATCTGGAGGAGCAGGAGCACGCCGAAGAGCGGCGGCAGGAGCCGGGTGTTCAACCGCCAGCGAACGTTCGGCGCTTCCACGTCTGGCCTCCTCGGCTATACCTCGGAAGACGCGTAAGCCCGTTCGGGGATGGGTGTCTCGTCCAGGATCTCCGCGACGATACTTTCCGCCCGCTGCTCGCGCAGGCGTGCACCGGGTGCCAGGATGATGCGGTGGGCCAGCGCCGGGACGGCCAGAGTTTTGATGTCGTCCGGGAGCACGTGATCGCGTCCGTAGCTCGCCGCACGGGCCTGTCCGGTACGATAGAGGGTGAGGCTGCCGCGCGGGCTGGCGCCTAAGTAGACGTCGGGGTGGTCGCGGGTGCGGCGGATCAGGCGGACGATGTACTCCTTCACCGGCGGTGAGACGTAGACCTCGCGGATGGCCTGTTGAGCTTCGCGCAGCTCCTCGAGGGAGGCGACGGGTTCCAGGTCGACGATGGGATGACGGTACTGCTGGCGGTCCAAGACTTCGATCTCGTCTTTCAGGTCGGGATAACCGAGGCTGATCCGCATCAGGAAACGATCCAGTTGCGCTTCCGGCAGGGGGAAGGTGCCTTCGTATTCGATGGGATTTTGGGTGGCCAGCACCATGAAGGGCTCCGGGAGGGCGTGGGTCACGCCGTCTACGGTGACTTGACGCTCTTCCATCGCCTCTAGCAGGGCGGATTGGGTTTTGGGTGTGGCGCGGTTGATCTCATCGACCAGGAGGATGTTGGACATCACCGGGCCGGGCTGGTAGACAAAGGTCTCGGTGGTTTTGTTGAAGATGGAGACGCCGGTCACGTCGCTGGGCAACATGTCTGGCGTAAACTGAATGCGTCCGAAGGAGCCGCCGACGGAGCGGGCCAATGAGCGGGCCAGCATGGTCTTGCCCACGCCGGGCACGTCCTCGATGAGCAGGTGGCCCTGGCTGAGCAAGCCGACAATGACCTGCATGACGGTGTGTCGCTTGCCGACGATAACCCGTTCGATGTTCGCGGTGATGCGTTTGCTCAGCGATTGTACGTCGATCATCTCTCTCCTTCGCCAGTGGTTTAGCGTTAAGGTGTAGGGAAATTTTAGATGAGACTATTGAAAACGCAAATGCTGCGGAGTGGGCAAGAGGGCGTTTTCACCAGCGGGTTTGCTTCGAAATCCCAGTGGCGTCTGATCTCCGCTGGCCTGCTTGTCGAGGGGGGGCTCGGTGGTATGGTTCGAGGTGAAGGGAGGTCTTTCATGGCACGAGAAGGGTTCGTCGTCGGCGTCGATGGTGGTGGCACTAAGACCCGGGCGCTGGTTGGAGATGCAGAGGGAGATGTCCTGGGCCGCGGCGAGGCGGGACCGTCCAACGTGCAGGCCGTGGGCGTCGCGGCGACCCGCGCCGCGTTGGACGCGGCGGTCGCGGCGGCGCTGGACGACGCCGGTCTCCGCGGCGCTCCGCGCGCGCTTTGCCTGGGCATGGCGGGCGCCGGGCGCGCAGCCGACCGCGCCATCATCGAGCATTGGGCGGCGGCGCGCTTTCCTGAGGCGGCGGTGCGTGTTGTGCACGATGGACGGCTGGTGCTGGCAGCCGGCACGTCGGAAGGCTGGGGCATCGCCGTGCTCTGCGGGACGGGCTCGCTGGTCTACGGCATGGATCCCTACGGGACGGAGGCGCGGGCCGGCGGCTGGGGCTATCTCCTGGGCGACGAGGGCAGTGGTTACGCCTTGGGGCGCGCTGCGTTGCGCGCTGTGGCCCGCGCTGCCGATGGTCGAGGACCTGCAACGGCTCTGACGACGGCGGTGTTGGCGCATTGGTCGCTGGATGGGCCGGAGGCGCTGATCGAGCACGTCTATCGCCCGCCGCTGCCCCGCGCCGCCATCGCGGAGTTGGCGCCGTTAGTGATCGCCGCGGCGGAGGCGGGCGATGGCGTCGCCGGGGCGCTGGTCCGGGAGGCGGGAGAGGCGCTGGCGGACGCGGTCCGAGCGGTCGTAGGGCAGCTCGCGTTCCCAGACCCCATCCCCTGTGCGCTGGCGGGCAGCGTGATCGTGCGTGCTAGATCTATCCGGCGGGCGTTATTGAACGCCGTGAGCCGGCTGTCGCTGGCGCCGGTCGCGTCTGTCGAGGAGCCGGCGCGCGGCGCCTTGCAGCTGGCGTTGACGATCTGACCTTCTTGTGTTTCATAGGGGCAGTGTCATCCGACTATCAGACTAATTGACTAACGGACTAACAACACCTTCTTTACATCCTCCAGCCCCTCTTCGATCAGCCTCACGCCGCGCTCGAAGTCCTCCAGCGGCAGCCGGTGCGAGATCAGCGGGGCCACATCGACTTGGCGTTCTTGAAGCAGCGCTACGGCTTGGAGGGAGTTGCGTACGGACGTAAACGAGGAGAGCAGCGTCAGGCCCTTCTCAAAGACCTGGAACGGCTCGATCTCCATGCGCTGACCGGCTGGCGCTACACCGAAGAAGAGCACCGTCCCGCCCCGGCGTGCCAGATTGATGGCCCGCGTCATCAGCGGGATCGCCCCCGAGGCGTCGATGACGACATCAAAGTGCCCGTCCTCCAACGACTCCACGTCACTGACCCAGCGATCTGCGCCCAGCGCCTGAGCCAGTTCTCCGCGCGCCGCGTTACGCTCGACGACGATTACCTCGGCTGTACCCTGCAACCGCACCGTCTGCAACAGCAGCACGCCAATGGGCCCTGCGCCCAGAATCGCCACGGTGTCCGCCAGACGCACCCTCGCTTTCTGTACCCCGTGAAGCACGCAGGAGAGCGGTTCCATGAAAGCGCCCTGCTCGAAGGGGAGGGCCCCGATGTCGAAGACGGCTTTTTCCGGCGCGACGACGTGTTCGGCCATGCCGCCTGGCAGGGTCACACCGATGGCTTTCCAGTGTAAACAGAAGTTCTGCCGGTTGTTGAGGCAGTTGACGCAGTTATCGCACGCGATGTTGGGTTCCACCGCGACGCGATCCCCGGGTGCGAAGCGCGTCACGCCCCCGCCCACCGCCTCGACGACGCCGGCGAACTCGTGACCGGGCGTCACCGGATAATTGCCCATGTACTCGCCCCGGAGAATATGTACATCGGTGCCGCAGATGCCGCAAGCTCGCACCGTAATCAGCACGTCGTCTGGGCCTGGTGACGGCTTTGGGCGCTCCACGATCTCAACCTGATTGGGTTCTCGAATATTAACAGCCTTCATAATCTTGTGCTTGATGAGGTTCGGCTCTTTTGGATTTGCCGGATGCAAAGGCAACGTGTGCCACGCGCTTCCTGTCGCAACGCAGAAAAGGTCTGATGAGCCCCACTAGCGTAGCCTGCTGGGCTACATACTCCACTACCCGGCAAAGTCCCAGAGCCCCTGAGGTTCTTGGGGTTCGCTCAAAAAACTACATTTAGGGATAGAGAGTGCATAACTAATCGCCTTCCCGGTCCCAATACAGCCACTGGAATAGGTGGGTGGTGATTTTGTAAGCCTATCACAACGATAGTGTAGCATAACGTTTCAGAATTTTCTATTTGTGTGTGACTCGGGCGCTTCAGGTGCACCGCACCTGCACTTATCGGTGCTGGTAGATTACAGTCCCCCCCCCCATAGCGCGCAAATCGGTTTCTTCAAGTATCCGAAGGTGCGGTGCATCTTGCTGCATGCTGATGCCGCAATGCCAGAGACCTTTTTCGACGGGGGTGTTACCTCTCGTTGACATAATCCCACGCTTCCTCGAAGGTCATCCCAATCATCGTGGACAGCGGTCGGCGCGCGCGTTCCTCGGCAATCGTCTTCTGCAGCTCGAGGCTGCCGGCGGCGGAGAGGGCGTCCAGGAACGCCTCGGCCTGCTTGACCTGCGCTTTTGTGATCGTCATCGTGTGCCCTTTTCCCGCCAAGAGGGCCTCCACGCCAGGAGCGAGGGCATCAAGCGCGGTGAGTCCCTGGCGCTCAAGCCGAGTGTCGGTCAGCATCAGGCGGGCGATCTCGGCGCTGTGGGCGTAGTAGAGAGCGACGTAGCGACGCCCTTCCGCCGTTTGAAGTAGGACTTCATCACGGAGGCGGTAGAGTAGTCGAGCGCGCGCAAGCACATCACCGGTCTCTTTTGAAGATGAGGCGGTTGTGAACCAGCACTCAGGCGTGGGCGTGGGGCTGGGGCTCTGATCGGGGGTGGGGGTGGGCGAGGGCGTCGGCGTGGGTGATGGCGTAGGCGTGGGAGAAGGAGTGGGGGTGGGGGGCGGTGTGGGCGTGGGCGTCGGGGGCAGGGGGCCATTGTAGGCGATGACCAGTTTGGCGGCGTATTCGCTGCCCGGGAACCAGTTGGGACGCTCGTAGCCGATAACACGGCGAGATTGACCGTCGGAAGGGGCGGCGTTCTCGACGATGAAGGCCAGGGCGTTGTAGGGTTGCCAGTCCTCGCGGCTGACGATCGCTTCCACGATATCGGAGAGATCGGGACTGTAGCGCGTCTGTCCCAGAACCCACGTATCGGAGGCGGGAATGGTCCAGTTGACGGAGGCGTCGGTGGTGGTCCGTATGTCGGGGCGATTGGTGTCGGTGAAGGGCGGGGCGTCGCCGATGGCTTCGCCGGAGAACGTCACCGTAAGGGGATCGTCGTAGGGGCCATCGACGGTGAACTCCAGATACGCGGCGTCAACGGTGGCGTCTCGGGGCAGTGGAACGTCGTCGAAGTGGAAGCCGCTGGTGATGTCGGCGCCAGAAGTGTTCTCACCGAAGTAGATTTCATTCCAGCTCGTCGAATAGCCGTCGCGATAGTGATCTCCGGCGTCGTCGCTGCCCTGGGTGATGGAGAGCACGACCGTGGGGGAGATGGGGAGGGGCTCGAGCATTACCGCGTCGGCGGCGAGTTCGAGCCCGTTGACTTCGTCGGCGGTTACGTTTTGCAGTCGGATGAATTCCGACCCGTCCAGGTCGAAAGCGTACTTGCCCAAGTAGGCCCAGTGATTTCCACCCTGGAGGAATTCAGCCTGAGCGACGATGGCTTGGTGCTCTTCGCCCTGGTGGTGAATCTCATAAATAGCTCCATCGGCACTGGCATGCTCGGAGGGAATGTAGACGTACACATTGAATTCCCCGACTCTACCGGTAAGGTGGGGAAGAGTCCACGTTTCAACACAGCTGGCATAATCCTCTGCTTCTGTCGTCGTAAAGGTAGACGTGTAACGTAGCGTATCACTGTAGCTCCCGGTCGTTGTTAAAACCCGATGGAACAAAATGGTAAAGGTAGACGTGTAACGTAGCGTATCACTGTAGCCGCCGCCAGCCTGAGTCCAGCAGTCAAGCGGTTCTTCGGTAAAGTTGCTTGAGCTCTCGTCTACCAGAACAACGCCTTCTGCGCCAGGATCGGGGTCGTCAGGTAGGGGGATAGCGTCGCCCGAAGTATAGACCTCGCTGTTAGAGATGCTTGGGTACTGATCTCACAGGCGGTGGCTAGTGTGACCAGAGTATTCTGCCCAAGGATCGTTAGGGATTTCCTCGCTGCCAATCCAGCCATAGGGGTTTACAGAAGATGGTCACCGGGTTCTACTTCAAGGTGAAGATGAGTACCTGTAGAATTTCCTGTATTCCCGCTGATGCCAATTACTCTTCTCGTCGAGAGTGCATCTTCGATCTCTGTATCTTCATCCACGGAGACGATGCTGAGATGTCCGTATATAGTCCAGTAATCGTTCTCGTGATCAATACGCACATATAGCCCCAAAGCGTAATTATGATTTTGAGGGTCGTGCCACCTGGCCCGGTCAACGAGACCGTTGGCAGATGCCAATACAGGTTCATAGTGCATGTCATAATCAATGCCGTTATGTCCGCTGTAGCAACTGGGTTCCCCGATGATGCATGGTGCCGGGTGGCGTGTGCCATCGTAATGTACCACGGTCGTAGAAATTACCTCATTCCCGAGTTCATCCTCGGCGTCATAGATGGGATATTCATGATCGTAAACGCAGTTGACCCGCTCAGTGCCATAATAAGGAGGATGAAGGAAGGGAGCAATCTCTTGTTGAAGAGAAGTGGATGGACTTCGTGAGAGAGCGTTTGTAGTCCGGGTGGTCGCTGGCACGCTCATCAATAATATGATACTAAGGAGAATAAATCGCACACGTAAGCTTGGCATTCTAACCTCCTAATGATCAAGGTTGATTTGGGACAGCTCTTACTTGCCAAACACTATAACTGGAGAGGACTTGCCACCAATCTTGTTGGTCCAGATCTACGATGTACAATCCCGCGTTTTCTGGGTCGTCAGATACTGGTACTGAGAAGATCATTTCTTTGTTGTTTGGTGAACAAGTCCAGTAGCCTGTGAATTTAAAGTTTGGCAAGGTAAATAGCTCTCTCAGATTACTGCCATCTCGTTCAATAGTAAAAAAAGTTGGTACATGATTTCCAACATCTTGCGTAACTTTCATTACAAAACGAATCTTGGTTCCATCGGATGACCAGCAGGCCACACCGAGTATTCTTATCTTATCAGTGATTACTTCTTCAAAATCAAGGTGAAGGGTAACTTCACCTGTTTTTCTATCCACTGCGTATAGGTTATTCTTGTCGCTCAAGTAAAGTAAGGCAGTACCATCGGGAGATATTTGAGGTGGCGGTACGAATAGCGCCGAGAGTAATGGAGGGGCATCTTCAGGCACAGTAGGGGTCGGGGGAAATGAAGATATTTGCAGTTGCTCTAGATCGGTTCCGTCGCTGTTGATGGCATAGTACTTGAATTGTGTATCATCAAATGGTGAACACGGGGACCTTCGTTCACAGGAGAATCCCCGGAATAGAATTCTCCAGGTCGGGCCAGATATGGCTGTGGGCGTGGGGCGCGGTGTGGGGGTACTTGTCGGCCCCTGGGTTGGGCGCGGGGACGAGGTGGCTGTGGGCTGTTGGGTTGGGCGGACCGTCGGCGGCTGCGCGGTCGCGGTGGTGGTTGTCGCTGCCGTCGGCGTATGCGTGGTTGGTGGTGTGGTGGTCGGTGTGGGTGGGGTGCCTTGGCAGCCCAGCAGGCCCAGCAGCAGCGTCGCGAGCATAAGAGTGAAGATGCGTTTCATCGCATGCCTACTTGCCGGGCAGCCAGGTGGGATGGCGGGCATTGGCTCCCTGCGTGACCTGTTGCAATTTTCGTCCCTCTCTCTCATAGATCCACACGTCCATTGTGCCTCCCGCTGTGCTGCTGAAGGTCAGGGCCTTGCCGTCCGGCGACCAGACCGGCGCTTCGGTCAGCGCACCCTTGAATCGCGTGGCGGCGGTTACTCTCTGTCCTCGCACATCGGCCAGGTAGATGTTGCTGGTTAGACGTTCTGCCAGCTGGTCCGCTGTTTTGTTGGTCTCGTTTTCTCGCCCCACAAAGGCGATGTGCGTTCCGTCTGGCGACCAGGCAGGGGCGTAGCCATGTCCGGCGTCAGCTTCACCCAATAGCGTGGGGTCGTTTCCCTCGCCGTCCATGACCCAGAGCTCGCCCATTGTGAAAGGGACGTTTGAGTCGGGCATGCGTAGGTAGGCGATGCGGTCGTCTGATGGTGACCAGCGAGGAAAGGCGATGATGTGGGCCGGGTCATTCAGTATGCGCCGGGGATTGTTGCCCTCCGCGTCGGCGATCCAGACCTCGCTGCCGAAGCCCAAGCCCTGGGATAACGCGCAGAGCATGCGTTTACCGTCGTGGGAGAAAGTGACGTTGTACGTGGACCACGGCACAGGCAGCGCTTTGGCCTTTCCGCTATCGATGTCAACTCGATAGACGCGAGGATCACGGACTGCGTCCACTTTCACAATCAGATCGTCGCCTCTCGGTGTCCAGTCCAGAAAGATAGTATCGCGTCCGAGGTTGGCGTCCAGATTGCGCATCTGACCTGAAGACACTTGCATTATCTGCACAGAGCCTCCGTCTTCACAGTTGATCTGTGCGGCGATCCAGGAACCCGTTGGAGCAGGATGCACCCGCTGATTTCGCACCGGGCGGGGATTCCCAGGGATTTTAGCGCAAACGTGTTCTTCTTCTCGGGTGCGGTGGCAAGACTCTCCCAGGGACGTTGCATCAGGGTAGGGGCCTGAGGTTCTTTTGTGTTCTGGGTAAGATATACTAATGCCGTGGGTGTTGTTGGTTGTGACTTGTCGGTAGCCAAAACCTCCGAAAACGAGGCCAAACTGCCTGCTAACCCCAACGCTAGTAGGCCCAGACCCAGGAGCAGCAAGGCAGAATGTGCCGCTGCCGGTGTCATGCCCCCACGTTTGGTATGCGATTGGCTTATAGCCTTGTGCCCGAAATTTCCTGGATAGAAGAGCATGTTCATGTCTCCCTCCTTTGCTAAATATCGATACGTACATTTGACTATGAGGTGATCAGATCCATCAAAATTTAGTATAACATAGGTTGGGGGTGGTGTCCTTAGGGAAATCCCTAGTTTTTGCCCAGGATTCGTGGTGACTGGGTTTTCGAAGCGAGTCGGGGGAAGCTAGCGAGCTCGATGCTTCACAACGCCTGTAGGCGAGAAAGGCAAACGCGAAGCCGGGGGGAAACTCCGCAGGGGGGGCGCTGAAGAGCCTTAGAAAACCTCAGAACCGCTTCGTTTGCTCGACTGCCGGATATTGGTCTCTTCACCACGGTTTCGGTATATTTTCGTGGACCCATACGACCGCCTCCAGCCGGGAGTTCACGCCCAATTTGCAGAGGATATTCGTCATGTGATATTCTATCGTCTTTTCCGTGACGTTCTGGGTATTAGCGATTTCTTGATTCGAGTAGCCCTTTACCAATAACCGGAGTACTTCCCGTTCTCGTCTCGTCAGATGTGCCCATCGCCGCCCTATGCTCTTACGCCAACGGTGGGCGCGGGCACGTTGTGTCTTGGTGAACAGTATTTCGCCCCGCGCTGCCCTGCGAATAGCCTGTATCAAATGCGAGGACTTCTTCTCTTTGTTAAGAAAACCCACCGCGTTCGTATCTACCAGCTCCGCCAGAAAGGCATCACGTTCATGGGCTGTAAGGATTAGGGTTTTTGTCTCAGGAGAGATCCGACGCACCTCCGCCGCAATTTCAGAGGGTCGGGGGCCCGGCATAACAACGAGGTCAAGCAATAGGACGTCTGGATGAAGTTTGGACACCAGGTGTAGGGCTTCCGTGCCATTGCGCGCCTCTCCGATTACGTCAATGTCTGGGACGTTCTCCAGTGCGGTGCGAAGTCCCTCCCGCACCATGGCATGATCGTCTGCCAATACAACGTGGATGGTCATCCCCTCGTCCTTGCTGATTTTTGCTCCGCCTGATCAGCGCGTACACTAATTCATCTCACAACGATAGTGCAGCATAACATTTCAGAAATTTCTATTTTTGTGTGATTCGAGCGCTTCAAAGGTAAAACTTGGTCTGGTGTAAAACTGATTTGTAATTGTTGGTATTTGGGTTAAAATGAACATAAAGATACATTCAATGTCATTAAACGATCATAAGTGATCGTTTGGGCGGTGAAATTGTGCACATTCCTTGCGAGATCGGCATGGGCCGGCAGCGGATTGACTTTCGGGATGTCCGTTGGATTCCATCTCTCCCCAGGAATGTCCTTTTTGGTGAAGTTCCCCTTAGTGATGGAGGTAGATGATGAGCGAAGTTTTTGAACTGATTGAACCCAAATTTGTCCCTCCCCTCGATCCTACATTTCGTCCTGCTGCTTTGGCCAATCGGGCCTACCGGGAAGCGGTGGCTGCGTCGGGTCAGGGCGTGCCGCTTGTCTTTGGGCTGGAGCGGCAGAACGGCTTGCTCTCGCGCTACGAGACCGTGGTGTTCCCCGAGGGTCATCCGCGCGCCGAGGCGAATCTGAGGTATGCCGAGCGGATCGTGAAGTTCCTGCTCTGGCAGCGGGGCGGGTGGCGCGTCTATGTGGGCGGGCCGCCGTCTGTGGGCGCCTACGTGGGCGAGTGCTACAGTCCCCACGGCAGTCGCGCCTTCGATTTCGAGTTCATGGGGCGCATCTACGAGCGGACCTTCGACGTGGTCCCCTGTGCGGCGTCTGAGGTGCCGCCGACGAATGAGGTGGGCGAGTCCATCGGCGGACATCTGGAGGGCTGCCGCATCGGCTTCGACCTGGGCGCCTCGGACCGCAAGGTGTCGGCGGTCATCGACGGCGAGCCGGTCTACAGCGAGGAGGTGGTCTGGGAGCCGCGGGCGCACAGCGATCCGAGCTATCACTATAATGAGGTCAAGGCCGCGCTGGAGAGCGCCGCGGCCAAGATGCCGCGCGTGGACGCCATCGGCGGCAGTTCGGCGGGCGTCTACATCGACAACCGGCCCATGGTGGCCTCGCTCTTCCGAGGGATTCCCGAGGCGCGCTACGACGAGGTTCGGAGCATGTTCGTGCGCCTGGGCGAGGTGTTCGGTGTGCCCATTGTGGTGGTCAACGACGGCGACGTGACGGCGCTGGCGGGCGCTATGTCGCTGGAGGATACCGGCGTGCTGGGCATTGCTATGGGCTCCAGTGAGGCGGGCGGTTACGTCAATCTGCAGGGGCAGATCACCGGCTGGCTCAATGAGCTGGCCTTCGCGCCGGTGGACTATCAGCCCGACGCGCCGGTGGAGGTGGATTGGTCCGGTGACGCGGGCATCGGCTCGCTCTACTTCTCGCAGCAGTGCGTTTTCCGTCTGGCGCCCAAGGTGGGGATCGAGGTGCCCCAGGGCGTGCCCAAGGCGGAGAAGCTCAAGGCGGTGCAGGCTTATCTGGAGGACGGGCACGCCGGCGCGCGTCAGATCTGGGAGACCATGGGCATCTACCTGGGCTACGCCATCGCTCACTACGCCGACTTTTACGAGATCAAGCATGTGTTGATCCTGGGACGCTGCACGTCGGGAAAAGGAGGCCCTCTGATGGTGGAGCATGCCCACCAAGTGTTGTCGGTCGAATTCCCCGAGCTGGCCGGCCGCATCAATCTGCAGTTGCCGGATGAAAAGAGTCGCCGCGTCGGTCAAGCTATCGCCGCGGCAAGTTTGCCGGAGTTGTCTTGAGAACGGTTAGGTTATAGTCTGCTTGTCTTCTCAGGTGCAACACACTTTTCACCACAGGTCTGTGAGGGAAGGTTCTCTAAAGTGTCTTACATGCGTGAAGAGAGCAGACTGGATTCGGAAGTGTGTCGCACCTGGCATGCAAGGGGAGGTTAAGGATGAAGTTCCACAAAGAGAGCGCCGAGGTTTTTGTCCCGGACGGGACGGCGGCGGAGGAAGCGCTGGCGCGAACGACGCACCTGGGTGTGGGCGCACACCAGGATGATCTGGAGATTTTGGCCGTGGACGGGATCCTGCGATGCTTCCAGCGCACGGATCGCTGGTTCACGGGCGTGGTGATGACCAACGGCAGTGGCTCGCCGCGTGACGACATCTACGCCGACTACACCGACGAGGAGATGATGGTGGTGCGTCGCAAGGAGCAGAAGAAGGCGGCGATGGTGGGGGAGTACGGCGCGCAGGTGCTGCTGGACTATCCCAGTGCCGCTGTGAAGGATCCCTCGAACCCGGCGCCGACGGAGGATCTGGTGGCGCTCTTCGAGGCGACGCGGCCCGGCGTGGTCTACACCCACAATCTGGCCGACAAGCATAACACCCACGTCGGCACGGCGGTGCGCGTTATCGAGGCGCTGCGGCGCTTGCCGAAGGATCGCCGACCAGCGCGGGTCTACGGCTGCGAGATCTGGCGGTCGTTAGATTGGATGTTGGACGATGAGAAGGTGGTCTTCGACGTCTCGGCGCACGACAACATTCAGACGGCGCTGGTGAGTCTCTTCGACTCGCAGGTCGCCGGAGGGAAGCGCTACGACCTGGCGACCATGGGCCGGCGGCGCGCCAACGCCACTTACTACGCCTCGCATGAGACCGACATCGCCACACATACCGTTTACGCCATGGACCTGACGCCGCTGATCGAAGATCCGGCCCTGGACGTGCGAGATTACGTCGTCGGCTTCATCGAGCGCTTGGCGGACGATGTCGCGGCGCGGATAGCGCGTTATCAGTCAACGGATTAAACGGATTCATCGGTCTCCGCCGGCGCGGGCTGGTGGAGCGTGCCCGCGGGGCTGTGGTACGGTGAGACACCGACCACAACGAGTTGTACGAGCATTCAGCATCAAGTATCCAGCAACCAGCACAAGGAGCCGGTTATGCGTATTTTGGTCGGCGGTATTGGACACGAATCGAACACCTTTACACCCTTCAAGATGGAGTTGGCGGATTTTCATCCTAAGTACGGGGCGGAGACTCTCGCGCCGCCGCTGCGCCACGGGGCCTTTGGCGGCATTGTGGAGACGCTGCAGGCGGCGGGCCACGCGCCGGTGCCTTCGGTGACAGCACACGCTATGCCCGGCGGCGTGGTGAAGCAGGAGGTCTTCGAGCACCTGAAGGACGCGCTGTTGGACGCAGCGCACGACGTCGACGCAGCGTGCATCTTCTTGCACGGCGCCATGCGGGCCGAGGATGAGGACTATTGTGACACCGTTGTCGTGCGCGAGCTGCGTGCGCGCCTGGGCCCCGACGTGCCCCTTACCGTGGCGCTGGATATGCACGGCAACGTCACCCAGGAGATGGTCGAGGCCGCCGACGCGCTGGTCGCCTATCACCGCGCGCCGCACACCGACGCCTACGAGACCGGTGTCAAGACGGCGGAGATGTTGTTGCAGATCCTGAGGGGCGAGATCATGCCTGAGATGGGCTTCGCCCGCATCCCCTTCCTGCTGCCCGGCGAGATGGCGCAGACGGCGCGCGATCCCATGAAGGCCATGATGGGCCGTGCCGAGGCGCTGGAGGAGCGTCCAGAGATCGTTTCCACGACCGTCGCCAACTCCCACTGCTGGGCCGACATCCCCGACACCGGCGTCTCCTTCGTGGTGGTCACCGACGGCGACGCGGCGCTGGCGCAGACCGAGGCGAATCGGCTTGCGGAAGCATTCTGGTCGCGTCGTGAGGACTTTGGCGTCAGCGCCGAGGCCTATCCCATGGCCGAGGCCGTGGACGCGGCTCTGGCCGCGCCCGAATCCACCGTTTTCCTCTCCGACTCCGGCGACAATCCCGGCGCGGGCGGCACCACCGATGTGCCCGAGCTGCTGCGGATCATGCTGGAGAAGAACGCTACCAACGCCGTCGTCGCCGGTTTATGGGACGTCGAGGCCGTCGAAGCCTGCGTGCGCGCGGGCGTGGGACGCGAGGTGGCGCTCACCATCGGGGGGAAGTTGGACACGGCCCACGGCACGCCGCTGCCCGTCAAGGGGACCGTGCGGTTGATCTCTGACGGTGTTACCTATGTGGGGGGCGTGCGGGAGCCGCACCGGCGCGTTGAGCACGGTGTTATGGTCGTGCTGAGCGTTGCGGGCATCGACGTGGTGCTGACAGCGGAGCGCGTCAGCTTCCACGAGCCCGCGCAACTGCGGGCCCTGGGTATTGAGCCGTTGGCTTACGACATCGTGGCGCTCAAGCGCGGCTACCTGACGGCGCCTTTCGAGGCCATCAGCCCGCGCTCGATTCTGGCCTTTACCCCCGGTGCAACCAACTGCATCCTGCCGGAGTTGGAGTTCGTGCGCGTGAAGCGGCCCATCTATCCGTTGGACGAGGACGCGGCGTGGGTGGCCGGGTCAGGGGATTTTCGATGCCCGTAGCGCTCGCCGCCGTCGACGATGATGACATCTCCGGTGACGTAATCGGCGCGCACCAGGTAGAGCATGGCGTCAACGACGTCGGCGACGCTGCCCCAACGCTGCAGTAACGTCCTCCGGGCGGTGCGCCGGATCTTGGCTTCGTCGTAATCCGGCGGCGGGAGGACCGGGCCGGGGGCGATGGCGTTAGCGCGCACGGTCGGCGCGAGCTCCAGTGCCAGCTGTCGGGTGAAGGCCAGCAGCCCGGCCTTGCCCACGCAGTGCGCGGCGAAGTTGGGCCATGGCTCCCAGGCCGAAAGGTCGATGATGTTGATGATCACCCCTCGGCCTCGCGTCAGCATGCCGGGCGCGACCGCGTTAGCGCAGTAGAAAGGTCCGTTGAGCAGGATGTCCGTCACGGTGTGCCAGTCGGCGAAGTCGTCCATGGGGAAAGGCGTGGGTTTGAAGAGCGAGGCGCTGTTGATGAGCACATCCACGGCGCCAAAGCGCTCTTGCGCTGCATCCACCATCGCCTGCACCCGCGCCGCGTCCGTCACATCCGCCTGGAAGGGTAGGGCGCCGACACCCAACGCGCGAACCTCCTCGGCCAGCGCCTCGGCGGCGTGGGCCGAGGAGTGGTAGTTAATGACGACGTTCGCGCCTGCCTCAGCCAGCGCCCGTGTCATGGCCCCGCCGACCCTATGCGCGCCCCCGGTGACCAGGGCTGTTTTCCCTTGCAAATCCATAGGTTAGTCCTTTTAGTCTGATGGTCAGATAGTCTGTTAGTCTGGTAGTCTGGTAGTCTGGTAGTCTGGTAGTCGGATAGTTGGCGGGTCGATGAGTCAGTTGATGGCCCGGTTCAACAGTCGCGCGGTCGGATAGTACGCCCTCCACCACCACCCTCACACGCGCTCACGCTGACTCATGACTCCCTGACATCCTCCGGTCGAATCGGCAAGCGGCGCACGCGTTTGCCCGTGGCGTGGAAGACGGCGTTGGCGATGGCGGGGGCGGTGGCGATCATCACCGGCTCCGCCAGGTTCTTCGCGCCGAAGGGACCTTCTGGCAAGCGGGTCTCGACGTACGTCGTCTCGATTTCCGGCATGTCGGTGGCGCGGGGGATCCGGTACTTCCCGAAGTTATGCTGTTGTGGGTAGCCGTCTTTGTACTCAAAGCCCTCCAGCAGGCCGTAACCGAGGCCCTGAGCGATGCCGCCCAGCATTTGTCCCTTGGCGCCCTTAGGGAAGAGGATCCGGCCGGCGTCGTGGGCGGCCCAGACGTGCGTGACGCGGATCTCGCCCGTGGCGCGGATAACTTCCACCTCGGTGACCTGGGCACCGAAGGTGTAGCAGAAGTAGGGCACACCGGTGCCCGTCTCGAAGTCCCAGTGGATGGTGGGAATCTCCCAGTGGCCCTGGGCGGAGAGCTGAAAGCCCATGGCGAAGGCGTGGTCGACGACCTGCTCGAAGGTCAGCGGTTCTTCGCTGGGACCAATGTAACGCTCGCCGTCGCGCACCAGCTGTTCCGGTGCGCAGTGCAGGGCGTCGGCCGCCGCCAGCCGCAGGAGCTTATCAATCTTGCGGGCTGTGACCAGCACGGCGTTGCCGCCGACCATCGAGGCCCGTGAGGCCACCGTGGGGCCGGTCTCGAGGGCCGTCTCCGTATCGGGGCGCAACATCTCGATGCGTGCCGGATCGACGCCCAGGGCCTCCGCCGCCAGGAGGGTAAAGACGGTACGGCTGCCCTGTCCGTAATCCGTTAGCCCGGCCTGCAGGGTGATAGAGTGATCGCGCTCGACTTCCATGGTCATGTTGGCGTAGTCCGCGCCCTCGCCGCCCAGACCGCTGCCGTGGAAGTAGGCGGCGACGCCGAGACCGCGCACCACGCCAGCGTTAGCGTTGGACTGCGTATACTCCGCCCGCTTTTGATCCCATTTGGACCGTTCGCGCACCCACTGCAGGCACGCTGCCAGGCCGACCTCGTGATCGATGAGGTTGCCGGTGAAGGCGGAGTCGCCCCGCCGCAGGCCGTTCTTCAGCCGGAAGTCGATGGGGTCCACGCCGAGCCGATACGCCAGCTCGTCCACAGCCATCTCCGAGGCAGCGGTTGCCTCGGTGTTGCCGAAGCCCCGGAAGGCGCCGGAGTAGCCGTTGTTGGTGTAGACAACGTCCGTATCCACGTGAGCGGCTTCGTAGCGGTAGGTGCCCGCTGCGTGCATGGTGGCCCGCCACGCTGAGAGCGGCGTCATGGAAGCGTAGGCCCCGCTGTCGGCCAGAAGTTTGGCTTTCGCCGCGCGCAGCCGACCGTCCTCGGTGGCTCCCAGGCGCAGGCGGATCTGCATCCACTCACGTTTGTAAGAGGCGACCATGTCCTCGTCCGTCGTCAGTTTCAGGCGCACCGGGCGGCCCGTGAGCAGCGCCAGCTTCGCCACATGAGCTGAGTGCTGGTAATTGCTGTCGTCCTTCCCGCCGAAGGAACCCCCGACGGGGGGTTGGATCACGCGTACTTTCTCCTCGGGCAAACCTAACACGGCGGCAACGTTACCCCGGTTGATGTGCGGGCTTTGATCGTTGGCGAAGATGATCACCGAGCCGTCGTCTTGCGGGATGGCCAGCGCGCCCTGCGTTTCGATGTAGGCGTGCTCCTGGTGCAGGAAACGGTAGGTCTCGTCGAGCACCACCGCGCACTCTGCCAGAACGGTGTCGGGATCACCGTTGCGGACCCGGTGGGTGACACAGAGATTTCCCGGCTCCGCCTGAGTCCCTTGTTCCTCCCCGGCGGGCGACGCCAGGGGGATCAGGGGAGCGTCGTCGTCCAGAGCGCGCAGCGGATCGGCGACCACGGGCAGCGCCTCCAGTTCCAGGATGATGGCTTCGACGCCGGCCTGGGCGGCGGCCTGGCTTTCGGCGGCTACCACGGCGATGGGGTCACCCACGTAGCGCACCTTTTTGTGCGCCAGGATGAAGGCGTCTTTCACGGGCCAGCCGAAAACCCCGTGATCGACGAAGTCTTCCCCCGTGATGGCTGCAACGACGCCGGGCACTTCCAGCGCCGGGGTGGTATCGAGCTTGACGATGCGGGCGTGCGGGTTTGGGCTACGCAATACCTTCGCGTAGAGCATGCCCGGCACGCGCAGATCGCCCACGTACTTCGCTTTTCCCATTACCTTGTCCAGGCCATCGACGGCCCGGGCGTCCGCCTTACCGACGTAATTGAGCGCTGTCATGCTGTGCCTCCTCTTTCTTGTTGTGCTCGTCGCCGCCGTTCCGCCGTGGCCTGGATGGCATCGACGATCTGTTGGTAGCCCGTACAGCGGCAGAGATTACCGTTGATGGCCTCGCGGATCTCCGCTCGTGTCGGTGTGAGCGTCCTCAGCAGCAAGGCTTCCCCGGCGATGACCATGCCCGGCGTGCAGTAGCCGCACTGCGTCGCCCCGTGATCCAGAAAGGCCTGTTGGAGATCGTTGGGGCCACCGTCGGGTGCGTGGATTCCCTCGATGGTGGTGACGGTGCAGCCAACGATCTCGCGCACCGACGTGACGCAGGCACGGGTCAGCACGCCGTTGACAAGCACCGAACACGCGCCACACTGTCCTATCTCGCAGCCGCGCTTGGTGCCGGTGAGACCCAGCTCGTCGCGCAGCAGGTCTAACAGCGAGAGTGTCTTGGGCACTTCAACGGTGACCGGTTCCTCGTTTAACACAAACTCTAGTTTCATGGTGTAACTCCTTGTCTACACTGAAATAACTCATAAAAATTGGATTTCTCCAAAACTTGCTACTACATGGAGGAGAATTCGCGGTCAAAACCCTAGACATAGGAGGTGACCCACTAGAAATCCAAGGTAGGGTCACTGACCGGCTGCACAGAAAAAGAGACTGCTAAGTAAATTCAGCTAAGACCTCTGAGGTTTCCGACGTGTGTTTCTGTACGCCAGGTGCAGGCCTCAAAGCGAGAAATCGAAACGTGAAAGTCGGCTTCTGAACCTCGCAGGTCGCTATGGTCGGATTACACCACGCCTTGCTGTATTACACCGCCAGATAGCCGATGCTTTTCAGGCTTTGAAGGGCCGGCTCTCCTGCGGAGACCTGAAGGCGTCCGGCGTCACGGGGAGCGGAGCCTGCTTTCTCCATGATATAAAAGGATAGGAGGATTGTCAAATCACACTTTACAAATGAGGGGTGGACGCCCTGTATTGTAAATTCTTACTTAACAAACGACAGTAGAGGGACAGGCTTTCTGATCTGGAGTAGCGATAGAGGACGCTGACGGCATTCCGTTGTGCGTGGAGGGTACAAGAGGGCTGACTCAACTCCAACTTTTCCAACCGAGTCCGGCGTTATTCTTAACACGGTCCATCTTTTATGAAAGCGTGGATATGTTAAGGTGGCAGTGTGGTGTTGGTTGCAAGATTGAATGCGCGTCGTTTGAAGGCAGGAAGGAGGACGATCTATGTTGAGATGGCAAGGTTGAGGAACCGAGGAACCGACTGAAGAGAAGCCGCGAAGGGCGCAGGTTAGGATCCCTTGCAGAGACTGCATCTTGGAGATCTCCATCAGCCGTATGTGAAAAGGCCCCGACGTCATGTCGGGACCTTTTCATGGGTGAGCGTGTGCTAGGCCGTCAGTTTGAACCTCGCCCGTGCGCGGATATCGCGCGACGAGCTACCCACCAGCACCTCGAACTCGCCTGGCTCGGCGACCCAGGCGCCTTTTTGCGGATCGTAGAACGAGAGCGCGCGTCGATCCAGCGCAAACTCGACGGTCGCGCTTTCACCGGGCTCCAGCGCGACCTTCTTGAAGCCTTTGAGCTCCTTGGGCGGGCGCGCCAGCGTCGTCTCCGGGTCGCGCACGTAGAGCTGGACGATCTCCTGTCCTGCGCGGTCGCCGGTGTTGGTCACCGTCACGGCGACGCGCACCGGCTCGTCTGCCGTGACCTCGGCGGGCACGACCGGGTCGCTGTAGGCGAAGGTCGTGTAGGAGAGACCGTGGCCGAAGGGGAAGAGCGGCTCGATCCTTTTCTCGTCGTAGTAGCGGTAGCCGACGAAGATACCTTCGCCGTAACGCACCTCGCGGTGTCCGGGATAGTTGATGAAGGTTGGATTGTCCTCCAGGCGCCTGGGGAAGGTCACCGGCAGCTTGCCCGAGGGATTCACCTCGCCTGTCAGCACGTTGGCGACGGCGTGTCCGCCCTCTTGGCCGGGATAGTAGGCCAGAACGACGGATGGCACCTCGTCGATCCAGGGCATCTCCACGGGCGAGCCGCAGTTCAGCACGACGATGGTGTTGGGATTGGCGGCTGCCACCGCCCGAATCAGCTCGTTCTGCCGACCGGGCAGCGCCATATCGGGTCGATCGTGGCCCTCACTCTCGTAGCCGCGCGGCATCCCACCGAAGACCACGGCGACGTCGGCGCGGGCCGCCAGCTCGACAGCGCGCTCGAAGCGGTTGTCGGCCTCCGGCTTGGGCGCAGGCGCGAAGAGCAGGCGCAGCATCTGCAGATCGATCAGCGCCGGTTTGACAAACTCCACCACCAGCTCGTAAGTGCGCCCCGCTTCCAGCTCCACATAGGCCGCTTCCTGGTTGATGGGGCGGTAGTCGTCCAGCAGGTGCATGGCGGAGCTCTCGATCAGCAGCTCGCCGTCGAGGTAGAGCCGGGCGACGCCGACGTTGAGCAGCTTCAAGACGTGACGTCCGCTCTCCGGCGCGGTGAGCGTGGCCTCGTATCGCGCGGAGAAGGCCTCCGGCATCACGCCGTCCGGCAGATTCATCCACCAGAAGTCGAGCTTGGGGACGAACTCCTCCGCAGCCGGCTCACCCTCGAGCTCGGTGTTGTTGTAATAGGTGCCCCATAGCCCAGGCCCTTCACCCTGCGGCGGCGTCAGCAGCTCGGGATCGAGCAGGGGCGGCTCGGTGTAGTTGTCGCAGCCCTGTTCGTAGCGGATCTCAACGCGGTCGCCCAGCGCGGCTTGTAGCCCTTCCAGCGGGCTGACGCGGTAGGGTGGCTCGACGTAGGAGCTTCCGCCGCCGCCGATGCGGCCCTCCGCCGCGTTCGGCCCGATGACGGCGAGGGATGAGAGCGTGTCAATGTCCAGTGGCAGCACGTGGTTCTCGTTCTTCAGCAGGGTGATGGAGGCTTCGGCCAGCTCGCGGGCCAAGGCCTGATGCTCCGGCGTGTTGACGCTGCCCTGGGGCCGAGGGACCGGATCGCCCAGCTTCCCGGCCTTGGCTAACATCCGCAGAATGCGGCGGGCGGCACGGTCGATCACCTCCGGCTCGACCTGCCAGATGCGCACCGCGTCTACCAGCAGCTGACCGTAGTACTTCGCCGGGCCGGGCATCTCCAGGTCCAACCCGCCTTTGACGGAGGCGGTCACCGTGTGGTTGGCCGTCCAGTCGGAGACGACGACGCCCTCAAAGCCCCACTCGTCGCGCAGGATCTTGTTGAGCAGATAG
This sequence comes from Anaerolineae bacterium, assembly GCA_049975525.1. Lineage (GTDB taxonomy): Bacteria > Chloroflexota > Anaerolineae > B4-G1 > SLSP01 > G713. Next base: position 32,024 of record JBNGCW010000033.1, read on the forward strand.
TCGTGCTCGCTGGCGTAGGTGCCGTTGATGCGATTGTAGGCGCACATCACCGTCCACGGTTGCGTCTCCTTGACGATGGTCTCGAAGGCAGGCAGGTAGATCTCGCGCAGCGTCCGTTCATCCACGACGGAGCTGCCACGGAAGCGTTCTGTCTCCTGGTTGTTGCAGGCATAGTGTTTCAACGAGGCGCCGACGTTTTGGCTCTGCAGGCCGCGCACCCAGGCCACGCCGATGCGCCCTGCGAGGTAGGGGTCTTCGGAGTAGCTCTCGAAGTTACGTCCGGCCAAAGGCGTGCGGACGATGTTGACGCAGGGGCCCAGGAGCACGTCGCAGCCCATGCCCAGCGTCTCCTCGGCCAGTGCGGCGCCGACGCGCTCGATAAGCGCCGGGTCCCAGCTGGCGGCCATGGAGACGCCGGTAGGGAAAGATGTCGCCGGACCGACGGGGCGGCCCATGCCGGCGTCGTCGGCGCGCACGCCGTGCGGCCCATCGGTCATAGAGAGCGGGGCGATGCCCAGCCGCTCGTTAGGCATGGTCTGCCAGGCGTTCCTACCGGAGAGCAGCGCCACCTTCTCCGGCAGTGTCATCTGTTCCAATAGGGTATCGAGTTTCTGTTCGAGGATGGTCTCTTCGTTTTTCTGTGCCATCGAGTTGTTGTCCTCCACTTGGCGTGTGTGGTTACGCAGGCTTGAACGGCTTTTCCGGGGGTCGTTGGGAGCATTGACCTCACCGTGAAGTTCCTTACGATATTTCATTGTATCATATTTCCTTGGATTGTCAGTTTGAGGGTTTACGAGTATATCCGAGAAGCACGGCGCTTGCAATCTAGCTCTTCACTTGCACTACCACTTCGCCCGTTCGCAAGGCGCCATCTCATCTTCCACGTAGGGGGCAATCATCAAAAAATTCCCTCTTGACAAAGGGACATCTCTTTGGTAGACTATATTATGCAAGCGCTTGCAAAGATGTCCGCGCAGCTTCTGGGGTGGTCTTTAGGCCTTGTAGCTGGCCGTGAGTGCCGCTTTTATTTTTCGTCCGTTCTGCAAGCGCTTGCAAAACCCGCGCGTAGCCGGCAGGTTAACAGTTCAAAATCCTCTCCCACAACACAGGACGGACGGCTTGTTCTGTCAGAACGTGCCCCCCATCTGTATAGCAACGTGAGTTTAGCGGAAAGGAAAGCTTATGAGTCGCAAGCACACCCAGCGCGTTACCATTATGGACGTGGCGCAAGAGGCAGGCGTCTCCTACTCCACTGTCTCCCGGGTGGTCAATAACAAAGACGTTGTCGATGAGCGGACGCGTGCCCGGGTTCTCAAGGCTATCGATAAGCTGGGCTACGTCGCCAACCGTCAGGCTCGCAGTCTGGCCGGTGGATCCTCCCAGGTCATCGGGCTGTTGGTGCGTGACCTGGGCACCGGTTATATCGGCGAGATCATCCGGGGTATCGACGACGAGCTGGTGCGGGCGCAGTACGACTTGATGCTCTACACCACCCATCGCCGGAGAACTGAGGAATCCGCCTATGTGACCATGATGACGCAGGGCATGGCCGACGGATTACTCCTGGTCTTGCCGCGACAGCCTGAAGCCTACCTGGCCTCGTTGAACGAACGCAATTTTCCCTACGTGCTTATCGACCATCAAGGCATCGCTCGAGACGAGCCGGCGGTGGCCGCCGAGAACTGGGAGGGCGGCTTTATGGCGACCGAGTATCTTATTCAGCTGGGACATCGCCGCATTGGATTTATCACCGGAAACATGAAGATGGGCTGCGCGCAGGATCGACTGGCCGGTTATCGCGCCGCGCTGGAACACTATGGCATCCCTGTGGACGAAGCTTTGATTCAGGAAGGCAATTTCTTTCAGCCCGATGGCTATGCCGGCGGCGAAGCGCTCTTGAACCTCGCGGCCCCCCCCACCGCTATTTTCGCTTCCAATGACGTGATGGCCTTCGGCGTCATGGAAGCGGTGCGCGACCGGGGGCTCAAAATTCCTGATGACATCTCTGTCGTGGGGTTCGACGACATTCCCCAGGCGGCTTCCGTCCATCCGCCGCTGACTACCGTGCGTCAACCTCTGGAGGAGATGGGGCGGGTGGCCGCGCGCAATCTGTTGGCTCTGATCGAAGATCCGAATCATCCTACCGAACGCGTAGAGTTGCCGACTGATCTGATAATCCGGCAGTCCTGTCGTGCGCTTGGGGAGGAGTAGGGGAGAGATTAAACATAACAGAAGGAGGTGAAACGCTATCGAGTTTAGGTCTACCTGGAAGAACCGAAGTTGCCACAAACATTGAAATGTAAACCTTTTCTAAGGAGGAACAGACACATGCGCAAGGTAACGCTGTTTACGATAAGTTTGTTGACAGCTCTTGGTCTGCTGTTGACCGCCTGCGCCACCCCCACGCCTGAGGTTGTGACGGTGACCGTCATTGAGAAGGAGAAGGGCGAAACGGTGGTCAAGGAGGTGGTGGTCACAGCTACGCCCGAACCTGTGGAGCGCGAAGAGGCACCCGAGGTCTTTGAGGGGTTGCCCCGAGATGAGACGTTGATCGTCAATCAGCTGACAGGCCGCGTGGGCTCTCCCAACAACTTCAATTACTGGGTGGGCTGGAAGTGGCGGGATCGCGGTATGCAGAACCTGGCCGGTGCGGCGCTGTGGACCATTGACTTCGCCACCGGGGAGATCATCAACAGCCTCGCCGCCGGGGATGCGATTTACAACGACGATTTCACGCGGGTGGAGATCCCGCTCCGTGAAGGCGTCACCTGGTCCGATGGTGAGCCCTTCACCTCCGCTGACGTGGCGTTTACAGCCGAGATGCTCATGGAGTACGAGGGGTTCAATGCGCACGCCTTCTTCTCTGAGAACGTCGAATCTGTCTCCACGCCCGATGACTACACCGTCGTCTTTGAATTGAAGCAGCCGAACTCGCGGTTCCACACCACCTTCCTCGACCGTTGGGGCTGCACCTGGATTATGCCCAAGCACATCTTCGAGACGGTGGAGGACCCCATCACGTTCCAGTTCGACCCCTTCGTCGGGACCGGCCCTTACAAGTTGCACAGCTACGACCCCTCCGGTTACTGGACCATCTGGGAAAAGCGTGAGGATTGGGACAAGAGCCCCACAGGGATCCTGTATGGCGAACCTGCCCCCAAGTACATCGTCTTCCAGGCTTTCGCCAACGAGGGAGCCATGATTCTGGCACAGCTGACGCATGAGTTGGATGCGGCAGACCTCTCGGCCGAGGGGCTTAAGGCCGTGTTAGCACAGGGCGAGACGGTTCGCGCCTATCAGCCTTCCTTCCCCTGGGTCGTGAACAACGATCCTGCTATGACCGGCATCACTTTCAACACGGCGGTTGAACCCTTCGACAACCCTGAGGTGCGCTGGGCGTTGTTGCTGTCGATTGACATCGCCGAATACGTGGGCCAGGCTGTCGACGGCATGGGTACGCTGAGTCCGGTTCACATTCCCTCGTTGGGTTCTTACCCCGAAAACTTCATCGAGCCTATGATACCATGGCTGAGTGAGTTCGAGCTGGATCTGGGTGACGGCGAGACCTTTAAGCCCTTCGACCCCGAAGCTCCGGCACGGGTGGCAGAATATGCCCGCAGCCGTGGTTACACTTTCCCCGATGACCCTGATTACATCAAGCAGGCTTTTGGCCTCGGTTGGTACAAGTATGCGCCGGAGGCCGCCGAGAAGTTGCTCATCAAAAACGGCTTCTCCCGGGACGAGAACGGGAACTGGCTCCTGCCGGATGGCACGCCCTGGAAGATTGAGGTCATCGATATGACCGACATGACCCACTTGCAGGTTAAGAACGCGCAGGCGGCGGTTCAGCAGTGGAAGGAGTTCGGGATTGACGCGGTCTTCATGCCCACGGACGCTCACGCCACCTTGCAGGACATGGGTGATTTCCAGGTCTCCGGTGCCTGGCCGGCCTCCGAGCCCTGGGGCGCGGGCGTTGACCTGCATAAGACGCTGGACGTCTTCAACTCCAACTACGTCCGCCCGGTGGGGGAAGACACCAGCGGGCACGCGTCGCGTTGGTCAAGCCCGGAGATGGACGAAGTGCTCACCGCATTGCGTGAGACCGATCCTGCCGACACCGAGGCCATCAGAGAATTGGGCATTGAAGGCCTCAAGCTCCTCATCGAGGATATGCCCACCATCCCCACCTTCGGCTACATCGGTTTCATCAGTTGGGATGAGTACTACTGGACCAACTGGCCCGGTGCGGAAAACGCCTATATGCAGCCTTACGTGCACTGGGGCGCCTTCCGGTACACCACGCCGTTCCTCGAACCGGTCGGACCGTAGTTCGTATCCATGGCGAAAACCGGGTGCTACGGTTACAAAATCGCCCTTCGGCGACGGAGTGAAGGTAGTCACATGGTGTAGATACAGCACACTGCCCTGGGTGGGCTCTCCGCCCGCCCAGGGCGGTGAACAGGCTTTGATCACGGATGAAAATGTAGAGGAGAAAAGCCTTGAATTTTAAACAATATCTCATCCGGCGGTTAATACAGTATGTTCTGGTCATTTTTCTGGGGATCACCGCCGTCTTCCTCATCCCTCGCCTCACGCCGACCAACCCCGTGCGACGGACCATCGCCGAGTTAAGGTCGCGAGGCACGTATCTGGACCCTGCTACCATTGAGGATATGGTCGAAGATCTCACAGAAATGTACGGCCTGGAAGGGTCGATGTTCGATCAGTACATCGCCTTTTGGAAGCGGCTCTTCCGGGGCGATTTCGGAGTCTCCTTCTTTCAGTTTCCCACCCCGGTCAGGAAGTTAATCAGCATCTCTCTGCCGTGGACGGTGGGATTGCTGTTGACGACGACGTTGCTCTCCTGGACCATCGGGAATATCATTGGAGGCTTAGCCGGTTACTTCTCCCGGGCCCGCTGGTCGAAGGTTTTCGATACCGTGGCGATGCTCATCAGACCGATTCCCTATTACATCTTTGCTTTCGCGCTGTTGCTACTGCTGGCTTACGTCTGGCCCCTCTTTCCCATCAGCGGCGGCGCTTCGCTGGGCAGAGAGCTCAGGTTCAACCTGAATACCATCCGAGACATCCTCAGGCATGCTTTCCTGCCAGCTCTCTCCCTGGTCATCCTGGGAACAGCCGCCAACTTCCAGACGATGAAGTTGATTGTACAGAACGTCAACTCCGAGGACTTTGTCCAATATGCCAAAATGGGTGGGGTCAAAGAAGGGCGGATCGTATGGCGATATGTGATCCGCAATGCCATTCTTCCTCAGATCACGGGGCTGGCGCTCTCGTTGGGCCAGATTTTCAGCGGCGCTTTGATCACGGAAATCGTCTTTTCCTATCCGGGGTTGGGCACGCTTCTTTATAACGCCATCGTGACCGGAGATTATAACCTGATCATGGGGATTACGGCGCTTTCCATAATAGCTATTACGACGGCGATTCTGATTATTGATCTGCTCTACCCCCTCTTCGACCCCCGGATCAGATATACGTAAGGAGATCATCTACATGAAAACATTCAGAGATCTCTTCAGAGATTACCGGTTTGCGGTGAGTTTTTGTGTTCTCTGCCTGATGGTTGTCTTTGCAGCCCTTTCCGCCTTCTCACTCTATGATCCAACGCGGTGGAGCGTCGTACCTCGGGATTTGGAACCCTCCAGAGCGCACTGGCTGGGCACTAACTCCAAGGGCCAAGACGTTTTCTGGCAGGCGACCTTTGCCGTGCGCAACTCGTTGACTATCTCGGTGATCGCCGGGTCCGTCTCGCGCATCATCGCGGTGGTGGTAGGGATGATCGCCGGTTATCGGGGGAAAGGGACGGATAGGGCGTTGATGTTCATCACCGACAGCTTACTGGTCATTCCCCTGTTTCTCATTGTCGTGATGCTGGCCATGCTCATTCGCGAGAATTTGACCTTGGTGACTCTGGGGTTGCTGCTGGCTTTCTTCGGATGGGCCTGGGATGCGCGGGTCATCCGCTCGTTGATTCTGAGCCTACGCGAGCGTGAGTTCACGCAGACGGCGATTCTCTCGGGCACTGGGCCACTGCACCTCGTGATCAACGAGTACATGCCCTTCGCGATGCCTTTGATTTTTTCCACGTTGATCAATAATATGTCTTGGGCCATCGGGTTGGAGATGACGCTCGCCATTTTGGGTCTGGTCAACATCGACATTCCCACGCTGGGCACGATGCTTAACTGGGCCATCACTTATCAGGCGGCTCTGCTGGGACACTGGTGGTGGCTGCTAACGCCGGTGGTCCTGGCGATCAGCCTCTTTGTGGCTTTGTACTGGCTTTCGGTCAGCATCAGCGAATACCTGGATCCGCGCACGCGCACGCAGCGCGTTGGAACACGGTGAGGTCGTTATGAATCAGACAATACTCAGAGCGGAACACCTGAAGGCTTTCTACGTGCTCGACACGTTTGGCACGCGGAAGGTGGTGAAGGCGGTCAACGACGTCAATCTCGAGATCTACGAGAACGAAGTCTACGGCATCGCCGGGGAGAGTGGCTGCGGTAAGACGACCTTGTTGAAGACGCTCTTCGCTGCCCTTGAGCCGCCGTTGCGGCTGATGGGCGGTAAGACCTACTACCGCGTGAACGGTGAGGAGTTTGACATCTACACGCTTGACGAGGAAGAGAAACGCAAGCTGCGCTGGGATTACATCTCTTACGTGCCTCAGGGCTCTATGAGCGTGCTCAATCCCGTACTCAAAGTGAAGGAGACCTTTCGGGATTTTATCGAAAGTCACGTGCGAGGCAAAGGACGATTGGAAGCCCGCATTATGGCCGCAAATCATCTCGCGGAGTTGGGGCTTCCCAGCCAGATCCTGGAGGCTTATCCTCATCAGCTCTCCGGCGGCATGCGGCAGCGGGTGACGATCGCCCTGGCGGCGATTCTCAAGCCGCGCATCATCGTCGGAGATGAGCCGACCACCGCGCTGGACGTGATCGTCCAACGGGGCGTTGTGCAGTTGCTGAAAAACATCCAGCGTAAGTTGAACAACACCATCATCATCGTCACCCACGATATGGGTGTGCAGGCGAATATCGCCGATCGGGTGGGCATTATGTACGCCGGCAAGATGGTTGAGGAGGCCTCGACCGAGGAAACCTTTGCCAACCCTCTTCATCCTTACACTCAGTATCTCATCAACTCGCTGCCGAAATTCGGGGATAAGTCGCCCCGACAGAGTGCGCCGGGCAGTCCTCCCTCCCTGATTAATCCTCCCCCTGGTTGCCCCTTCCATCCGAGGTGTCCGCACGCCCGGGAGATATGTAGAGAACAGATGCCGGATTTTGTCGAGGTGGATGCCAACCATCGGGTCGCTTGCTGGTTGGTCGGAGGAGAAGATGGATAAGCTACTCGAAGTTGAAAACCTGACCAGAGTTTTCTCTCAGGGCAGTATTCTCTCGCGGATCAGGATCACGGCGGTGGATGGTGTCTCCTTTCACATCAAGCCCGGTGAGATTTTCGCCCTGGCCGGCGAGAGCGGCTGTGGAAAGACGACCATCGCCAAAATCATCCTCGGTTTCGAACGTCCAACTTCAGGCAGCGTTATTCACAAGGGGAAGCGGGACGAAGAGCCGAAGAAAGTGTGGTTCACGGAGGACGTGCAGGCTATTTTCCAAGACCCCTTCGGGACCTTTAACCCGCTCCGCCAGGTCGATCAGTACTTTTTCGAAACCGTTCAGAATTACCATCTCGCCCGGCGACGCGAGGATGCCATAGCGCTGATCGACGAAAAACTACACGCCGTCGGACTCTCTTACGAGGAGTTCTCCGGCAAATACCCCAGTGAGTTCTCCGGTGGGCAGCTGCAGCGGATATCCGTGGCGCGGGCGCTGTTGACGGATCCTCAGCTGATCATCGCGGACGAGCCCGTTTCCATGGTCGACGCCTCCTTGAGAATGTCGATTGTGAACCTCTTTAAACGTCTGAAAGACAAATACGGCGTGAGCGTGCTCTACATCACCCACGACCTGGCGACCGCCTATTACGTCAGCAATCGGATAGCCATCATGTTCCGCGGACACATCGTAGAGATGGGCTCCGTGGAGCAGGTGTTGATCGATCCCAAGCATCCCTATACCCGTTTGCTCATCGAATCCATTCCCAAGGCGGATCCGAAGGAGCGGTGGGAAGAGGAGATCGATCTCCTGGAGTTGGAACGCGAGGAGTACTTGAAGAAGGGGTGTCGGTTTGCGGGACGCTGTCCCTTTGTGATGGATGTGTGCAAAAAGCAGGTGCCGCCGAACGTCTACGTGGATGACGTGCTCGTCAAATGTTACCTGTATACAGAGAAAGGGTCGAATGATGAAAGCTAACGGTACTTCCAGATACAAGAACGACACGTTGTCCTTTGCGGAGCGGGTGGATGACCTCGTGACCAAGATGACGCTGGAAGAAAAGGTCGCTCAGATGGTCTACGACGCGCCGGCCATTGAGCGGCTGGACGTGCCGGCCTACAACTGGTGGGGCGAGTGCCTGCACGGCGTGGGGCGGGCGGGCATCGCTACCGTCTTCCCCCAAGCCATCGGCCTGGCGGCGACGTGGAACACCGAACTCATGCATCAGGTCGCCACGGCGATCTCCGACGAGGCGCGGGCCAAGCACCACGACGCTCTCCGACGAGGCGCGCACAAGAAGTACTTTGGCCTCACCTTCTGGTCGCCCAACGTCAACCTTTTCCGCGATCCGCGCTGGGGCCGTGGACAGGAGACCTACGGGGAGTGTCCCTACCTCGCCTCGGAGATGGGTGTTGCCTTTGTGAAAGGCTTGCAGGGCGAGGATGAGACGTATTTCAAGCTGATCGCCACGCCCAAGCACTATGTCGTGCACAGCGGACCTGAACCGCTCCGGCACGTCTTCGACGCGCGGGTGGACGAGCGTGACTTGCGGGAAAGTTACCTGCCGGCCTTCGAGGCCTGCGTGAAAGAAGGTGGGGCCTATTCTATTATGGGCGCCTACAATCGCACCAACGGTGAGCCTTGTTGCGCCAGCCCCACATTGCTGGAGAAGATCCTTCGTCGTGAGTGGGGCTTCGAGGGCTACGTTGTATCCGACTGCGGTGCGATCCGCGACCTCTACGAGAACCACAAGGTGGTGGAGACGGCGGCGGAGGCCGCGGCCATGGCGGTCAAAGCGGGCTGTGACCTCAACTGCGGCGCGGCCTACCCTGCCCTGCTGGAAGCCGTGGAGCAGGGCTTGATCGACGAAGCGGACATCGACCGCGCTGTGCAGCGGCTCTTCACCGCCCGCTTCCGTCTGGGCATGTTCGATCCCCCGGAACGGGTGCCCTACGCCCAAATCCCTCTCAGCGTCAACGATTCTCCAGAGCACCGTGCTCTGGCGCGCCGGGCGGCGCAGGAGTCCATTGTCCTGCTCAAGAACGAGGACGATCTTCTGCCCTTGCGCAAAGATCTCGAGAGCGTCGCCGTCATCGGACCCAACGCCGACGATCTGGAGGTGCTGCTGGGCAACTACAGTGGCACGCCCTCCCAGGCTGTCTCTGTCCTGGAAGGGATCCGCCGTAAGGTCTCCGGCGCGACGCGCGTCTACCACGCGCCCGGCTGTGACCTCGCCGAAGGAATGCCACTGCTCGAGCCCATCCCTTCGGTGTACCTGCGCGCCCCCCATGGCGACGCCGGTCAGGGTGGACTGGCGGCGGCGTACTACGACAATCCCGACTTCGCGGGCAAGCCCTTCCGCGAGCAGCTCGATTCGGCGGTGGACTTCATCTGGAAAGGAACGACGCCGATCACCGGCGAGGTGGGCGACGCCTTCTCCGTGCGCTGGGAAGGGGTCCTGATTCCACCTGTATCCGGGACGTACAAGCTGGGCCTGCGCGGTTGTACCGGGTACCACCTCTACCTGGACCAGGAGGAGATCGTGGGCCTCGACATTTGGTACAATCCGACGACCCGCTTTACGGAGGTGGAGTTGGAGGGGGGACGCCTCTATGACCTGCGACTTGACTACGTGAACGCCCGTCCTGACCATGATCCGCAGATCCGGCTGCTGTGGGAGCGACCCGGCGGTGACGCTATGGCGGAAGCGGTCGAGGTGGCGAGCAAAGCGGACGTGGTTATCCTGGCGCTGGGCCTCTCCAGCGCCCTGGAGGGCGAGGAGATGCCCGTAGACGTCCCCGGTTTTCGAGGCGGCGACCGCACCGAGATCGGCCTGCCGGCGCCTCAGGAAGCGCTTCTTCGGCGCATCCACGCCTTGGGCAAGCCGGTGGTCCTGGTGTTGTTGAGTGGTAGCGCCTTAGCCGTGAACTGGGCCGCGGAGCATGTGCCTGCCATCGTCATGGCATGGTACCCCGGTCAGGCTGGAGGCGAGGCCATTGCCGATGTGCTCTTCGGGGATACCAATCCCGCCGGTCGGCTCCCGGTCACCTTCTACCGCTCGGTGGACGACCTCCCGCCCTTTGAGGAGTACAGCATGGCGGGACGTACCTACCGTTACTTTGAGGGCGAAGCCCTGTATCCTTTTGGTCACGGGTTGAGCTACACCCGCTTCGCCTACGAGGCGCTGCATCTGAGCACCGAAAGCGTCACGTTGAACGCGGTGGACACCGCCACGTCTGTGCTCACCGTTGAGGTGGAGGTACGGAACGTGGGTGGGCGCGCCGGCGACGAGGTGGTGCAGCTCTACCTGCGCGATGTCGAGGCCTCGGTGCCCGTGCCCCGGTGGGAGCTGATCGGCTTCCGGCGCATCCGCCTGGCCCCGGGTGAGACGCGGACTCTTACCTTCGGCATCACCCCGCGTCAACTCTCTCTTATTGACGAACGGGGACGGCGTGTGATCGAGCCGGGCGCTTTCCAGGTCTTCGTCGGTGGGCATCAGCCGCTACCGGGGAGCGAGGACGTGTTGCAGGCCACCTTCAACGTGGAGCCGACGTCTGCTTAGCTCCGCCGGAGGGTCGAAAAAGGGTGACGGGGATGGGTGTTCTCCCATCCCCGTCTGCGCTTCTACGAGCTCTTTTGATGACACCCCTGAAGTAACTCATAAAAATCGGATTTCTCCAAAACTCGCCACTACATGAGGGTGGCCGACTAGAAATCCAATGTTGTGCCATATGGCGTGTACTCCCAGATATGGGTGCTCGACATATGGCACAATCCGATTTTTAAGACCTTTTTTCAGTAGAGTCTTTTGTTAGTCGTTGAGGAACGTCTTTCCGACGGGTAGAAGGATGTGGACGGTGCTTCCGGGCAGGCGCTCTTCGTCGTGGCCTGGGCTTTCAGCCCAGATTTTTCCTCCGTGGGCCTCAACGATGCCTTTGGCGACAGCGAGGCCCAGTCCCATCCCTCCGCCTTTGAAGGCCGTTTTGCTGGAGCGGTGAAAAGAGACGTCCTCCAGCACGTAGAAGCGTTCAAAGATGTGCTGGATTTCTTCCTTGGGGATACCGATGCCGGTGTCCTTGACCCACAGATGGACCGTGTCTTCGATCACTTCTCCGTCGATGTAGATCGTGCCGTGGTCAGGTGTGTATTTGATGGCGTTGCTGAGGATGTTCCAGAGCGCCTGATGAAGGCGCCGAGGGTCACCTTCTACCACCGGCAGATCGCTCAGCCCTCCGCCCAGCTCGAAGACCAGCTCTCGCTGGGGGCCAAAGCTGCGCAGATTGTGGAGCACCGATTGCACCGTCGAGTTGAGGAAGACGGGCTCGCGGGCCAGGTCCAGCCGTTGTGCGTCGATAAGGGAGACGTTCAAGATGTCCTGGATCACCTGGCTCAGACGCTCCACGGCGTCGGAGATTTTCTTCAGGAGGTGACGTGGGCTGCCTTCCTGATCGGGTGAGCCGGGGATCGCCGGGTTGGTAAGGAGGATCTGCAAGTAACCGTAGACTACCGTCAGCGGTGTGCGCAGTTCGTGTCCTGCCAGGATCACGAAATCGGACTTCATCTTTTCTACCCGTTGCAGATCCTCGTTGGCCCGTTGGAGTTCCCGCACCTTCTCCTCCAGGCGGGTCACCAGGCGTTGGTTGTACTCCAGCAGATACTCGGCGCGTTCCTCGGGGGACTCGACGCTCTCTTCCATGCCGACGAGATAACCGCGCACCTGATCGGCGAAGGTATCCACGTCGATGGGTTTGGGGATGTAGCCGTTGCAGCCAGCGACCAATGCCCGTTCCCGGTCACCCTGCAGGGTGGCGGCGGTCACCGCCACGATGGGCACCTCTTCCAGGCCGGGAATGGTACGCAGCCGGGTAGTGACCTCATAGCCGTCCATGCCGCCGATGTTGATGTCCATGAGAATCAGATCTGGCTTCTCCTTTCGAGCAACCTCGATAGCCGAGATGCCATCGGCAGCCAGCACGACTTCAAAGCCTTCCGCGCTGAGGATGCGCTGGACGAGTCGTTGACTGGTGGGTGTGTCTTCTACGTAGAGAATCTTGGTCATATAGCGTTATCCTCTTCTCCAAGTAGAGCGTTGATGCCGGCGAGCAGATCCTCCTGCATGAATGAACCTTTTTGCAGCAACATTTGAATCTGTCCCTGAAGGCGCTTACGTTCTTTGGACGAGAGCTCTTTGGCCGTGATGACGATCACGGGGATGTTCTCCAGCTCCTCGTCGGTCTTGAGGTTGTCGAGGATTGTAAATCCATCGAGGTCGGGCATCATCAAGTCTAACAAAATGAGATCCGGGTGGGTTTGGCGGATGAGGGCCAGGCCGTCCTTGCCCGAGTGGGCCTCACTGATCTGGAAATCACCTCGCGTCTGCAGAATGCGCCGCAGTAAGCGGGCGGCGTCGGGGTTGTCCTCGATGATGATGATCCGCCTGACGCGCTCGTCGAGCTGATCCAAAGCACCCAGCAGGTCTTCGGAGGTGGCTTTGTGAGCGGCTGGGGCCGGCGGAGGGGCCGGCGTCACAGCCGTGGTGCCCGGCACGATCTTGAGCCAGTCCTCGTCCAGCAGGAACTTCTCCACGGGGAAAGTGTGCCCGGAGCAGTTGACCACGATGGTTTCTTCTTTTTTGATCACCCCTTTGCTCAGGAGCTTGAAGAGCCCGGCGAAGGCCGCCGCTGCCGCCGATTCCATAGACAGGCCCTCCATCTTCGCCAGCACGTGCAGGGCGCGGTAGGTCTCCTCGTCGTGAACGGCTTCGAAAGCCCCGCCATGTTCCGTTACCACCTTGTAGAGGTAGCTGTAGGCCGGCCCCGGCGCGCCCGTGGCGATGGTGATCACCTGCGTCTGAGGATTGTCCACCGGTTCCGCTTCCGCCAGTCCCTTGCGGTAGGAATTGACCATGGGAGCGCAACCGGCGGCCTGGATCAAGGCCAGCTTAGGGCGGCGGTCTACAAGACCCATGCGGTAGAGCTCGTCGTAGCCTTTCCAGAAGCCGACAGGCCCCATTCCCCCGCTCACCGCTTGAATGTACCAGTCGGGCGCTCGCCAGGGGATGCCCGGCTGAGGCGGCCCTTGCTCGGCTGCCAGCTGCTCGGCGACCTCGAAGGCCAGCAGCTTCATGCTCTCCCGCGTGCCGATGTTGCGGATACCGCGATCCACGTTGATGTTTTTGTGCCGAGCGAAGCGAGCGGCGACTTTCTTCGTCGCGTCGTACGTCGCCGTCACCTTAATGACTTCGCTGCCGTAGATGGCGATCTCCCGCATCTTCTCCGGCGGCACGAGGCTGGGCAAGAACGTCCAGAGCTTGATGCCGGCGTGGGAGGAGTAGGCCGAGTAAGAGATGGCTACGTTGCCGGTCGAAGCGACGACCAGCTCGGTGATGTCCGCCTCTTTCATCATGGAGATAACCAGGCTGGCCTGACGGTCTTTGAAGGAGTTGGTGGGGTTTTGACGCTCGTCCTTGATGTAGAGGTTGGGTGTGCCGAGCATCATGCCCAGATTGTGGGCTCTCAGGAGCGGCGTGCCTCCTTCTCCCATGGTGATACAGTAGCGGTCATCGCGAAGCGGCATCAGCTCCCGATAGCGCCACATGGTGAAAGGGCGGGGTCGCAGGATGTCCGGCCAGAGACGGCTGACCCGTCCGTAGTCATAGCGCGCTTCCATCCAATCCCCTCCACAGGCTGAACAGGTGGGAGTAGGGATCTCAAAGGGCTGACGGTGACCACAGGCTCCACATTCTAATTCGATTTCCGTGGTGATAACAGTCGGTATCCCGGGCATACTTTTTCCTCTATGGCTATCTCCAGGGTTTCGCTGGAGTGACGAACTCACGCATCGATGTTTAGCGTACCACAGCTTGTGGGAACTACAAGTGCTCTTTCCCGTAGCGGTGGGCAGTTCTCCGCTCGCCCGATCTCGGTTTCCTGGTTATGTCAGGGCTGCCAACGTTTGACACTCCTGACATAACTCATAAAAATCGGATTTCTCCAAAACTCGCCACTACCTGGGGGAAAAATCCGCGCTCAAAACCACGAGATCCCGAACCCTGAGCACGGCGAAGGGTTCGGGATGACAAGGGGATGACCGACTAGAAATCCGATTTTGCCCCCTTTTTTTCGATGAGTCAACGTTTGCTTTTCTCTTACTCCTTATTATAATGATCAACATTATACTTGATTGTGCTGAACGAGGCCACGTAGGAGATAGGGATCCCTTTTTGATTCAAAGGGGTGCTCAGGTTGCTGAGCGGTGGGGGTGAGTTGTCTGATTAAACGAAAGTGGAATGGATCCCGCCTCGGTCAGGTCATTATACGGGGACATCGTAAGGGCTTATCATGGGGCATAATGATCAGAACTCACATT
>JBNGCW010000034.1:0-46210 GCA_049975525.1 Anaerolineae bacterium
CCTATTCAAGTTATACTACAATTTCGTCCTGTGCCTGTTAATGTGCGGTAGAAAAGTTTGTGTATTCGTCCAATTTGGGGGCCTGGAAAAGTAAAATGGAACTTTGCTAATCCTGGTCGAACGGGAGCAAGATTTTCTGTGTTGCCGGAAAGTGGTCCGCCTCTTATATGGGCAACTGCACCGGAGCAGAATGTTGATGGTATTTACAGAGACTCGGCATGGCCATGGGGAAACTGTAGGGCATATAAAATTCCAGACAGTGCAACAGCTACCTTCTTCAATGCAAATGATTGGGAGGTGTGCTACAACGCTTTCGCCTGTGGAGCCTTAGGCCATTGTCCCAAATGGGTTAATCCTTGTGACAATAGCAGTCCAGAAGGCTCTTGGCCAGATAATCCCCTAAGGTAAAAGGTTTTCCCAGTACGTCGGATTGCTAATGTTCCTCTATTCAAGTGAAGGGGGTAACTGCTAAGACCCGAGGGGTTTCGCCTGCTGGTAGTTGAGACGCTGTGATTATAAAACCCTTCGGGTCTCTCGGCAGACTTAGTATTTACGGAAGGAGATAAAAATGCACCAGATTCGTTTCCAAAATAAGAAAGACTTGTTGATAGTAGGTTATGGCCTCGTGCTCGTTTTGTTCTATGCTAGCATCCTGGTAAGCCGTGCGATTCATGGTGACCTAGTGCTTACAAAAAGCGGGTACAGCCTGCAACACAAGTTACCGGATATTGCCGTTGTTCTTCATTTGTCGGTTGGTTTTCTCATCATGTTTGCCCCGATTCGGCGTAAGGTATTTGGGGCGCTGGCGCTGGTTTTGACGCTTGGCGCGCTTTCGTTAGCTATCTATTTCAACGCAAACGAAACAGTCTTGGGCGCAGCAGGCCTGATTTTTGGGCTGTTTGTGGTGCTTGTTTTGCTCGGCGCGCCATCGCTTTATCTTTTGTTTGCCCCGTCACCCCAACCCCAAAATGGTTTAGGGAAATGAGCTCAAGGCAGATTGCTTAGCAAAGTGTCAAATTCCTGCATACCTTCTATCATGAATCCTCGCGGTCTGCTCAAGCTGTAGAAATCCCACTGGTCGTCGTGGGGGAAGTAATCCAGAAACCAGCAAAGGGCATGGATTTGTGGCTCCTGGTTGACGACCTGATGGGCGCTGGTGAGCCAGCCTGTGGGGTAGTTTTGTATAGATGGTGTGTTGCGTTCGAAGTTGTGGGTGTTGGCGGCGGTGATGTAGGCGGGCAGGTTGGCTGTGGTCGGGTGATGGTTGATGATGGCTAACCAATCCTGATAGACGCGAAAACCCATTTACGCCTCGCCCCATTCTGCCTGGTGCAGGTCCAGGAAGGGTTCATCAGCCGGAGCGTGGGCGGCCATTTGTGGCAAATTGGGACGGCCGAATGCCTGCACCGCAAACCCATCGGGCGCGGCAAAGGGAGCGCCGCTGGCAGATTTGGCCACTTTGGGAAGCGTTCTCTTGTCTCTCCTGGTTGCTTTTCTGATCCGCTACTATCCCCTGGCGGGCCACTTCCGTCAACTCAGCCCCGCCTTCACCCCTGTTCTCTGAGGCCTCCTTGCCCTTCAGCCTATGTGACCCCTCTGCGTCCCGCCTCGCAGCCGCTCCATTCAATTTGGCTGAAACATGCTCTATTTTGACCAAAGAATCTGGCCTATAACACCTACGAGACTTCCTTCTTAGGACACTGGTTAACACAAATCATACAGATTTTCTTTTTCACCAATCTGTGTGAATCTGTGTTTTATCCGATTCGATTGCCTTATTCATGCCCTCTTCCAGCGAATCTCATTGGAGCACTACGACTCTGTGTAAAATCCTCTGTAATTACAGGTCAAAGGTTCGTCGTGAGCCACGGAGTCCTCGGACGGAGTGGCGTTATGTCGCGACTCCGTTGCTACCCACGAGCATCTACTGACCCACTACGAGATCTTAGATTTTGAGAAGCATACTGTCAAACGACAATTAGACATACCCATCGGCGACAATTAGAAACACCCATGCCAAGATGTCACTTCTCGGCATCCTGAGCGGCGTCAGAGCCGCCCAACCGAATGCCATTGCGCCGCGCCGCTTCTTCCGCGCACACGCTCTTCATCTCGCGACCGAATTCGATGATCAGGCTGTGATGGACGACGCGATCGATCGCAGCCGCGGTGGTCAAGGCCGGCGCCGCGGGCTATCTCACCAAGGACGAAGGCCCCCAACGCCTCATCGCGGCGATCCGCGCTGCTGCACGCAGGGCGAGGTGCTGTTGACGCCGGCGCAGTGGGCGCGGATCCGGGCCTGGGAAGAGGGCGCGGGCGCGCGCTGGCAGCGGCTGTCGGCGCGGGAACGGGACGTCCTCGTCCTGCTGGCCAGGGCAAGACCACGGCGGAAATTGCGGCAGCCTTGCTCATCACCGAAAACACCGTGCGCACCCACGTTGGGAACCTGTTGGGCAAGCCGGAGGTGGACTCCCGTGAGGCGGCCATCGCCTGGGCCTGGAAGCACGGCTTTGTGGAGGAAGCAAACGGCGCCGAGGACTCCTGAGGGGCGCATCTGGTCGGAGCGACCAGAAAAAGTTGGTCGCTCCGGTGATGACAAACCGCTACGTGTTTGGTAGGATGGGGTTGTGGGTAAACTATAGCAGATGCAATGGGGGTACGTTATGAAACGCCAATGGATGTCAGTTAGTTTGATCGTTGTGTTGTTGCTAACTCTACTCATGGGGTTCCAAAGGGCGCAAGCTAATTCAGCACTACCAGCAGCACTCAAAGACCAAGGCACTAGTGGTGAACGAGATCTTCAAGAACTGCTCAAGAATGAACAATTGTCAACAGTGCGGCTTAGTTATCACAACATTTTATTCTACGTAGATCTCTTCGAGATTCTATCATCACAAGTGCCCCTTCTGGATCAATATGAAGTGGAGTATTATGGTGAGAGATTGTCAGCTTCTAGCGTTTTAAATGGAATTGGCCCACTATCACAGCATTAACCCCGCAGTTCTCATCAGTTTTCTCCAGGTCGAAAGCGGCGCACTAACCAATCCCGAATGGAATTCTCTCGAACTCGCAATGGGATATGATTCAGAAGAATCCATGGTTTCGCTGCGCAGATAACTCGTTTAGCTGAATCACTCAATGGATATTACCATGCAGCGATGTCTGAGGAGATTACAAACGCTGGGCCTCTGGCTATAATCCAAGTCTTGGCGGAGAAAGAGCCAACACAATTAGAGTCCCGAATATACAGTTTCACACAAGCATATCAGACTATAGTAAAGGGTTTGGATCTTTCAGAAATAGATAGAGAACGACAAACTCCGAATATCAATTCCCAACCATATATGTATCTCCCCTGGACATATGGGAACACCATGTACTACACCGGCGGGCCGCATTCTTGGGCTGGTGCATTGAGTGCTGTCGATTTTGCTCCTGGTGGTGGTTCGGGTTGTAATTGGACAAGCTATGAACCCATTAAGTCGGCTAGATATGGAAGGGTAGTATATGTGGGGCCTCTCGGCAGTTCGAACCCTTATCACATCAAAGTTGATCATTGGTTACAAGAAGGTGATGATTATTGGGCGACAGATTATTATCACCTCCGTGGTATACCCAACAACATTCAAGTAGGTTCATATGTAGCACGTACAACTACCTTAGGATACCCGTCCTGTGAGCCTGCTGGCTCTTCAACGGGTGTACATTTGCATTTTGCCTTCTTGGTAATGGAACTCCAGCCCATGGAAAGCGTTTAACGGGATGGACAATTTATGCCGGCTCAGCTCCCTATGAAGGTACAATGGTAAAGAGTGGGACAGTAAAAACGGCGACGTCAAGCAAGATCAATGGAGTAAACGATATCCCGAACTGGTAATGACATCACCAATGAATTACTGACTCGAATGAAGATAATTCACGGAGGAGATCTGATGGCCCTACGTAAGATCCTACTCACATGCATCGTCTTACTCTATGTGACTGCATGTCGCGCGCCCGAGGCGCCGGCACCTCAACTTTTTACAGCAACACCGGCTCCCACGGCGACCGCATGTCCTACATCTTCCCCCACACTCCAGCCATCTGCCACCTTCAGCCCGACGCCAGCGTCGGCCCCGCTGTGGTGGGAGTTGGAATCTCCAGCTCTCACCCTGCACACGGATCCAGAATCACCGGAGACGGACGTGGTTTTCTTCCGCACCGACGGTCTCTGGTACTATGACAGCGCGCTGGCCCAGGAACGGCAGATCGTCGCCAACACGTCGGAATCCGAGCGGCGCGTGCCTGGATCATTGACGTGGTCCCCCGACGCGGAGCACGTGGCCTACCTAACCTACCGCGAAGAGGACGAAGGGAATGGGCAATGGGCCAATGTCACCATCGTGGAGCTGGCGACCGGCGTGACGACACAGCTGACGGCGGTCCCCATCTTCATCCCGGGCGGGCTGGCCTGGTCGCTCGCGGGCACCGAATTGTACGCCATCGGCGCCCTCAAGAATGGGGAAGAGACGGAGTGGGGCCTTTACGCTTTCTCCCTGACGCCTGAAACTGCACCGGAGGTGCTCCTCACCGAACGCCGTAGCGGCGCCGGGCTCTCCGGACCGGTACAGGTAACGCCGGAGGGTCACATACGCTATGTGCACTTCGAGCCGCGCAAGATTGCCATCCGGGAGCTCCATCCTCGCGGGGGAGAGGTGAAGACCGTCGCGCTTGTCCCCGGTACAAGCGTCTCCCCCTTCGCCATATCCCATCGGACATTGCCGGGCGACGCCAGGGTACTCTATCTACTCTCCACGATGCGGACGGGTTGGGAAGTGCGCCAGGGCTTGCATTACACGGAAGCGGAGGCAAGCCAGCATCTGCTCTTTCTGGAAGAGGGTTGTGGCCTGGAGGCCGGTCTCGGGTTAGACCGCTGGGTGGCGCTGGGCTGTGGGGCAGCGGAAAGCAACCCGCTGGTGATCTGTGACATCGCTGCCGAGAGCTGCCAACAGTTGCACACGCCGCTGCGCGAATCTCTGCTGCCGCTGCTCAATCCCGAAGCTCTACCCTTCAGTACCCTCAAATTCACCCCGATTGCGTGGCGAGCAGAGCAGCTCTATTTCACAGCCCACCTCTTGGGGCCGGATATCTCGGATCTGGGCGGTCTCTTCCGTTACGATACGCAAACAGGCGAAGGCGTGCCCCTACTCTTCAAGCTTGAGGAGGCTCTATTAGCACCCTAGCCGACAGAGGTAGGAACGTCAACCACGCTACTACCACCGGGGACGCTTGGGCCGGGCCTACTATGATGGTGTCTGGGCTTGAGCACCGTGCAGTAGCTCACCATCAAGCGAGAGTGGGCCCTGATGACTGGCTAATCTACAATAATCAAACGGGACCGCAGCGCGTCATCCCTTAGAAAGTCATCAATACAAGCATGCCGCCGCCGGTAGGATCCTACCGGCGGCATCTTTATGCAGTATGGAGGTACTTCATGATATCCAAGGTATTTGCCTGTGTCTTGATGTTTGCACTTTTGGGAACGTTAGCGGCTTGCCGCCCCGCGTTGCCCCCAACCAGGGCAGAAACAGGCACGCCCTCTCCTCTGGTGCCGCGCAGTACCGTCCCCCCGGGCGTCGATCCGAATGCCATTCGCGCGACCTCGCCTGAAGAGCTGGCGACGTTGCAATCGCTGGCCCGGAGCAGGAGGCGCGGGTGATGGGCATCCACGGCACCTACGCGGCGCAAGTCACCGGCGAATAATCCTATTACGTAGAAGAAAACGCACCCTTTATAGGACACTTCGAGCTCTGGCACTCCTACGACGAGGCCCGTGAATTCGTCTTGGTTTGCCTGCTCGATCACCAGCAGACGCCGTGTGCACCCGGTGCTCCCCTGCTCCAGCACGTTACCCTGCAGCCCTTCGAGCGCCTGACGGTGCCGCTGGAGACGCCCGCCCTCAGCCGAGGACTGCACGACTTCTCCGTCACCTCCTGGCCCGATCCCTACCTCGATCATGAGGATCCCGCGGCCGACAGTCGTATCCTGGATTTCGCCACCGACCGGGACCGCGTCAGTCTCTTTGTGGGCGGCGATCCCACGCCTCCCAAGGTTGAGGTCGAGCGCCTGACCGCCACAGGACCTTCCCGCGAGCTTGCGTTTGTAAACCTCCACCTACAGGAAGATCCGTTTGGGCCGTATGGAGGTATCGAATACCTCACCCACTTACAAGCCGCCCCCGATGCCTCAGTCGAGTTCTACGTACACCTCAACAACCGCCTGGAAGCCAACGCCGACATGGACGTTGCGGTGACGGCCTTCGTGGACTATCGACAGGTACCGCTTTTCCGAAACGGCGTTCCCCACACGCTGCTATACGTGGAGGTGCCGGCGGGGACGTGGCAACCTGTGGCGGTGCAACTCCAGGCGCCGAGCGAGCCCGGACTTTACGAGCTCGTGGTCGTCGGCACCCTTTTCCCTTACGCGCGCATGGACGAATGTGCCCGTACAGATAAGCAGGGACCGCTGCAGGAGCTGGGGGTGGCGTTGCTGCGAGCTCACACGTCGGCCCGGATCTTGCTGGAGGTAGCAGAGTAGAAGCTGGCCCGCTTTTCTACTTTCGGAACGACCTATCGCTAATGCCCTTGGTTGGTAAGGAGGGTATGGGCGTGTACATCGGATCCCTGCTGGGCAAACTGGAGGTGGATTGCCGGGAGGCAGCCATCGCCTGGGCCTGGAGGCACGGCTTTGTGGAGGAAGAAAACGGCGCCGAAGGCTCCTGAGGAGTGGATCTGGTCGGAGCGACCAGAGAAAAATGGTCGCTCCGGTGATGACAAACCGCTGCGCATCTGGTAGTATGAGGATTGTAGGTAAACTATAGCCAGACGCCAGGAGGTTAAGGTGTATAGGAATTTCAAGTTGTTCTCGTTGTTCGCGTTGCTGGCGCTGCTGTTGAGTACTGCATCAGGTGTAGTAGTGGCTCAGGAGCCATTAACTCCAGAACAGATAGCATCCAATTATAGAGAAGTGCAGACCAACGCCCAATTGACCGACGAAGAGAAAATCAAGAATGCGATTGAGACTTATTTCACGCTGCGTTATGAGAGTCAGAAACTGCTTGAGCCACAAGACTTCTCTTTCCTGACAGCCAACAGCTCGCAAGCACGGAGTTGGGTTGAAAGAGAGCAAGACAAAAGGGAAATTGAGCTTTTCATTGCTTCAATCTATAATCTGAATTACGTCAAGTATGAATATTCCCTTGACTATGACAGTATTGAAGTAAGAGACGAGGGAGCGACCGTCCGATTGCGTGAGAGTCACAGTGTTGTATTCGAGGCGATTGCTCCTGAAATCTCAAAACTCGCTGGTCTTGAACATGTTATCGTGCTCCGCAAAACGAGCGCAGGATGGGTCATTGTCCGCGATGAATACCAGGACGAGCTTACACAGCTCATGGCGAATGAAGCCAAAGATGCGATCATTGAGAGGGTGCATCTTAACCGTGAATCTGAACTGCAGCAGGCCGCTGAATTCGAGAGTACCAATAAGAAAGAGCAAGGGGCGACAATCAATAGCGGATCTTGGCATGCTTATGATAGATCGGCAGCAAGAACATATGCTGATACGTGGGGAGATTGGCAGGATAATCCTTATTATCATAGAAACCCCGCCTATCAGAATTTTGATGGCAATGGTGGAGACTGCACCAACTACGCCTCGCAGGTGATTTATGCGGGGGCTCCTCAATTGGACTATGGAGGTTCATACGTATGGTGTCCTTATTCAGACTCGTGGATATATGTAAATGGATTGCATGATTATCTCACTAACAACACCTGGACTGGCCCCTATGGATCGAACTCTAACATGTGCGATATGGACAGAGGGGACATAATCCAATTGCAGAGTGGCACTTCCTGGTTCCACTCGTTGGTGGTGGTTCATTCTTACTACCCGAACCGTTGCTGGGATCCATCATACATCTGGTATAACTGTCATTCAGTTGATCGCTAGCACTATCCTCTCTCATACGTTAGCGGATATACAAAGCGCTACATTCATATAAACGGGTGGAGGGATTAGAAGATCTTGTCTAGGGGGCAGCCTGGATTTGTACAGCCTGACCAGAGAATGTGGCTATAAATAGACAGGAGAAGTCTGTGGGCGGTCCTGTAGTCAAAAGCAGACTGGGGGGTGCTATGTCAATGGTTACTCGGCTGATAAAAATCATATTCTTCGTTACAATATCCATGTCAATGGTTGGCTGCGATCATATTCCCAAGAGAGAAGATACGACAAGCTCGACAGAGCGGGTTTCTGCCTCTACATCCGTTCCAACTCTGTTTATGCCGTCTGATCCAACGGCTACACCTACAGGGATTCGGTCAACTGCTCCTCAGAGCTCAGATCTGGATAATGTATGTCGCCAAACTATCAAGTCATTTTTTGCCATTCCCTGTGAGGACTGGGAAGCAGTGCGGGCTCTGTACGTTCCATCAAGTCAAAACAAGATCACACCCGACTTCTGGACATGCGACGTCGCAATTTCTAAGACGCTCCTATCGCTCATGCCGGCCAGCGAGTGGTGGCGGCAACACTCAGATGAGCCATTGCCACAGGCTGCTTCTCCTACAACATCCAATGAGTATGTTTACTTCGTCGAGTATACCATACAATGGAATCCTGATGTCGTACAGGCAAGCGAAAGACCTCTTACCTCTTTGATGTGGATGGTCGTCGACGAGAATGGTGCCTGTAAGATCAAAGCTCAAGGATGGTAAATGGCTCGCCGCGGAGACGGTCAAGGCCGACCACGCCAGATTTCTTACCAAGGATAAGGCCCCCCAACAACTGATCGCGGCGATCCGCTGTGCTGCCCAGGGCGAGGTGCGATTGACGCCGGAGCAGTGGGCGCGCATCCGGGCCTGGGAGGAGGGTGTGGGCGCGTGCTGGGAGTGGCTGTCGGAGACGTCCTCATCCTGCTGGCCCGGGGCAAGACCACGGCGCAGGTCACCGACGGCCTGGTGATGCGCTACAGCACCAACGACCCGACCAAAACCTACTCGGCTGTGCTGGTCAAAGAGGAAGCAGAGTACAGTCGAATGTATACCGCAGCCGCTACCTCCCTGGCGGGTGGCGAGGTCGTCACCTTCCAGATCAGCTCTGACCTTTCCACCTTCACCTACGTCAACCCGGGTGGATCCAAACAGTACGAGCTGGGCCTGGAGCAGACCGGAGAGTATCCTGGGGATGTCTCCTTCCCCGGACTGCAGATTGGCGCAAATGAGGCACACGTCGTCACTGTCGAGGACTGGAACCATCTCTCCACCACGCGCATCACGATCGGCATGGATCAAGGAAATGACGGTAGTATCGATGAGGCTATTGCCTTGCAGGGGCAACCTCATGACGATGCTCCCAACTCGATGGAAGAAGTAATGGAAACTAGTCCTGACGGGGAGAAAATCGAGCGCACCATCGCTCCCCGTGGCGATGAAGATTGGTTCCGCTTTGAGTTGACCGAGGGAGCCAAAATAAAGATACACCTCACCAGCCTACCAGCAGACTGTGTGTACTTCTATGATGAGAACGGTATCCTGCTTGAGGGCGCTGCACACCGAGGCCGACGAGCAGAACATATTATCCGTCATCATCAACCACCAGGAATTTACTATGTACGGGTAAAGGGGTACGCCGGAGCATTTGATGAGAACGACAGCTACAAGCTGCGCTTCAAAGTCAATTCGTCCAGCAAAGGAAGAGCCATGCGATGAACAAAAGCATTCCCCCCACCCGCCGCGGCCCGGGCCGCTGGATCTGGAGCAGCCTGTTCGTCATGCTCCTGCTGGGGCCCTGCGGCGCCTGCTGGGGCCTGACCAAGGAACTGTACGAGTTCACCAAGACCACGCCCGGCCCACGTCCCTATCCCAGCCAGGTGCTGACGACCCCCACCAACACCCTCGGCTTTCAGGAACTCTGGCACTTCGAACTCGACGGGCTGGAGGAGGACAGAGAGAGCCTGTTGATCGCCGACGTGGACGGCGACGGCGCCGAGGAGCTGTTGCTCAACACCGCAGACCGCAACCGGCTGCAGGTGATCAAGGAGGGGCCTCTCATCGCCGAGGTCCAGCACCTGAAGAGGGGGCTGTGACCGGAAGGCGCGTCGCCCCGGCCCCTTCCGGCAGCCCGGCGGTCGTCCAGTGTCCTACGGTCAGCGCCGGGGTGCCGTCTAGCAGCGGCACGGGCGTGATATCGGGCCAGGGGTAAAACCCCACCTGCAACGTGTACATTTCGGCGTCCAACACCTCGGGCAGGGCCAGCCGAAAATGCATCCACAGCAGGTCTCCCTGCCGCCAGAGAGGTGCCGGTACGGGCGCACCGTCGATCTGCCCCGCCAGGCGGTCGTCGCCCCACAGGTGGTTGAAAAGGTGGTAGGGTGCTTCGGGGGACGCCCCATCATAGTACCAGCGGTAGGTGATGTCCAGTGTCCCGCCGGGTGTGAGGGTCTCCGGCAGTTGGGCCTCCAGAAGGTAAACACCGTGCTTCCAGGGGTGCGCCTGTTCCAGCGTCGGTCTCGGTGGCGACGTGGGACGACAGTAGAAGGGCCACGGACTTTCTCCGGGAACGGTCATCGCCGGACGGAAGACCGGGTTTCCCCGCACGGGCCGGAGATCCGCTTCTGTGGTCTCCGGTCCGATCATGTAGCAAACCTTCCCCGCCGGATCGATGAGCCCTCGCCGGGCGGAGATGGCCCGTACGCGCTCGGGGCTCTCGGTGAAAGCGCCCACCCAGGCGAAGTGCGAGCGCTCACCCTCGAAATCCGCCAGAAGGATGACCTCACCCTCGGGCTGTCTCTCCAGATAAGTCTCGACGATCTCGGTGAGGCGATCCATGCGCCAGGCGGCGAGTGGTCGGCTGGTGCGCTCCAGCGTCAAGATGCGCACGCCCCAAAGATAGCTCCACCAGCCGACGAGCAGGAGTGTACAAGCCAGCGAGAGACCTTTGAGCGCGCGCCAGAGGAGGGCGCGGTCGACGGTGTCCAACCAGCTGCCTAACAGTACGAAGGGGGCGGGGAAAAGGAAAAGCAGGTAGAAATGCTGGGGATGGACGGAGGCGCGCAGAAAGATGCCGGGGGCCAATAGGCTCCATCCAAGTGGGAGGAGGTCACGCGCTTCGAGCCTTCGCCGTCGCAGCGCCCTCAAAAGAAGTCCCAGCACCGCCAGCACCAGAATCCAGAGGAAAAACCGCGGGAGAAAGGGCAAATCCACCGTCCGCTCGGCCCACTCGGAAGAGCCAAAGGTGGTGAACACCTCCTTGCCCGTTAACAGCTCCCCTGTCATCCGCAGCGCCAGTCGATACCAGCCGCCGGATGTGCCCGCGCCGGAGTGCAGAAGCACCGCGATGTCCCTCCCCTTCGTTTTTATCAGGTAGAAGAGGTACGGCGCCGTGATCGACCCGGCGAGTCCGCACCCCCAGAGGAAGCCGCGCCACAGGTGACGGTGCCAGGCGAGGAGCGCGCAGAGGACGAGGAGAAGGGCTGCCCACGGCAGCCCCCGACGTGCACAGTGCCCAGCAGCGTGGCGGCGACCACGGCCAGCGTCAGCGTTCCCTGGGCCGGCCTGGACGCGGTCAGCAGCGCCAGCAGCGCCGCGAAAGCTACGGTCGAGAAGGTGGGGAGCAAGGTCTGATACCAGATCCAGCGGTTGTACTCCACAATCCAGGGGTTGCTCGCGTAGAGCAGGCTGGCGATCAAAGCTGCACGGTGTCCGTAGACGCGGTCAACGGTGCGATAGAGATAAGCCAGCGCCAGGAGGTCGAGAATGGAGAAGAACCATTTGATGGCGGCCACCTTGTGCACTAACGCCAACGCCAGCGCCGAGAGATAGATGGATGTCGCCGTCTGCATGACGCCGGTTGAGGACTTCATACCGATGAGGGGGAAGCCGCGCAGGGCCACCAGATCGGCCGCCGCCTCCAGGATCGTTGACTGATCCCCTCCCACCAGAGTCTCCTGGAAACCTCCCAGGCGGAGCGCCGCTGCCAGGAGCAGCACGACGATCGCTCCCAGATGTGAGACAGCCGGGGCTTTTGTCTTCATCCCTTCTCCTTCTCTTGCAGAGGCTCCAGCCGGACGAAAGCCGCCAGGGCGCCGTCTCTCACTTCGTTGATGTCACGATACCCCAGGGTTTCGTAGAAGCGCCGTTGCTTGCTCTGGTTATCGGTCAACAATACCTTTTGGCGGACGTGGACGAAGCGCTGCAGACAGTGCTCCACCAGTCTGTGTCCCAGGCCCTGGCCCTGCCACGCGGGGTGGACGAGCACATCTTGCAGATAGAAGATCGAAACGTCGTCGGAGAGGCCCCGCGCCAGCCCCACCAACCTCTCACCTTCCCAGAGAGAGGCGACGTAAGTGGAGTTGCGCACGGCCGCGGCAAGGCGCCGGGGATCGCGCGTGTAGGTGCGCCACCCCACCGCTTCGTACAGCGCGACCAGCGCTTCTACAGGTATCTCTTTATCCGGCCGCAGTTCCATCGAGACACTCACCGTTTGAGTCGGCACTTCTCTTACTTTGCATGCTTTTCGTTCCTCGGGCCACCGGCTTATTTTATCTCACTGTTTGCCGGTGAAAAGTTGTCACGGTGGCTGTCTCGGTCCGTAGATCAACGGTCTAACGAACGCCGTGGGCTACGCTTGCAATAATGATCGTTGAGAGAGGGCGAAAATCTGAGGATTGTAATCATATTGAAACGAAATGCCTATTGATTTATTTGGGAAAGTCGAGTATAATGGTGGGTGATTTTGGGGAATAATGGGGGAAGGTGGGGAATTATCCCCTTGATAGGCGGGCTTTTATCCCTCAAAGTGGGGAAAGCACATGTTTTTAGGGCATTATACCTACACACTGGATAGTAAAGGACGCCTGACCATCCCTTCGCGTTTTCGCGAGGAGTTGTCGGGAAGTGTCGTCGTCACCCGGGGTCTGGATCGTTGCCTGGCTATCTACCCCATGGAGGTTTGGGAGGAAATCGCCCAAAAGGTCAACGCGCTGCCGATCACCTCTCCCCAGGGGCGTGCGCTGCGACGCATTTTCTTCGCCGATGCGGTGGACGTGGAGCCGGATCGGCAAGGGCGCATTCTGGTGCCGGAGCGATTGCGCACATACGCCGGGTTAGAAACATCCAGTGAGGCGGTCGTCGTGGGGCTAAATCGTTTCATGGAGTTGTGGGAGCCCCAGGCGTGGGAAGCCGAAAACCATCGTCAAGCGGAGATGATGGAGGAGAACCCGGTCCTGTGGGAGAATTTGCCGATCTAAGGGCGCTTTCACCGACGGAGCACCTCCCGGTGCTGGTGACGGAGGTGTTGGAGCATTTGATCACCCGTCGGGACGGGTGCTACATCGACGGCACCGTCGGCGGCGGCGGACACGCGCGGGCGATTCTGGAACAGACGGCTCCCCACGGGCGCCTCTTGGGATTGGATCGTGATCCGCAGGCCGTGGCCCGGGCCAGAGAACGTCTGAGCGTTTTCGGCGAGCGTGTGCAGCTTGTCCATGCTTCCTATGTGGAGCTCAAGAGGCTGGCCCGTCAGCACGGTTTTTTCCCTGCCGATGGTGTGCTGCTCGATTTGGGGTTTTCTTCCTTGCAGATCGACGATCCCGCACGCGGTTTTGCCTTTCAGTTGGAGGGGCCGTTGGACATGCGTTACGATCCGACGTCCGATGCGCCTACCGCCGCCGACCTGGTGAACACCTTGCCGGAGCCGGAGCTCGTCGAGCTGTTGTGGCACTACGGTGAGGAACCGCGCAGCCGCCGCATCGCTCAGGCTATCGTGCGGGCGCGTCCTCTTCAAACGACGCGACAGCTGGCTGAGGTGATCACAGCCGCTGTGGGGCGGGCGCCCGGTGAGCGCCTGCATCCGGCGACGCGCGTTTTTCAAGCACTGCGCATTGCCGTCAATGAGGAGCTGGACGAGCTCGAAGCGGTTTTACCTCAGGCCGTGACGACGCTGCGCCCGGGCGGACGTCTGGCGGTGATTGCCTTCCATTCCCTGGAGGATCGGCGGGTCAAGCACTTTTTCAGGAGGGAAGCGCGGGACTGCATCTGTCCGCCGGAGGTGCCGGTGTGCCGTTGCGAACACCAGGCTACCCTCCGCGTGTTGACGCGGAAGCCTTTGCGGCCCTCGGACGAGGAGGTTACCGCCAATCCCCGGAGTCGCAGCGCGCGCCTGCGCGTGGCCGAGCGGCTTTGAACGCCGGCTCTGCTGAAAAAAGCCTCAGCGGAGTGGAAAGTGAAACATGTTTTCTCTGATTGCGTCCGCTGTAGACCTGCGTTTTCTGTCGTTCGTCAGCGTTCATACGAAGAGGCTCGGAGGTGACCCATGAGCGTCTTGTGGCAACAACGCACCCACGGCGTTCAAAAACGTCGAGAACGAGAGAACCGTCCCATCGTCCTGCTTTTTCTGGTCGTCGTTGTGGTGATGCTGCTGCTGGCGGCGGCCTACGGGGCGTTGGCCGGGGCTAATGCCCGATTGGGCGCCCGGGTGTGGCGAATGGAGCAGGCGTTGATCGCCCAGCAGCGGGAGAATCAGGCGTTGTTGGCGGAGATCGCCCGTCTCAGCTCAATCCCGGTGTTGCAGCAACGGGCCGGAGCGCTGGGGTACGTGCGGGCGGAATCCATTGAATTCCTGAAGATTGCGGAGCCTTGAGATGTTACGCGGCCCTGATGCCCGGATGCGATTGATCACCTCCCTGCTGGTGGCTGTGCTGTTGCCCATCGTGGGCCAGCTTTTCCGCCTGCAGGTGTTGGAACACGCCCGTTTCGTCGCCGAAGCGGAGGCTTTGGTGCGCCGCGAGTATCGTTTGCCCGAACCCGCCTGGGGATGTATCCACGACCGAGATGGCGATTTGCTGGTCGGCAACCAGCCCGTCTACGACGTGGGCGTCGACCTCACGCTCGTGTCCGATAAGATGGAGGTTGCACGTCGTCTGGCGCCCCTCCTGGAATCATCGGTTGAGGCGCTGTACGAGCGGATGGATCTCTCCCAGGAAGAGAAGGAGCGCGGGATCGCCTGGCAGCTTCTGGCGCGAGGCGTCTCACCGGAGACGAAAGCGCAGTTGGAGGCGCTGCAGCTCGCCGGGTTGACGCTGACGGCGCAGTGGAAACGCTACTACCCGGAGGGCGCGCTGGCAGCTCACGTGTTGGGTTTCGTCAATCAGGAAGGCGTGGGCGTGGGCGTGCAAGCTTATCATCAGCGCTTCTTGCGCGGTGAACCTGTGGTCGGAGAAGGAGACGTGAGCGGCATGGCGGAGCCTTTTCCCGAAGTGCTGGCCGACGACGCAACCGTGCCCTACGCCGGCATCGACCTTGTCCTCACCCTGGACCGTACTCTCCAGGCCTACGTTGAAGGCGAGTTGGACAAGGCGTTGTTGAAGTATAAGGCAGACGGTGGTACGATTCTGGTGATGGACCCGCGCACGGGTGCCATCCTGGCTATGGCCACCCGTCCGACTTACGAGCCGTGGCGGTATCCTGAGTACGTGGCTCAGGGGCGTCAGGAGATTTTTCAGAACCCGGCCATCAGTCACGCTTATGAGCCTGGTTCCACCTTCAAAGTGGTGACGGTGGCGGCGGCGTTGGATTCGGGGCGGGCGGATCTGGATTGGACCTACGAAGACAAAGGGAGTGTGGAATACGGGGGGATCACGGTCAAAAACTGGAGTCGAGCCGCTTATGGGCGGCAGGACCTCGCCGGCATCCTGGTGCATTCCCTCAACGTGGGCGCGGCGGAGCTGACGACGCGCGTTTTGGGTGCCGAGCGGTTCTACGAGTACGTGCGGGCCTTCGGATTCGGGCGACCCACGGGCGTGGATCTCGCCGCCGAGGCCGCCGGTGTGGTGCACATGCCGACGGATTGGGATTGGCGCGACAGTTACCTGGCGACGAATGCCTACGGTCAGGGCATCGCCGTGACGCCGCTGCAGCTGGCGACGGCCATCGGCGCCGTGGCTAACGACGGGATCATGATGCAGCCTTACGTCGTCGCCGAGCGCCGTTACCCCGATGGGTGGACGGTCTCAATCCCGCCGCGCGAGCTGGGACGTCCCATTTCGTCCGAGACGGCGCACACTCTCACGACGTTGCTGGAAGCGGTGGTGGAACGGGAGGTTACACAGGCGCGGGTCCCGGGGTATCGCATCGCCGGGAAGACGGGCACAGCGCAGATGCCCTTGCCCGGTGCGGGCGTCTACGACCCGGAGCACGTCATCGCCTCCTTTGTCGGTTACGGCCCCTTGCCGGATCCCCAGGTGTTGATTTTGGTGAAGTTGGATCGCCCGGCCGTCGATCCCACCGAGCGATGGGGATCCCATACGGCGGCGCCGGTGTTTCAAACGGTGGCGGAGCGGCTCTTTGTGCTGTTGGGCATTCCCCCTTCCTCTTCGACGGCGCAAGAGGCGGGAGGCCCCTAGGCGGCGTAAAGGCCGGCTGCCAGCGGAGTTTAGGAGTTTGGAAAGAGATGACGAAACATCTGACGTTAGCAGATTTGTTAGAGGCCTGGATGGGTGAGCGTCCCGAGGGGCTGGAGATACCCGTTTTTCCTGTCCTGGACTCTCGGGAGGCCGGCAACACCTCGGTGTTCTTCGCCTTCAAAGGCGAGCACGTGGACGGTCATGACTACGTAGAGGACGCTTTTTCGCGGGGCGCAGTGGCCGCTGTCATCGAGCGCGACGTCTCCTCGGAGGCGCAGATGGTAGATGTCGCCAACGGGCTTCTGCCCTCGATGTTGACGACACCGCTCTTGATCCGTGTGCCGGATGTGCTGGAGGCGTTGCAACAGGCGGCGACCTTTTGGCGACGGCAGTTCGACGTGCGTGTCGTGGGCGTGACCGGCAGTGTGGGGAAGACGACGACGAAAGAAGTGATCAGCCGGGTGTTGGCGCGACGCTATCACGTGTTGCACAGCCAGGGTTCCTATAACAATGAGATTGGCCTGCCCTTGACGCTGTTACATCTCAACGACGCGCATCAGTACGTGGTGCTGGAGATGGGCATGTACGTGCGGGGCGACATCCGCGCTCTGGCGCAGATCGCCCAGCCTCAGGTGGGCGTGCTGACGAACGTTGAGCCGGTGCACGCGGAGCGCGCGGGCAGCATCGAAAACATCGCCCTGGGAAAACGGGAACTGGTCGAGGCCCTGCCACCCGCGCCGACAGGGGTGGCGATCCTCAACCATGATGACGAGCGGGTGCGCGCCATGGCCCAGGCCACCGAAGCGCGGGTCTTTTTCTATGGCTTCTCACCGCAAGCGGACCTCTGGGCCGATGAGGTGGAAAGCCTGGGGCTGGACGGCATCCGTGCGCGCCTGCACTATCAGAAGGAACGGCTCTACTTGCGGGCCCCTCTTCTGGGGCGTCACAGCGTGCACACCGTCCTACGGGCCACCGCCCTGGGGCTGGTTGAAGGTTTGACCTGGCAGGAAATCGCCGAGGGATTGCGTGCGCCGGGGGCGCAGCTGCGTTTGGTCTCCACGGCGGGTCCCCACGGCTCCATCATTCTGGACGATACTTACAACTCCAGCCCGCCTTCGGCGCTGGCAGCCTTGAACTTGTTGGAGGATCTGGAAGGGCGTAAGATCGCCGTGTTGGGCGATATGTTGGAGCTGGGTGACTACGAAGAGGAAGGCCATCTCAAGGTGGGGTGTCGGGCGGCCGATGTGGTGGCCCATCTCATCGCCGTCGGAGAGCTGGCCGAGACCCTGGCCCGGGGCGCACGGCTATGTGGGCTTCCCGGGGAGTGCATCCACGTGGTCCCGGATAACGATGCAGCGGTGGCGGTGCTTCGGGAGCTTTTGCAGCCGGAGGACGTGATTCTGGTCAAAGGGTCCCGCGCGCTGCAGATGGAAAACATCGTCGCGCAATTGCAAAGAGAAGAGGCCTGACGTGGGTTTTGCACTGATTCTAGCCAGTATCTCTTTCTTGATGGTTGTTTTTTGGGGGCGTCCTTATCTCAGTCTCTTGCGTCGCTGGGGCGTGGGGAAACGCATTCGCATCGACGGACCCGACGGGCACTTTACCAAGATGGGGACGCCGACGATGGGAGGGGTGTTGATCACCATTCCCGTGATGGTGATCACGTTGGCCCTCAACATCTACAATCTGTTGGGGCAAACGGTGATCGGGCGCTCCATTCTGGTGCCCCTGGGCGTTATGGGTGCCTACAGTCTACTGGGTGCCCTGGATGACTTGGCCGGCGTGCGTGGCATGCGGCGTGGGGAGGGATTTACGGCCAGGTTTAAGATGGAGATCGAGTTGGTCTTCACCCTCTTCGTCGTTCTGGTCATTTACTATGGGTTGGAGATTCATAGCATCGCCATTCCCGGCGTCGCCGAGAAGATCGACATGGGATTGTTCTACATCCCCATCGCCATGTTTGTGCTGATCGGCTCGGCCAACGCCGCCAATCTGACCGATGGTTTGGACGGCCTGGCGGGCATCATTCTGGCCAGCGCCTTCGCAGCTTATGGGGGCATCGCCCAGTTGCAGGGCCAGATTTATCTGGTGCGTTTCTGCTTCACCGTGGTGGGCGCCTCCTTCGCTTTCCTGTGGTACAATGCCCATCCGGCCGAGCTCTTTATGGGGGATACGGGCTCGCTGGCGTTGGGCGCGACGCTGGGGACGGTGGCGCTGATGACGGGTCAGTGGTTTGTCCTGCCTGTCATCATGCTGGTGCCCGTCGCGGAGACGCTTTCCGTGATTATTCAGGTGTCGTACTTCAAATACACCAAGCGACGTTTCGGAGAAGGACGTCGTGTCTTTAAGATGGCACCACTGCACCATCACTTTGAGCTCTTGGGATGGTCGGAAACGCAGGTGGTGCAACGCTTTTGGCTGGTGGGGATGCTCGCGGCTATGGCGGGCGTGGCGCTGGCCTTGATCTAGTGGCAAAGGACGGACGATGTGTGATGTGAGAACGGTGGTTGTCTTGGGCTTGGCCCGACAGGGAAAAGCCCTGGCACGCTTTTTCATCGAGCAGGGCGCTCAGGTGAAAATCTCGGACATCCGACCGGCGTCGGCGCTGCGCTCAGAGATGGCAGCCTTGGATCTGCCCGTCGAGTATGTCCTCGGCGAGCATCCGCTCACGCTGTTAGACGACTGTGACCTGCTCTGTTTGAGCGGCGGGGTGCCCACGGATCTGCCCCTTGTGGAGGAGGCGCGACGGCGCGGTGTTCCGCTGAGCAACGACGCGCAGGAGTTCCTGCTCCGCTGCCCGGCGCCGGTCGTGGGCATCACCGGCTCGGCGGGCAAGACGACGACCACCTCGCTGGTGGGGGAGATGGCGAAGCAGGCGGGGCTCACGACGTGGGTCGGCGGCAACATCGGCAATCCTCTGCTCGACGATCTGGATGCCATTGGAGCGGAGGATCAGGTGGTGATGGAGCTTTCGAGTTTTCAACTGGAGCTGATGGACGTCAGCCCGCAGGTCGCGGGGGTGCTCAACATCACCCCCAATCACCTGGACCGCCACGGCACCATGGAAGCATACATCGAAGCGAAGGCGAACATCGTGACGCACCAGCGTCCTACCGACGTGGCGGTCTTGGGGTACGACGAGCCCAACGCGCGGGCGCTGGCGGCGCGCACGCCGGCTCAGGTACGTTACTTCAGCGGTGAGCGGGCCGTGACGGCGGGGAGTTGCCTGGACGGGGAAGCGTTGCTGCTCTGTCGCGCCGACGGTTGTGAGAGGGTCTGCACGCGTGATGAAGTGCGCCTGCGCGGCGCTCACAACGTGCTCAACGTCTTGGCTGCCATGGCTTTGGCCGACGCCATCGACGTGCCGGTGGACGCCATGCGCCGGGCCATTCTGGGCTTCTCCGGCGTGGAGCACCGGCTGGAGGAAGTGCGGCGTTGGCAGGGCGTGCTTTGGGTCAACGATTCCATCGCCACGGCGCCGGAACGGGTGTTGGCGGCGTTGGACGCTTTCGAGGAGCCGCTGATTCTGTTGGCCGGCGGACGCGATAAGAATTTGCCCTGGGAGGCCTTCGCCCGCCGCGTGGTGGAACGGGTGCGGATTCTGATTCTCTTCGGCGAAGCTGCGGAGCTGATCGCCGGACACGTGCGGCGCATTTGGGAGGGGGTGGGACGTCTGGGCATGTTGCAGGAGATTGTGCGGGCGGCCACCCTATCGCGTGCCGTGCGCGCGGCGGCGCAACGCGCCCGCGCCGGAGATGTCGTATTGCTCTCCCCCGGCGGCACCAGTTTCGACGCTTACCGCGACTTCGCGGAGCGGGGGGAGCATTTCAGAACCCTGGTCAACGCTCTGGGGACCTCAGCGCCCTCTGGCCCCCGGGAGGAGGTTACATGAAGAGACGCAAACGGCCGGCCTCCTTCGCTTGGGGGGTGGACTCGCTGCTGCTGGTGACGCTGCTGGCGTTGCTCTCCTTCGGACTGTTGATGTTGTACAGCGCGACGTTTTACGTGCCGGAGGGTCCGATTTTCTGGAACAAGCAGCTGCTGTGGACAGGGTTAGGCGTCCTGGTGATGACGGTCATGACGTATCTGCCCTATACCTTCTGGCAGCGTCTGGCCACGCCGTTGATGCTGTTCAGTCTGTTGCTGTTGGTGATCGTCCTTATCTTCGGGGAGCCGCGTTTGGGCGCTCAGCGTTCTTTCCTGGTCTTCGGGATTTCGGTACAGCCGGGCGTGTTGGCGCGGTTGGTCGCCGTGCTCTATATCGCTACCTGGTTGGCTTCCAAGGGCGAGCACTTGGGTCAGGTGCGCTACGGCTTGATCCCCTTCGCCATTATCACCGGAGTGGTCGCCAGTCTTGTCGCGCTGCAGCCGGATCTTAGCATCGCCTTGTTGTTGGCGCTGACCGCACTGATGATGTTTTTCTTCGCCGGTGGGGATCCGGTGCAGATCTTTCTCTTTCTCATCATCGCCGCAGCGACCTTTGGTCTTTTGGCCTGGCGTCTACCCCATGCCCGGGTGCGCTTGCTCAATTACATGGCGACGTTGCAGGATATGGCGGAGATGTCCTATCATGGTTACCGCTCGGTGATGGCTATCGCCGGGGGTGGGTTGTTGGGAGCGGGGGTGGGGAACGGACGGCTGAAGGCCGGGTATCTACCTTTTCCGCATACCGATACCATTTTCGCTGTCGTCGGAGAGGAGCTGGGGCTGTTGGGGACGCTGATTGTCCTGGGGCTCTTCGGTCTCTTTGCTTACCGGGGCTACCGGATTGCGCTGGAGACGGCGGACCCCTTCGGTTCTCTGTTGGCCTTCGGCGTAACTACGATGATCGTCACCGAGGCGCTGCTGAATGTCCTGGTGATGGTGGGGCTGGTGCCTTTTACGGGGACGGCGTTGCCCTTTTTCAGCTATGGTGGTTCGCAGATGTTGGTCACCCTGACCGGGGTGGGATGGTTGTTGAGTATCTCACGGGGACGTCCTCGGGGAGATTGGGATGCGATTTTGGATCGTGGGTGGCGGGACTGGTGGACACGTCTATCCGGGGCTCGCCGTCGCGCAGGCGCTGCGCGCCGTTGACCCCACCGCGAGGCTGACGTGGGTCGGCGGTGAGGAGGGGATGGAACGGGCGCTCGTCGAGCGGGCCGGTTTGCCTTTCTTCGCCGTGCCGGCGGGTGGGGTGCACGGCGTAGGCCTGGGACGAATGGTGCGCAACAGCCTGCAACTTCTCCAGGGGCTGGGGGTCGCTCATCGGGCCCTGGTACAGGAGCGGCCTGATGCCCTGTTGACCACGGGTGGCTACGTGAGCGTGCCCGTGGCGCTGGCGGCCTGGTCGCGGGGGGTGCCGGTGGCGGTGTTTCTGCCGGATGTCGAGCCTGCGCTTTCCGTGAAGTTCGTGGCGCGCCTGGCGACGCGCATCGGCGTGACGGTGGAGGCGTCGCGGCGTTTTCTGCCGCAACGCAAGGTCGAAGTCACGGGGTATCCTCTTCGCGAGGAGATCACCCGCTGGGATCGCGCATCGGGCCGACGGGCGTTGGGCCTCGCGCCTTCGGCGTTGGTGCTGCTGGTGTTTGGAGGCAGTCGAGGCGCGCGTTCTCTCAACCGCGCCGTGTTAGCCCATCTCCCGGCGTTGCTGGAAGGTGCGGAGGTGGTTCACATCAGCGGACAGTTGGATTGGGACGAAGTGGCCCAGGCGCACGCTCGGCTCGCCAAGGAGCAGCAGGGGCGCTATCACATCTTCCCTTACCTGCACGAAGAGATGGGCGCGGCCCTGGCCTCTGCCGATCTGGTGGTCTCGCGGGCCGGCGCCTCGATTCTGGGTGAGTTCCCTTACTTTGGGTTGCCGGCGGTGCTGGTCCCTTATCCTTATGCCTGGCGTTATCAGAAAGTGAACGCCCAATGGTTGGTTGCCCGGGGTGCGGCGACGCTGATCGAGGACGCGGCGTTGAAGGCCCGGCTTCTTCCCACGGTGCGGGCGCTCCTTTCAAATGCCGTTCACAGAGAGAAGATGGCGACGGCGGCGCAGGCGCTGGCCTGCCCAGATGCGAGTCGCGAGTTGGCTGAGATGCTCTGTCGGCTGGGAGAGGAGACGTAAATGGTACCCTTAGAGACGGTCTTCGTCGGTCTGGTGTTGCTTTTCGGGATCATCGGCGCGTTGCGCGGCTGGGCCAAAGAGATTCTGGTGACCTTTAGCGTTATCCTCGCCCGGTTTATCGAGTTCCTTTTGCTGTGGGATAAAATCCCCATCATCAGCGGCTTCTTCACTAACATGCAGGCAGCTGATGCGAAGAACTGGTTTTATTTTCGGATGTCCGTCTTCTTGCTGGTCGTGATCTCCGGTTACGCGACCACCGTGGTCTCGGAAAAATTGAGCGACAAAGCCCGTAAGGACAAATTTCAGGACACGCTGTTGGGGCTCTTTTTGGGTGTTCTTAACGGTGCGCTGGTGGTGGGCTTATTCTGGGGCTTTTTGGACGAGGCAAAATATGGGATATGGAACATCCGGGGGCCGGAGGGGACGAGCATTGCCTTGACCTTTGCGCAAAACCTGACCACCAAATGGTTGAATGGCCCCTTGGTTTTCATCGGCGTGGCCGTCTCCTTCGTCTTTGTTCTGATTGTCTTTGTGTGAGGTGAGTGATGAAAACGAAGCATGAGACAATTCAGATCAGACGTGGAAGACTGGGTCCGCTTCACGAGCGCGATCAGGTTGAGATACGTCCGTTGACGGTTCTGATCGGTGCGCAAGGGACGGGCAAATCGTTGCTCAGTCAGATTAGGTATCGTTAAGCAGGAGCGTCTACGATGAAAGATTTCCGTACCGTCCATATCGTCGGCATCGGCGGCGCGGGGATGTCCGCCATCGCCCGCGTGCTGAAGGGGCGCGGCGTGGACGTGCGCGGCTCCGATCTGAAAGTGGGCCGGCTGGTGGACGATCTGCGCGCCGAGGGCATCCCCGTCGCCATCGGGCACACCGCCGAGAACGTCGCGGGCGCCGATCTGGTGCTGGCCTCCTCCGCCGTGCCGGAGGATAACGTGGAGCTGGTCGCAGCCCGCGAACGCGGTATCTCCGTCATGCGGCGCCCGGCCTTCCTGCCGCTGCTCACCGCCGATCACGAGGTCATCGCCGTGACGGGCGCGCACGGCAAGACCACCGTCACCGGCATGATCGCGACCATCCTGCTGGCCGCCGGACGCGATCCTACTTACATCGTCGGCGGTGTGGTGCAGAACCTGGGCACCAACGCGCACGCCGGCGCCGGTCCGCAGTTCGTCATCGAGGCCGACGAGTACCGGAACACCTTCCTGGCGCTGGAACCAACCATTGCCGTCGTCACCAACATCGAATACGACCACCCCGATTGTTTCTCCGGCCCGCGCTTCCTGCGCCTGGCTTTCGGCGATTTTGTGGATCGCATTCGACCCGGCGGGCTGCTGGTGGCCTGCAACGACGACGAGGTGGCGCACGCTGTGGCGGCTTCCTATCACGCCAACGGTGGGCGATTGGCGCTCTACGGTCTCCGGCCCGGCAAAGGGCTGGCCTGGCGCGCCGTCGACGTGCGTCCCAACGCTCAGGGCGGCGTCACCTTCACCGCGCTGCGCGCGGACGCGCCCCTGGGCGAGGTGAACTTGCAGCTCCCCGGCGATCACAACGCGGAGAACGCACTGGCGGCGCTGGCGGTGACGGTGGGCGAGTGTGGCGTGCCCTTCGAGACGGCGCGGACGGCGTTAGCGCGCTTCGCCGGGACGGCGCGACGCTTTGAGGTGCTGGGCGAAGCGCAGGGCGTCACCGTGGTTGACGATTACGCCCACCATCCCACGCAGATCCGTGTCTTACTCCGCGCAGCGGCCCAGCACTATCCGCAGCGCCGCCTTATCGCCGTTTGGCAGCCGCATACCTTCAGCCGCATCAAGGCGCTCTGGGACGACTTCCTCGACGCTTTTGCGGGGGCAGATCGCGTGCTCGTGCTGCCCATCTACGCGGCCCGCGAGGTGGACGACGGCAGCGTCGATCACTACCGGCTGGCGGCGGCGCTGCGGCATCCCACCGTGGAGGCGGCGACTTCACTTGACGATGCGACGGATCGACTGCAGGTGCTGACATCGCCGGGTGATGTGATCTTGCTCATGGGAGCAGGGGACGAATACCTCGTCGGTGAAGGACTCTTGGCGGCGCTGCGAGATGAGGAGGCGGTATGAGACGGTTATCGAGACTCTTCAAACGGGCGGCGAAAGCGAAAGATCCCAAGTCAGTGCGGAAACGCGCCTATCGTTCAGAGGCGATAGCGTTCAAGATGGACCTGATAGCGCGGCAGACACGTTCCAAAGATAAGAAGTGCGAAGAACAGTAGGAGGAAAGCTCAATAAAAATCCGATTTTTCAGGGGGCGTGCTCATAAAAGTCGCCGGTGATGAAGTCACCGTCTGGTGGAAAAATCGGATTTTTTGGGGACAGTGATGATGGATTACGAGACGCGCTTGGATCGGCTTGTGGAGCGGCTGGGCGACATCGCCCGGCGGGGCGGCGCGCTGGCGCCCTACTCGGCGGCCGGTGTGGGGGGGCCGGCCGACGTGTTGGTGGTCGCCCGCACGCCCGACGACGTGCGCCGCGCTGTCGTCGAGAGCCGCGCGCTCCGGTTGCCCTACAAGGTCTTCGGCGGTCTCTCCAACTGCCTTATCCCCGATGGCGGTGTGCGCGGGGTGGTGGTGCTCAACCGGGCGCGCGACTTCCGCTTCGCCGCCGACCATCGTGTGCACGCCGACGCCGGCGCGCCGATGATCCAGGTGGCCCGGGCGGCGGTGGCGCGGGGGTGGGGCGGTCTGACGTGGGCCGTGGGGCTGCCGGGCACCGTGGGCGGCGCGGTGATCAACAACGCGGGCGCCTTCGGTGGGGAGATCGCCGGGGTGGTGCACACGGCTCGTCTGTTGGGACCCGACGACGCGGTGCACGAGGTCACGCCGGAGTGGTTTGACTTCCGCTATCGCTGCAGTCGGCTCAAGGGGGCTGGCGAGGATTGGGTGGTGTTGGCGGTGACGTTCCAACTGCGCCCCGGCGATCCCGCGCATCTGCAGGCCAAGGCGCAGGAGTACACGGCGCGACGGCGCAGCAGGCAGCCGCCCGGACGGACGCTGGGATCGACTTTCAAGAATCCGAGGGGGGATTATGCCGGGCGTCTCATCGAGGCGGCGGGCTTCAAAGGCCGACGGGTGGGCGGCGTTGTCGTCTCGCCGCGTCACGCTAACTTTCTCGTCAACGAAGGCGCAGGCACGGCGGCGGACTATCGGACGCTTATCCGGCAGATTCAGACCGAGGTGGAGCGCAAGTTCGGTGTGCGGCTGGAGCCGGAGATTGAGATTCTGGAAGAGCGGCTCGTGGGGATCGAAACAACACCAGAGGGGAGCTAAAGATGGGAGAACGTTTAAAGATCGCAGTGTTATTTGGCGGCAGATCTGGCGAGCACGAGGTCAGCCTGGTCTCGGCCCGCTCCGTGATGGCGGCTTTGGACCCGGCACGCTTTGAGGTGATCCCGGTGGGCATCACGCGGGAGGGCGCCTGGCTCGTTGGCGCGGATCCGATGAAGGCGCTGGAGGAGGAGTCCTTCGAGGAGACGCGCCCGGCGGCCATTCTGCCCGATCCCACCCGCAGGGGGCTCAATCAGCTGCAGCCGCGACAGGAAGAACAGGCTGAACAGCTGTCGACGCTCTCGCGCGTCGACGTGGTCTTTCCGGTGCTGCACGGAACCTTTGGTGAAGACGGCACCGTCCAGGGGCTGTTGGAGCTGGCGAACGTGCCCTACGTCGGCGCTGGCGTGCTGGCCTCGGCGGTCGCCATGGATAAGATCATCTTCAAACATGTCTGCAACGACATGGGGCTCCCCATTGTCCCTTACGTGCCTTGCACCCGCCGGCGTTGGGAGCGGGAGCCGGCAGCCGTCCTCGAGGAGATCGAGGCGCAGCTGACCTATCCTGTGTTCACGAAACCTGCGAACCTGGGCTCCAGCGTGGGGGTGAGCAAGTGCCACGACCGCGCAGACCTGCGCCGGGGCCTGAACGAGGCGGCGCGCTACGACCGCCGTGTACTGGTCGAGGAGGCCGTACCGGAGGCCCGTGAGATCGAGGTGAGCGTTTTAGGGAACGAAGCGCCCTCCGCTTCGGTGCCGGGGGAGATCATCCCCAGCCGGGAATTCTACACCTACGAGGCCAAGTACCTGGACACCGGCGAGGACGCTTCTGAGCTCCTCATCCCGGCGCCGCTGGACGAGGAGATGACGGCCCGGGTGCAGGCTATAGCCATCGAGGCGTATTGTGCCATCGACGGTGCGGGGATGGCCCGCGTGGATTTCCTGCTCAGCGGTGAGAGCGGCGAGCTCTACTTGAACGAGATCAATACTATTCCGGGCTTCACGTCCATCAGCATGTATCCCAAGCTCTGGGAGGCGTCGGGCGTCTCGTACCGGCGGCTGTTGAGCTGGCTGATCGATCTGGCGTTGGAGCGACATGCAGAGAATGCGCGCTCCGAGCGGGTTTTCCGCCCTCGGACAACCCAGGGGGGCTCGGCGAGAAGGTGAACGGAGCGAACGGAGGAGGGTGAGATGGCGAAACGACCCTATCGTCGGACAGCGGCGTTGTTAGGCGCACAACCGCAGGCCAGACGGCGGACTGAGACGCGCT
This sequence comes from Anaerolineae bacterium, assembly GCA_049975525.1. GTDB lineage: Bacteria > Chloroflexota > Anaerolineae > B4-G1 > SLSP01 > G713. The sequence goes on from JBNGCW010000034.1 coordinate 27,112, forward strand.
GGTATCTCGGCGTCTCCTGGCGGGTGGTGGTTCCCATCGTGCTCCTCACCGGTCTCCTGCTGTGGGTCTGGCTCGATCCGCGTTGGTATGTGAGCGCAGAGCGTCTGGGGGTCGCCGGGACGAGCTCGCTGGACACCGCCCGGGAGGTCGCGCTGGCCGGTGAGGTGTTGGGGCTTCATGGCCTGTGGCTTCACCCGCGTCAGGTGGTCAGCCGCGTGGTCCACGAAGTGCCGGTGGTGACCGGTGCTGAGGTGGAGCGTGCGCTCTATCCGGCCCGCTGCCTGATCAGGATCCAGGAGCGGGAGCCCGTGCTCCTCTGGCAAACGGAGGAACGGCTCTTCGGTGTTGACAGCCACGGCGTCATCTTTCCCACCTCACAACCGTCGGAGGAGGTGCCTGTGCTTCGGGGGCCGCTGCCGCAAGGCGAAATAGTCTCTCAAGATGTCTTGAGCGGCGTGCAGGCCTTGCAGGCGCTGGGACTCTCCGTAGACGCCCTGGCGTATCACCCGACGCGCGGGTTGGTGTGGACCGACGAGGCGGGGACGCAGGTGGCCTTCGGTCTGGGCGCGGAGATGGGACGGCGCTGGCGGATGTACCAGGCGCTGCGACGCGACCTGGAAGCCCGGGGTCTTCGCCCCCGGACCGTCGACGTGCGCTTCCCCGAGGCGTTGACGTACTCGTTGGTGGGATCCTGGTAGAGGAGGACATATGGAACGATCCGTTGTGGGCATCGACGTGGGCAGTGCCAAGATACAAGTGTTGGTCGGGGAGATTTCCGACAACGGCGAGACGCGCATCGTAGGGGTGGGGCGGGTGCCGGCGCACGGTGTGCACAAAGGCGCCATCGTCAACGTCAGCGAGGCCACGGCCGCCATTGCCGACGCCGTCGCGCAGGCCGAGCAGACCTCCGGCTACCAGATTGAGCGGGCCTTCGTCGGTGTGAGCGGTGCCCACATCACTTCGCGGAACAGCCAGGGGGTGGTAGGCGTCGCGCGGCGCGAACAGGGCATCACGCCGGACGACATCGACCGGGTGTTGGAGGCGGCCGGCGCCATCGCTCTGCCGCAGAACCAGGAGCTCCTGCACATCATTCCCCGCGTCTACACCGTCGATGGGCAGGAGGGCGTGCGGGATCCCCTGGGCATGCACGGCTACCGCTTGGAGGTGGAAGCCCACGTGGTCATGGGAGCGGCCACGGCGTTGCAGAACCTGACCAAGTGTGTGACCGGCGCCGGGGTGGAGATCGGGGAGCTGGTGTTGACCAGCCTGGCTGCCGGCAACACCGTCCTCTCCGATACAGAGCGGGACATGGGCGTGGTGCTCGTCGATATCGGCAAGGGGACCACGGACATCGCCATCTTCATCGAAGGCACGGTCTGGTATACTCGCTCGCTCACCCTGGGCGGGGACTACATCACCAACGACATCGCTATCGGTCTGCGCTTGCCGCCCGAAGCCGCCGAGCGCGTCAATCTGCGTCACGGGCACGCGCTGGCGGCGCAGGTTGCGGAAGATGAGCAGTTCACCATCTCTCCTTACGGGGAGAACAGCCCCGTCGTCGTTCCGCGTTGGAAGCTGGCGGAGATCGTTCAGGCGCGGGTAGAGGAGATTCTGGAAAGCGTGCAGCAGGAGATCAAACGCTCCGGCTACGATGGGCTTCTGCCGGCGGGCGTGGTCCTCTGCGGAGGCGTGGCCCAGATCCCCGGCATCCAGGCGCTGGCCCAGGAGATCTTCCGCTTGCCGGTGCAGATTGGGAGCCCCCGGGATCTGCTGGGACTCACCGATCAGGTCAACAATCCGGCTTCGGTCGTGGCGGTGGGATTGACGCGGTGGACGCCGCTGTGGGTCGATTACGGAGGTTGGCGGGCGCCGCGCAGGCGCTGGTGGCGCAAACTCGGGGAATGGCTGCGGACGTTGCTGCCCGAATGAGGACGAAAACGGGCTTCGATTTTTGATGGTTATTTCAGCTCAGCAAAGGAAGGAGTAGAAAATGACACAGGGTCTTATAAACGCAAAATCCGGTTATCGGGGAGGTGCGGAGATGGGTGCTGTTGGGGAGAATTTTGCGCAGATTCGCGTGGTAGGCGTAGGCGGCGGCGGAAGCAACGCCGTCAACCGCATGATCGCCGAGGGGTTGCAGGGCGTGGAATTCATCGCCGTCAACACCGACGCGCAGGCGTTGATGTTGTCCGATGCATCGCTTCGCTTGCGGCTCGGCGATGGGGTCACCCGGGGCCTGGGCGCGGGTGGTAACCCCGAGGAGGGCCAGCGAGCAGCCGAGGAGTCGGTCGAAGAAATCCGCGAGCTGCTCCAGGGGGCCGACATGGTCTTCGTGACGGCGGGGATGGGCGGCGGCACCGGCACCGGCGCTGCACCGGTGATCGCGCGTATCGCCAAAGAGGAGATCAAGGCATTGACCATCGGCGTAGTGACCCGCCCCTTCGCCTTCGAGGGTTCCAAGCGGGCGAAGGTTGCCGCCCAAGGGATTGAGCACCTCAAAGAGGTGGTCGATACGCTAATCGTCATCCCTAACGATCGCTTGCTGGAGATCACCGAGAAACGGATGAGCCTCCCCGAGGCTTTCAGCGTCGCCGACGATGTGCTGCGGCAGGGCATTCAGGGGATCACCGAGGTGATCACCGTACCAGGCCTGATCAACCTGGACTTCGCCGACGTGAAGACCATCATGCAGGAGGGCGGCGCGGCGCTGATGGCGGTCGGACGGGGCAGCGGGGAGAACCGCGCTATCGAGGCGGCCCAACAGGCCATCTCCAGCCGTCTGCTGGATATCACCATTGACGGCGCGCGAGGCATCCTTTTCAACATCACCGGCGGCAACGATTTGACGCTCTACGAGGTCAACGAAGCCGCGTCCGTGATCCGCGAGACGGCCCACGAGGACGTCAACCTCATCTTCGGCGCCGTTATCGACGAGACGTTGGAGGAGGAGGTGCACATCACCGTGATCGCCACCGGCTTTGATCAGCAGGAGGCGATGAGTCACCACCCGCCTCAACCTCGTCGCCGCGAGCACCGCGACATCTCCGTGCCCGGCACGTTGGATCAGGAAAACATCGAGATTCCCGCCTTCCTGCGTCGCAACCGCTGAGTTCGCGAGGTCATGTGGGTCGGAAAGCAAAGCTCTTCCGACCCACAGCTCCTTTCAGATGGAGGCAGGGCACGCTGTTGGGTGGTATCAGGCGAGGGACGGGAAGCCCCGGAGAGCGGGCCGATACACGGCTATCCGAACCCGCCCCCGCCACCTCCGCCGCCCCCGCCACCTCCGCCACCCCCGCCGCTGAAGCCGCCGCTGCCGGAACTTGAGGGGGAGCTCTGAAAGGTGCTGGCGGTGCTGTTCAGCATACTGATCAGCCCGTCGGACATGCTCTGCAAGCCGCCGACCATGCTGTCGCTGGCCTCTTGTAGCGATGGCGCTGCACGTGGGCCTTGGGGGGTGGGTGATCTCATACCCCGTCTGCCGCTGTGGCCCGGCGCGTAGTACGGTCGATACCACACAGGCATGGGGACCACCGTGGTGCTCGGCAGTTGGGTGAACTTCTGGACCCAGCTCTTCTCCAGGCCGAAGGCGATGGCGTAGGGCAGATAGGTCTCGAACAGCTCGGTTGCTTCTTTGAGGTCCGTGTAACGTTCCAGATCTCGCAGATAGCGCTTGAAGGCCTCCCATTTCAACGCAGCCTCTTTTCCCCGCTCTGTTTTCGAAGGCATAAACTGCGCCACGATGACCCCCACGCCGCCCACCATGCCCAGCGCGATAGCCGGCAGAAGAGTGAGGCTGGTGTACGTGGAGAGCAGGCAGCTCAACCCGATCCCGAGAAGAACGGCCAGCACGATAATCCCCATGCCCAACGCCGTATAACGTCCGCGCACCACCTGGGGGCTGGCGTTGAAATAGCCCCGCTCGACCACTTCTCTGTACAAGCTTTTGTGGAGCTTAGGCAGGTATTTATAGAACTTCTCCTTCAAATCCTCAAGCTCCCGGTACGAACGTGTGCCGAACACGTAGCGGATGAGGTCGCGCTCGTAGGGCAACAGATCCTCGGTGGACTTATCGATGCGCCTGAAGGTGAACTTGCGGTTGATGTTGCCAAAGATTCCCTCTCGCTGCTCCTCCTCGAAGATGAGATAGCCTCTGCGGGCCAGGTCGACCAGTGTGGCGATAATATCTTCCATGTCGGTTTTTTCATCCACCAGCGTGCCGGCGATGCCCGGCGGGTCGTCGGTGGGTGGATGTGCCAGGATGTCGGCGGGAATGGCGAGATCGGGATCCCGACCGCGCAGATACCAGAGCAGAAGCAGGCCGCCCACGCCCCCCACAAGCAGCAGTACGCTGACGACGACCATGAACAGGTTAAGGGTCGGTCTGAGGTCTTCCAGCCGCTGCCACGGAGCCGCTGAACCGGCGACGACGCCGTGCGGAAACTGCACGCGCACCTCCAGTTCCTCGCCGCTGGGGATGGTCTCCAGCGCCTCGAAGGTCACTGTGGAGGTGCCCTGGCCCGTGATCTGGGCCTCGGTGAAGTAGGCCTCGGCCAGCTCGGCCTGGGTCCCTTCTGGCAGATGCACGGTGATCGTGGCGTTCTCGACGCGCGCGATCAAATCCGACGGGATCGCCTTCCACCAGAGCTGGTCGCCGTCTTCATAATAGCGCAACCCGCCGTGAACGCGATAACGCACACGGAACACCGCCCGCCCCTCGGTCGGCGGGAAATACCAGCGGATGTAGAAGTCGCCGTCCTCTGTGTACGTCTCGAAGGTGCCGGGTGCCTCGCTGCTGGCGGCCTGGAAGGCGGTTCCGGCTCCGTCAAAGACCTGTACGTCGCTGATTTGGGTCAGGCGTGACGTGTCGATGTTGCGGTAGGCGAATGTAAAGGTCCCCCCTGAGAACTCCAGAACCTGGGTCTCTTCCACCCAGAACGTGCCATCTTGGTTGACGGTGATCTCAACGTCGAAGCGTTGCCAGTATCCGCTTTTCTCTACAGGTTTCGCGTGGGCAAACTGCGCACCCAACAGGGTCAGGATCAACAGCATCCCGACCATGCCCGAGTATATTTTTTGTCGCATTATCCCTCCTTCTTAACCTTTCTATCTTCAATGTCTGGATGTGAACTCTCCTTGGTCCTTCCACATGTTTATTGTAGCATAGTGTTGGTGGCCGTCTGGCTTGTCCAGACTCCTCTTCTTCGTCAGCCCAAATTCCTCTTCCGATCCGTTAAGTGCGTTGTACCTGGACGCCCACAAACCCAAGCGATCGCACTTGAGGAACCTCGCCTCCTTTTGTGAGCGCTTCCCCCTTCCTCGTCGTCCCGCTCTTCACCTCCGCCGCAGGGTACGCAGAACGAGGAAGAGTCCCAGCGCCAGGAGCAGACAGGGCCACGCCCAGCGGCCCAGACCGAGGCCGCTGACATTGAGCAGAAGCTCAAAGAAGACGAAGCCTACCAGGAAAATCACGCCACCCACCGCCGCCAGCCCCCGTCCAACATGCACTTTGTCCGGGCGGTTCCGCAGCACGCCGAAGAGCAGATACCCCAACCCCAGGGAGGTGGGCGCGATCAAAGTCCAGCCGTAGGCCCAGCTCTCCCAGTGCCCGGTGAGGTTTTGGTAGAAGAGCAGCAGCCCCAGCATGGTGATGACACTCGCGGGGACACAGACGATCTCTCCGGCGGGACTCTCCAACACCAGAGCCAGCAGGTAGGTCAACACGCCCGGCCCCAAGATGATCAGGGGCCAGAGCAAGCGCCCCAGGCGGAAACCGAGGAGGCGTCCCAGGAGCAGCAGCACGCCGAACCCCACCAGGCCGACGCCAAATATCAGGCCCAGCGCGTCCAACGTGCGACGACGCTCCCATTGGCTCACGTTATTCGGATGTTGGTTTGTCATAAGACGTCTCTTTCCTGCTTTTAGCTGCTCCCACATGGGGCGCGGCGGGGAAGGGGGTATCCCTCAATCCAGCCGGGCCGCCGGCAGCGTGAAGCCAAAGGTGCTGCCCCGCCCGGTTTCGCTTTCCACGCTGACCGCCCCATCCAGCTTCTCCACGATACGCCGCACGATGGAGAGGCCCAGACCGTGGCCTTCAGTGCGCGTCTGGGTCAACCGCTCGAAGGGCACGAAGAGCTTCTCCTGATCCTCCGGCCTCAACCCCTCGCCGTTGTCGCGGACCCAAAAGTGCACCACGCCATCGGCCTCCTCGGCCCCCAATTCCACCCGCGGGGGCTCGCCGCCGTACTTGAGCGCGTTGCTCAGATAGTTCACCCAGACCTCCTCAACCCAGGGCGCGTAGCCCCACGCCGTCGGCCACCTTTCTGGCACCCGCACCTCGGCTCCGTAGGCGGCGATCATGTCCGCCAACCGGGCTTGTACCTCGTCTACGATAGCGCCCATGTCCAGCGCCGTCCGCTCGACCTCATCCAGCTTGCGCACGCTGGCCAGCAGGAGCAGCTCGTCGATGATGTTGGCCATCCGCCGTCCGTTCTGAGCGATGGCCTCCAGGTTTTGTTCAATCTGCTTCTCGGACATGCGGGCGTGCTGACTCCGCAGCAGTCCGCTGTAGCCGATGAGCGAGGTGAGCGGATTTTTGAGGTCGTGGGCCACCGTGTGCGCGTAGGCGTCCAGCTCGGCGATGAGCTTGTCGCGCTCGGCGATCTCCCGCTCCAGCTCGCGGCGCAGGTCACGGAGTGCCAGGTGTGTCTCGACGCGGGCCAACACCTCTTCGAACTGGAAAGGCTTGGTGACGTAATCCACACCGCCGGCCGTGAAGGCTCGCACCTTGTCCTGCGTTTCGTCTAAGGCGCTGATGAAGATGATGGGGATGTCGGCGGTGTGCTCGTCGGCCTTCAGCGCCTCGCAGACCTCATAGCCGTTCATCTCCGGCATGCGGATGTCCAGCAGGATCAGATCCGGGGGTGCGGCGCGGGCGGCCGTGAGGGCCATGGCACCGTTGATCACGGAGCGCACTTTGTAACCGCGCTCGCTCAACATGCCGGAAAGCAGTCGCAGGTTAGCCGGCGTGTCGTCCACGATCAAAATGTTCCGTTGCCGGGATTGGGTCTGATGGGTCATCCTATGATACCTCCCTCTCGCTCACTCCTCCGTTGATTTTACTGACATAACTCATAAAAAATCAAAAAGGTCCTAAAAATCGGATTTTTAGCCAAACACCCCCTATATCTAGTAGTTTTGACCGCGAATTTTCCCGCATGTAGTGGCGAGTTCCGGAAAAATCCGATTTTTCAGTAGAGTCAAAAATTCGCGTTTAAAACCACCAGATATAGGAAGTGGCCGATTAGAAATCCGACGTTGTACTTCCCGGCTCGTTATGAGCCTTCTGTCAGATCCATAATGATGTCGAAGCGGAAGTTGCGCACCAGGCTCTCTAAAGCGGCGGCGAGCTGACTTCCGTTGTGGTCGTCGCGTGCTGCCAGGGACTTGATGAGCTCGAAGAGTCGATCGGCGTCCGCCTGCATGGCCGCCGCGTGCAACGCCTCCCGCTCTGCGCTGGGAAGGTCGGCCAGGGCCTCGGGCGTCAACAGGGCCTCGGCGTCCTCCGGCTCGAGGTCAGGCCTGCTCTCCGCTTGCTCCTCGGCGTAGATGAAGCGGACGCCCAGATGTTCGGCCAGGCGATCGTAGATCTCCTCCTTGCGGAAAGGCTTGCGGACAAAGTCGTCGCACCCTTCGGAGAGGATAAGCCGACGCTCCCGCTCAAAGGCGCTGGCCGTCAGTGCGATGATGACCGTGGCCTGCCCCTTGGTCGTCGCCTTGATGCGTTGTGTGGCTTCGTGCCCGTCCATCACCGGCATTCGCATGTCCATCCAGATCAGGTGCGGATCCCAATGTTCCCAAATCTCCAACGCTTCCTGGCCGTTGGTCGCCTCGCGCACTTCGAAGCCCAGGGGTTCCAGCAGGCGCACCAGCAACTTGCGGTTGGCCCACTTGTCCTCTACCACCAGGAGACGATAGGAGGGCTGGCCGGGCTCCAGGCCGACAACCTCGCGGGATGCCTGAGTCTGCCGCACGTCTTGCTCCGAGACCAGATCGACGCGCACGCAGAAGCAGAAGGTGGAGCCCTGGCCCACGGTGCTGTCCACGCTGATGTTGCCTCCCATGAGGTGCACGAACTCACGGCTGATGGGCAGCCCCAGCCCGGTGCCTTCCTGGACGATCTGTCCGCTCTTCGTCTGCACGAAGGGCTCGAAGAGCCGTTCCAGCTCCTCGGCGGCGATGCCCGGCCCGGTGTCCTCGACCTCGAAGCAGAGCTGCTTCCCGGCGTGGGCCACGCGCAGCGTCACCTCGCCCTCCTCTGTAAACTTCACGGCGTTGCTCAGCAGGTTGATGAGCACCTGGCGCAGTTTGTTCTCGTCGGTGCGCACGTAGCGCGGCACGGCGCGGGTGCGCTCCACGGTGAGCGTCAGGCCGCGCTCTTCGGCCCGCAGGCGGAACATAGCTTCCAGGTCGTCGAGCATGCGGTGCAAATCGAAGTTCTGCTCAAGGAGTGTGGTGCGCCCGGCCTCGATCTTGGACATCTCCAACACGTCGTTGATGAGCGTCAGGAGGTGCGTGCCGCTGCGGTCGATGATCTCCAGATTCTCGCGCTGAACCGGCGTCAGGTTGGGATCGCTCAGCATGATCTGGGTGAAGCCGAGGATGGCGTTGAGGGGGGTGCGGAACTCGTGGCTCATGTTGGCGAGGAAGACGCTCTTGGCGCGGTTAGCGGCCTCGGCGGCCTCTTTGGCGCGGCGCAGTTCCTCTTCTGCCTGCTTGCGGGCCGTAACATCTTGGGAGATGCCGGCCATGCGAATGGGCGCGCCGGTCTCGTCACGCTCCACGGCACGCCCGCGGAGCAGTACCCACGTCCACGTATTGTCGCGCTCACGCATGCGAAACTCTACCTCGTAGAGCGGCGCTTCGCCGGAGAAATACGCCTTCAGCCCTTCGTCTACTCTGGCGCGATCATCGGGATGAATCAATTGCTTCCAGTCCTCCAGTTGCGAGTCAATGTAGCCGGGTACATATCCCCATTCCGTGCTTGACCAGAGCAGGTGACCCGTCTGCAGATTAAGATTCCAGAGTCCCAGATCCGCACCCTCGATGGCGAGCTTCAGGCGCTCTTCACTCTCTCGCAGTGCCGCCTCGGCCCAGGCGTTTTCGAGGGCTTGTGCCGCCGCTGCCACGGCGCTACTCGCCAACGCGATCTCATCCGCCGTAAACTCGCGCGGCTCCACGGCGTCCAGTCCGATGGTCCCCACGGCCTCCCCATGCACGATGATGGGCAGCAGCAGGATGGAGACGGTGCCGCGCTGACGCATCACGGTGTGGGCCGGCGCCATGCGGGGATCGTGTTGGGCGTCCTCGATGACGAGCGGTTGTTTTTCTTCCAACACTTGTTGGGTCGCCGGATTGCCCTCCAGGGGAATGGCCAGGCCCATGGCCGAGGGGCGCGCTTCGTGGGCGCGGTACTCGGCCACGACCCTCAGCGTCTCCTCCTCGTCGTGTCGTAACGTCGCGGCGGCCTGAGGTACATCGAGGGCCTGGGCCAGCTCTTGACAGACGGCGCTGAGCACGGTCTCCGGCTCCTGCCGCGAGGTGGCCGCGCCGATGACGCGGTTGAGCAACAGCAGCTCACGGTTGCGGCGGGCGCGCTCTTCGCTGACGCGCCGGAGCGTGTCTTCGGCGCGTTTGCGCTCGGCCAGCTCGGCCTGAGCCTGGGCGTAGAGCTGGGCGTTGGCCACCGCTACCCCGATCTGTTGCCCGATGGCGCTCAGCAGGGCGCGCACCCCTTCGGAGAAGGCTGCGCTTCGTTGGGTCGCCAGGGTGAGCGCGCCCAGCGTTTCGCCTTTGTAGACGATAGGCGTGCTGGCCAATGTACGAATGCCCTTCGCTTCCAACAGCGGCCCCAGGCGATCCGCCGGGTCTACGATGTCGTACTCCGATCGGTTCATCACCATGGGGGTACCGCGCAAGACGGCCTGCCCGGAGATCCCCTCCCCCACGCGGATCCGCCGCATGGTTTCCAGGAGCGGCTCGCTGAACCCCCGCTGGGCGCGCAGGTCCAGGCTCTCCCCCTCCTCGTCCAGTAAAAGCGCGCAGCCCGCGTCGGCCTCCAGACGCTCGCAGCTCTCGCGCAGCGCTTCCGCCAATACCTCGTCCAGGTCCAGGGAGCGGTTGACGACGTTTGCGATGGCGTTTAACGTAGCCAGCTCGTGGGTGCGCGCGGCGACCTTCTGCTCCAGCTGGGTGTAGGAGGCCGCCAATTGCTGGGACATGAGGTTGAACTGCTCGGCCAGCTCCTGGATCTCGTCGCCGGTCCGGGCCTCGATGGTGCGCCCAAAGTCGCCCCGCGCCACCGCCTGCGCCGCGTCGATCAGATCGTTAATGGGCGTCATGATTTTGATGACGCCTACGTTGACGATCACCAGCGGCAGGATCACACCGAGGAAAAAGAAGATGATCAGAGCCGGCAGGTAGAGGCGGTAAGCTTGCCCGGCCAGCAGCGCGTTCCAATCGACCTCGATGACGAGCCCCCAGGGCGTGTTGGGCACCGGGGCGTAGCCCACGTAGGTGCTTTGACCGTTGAAGTCCCGCACGCGGGCCGACCCCACCTCCCCTTTGAGCACGCGGCGCACGACTTCCTCGGTCGAAAGGTCCTGTTGCCACTGGCTTGTGTCCGGGGCGTGGATCACCCGGCCTTTGCCATCGACGAGGATGAGGTGGAAGAAAGGCCAGATGCCTTCCTCGACTTCTTCTCCGACGATGGGCAACCCTACGCTTTGCAGGCCCACCAACGTCCCCTCCAACCGACCGTCGGCATTCCGCACCGGCACGGAGACGGCGATTGCGCCTCTCCCCGGCCCGGGGAGCAGGTTGGAAAAACGCGGTGTATCGCTTTCCTCATCGGAGGGATACGTCAGCGCGCGCCCATCAAAGGGGGGAGGATCCGGGGTGGGGGGCACGCTCCAGAGTACACTCCCGTCCCGATCCAGCCAGAAAATGCCGAGGTTGAACTTCTGAAGCAGCGCCCCCAGCCGTGGTCCTGTTCCTTCGTGGTTCAACGGCCCTTCTGATGGCGTCTCAAGGGTGCGTCCTGCCATGCCCAACGCCTCGCCGGCGTTGTTAAGCAACTGGGAGACCTGGTCGGCCGTCAACACTGTCATGATCTCGATGCCGCGCGTGAGGGCCAAAAAGCCGATGAGGAGCACGGCGAAGAGGATGGAGGCCGTGGGTACCAGCGACCAACCGACGATCTTGAGATACAAGCTGTTCTTGGATTGGGAGGACACAGCGGTCTATGACCTGGGATTATCCGGTTTCTTGTGTTGCAGGAACCATGTGTACAAGGTGGGGTTCTCGTAGGTGCGCGTCCAGGCGTCGTGTCCCACCCCCTCATAGACGGTGAACCGCACGTCGCCTCCGCACTCGCGCAAGGCCTCCACCATCTTCCGACTCCAGGTGATGTCCACCACGGGATCGGCGTCGCCGTGGAAGGCCCACACGGGCACCTCCTTGAGGGCGCAGGCCTGTTCCGGCTCACCACCGCCGCAGATGGGGGCGATGGCGGCAAAGAGCTCGGGGTAGGCCGTCGCCAGCGCCCACGTTCCGAAGCCGCCCATGCTGTTGCCCGTTAGGTAGATGCGCGTCGGGTCCACGGCGTAGCGCTCCACGATCTCATCGAGGAGGGCTTTTAACGTGGGCACCTGCTGGTGCCAGAGCGTCTCTTCAGGGCACTGGGGCGAGACGGCCACAAAGGGGAAGTCCGGCTGCTGCGCGACGACCTTGGGGATGCCGTGCCGCTTGACCTGGGCCAGTGTCTCGCCGCGCTCGCCGATGCCGTGCAGATAGAGGATCAGGGGCCAGTGTCGCCCCGCGTTTTCCTCGTAACCTTCCGGCAGATAGATCCAGTAGCCCAGTGCCTCCCCCTCGGCAGGCACGCCGCACAGCCGTCCGGGGACGCCGTGGCCGGTCAGCACTTCGGTCTCGTAGATAGAAAGCCCGTTGGCGCGCGCCACATCGCCCAGCCACCAGGCGCTGGGCTTGGCTTTCCGACGCTGCGTCTCCCGATCCACGGCGATGAGACCGAAGGTCGGCTCGTAGCCCAGCATCCACTCGAAGTTGTCGAAGGCGGACCAGTAGGTGTAGCCGCGCACGTCCAGCCCGTCTTCAAGGCAGCGCTCCACGCCCTGCAGCGCACGGCGGACGTAGGCGATGCGTCGCCTGTCGTCCTTCGTGCCGATGCCGTTTTCCGTGACAATAACGGGGATCTTGGCGACGTTCACAGCGCGGCGGATGGCGGCCTCCAGGGCCTCGGGCCAGAATTCGTAGCCCATCTGCGTCAGCTCGACGCCCTCCTCCGGCGGCAGCGGTCCTTGCGGGCCGAAGCGCTGGCGGGAGTAGGTCTGCACGCCGACGAAATCGTCGCCGCGCACGGCCTCCAGGAAGACGTCGTTGATCTCGCGCTGCATGCGTGCGGCGGTGGCCTCACCGCCCGGTCCCGCCTGGATGTCCTGGATCGCCAGCGAGAGGCCCACGGGGAAGTTACCCGATCCGGTCTTCATGGCTTCGGCGGCGAGATGGTGCGCTTTCAGGATCACGTCCTGCGCCCGATCCGAGGTGGCGAAGATGAAGGGGACGAAGCGTTCCGGAGCCACGTCCACGGCGCGGGCCGCCGCCCGCCACCAGGGCGCGTGCACCCGTTGCTCGCGGGGCGGCAGCGTTCCCGTGTTCATCAGCAGCGGCCCAATGTTGGCCTCGTTGAGGGTACAGGCAGCGCCGATGAGATCACCCAGCGCTTCGGTGGCCTTCCTGCAGAAGCGGGCGAAGCGCTCCGGCGTAGTCTCCGCCTCCCAGCCGCCCTCCGCCATCAGCCAGCGGGGGGAGGTGAAGTGGTGAAAGGTCACCATGGGCGTGAGGCTGTGAGCATGACAGGCTTCGAGCATACGGCGATAGTGATCGAGGATGGCCTGGGAGAATTCGCCCGGCGCCGGCTCGATGCGCGACCACGCCAGCGAGAAGCGGTACATGTTGAAGCCCAGCTCGGCCAACAGGGCGATGTCCTCGGCGAAGCGGTGGTAGTGATCGATGGCGTCGCCTGAGGGCTCGGCAAAGATCGTCTCCGGCACGTGCTCCAGCAGCCAGATGTCGCTGTTGACGTTGTTGCCCTCCACCTGATGCGCCGACGTCGCCACGCCCCAGAGAAAGTCGTCAGGAAAGATCGTGTGCATCTTCAGCTCCTTATCGCTATGTGGATCACATCCCACAGTTTAGCACCTTTTTGATGGATGTACAAGGAGACCGGGGTCTACGCAGAACCGTGGGGCGAAAATTGAGCCGCCGGTTTACAAACCTTCCGCTTGTAGTAAGCGAGGCAGCGTTAGCGGAGTGGCGTTTGGGTTCATCCCCCACATCTGCGTAGAGCCGGAGACCGCAGGCTTTCCCGTGACCGTCTGCTGAGTTGTTTCCCGGCAGAGATAAGTCGATGCAATTGAAGTTTTGCCCATCTTCCCTATACTTGGGTGGTATCCTCTCAATCAAGCGGGGCAACTCGGGCCGTGGCTCTGTGGGGAGCATGTCCTGAGCGCAAGCGAAGGGACAGGCCACGGCTCTCCAACTTATTGAGAAGATACCCTGGGTCGATCTTGTGAATGTTATCAGGGCTGTACGGCTTCGTAGTCAGGAAGGAGCGTGTATAACATGAAGTACAGAATTTTGGGAAACACCGGTGTCAGCGTTTCCTCGCTTTGCTTTGGGACGATGTCCTTTGGCGGCATCGCCGACGAGGCAACGTCGGCGGCGATGTTTCATCGCTGCCGTGAAGTGGGGATCAATTTCTTCGACTGTGCCAACGTCTATCAGCGCGGGCGCGCCGAAGAGATCCTGGGCAAGCTGATCGCTGACTGCCGCGACGAAGTGGTGATCACCAGCAAGGTCTACTTTCCCATGGGCGACGACGTCAACGCGCGGGGTGCCACGCGCTATCACATCCTGCGTGCCGTGGAGGAGAGCCTCCGACGTCTAAACACCGACCGCATTGATGTCTACTTCATTCATCATTTCGACGACGTCACGCCGTTGGAGGAGACGCTGCGCGCCTTGGACGATTTGGTACGTCAGGGGAAGATTCTCTATCCGGCGGCCAGCAACTTCGCCGCGTGGCAGGTGGAGAAAGCGTTGGGCATCTCCGCCCGGGAGGGATGGGCGCCCTTCGCGGTGCTGCAGCCCATGTACAATTTGGTCAAGCGGCAGGCTGAGGTGGAGATTCTGCCCATGGCCCAGGCCGAGAACCTGGGTGTCATTCCCTACAGTCCGCTGGGCGGCGGGCTGCTGACGGGCAAGTATGGGCCCGACAAGCGCCCGGAGAAGGGGCGCCTGGTGGAAAATGAGATGTATCAGGTGCGCTACGGCGCCGATTGGGTCTATGAGGTGGCGCAGGTCTTCGTCGACTTCGCCCGTGCGCGCGGTTACGATCCTGTGGCATTAGCCGTGGCGTGGGTCGGGAGCCACCCCGCCGTCACTGCGCCCATTATCGGCGCGCGCAACGTCGCGCAGTTGGAAGGCTCGCTCCGGGCCCTGGAGATGGAGATGACGCCCGAGCTGCGCGCCGAAATCTCGGCGCTCTCCCCGACGCCACCGCCCGCCACCGATCGCACCGAAGAGCGCACCGAGCTCAACTACGGCGTGCGGTAGCCGATCAGGCGCTCTCGTTCAGGGCTCTCCAGGCCCGGAAGGCGCGGCGCAGGTGGGGGATGGTGATGGAGCCGCCGACGATCAGTGCGACGGCCAGGGCCTCTTCCAGCTCCTCCGCCGTGACGCCCTGCTCGTGACACTGGATCAGGTGGTAGTTGATGCAGTCGTCGCAGCGCAGCACCGTTGAAGCGACCAGCCCCAACAGCTCCTTGGTCTTGCGGGGCAGGGCGCCGTCTTTATAGACGTTGGTGTCCAGGTTGAAGAAGCGCTTGATCTCGCGTCCGGCGTACTCCATCACGATCTCGTTGAGCGTCTCGCGTTCGGCCATGAACTGCTCGATGTTGCTATCTGACATGGAATCTCCTCTCAGTTACTTCAGTGCAGTGTTGACTCCGCTGAAAAAGGTCCTAAAAATCGGATTTTTAGCAAAACACCCCCTATATCTAGTGGTTTTGACCTCGAATTTTCCCCCATGTAGTGGCGAGTTTCGGAAAAATCCGATTTTTTCAGTGGTGTCAGTGTTAATCTGTTGAAGAAAGCCGAATGTCTGTCCCCGTGGGACGCGGGGGGATCTCCGCCGGCTGAGCGTAGGGGCCCGCCGCCAGCTCGTCCCAGTAGTCGTGGGCCTCCAGCGCGCTGTAGGAGAAGAGCACGTGTCCCGGGGCACCCAGGGCCCGCGCCGACCAGATCCGTGCCTCGATCTCCACGAAGTCCGTGTAGTAAGCGCCGACGCCGGGGTAAACGTGCCGCCCGGCGGCGTGCGCCAGAAAGTCCGCTGCCAGCGTCTCCCACTTCGCCAAGTCGTCGGGGATGGACGCGCCATCTCCATAGAGCATGGGCGCCACACCGTCTACTACGCCTTCCGCCAGCCAACCCTTGGAATCCTGGTAGAGATGCTCGTAACCCGTTCGCACCCCCCAGCCCCACCTGTCCTCGTAGTAGGGCCAGACCGCCGCGGTGACCCAGGCGTCGGGCCGCGTCGCCCGCGTGGCCGTCATGATGCGCGCCACCAGATCGGTGACGCGGTCGCGTTGCCACCGGTCGCGCGCCGCCGTCTTGACCTCGCCGGCTGCCGCGTTGCTCAGGGGGTCGTAGGAGTAATCGACGTTGGCGTAGCGCACCAGGTCGAGGTGTATGCCATCCACGGGGTAGGAGGTGACCAGATCCTCCACTACCGCCACGATGTGGTCGCGCACCAGATCGACGCCCGGACTGGCCCAGAGGTAGCCGGGGTTGAGGTTCATAGGGTGACCGGCGCTGTTCCACTGCCGCCAGGCGGCCCACTGGTCCTCGGCCTCCGGGGGCCAGTCGGCGTAGTCGGCGTGACTCCAGGCCCAGAAGGGATGGGTGGGCGTGATCGCCTTCGGTGGGGGCGTTTCGCCCGCCCAGGTGGGATAAACGTTGACGTAAGCGTGTACCTCCAGGCCTGAGGCGTGCGCGGTGCTGATCATACGTGCCAGCGGGTCCCAGCCGGGATCCTGGCCCAGTGTCTCGGTGAGCGAGCCGGTGAGCCGCGCGGCCCAGGGCTCCAGTGTCGAGCTGTAGTAGGCGTCGCCGGTGGCCCGCACCTGGAAGAAGAGGGTGTTGAAGCCCGCGTGGGCGGCGTTGGCGACCAGCGCATCGATGGCGGCGGGGTGGGGGGGCTCGTTGTAGCGCGTCCAGTCGAAGCGTGTGACCCAGAGCGCGCGGCGTTCGTAGGTTGGAAAGACGCGCCCCTCGCGCCGGATCAGCGGCAGATAGACGGCGTGGGTCAGCGTGTCGCCATAGGTCAGCGGTCGGACCGACGCCGGCGTGGCGATTTCCCGGTGCTGAGGCAGTGCGGGGGGAAGCCGGTCGCCCTGGAGCCGGTACCACGCATCGACGCGGCCTTGTTGCGCCGCCAGCGCCTCGAAGTCCGGCGGCGTGTCCGTCCGCGCGACCTGCGGCCCCATCCACCAGAGCGCCAGTAAACCCAGCGCTACGAGGAGCGCGCAACTCAGGATTGCCCAACGGCGGAACGACGTCTTCATGAAGCCCCAGGTTATCCCGCGGCTCCCTTGTCCATCAGCCAGATCAGGCGTCCGTCCCTGGGGTGGACGCGCTGTGCGGGGAGCGGTGGAGTCTCCGGTTCCGGTGCCAGAACGCGTTGCAGGATGGACCTTTTGCGCACGCCGGAGACAATGAAGACGACGTTCGCGGCGGCGTTGATGACGGGCAGCGTTAACGTCAACCGCCATGCCTCCAGGTGGGGCACGTAGTTGGCGACGATCCGGCGGTCGCACACGTCGAGCGCCTCCGTGTCGGGAAAGAGCGACGCCGTGTGTCCGTCCTCGCCCAGACCGAGCAGGATCAGGTCGAAGGAGGGCAGCCGGACGTCGCCGAAGACGGCTTGGAGCTCGTCCTCGTACTGCGCCGCGGCCTCCTCGGGCGGCAGCTCGCCCCGCAAGCGATGGACGTTCTCCGCCGGGATCGGCACGTGATCCAACAACGTCTCGCGCGCCATGCGGTAGTTGCTCCGCGCGTCGTTGGGCGGCACGCAGCGCTCGTCGCCCCAGAAGACGTGGGTGCGCGACCAGTCGATGCGCTCGGAGAAGCGCGGACGCGCCAACTGCTCATAGGCCGGGCGTGGCGTCGATCCACCTGCAAGTGCCAGTGTGCAGGGCCGGCGCTCCGAGTGGGTGCGCTGACAGAGGGTGACGAGGTGTTGCGCCACAGCCTCCGCCAGCGTCTCGGTGTTGGGATAGATGTGTCGTTCGGCGTGCATCAGGCTTTTATCACCGCAGAGGGTGCGTCCTCGCAGCCTAGCTGCCAGCCGCAGCCGTGGGGACGTTCGATAAGCGCGGTGGCTTCCTCCGGGCCCCAGGAGCCGCGCGCGTAGGAATGCGGTTCACCTCGATCCAGCAGCGGGTCCAGGAGCGCCCAGGCCCGTTCGATCTCGTCGGCGCGGGTGAAGAGCGAGGCGTCGCCCTGGAGGGCGTCCAGGAGCAGGCGCTCGTAGGCTTCCGGGAGCGCTTGAGCGCCGAAGTCCTCGCCGTAGTGGAAGCTCATGTCCACCGGTGCCGTGTGCATGCCGGCGCCGGGCCGCTTGGTCTCAAACTGCAGGTGGATGCTCTCATCGGGTTGGATGCAGAGGGAGAGGCGGTTGCGCGTGAGGTCGACGTTTTCGGGGAAGAGCAGATGCGGCACACGCTTGAACTGCAGTGTGATCTCCGTGCGTTTTTCCGCCAGCGCTTTACCGGAGCGCAGGTAGAAGGGGACGCCTTGCCAGCGCCAATTGTCCACGTACAGGCGCAGCGCGGCGTAGGTGGGCGTGGTGGAGTCCGGGTCGACCCCCGCGGCGTCGCGATAACCTTCATACTGGCCCAACACCGTGTCCTCCGGCCGGAGAGGACGCAGGGCCTGCAGCACTTTGAGCTTCTCATCGCGCAGGAAACGCGCGTTGAAGGCCGAGGGGGGCTCCATGGCGGTCAGCGTCAGCAGCTGCAGCAGGTGGTTCTGAAACATGTCGCGCAGTACGCCGGCGGTGTCATAGTAGCCCCCGCGGCGCCCCACGTCTACACTCTCCGCTACGGTGATCTGCACGTGATCCACGTAGTTGCGGTTCCAGAGCGGCTCGAAGATGGCGTTGGCGAAGCGGAAGGTCAGTATGTTTTGGACCGTCTCCTTGCCCAGGTAATGGTCGATGCGGTAAATCTGCGCTTCGTCAAAGACGCGGTGGATCTCCCGGTTGAGCTCTTGGGCGCTTTTCAAGTCGTGTCCGAAGGGTTTCTCCACGACGATGCGCGTCCAGCCCTCGTTGCTGTGGTTGAGGCCTGCCTGCCCCAGGGTCTTAATGATGGGCGCGTAGAGCAGAGGCGGCGTTGCCAGGTAGAAGAGCCGGTTGCCAGCGGTTCCGTGTTGGGCATCTAATTCGGAGAGGCGTTGCTTCAAGCGACGGTGGGTCTCCGGATCGTCGTAGCCCCCCTGCAAATAGTGGTGCCGATCCGCCAGCTCCTTCCAGCGGGAGCAGGCCCCCGGTTTGAGCCGTGCGTAGGCCTGGACGCCGTCAAAGAGGTGCTCGCGAAACGAGGCGTCGGTAAAGTCGCTGCGGGCGATGCCGAGAATCTGCGTGGCACGGGGCAGGGCCCCCTCGCAGGCCAGGCTGTGGAGCGCCGGGACCAGTTTGCGCTGCGTAAGGTCGCCTGAAGCGCCGAAGATGACGATCACGCCGGGTTCACATTTCAATCGATCTTGTTGGCCTTGGGTCATCTGTTTTCCTTATTTTGGTCTTTGTGATAGCTTTTGAAATTACGCTATAAGGTGCAACGCATCTGCGATATCCCGATCATGTTGGCTAAAAGACTATGCCAACGTGCTTGAAATGGCTATGTTCAAACATTTTTCTACCGTACATTAACAGGCACAGGACGAAATTGTAGTATAACTTGAA
>JBNGCW010000035.1:0-46096 GCA_049975525.1 Anaerolineae bacterium
TTGATCAGTGGGTGGAATCCGAGAAATGGCTCGAAAAATAAGCGAACGTTCAGATCTAAACCGCTCCTTGATTTCCTCGGTGGAGAGAGGCGCGACAGGTGTACTACACTGGGCCACCCAACCAGGTCGCGGTGTGGGCTCCTCGACATGGTAGACCAGCATGGCGTTGGCGATAAGTTCGTCCGGTTCGCGATGCCAAAACCAATTGTACATCTCCGGGTCGACAACACGTAGCCCCCGCAACGTCGACGCGCTGATGATGTACGTCCCCGGTTTCGGATTGTACCGATAGGGCAGCACCGGCGGTGCTTCGGGAAGCGGCGGCAGCGGGGTTACCTCTTCCAAATTGTAGAGACGGAGCGGCACGAAGCGCGTAAAGATGCTCAGGTAGACGTCTTCAGCGCCGTGCTGCTCGACGTAATCGCGAACGGCTTTGAGTGCCTGGTTCCAGTCCACATTGGAGTCGGTCATCAGGCGATAGCCGTTCTCCGGGCCTCCGGCAGCCTCGTTGAAATAGGTGAGGTGCCAGGGCCAGATGGAGAGCGTGCTCGCCGCTTCCCAGCCGATGAGCAGGAGGATTGCAACCGCCGCCCAGCGTCGCCCGGGGCGAGAGCCGGGCCTCTGTTCTATCAGAACACTCAGCCCTCCAATGAAGACGTAGAGAAAGGGCAGGATAGGGAGAATGTGGCGGTATCCGATGTTGACGGCGCTCAGCATGCTTATGACCAGGTATGTAGCGGGCAACGTGGCGAGGAGCACAGTCCGCCAGAGGCTGCGGAGAAATCGGCGGCTGAGGGACAAGGCAACAGCGGTCAACAAGATCGTCGTCAGAGGCGTTTTCAGCAAGAAAGCCATGGGGAAATAGTACCAACGTCCACCCGTGTACATTTTTCCCAGCAAAAAGGCAGGCCGTTGCTGTGTGGAAACGTCTCCACCCACGTTGAGAAAAGAGCGCCAGAACGTCGGCGCCGGTGCTGTAATGGAGGTGCCCTCAATCTGCCCTATTTGGAAGAGATGCACGGCCCAGAGCGCCAGCGCTGCAGTAACGCCGTAGAGCACGTAGCGCGGTAGAATCTTTCTACGTTCCCAGTGCTGCCAGCCCCGGCCCAACATCATCAGGCTGGTTACAGGCACCAGAACGCCACCTGAAATCTTCGCCGCAAGGGAGGCGCCCAGCAATAACCCCGTGCCGATTACGCGCAGTGGAGTAGGATGCGTGAGCATCCCCTGAAAAGCGTACATCGTGGCAAAGATCAGCAGCGCAATGCCCAGATCCAACGTGGATAGTGAAGCGTGGGCAATGACGTTGGGATCAAAAGTCAGCAGGGCCAACGCCAGCAAACCTCCCCAGGAGCCGAACCAGTCCGTGGCCCAGCGGAAGACCAGGGTCCCCAGGATCACCCCCAGCAGCGTGACGGTCACCCGCGCCGGAATCAACCACGTATCGATAGGCATGGCCCACCATTCATCAGCGTAAGCAAAGAGGCGGCGATCTCCCAGTTCCCATGTAGAGACCTCTTCTGTAACAGGTGTCTCCGGAGATAGATGCAGCGGCCAACTCATCCAGAGCTCCAGCAAGGGAGGGTGATCGTCCATCAGCCGCAGATCGCCCGTCTCCCAGATGCTGTAGCCGGTGGTGATGTGCACGGGCTCGTCGAAAGTGACAGAGAGGTGAGATAGACTGGTAACCGCCTGGGCGAACAGTAGCCAGAGCAGCAAGACGGCTGCGTAGACATGGTAAGGTCGCTGGGTCGATGTTTTACTCATGTGCACACTCATAAATCCAGAAAAGCTCGCGGTCCCTCAATTGATAGGTATGGATAAGGTCACAGTACTGCTGGGCACCCTGGCGCAGCGCCCTCGACTCCTGTTTCAGCGGGTAGGGCGTGGTCATATAGGTTGTGTGATAGTCATAGATCACGTACCGGTAGTTCAAAACGTCCTCAGGGCGCTCTAATTCGGTTTGAAACGTGATCTCCGGCAAATCGTAGACGATGCGGTAGTAGCCCATCATAATGCCGCAGGTCGCGGGCGCCAGGATTTCGCCGGGCGGCTGATCAGCAAGATACTTCAGCGCCTGACCGGCACCCTGACAATGAAAAACCGCCGGCCCCCAGAACTCGCCGATAACCGCGTCGCCGAAATCATACCCCGTCATGAGATAGTCGGGATGAGTCACCGCCAACACGCGCGCGTTCTCCCCGACGAGGAGCACCAGCGCCAGGAGCACCAGTGCGTAGGCCCACCGGGGTATCCGACGGTGTTGATCACGGGCCAGCGCGATGAGCTGATGCACGCTGCGTCCCGCCAGCGCGAAGAACGGCCCGATGAGCAGCACGGCGTAGGTCGGCGATTGCCACCGTCGCGCCACCAGAAATAGCAGCGGATAGAGGTTGAAGAGCAACAGTTTCTCCAAAGTACTTCGAGACTTGAATCGTGCGAGCAGCCATCCAATCTGGAACCAGAGCGCCAGCGCGAAGGGGATGGTGAATTTGAGCGGGATGACCACGGCCCAGTACCAGCGCGGCAACGTCTCATAGACACGCCCCAGGAAATGCAGGCCCCGAATCTGCTGCCAGTGCTGTTGCTGATCCTGCCAGGCCGCGAGGACGTTCTCCCAACGCAGATAGATGGGCGAGGTAAGCAGGAAACCGCCGACCCACAGCAGGCCGGTGAGCAAGAGCCAGGGAAAGGTGTAACGCCACGTCCGGTGTTCCTGCACGGCAACCACCAACAGATTACCCAGGATGAGCACGCCGCTGAGCTTGGACCCGGTAGCCACCCCACTGACGAACCCGAAGAGTAAGAGATAGCTGAGCTCGGGGGCACTGAATTTATCGCCTTCATGAGTGTGTCTCTGTTGCCAGAATTTAAGGAGCAACCAGAGCGCCAGGGTGTAAAAGAGAGCCAGCAGTGCGTCACCGTGAGTGCCGGAGAGGCGCGAGAGCAACAGGTGAAAGGGGTTGAAGGCAGCCAGGCCCATAGCCACAACACCCGTCCACGGCTCAAAGATGAGGCGCCCGATTCGCCAGATGACCAGCAGCGAGAGCGCGCCCGCGATCACCGAGGGAAAGCGCAGCTTGAACTCACTATCGCCCCAGAGCTTGAGCACCAGTGTCTCCACGTAGATGGGCAGGCGGGCCTGACTCGGCTCACGGTCGGCGGCGGTCAGATCGCCGTTGAGCAGGTAGGAGAAAGCAATTTCGCGGTCTGTGGCTTCGTCCCAGGTGTAGCTGGGGACGTCCAGCCGATAAAGTCGCAGAGCCAACGCAACCGCGAGCAGGAGCACAACGGCGAGGATCTCACGCCGGGTAGATCGAGGGCGAGTTTGATTGAGAGCCGGCGCCATCAGGGAGCCTCCACGCGAACAGAAGTTAACACGATACGATCTCCGATAGGCTGACCGGCGTCCAGGACGGACCAGCGCTCCAAGGTCTCCAGCCAATAAGCACCACTTTGGAGCCAATACCGTCCCGGCGAGACATCTACCGGAAGCAGGAGGCGATGACGTTGCACCAGCACATCGCCGGTGCGCCATTCTGTGATGGGCACACCTAATCCATCCCCCGCGGTGACGAAACGTCCGTCATCTCCCAGCAAATGCGCCATCAAGGAGAGCGGTTGCGTGGGCGTCGTCGTGACACGCCAGTAAGTCCAGAACTCAATCTCTTGACCGCTCTTCACCCTCTTTTGGAGGAGCGTATAGCCCAAAAAATCCAGCGGGCCGTCAAGCACCAGCGGGGGGGATACAGCAGCTTCGTGCGTGGCCTCCACAGGGGGCAGGGTCGAAGGGGCAGGATAGACGAGATCCTCCTCTGGTTTCACCCGCGACGTTGATTGTTGGTAGACGGCAAAGGGAGGGGTAGTGTGAGGCATACGCTGCTCGTAGCTCAAGCGGGTGGAAGACAGATGTGCCTGCGTGAAAGTGTTGGCATGGAGCGCCGTATGTCGATGGAGTACATACCAACCCGGTTCCGCACCGCCGGTAGGGTAGAGCCAACTCTCCACACAATCGAAATAGGCTTGACGTGGATTGTCAAGTCCAAATGCATGGAAATCCGGATGGTTGGCAGGAATGGGGACAACAGGGTTGTTACACTGAGCTATCCACGTCCGTTGAGGCTCCTGCGGCTCAATGTGGTACACAAACAGAGCGTGCCCAATGCGTGCATCCGGCTCCAGCTTGCGGAAGTAATCGAACTGCTCAGGATCTGCGATGCCCACACCCTGCAACGTTGTCGTGCTGATGGCGTAGGTGCCGGGGGTTGGATTGAAACGCGATGGAAGAATCGGCGGTACACCGCTAAAAGGCGGCAGCCGATCGTAAGTCAGCCCATAAGCGGCGGGATCGTTCATCGTAAATTGACTCATATAAAAGCGCTCAATCCCCTGATCCTCCAGGTATTCGCGCAACGCGATCCAGGTCTGCCCCCAATCCAGATTGGAATCTACCAGATAGTTATAGCCATTATCAGGCCCTCCTGCCAGCTCGTTGAAATAAGAGAGATAGAAGGGGTGCATGCGGAGGGTACCGACAACGTACCAGCCGCCGAGGAGTACCAGTACTGCGCAGCCGGCGATCAAATAGCGAACTTTGGGGCGTCCTATGGTGACCACAAGCTTTTGGAAGCGCGTCAAACGGCTCATGATCACAAAAAGGAAGGGTGAGATCGGCAGCAGGTGACGATAGCCGATGTTCAGAGAGCTGATCATGCTGGCGCCAGCATAGAGTGAAGTGAAAAGTACGGCGACAAAGCGGGGGCGCAGGATGCCAACTCTTATCCGCGACCATTGAAACGTCGTGAGCCGAGAGAGTCCCTCTATCCCGCCCAGGATCAGAAGCGGCACCGGCGTTTTGAGCAGGAACGCGATGGGAAAGTAGTACCACACCCCTTGATTCACATACTTGCCCATGATAAAGGCCGTATGACCGACGTCCAGGTGATGGAGCACATACCGCACGGGCAGTAAATGGCTGGCAGCCGGAATAGGGAAAGGCCACCCTTCAAGTTGGCGTATCTCGAAGCGGTAGACCGCCCAGAGGGTAAGAAAGGCTGTAAGCCCCATGAGTCCCAAGTCGATCCCCCGGCGCCGGATAACCTGGGAGCGTTGCTCCCGTGAGACCCTTAAGGAGGATAAGAACAGCATGAGAACAAAAACGGGCACGAGTAAAGAAGCGGTCAGTTTGGTTGTCAGGGCCAACCCCAGCGTAAAACCGGCGAACCACCGACGAGACCGCCGGTCGCTACGGAGCCAGCGCCAGAAAGCGTAAGCGGCGACAAAGACGCCGGCGGTCACGCCGAAGTCAGTGGTCGCGACACCGGCATGGGCAAGCATATTGGGCTCAAAGGTGTAGAGGAAGAGGGCCATCAGCCCAGCCATGGCTCCCCCTTCGTCGGCTGCCCAGCGATAGACAAAAGCGCCGAGGAGAACACCGATGAGCATCACCGGGACGCGCGCCGCGTAGACTACCGGTTGAAGAGGCCGCTGGGCGAGGTAAGTTTTTCTGGCGACGCGCACCAGATTCGCCTCTTCCCAGCCCTCAACCGTGCGCGGATCAGGGAGTGGGGGCTTCTGTAGAAGAAGGGGCAGCGCTTCCAACATCTTGATCAACGGCGGGTGCTCCTCGACCAGCCGGTAATCGCCGGTGACCAGAGAAGCGTACCCGCTGGTCACGTGCAATCCTTCGTCCAGTGTGATGGAGGTACGTGTTGCCGCTGTGGTCACTTGGGCGAAGAAGATACAGAGAAACAGTAAGACGCTACCCGTGTGAACAATCCTTTGCGTTGAGAACGGTCCGCTTTTTTTGCTCATACGGGGTAATCATACCCGTTATTCATTGGATTGCAACGTGCGATGCCCACGACGCTCTCGTACAGTTGACCCTTCTATCTTTTTAACTATACTTCTCCCTATGACTGTAAGTAATCTCAGATCGCAAACGAGGAGGCTTTCCAGATGTCAAAAATGAAGTACCGCATTTCGATAGTCGTGGTTTTGTCGCTGGCATTGACGCTTTCGTTGTCATTTTCTATGCAGGCCCTGACAGAAGAAGCGGGAACAGAGACCGCTCTCCCTTCGTCTTCCACTGCTTCCCTTCACAACCCCACGTTCGACAACCAAGATTGGTATGAGTTTAACGGTCGCTATGGTAATTGGTTGCCGGGTTCGTGGCTGCCCGACGACGATGATAATAAAAATAATGACGTCCCCCTGACTGAACGTCAGGACTGGCGTTTGTGGTACCAGGAAGGCACGGCGATCTTGGAGTACGATCCAGAGAAGACCTTCGCAGATTACTTTGAGGGGATTCAGATGCGCCCTTACGACTGGGATACCTCGCTTCCTCAAGAAGGAGGCGTTTATCAGGTGGTCTACGGAACCGTTCCCTGCCTGGAATACAAATTCACCATGAAAGCGCAGGGCCGACCTGAAGAGGCCGGCGACGCTTTGCACGGCCTTAAAGCGGGTATCGCCCGAGATGGTTGGCATCTGCCGACGAATGATCCCGCGGTCAGCAGTTTCCCCAGTACCATGAAATGGGGCGAGACGAAGATGTATCAAAACAGTTACGGCGAAATCGCGGTGACCGCCGAGGCGTGGGCGGATCACATCACCGTGTTCGCCTATGGAAAATCTGTGGGTGGGCGCACCAGCCGCATTTTATGGGATACCGGTTCCTTTGCCGAGGTTACACCCGCGCGTATCTATGATCCGGAGTCCTACACCGGCTCCAACGGTATCTACGGTTTGACCGCTTCTCTTGACAGCAGTCAGGAAAACGTATTGATTCAATGGACTACGAGCCGTGAAGCTATCTCCCAAGTTTACTACCGGTACACAGGAGGTGGCGAGGTGATGACGCCAACGGTGATGTCCTATACTGTCTATTTGCCCTTGGTTGCCCGGGGATCCGGCTGGCAGGCGACTGCGTTGAATAAGACAGCGAACACTAACCACCTCTTCACCCTCACCGGTCTGGCCAGCGGCGATTATGAGTACATTGTAGTCTCCAAGGGATACGCCGGGGGCAGCGCCTGTGAGACTTGGGTTGCGAAAAGCAATTTCACCATTCCCTGAAGTCCATAACCTCTCTGCACTCTGTAACAGCACCCTATCGCATTCGATGGGGTGCTGTTTTTTTCAGGGAATATGAAGCGTAGTCAAATGTAACCGTTCTCCTATAGTTTTGTCGGAGGAGTGAATAGGGTACGGCGTGACCGTTTTCAAGTCGTAGGCCCCTGTGTAAATTGTATACTCGCCTGCCGGAGCGTCGGTTGGGAGTGCGAGGATGTGTTTCTGGATGAACACGTCACCAGGCTGCCATTGAGAGATGGGAAAGCCCAACCCGTCGCCCACCACGGCGGGCGTCCCTTCCGGTCCCAAAAGATGCAACATGATAGAGAGCGTCTCGAAAGCACGTGCCCGGACCTCCCAATAGGTCTCCACGATGAGCATGTCGTCGCTTTGCACCTCTTCATCTACAAGCGTGTAACCACGGAAGAAAAGAACCTCACCCACCTGGATCGGTTCTTCAGGTGCGTGACGCGGGGCCACGTCGCCCGGGGCGCGCTCGTAAAGGCGGAAAGAGGGCAAGATGCCCGTATGCTTCTGCTCATAGCTGAGACGCATCTCTCGTAGCCGTCGTGTAAGGAAAGCATCCCCACTCACAGCAGTCTCACGAAACAGAGCATATTGACCCAAACTGCGCCCACCGGCGGGGTAGACCCAGCTCTGAGTACAATCGAAGGTCACGTGACGCAGGTCTGTCCGTCCAAACCCCTCCTCAATGGCCCCCTGGGTCAGCGGCACGACCGGGGTCGTGCATTGGGCAATCCATTGCGGTCGGGCGCGCCCTGCGGGTATCTCATACACGAATATCGCGCCGGACGGATACGCCCGCGGCTCCCGCTGACGAAACCAGCTATAGGTCTCCTCCTGGGCCACCATCACACCCTGCAAAGGCGTGGCACTGATGGCATAGGTACCCGGTTTTGGATCGAAACGTTGTTCCAAAACCGGCGGTGCGTCGGGCGCAGGCGCGATAGGCGTATATGTCAGTCCATAATAGGCCGGATCGACGAAGGTGTAGTAGCTGATAAATAGCGGCGCCTGTACCTCATGTTTCTCTATCCACCGCCTCAAAGCGATAAAACCCTGCCCCCAATCCAGATTGGAATCCACCAGATAGTTCGTTGCGTCTCTCGGCCCCTGGGTCAGCGGGTTAAAATAGGCAAGGTAGTGGGGAAAAGCGCTCACCGTGCCGACGCTCAGCCAAAGCAGCAGAGCGGTGAGGAGCATCTGCTGCCATCGGCGTTGCAGCCGGGCGAGCCCACCCCCACAGAGCACGTAGAGAAACGGTAACATAACGAGCAGATAGCGATAGCCGATATCGATATGACTGTTGACGGCGGCGACGGCATACAATAGAGGAGCAAGCCAAAGGTCGTGGCGTTTCCACCAACGTCGAGGAGCTCTCGTAAGCCCCCAGATTCCGCTCCCCAACAAAAGTACCAAGGTGGGGAGCGGCGTCTTAAGCAAGAAAGCCAGGGGATAATAAAACCACCAACCGGTATAACGGGTCTCACCCAGCAGATAGGCGATGTGTCCCTCTCGCAAATGGGTTCTCATCTCCTTCCAAATGACCCAATGGGTAGCAAAGGGCACGGGGACGCTCAATCCGGGAAGAGCACGCAGCTCAAAGCGATACAGCCCCCAGAGCACGAAAAAGGCTATCCCCAGAGCGAGTACAAACCGTTGGCCCCAGATCAACGTCTCAGTCAGAAGATCAGAAACCTCTATCCGTCCCCCGATAAGCCCACCTAAAACGTGCAGACCCAAAAGCAAGCCTACCATGCCTGCCGCGAAGAAACCCGAGGTCTTGGATCCCAGTGCCAATCCCAGCGCCACTCCGGTCAAGAGTCCCCAGAACCAAGTGCCCTGTGACTTTATCCACTGCGTCGTGCTATAGACCGCCACAAAGGTCCAGACGGCTAACAAGACATCCGTCGTTGCCAATCCGGCATGAGCTATGAAATTGGGATCACAGGCCAGCAGCGTCACGGCAAACAGACCTCCTTTGATCCCGAAAAGGCCCTTTGTCCAACGGTAAGCAATAGCAACACCCAACACAGCCATCAACGCGATGGGCGCGCGGGAGACAAAGGTCGCCGCATGCAACGTACCTTTCTGACCATACCAGGCGGCGAAAGCACGTGCGAACTGGGAGAGATTTGCACTTTGCCAACCGGCGATCTCTTCGACCTCAGGACCGGGTTGCAAGATCAAAAACACCCCCGGCAACAGATCGGGCAAGGGAGGTTGGGCTACAGGGCGCTGCAGACGGAAATCGCCCCGCGTCCAGTAGACGTAGCCCTGGGCCATGTGCACCGGCTCGTCGGCGGTGAGGGAAAGATGGGGACCGGCGCCTATCGTTTGAGCAAAGAAGAGCCAAAGCAAAAGCAACGTAAGGTAACGGGCCAGGGGCGATCTTATCTTCACGCTCATTCCTCAAGGGATATTTCGGTCAAAGTGAGATGATCCATTGATGGGGTCAGGGTCTCCCACCTCCACCTCTCCATCGTCTCCAGCCAGTACCCCCCGGTGGTGAGGGTATACAGCCCGGCCACAGCTTCCGACGGGATCTCCAGAGGGTGTTGCTGCACAATGACGTCGTCACGACGCCACTGATCGATGGGCACACCCAACCCGTCCCCCACCGCGATGGGCACACCCGTCGCGTCGACGAGATGAGCCATCAGGGAGAGCGGGTGCTCCGGTACGCTCTCGACGCGCCAGAACGTCTCCAGGGTGATCCTTTCGCCCGGTCGGGCCTCTCTGCGGTCGATTTGATAACCCAGGAAGCGCAGCGGGCCGTCTTTCGACGTCGCCAAGACACTGTTTTCGGGGAGCGGTGCTTCCTGGACGCGATAAGCGGCATAAGCCAGCTCTCCATCGGTGCGCCGCGCTCGCAGCGTTAACTCGGCGGAGGCAGGCGCTCTCACTTCGGCGGGCAGGACGTAGAGACCCGGCCCTTTTCTGGCGAAGACCTGACTTTGAGTGCAATCGAAGCGCAGAATGCGCAGCTCCGTCGTCCCCAGCCGCTGCGCGATCACATCGTCGGACAACGCTACGTCGGGATGAGTGCAGACGCCGACCCACCCGGGCTTCGCCCGCGCCAGCACGTCGTAGAGAAAGAGCGCGTTGCCCAGACGCGCCGTCGGCTGCTGAGCGCGGAACCAGGCGTAGGTGTTGACGTCGGGCGCGTAAGGGCCTTGCAGCACCGTCGCGCCGATGGCGTAGAGGCCGGGGGCGGGATGCCAGGGTGTGAGCGGCACGGCGCGCGGATCCGGTGGCAGGAAGTCGACGTTGATGCCGTAAGCCTCCGGGCGCGCCGGGCTGTAGTGCGCGTAGTAGACGTGATCGCGCTCGTTTTCCTCCATCCAGGCCCGCAGGTCCCAGAGGGTCTGCCCCCAATCCAGGTTGGAATCCACCAAATAGCGGTAGCCGTTCTCCGGCCCGCCGGCTATCTCGTTGAAAAATGTCAGATAGTGCGGCGCGACGCCCAGCGTCCCCGCCATCAGCCAGAGCAGGAGACCGCCGAGTGCGAGGCGTGACGTGTAAAAGGTGAAACGTGAACCATGACTGGTAAATGGTACTGCACAACGCGCAATTCCAATGTACAGAAACGGCAGCAGGGGAAGCAGATGGCGATAGCCGATGTTGACGCTGCTGAAGAGGCTGGTAGCGGCATACAACAAGGGAAAGAGGATGAGGGTAAGGCGCGAGAGGTGAAACGTGAAACGTGAACGGACCAGGCGCCACGCGCCACGCACCCCACACCCCACGCTCAGCACCAGCAGCGGCAACGGCGTCTTAAGCAAAAACGCCACCGGGAAATACCACCACCAACCCCGATCGCTCACCCGGCCCAACAGAAAGGTGGGATGCCCCAGCTCGTAGTGCTCGCGCAGGGAGAGGAAGATCTTTGCGTGCGTCGCCGCCGGCACGGGAAAGGGCAGTCCGGGCAGAGTCCCGATCTCAAAACCGTAGCCGGCCCACACCACCAACCCCGCAGGCAAAAAAACCCATAAGACCCGTTGCACCAACCAGACAAGCCTTTTCTGCCAACCTGCAACCCGCAACTTCCAACTTGCAACACAAAGTATCACGCCCACCACCGGCACCAGCATCAGCGCCGAGACCTTCGCCAGCTGGGCCAACCCCAGCAGAAGGCCCACTCCTAACCATTCACGTCTTTGCCGTCTTTTCACGTCGCCGCTTTGTAAGGCCCACAGTGTCGCCACAGTGAAGCAGACCGCCGCCATGTCCGTCGTGATCAGCGAACCGTGCGCGACGAAGTTGGGATCGAAAGCGTACAGCGTCAGAGCCAGGAGCCCGGCGGGCCATCCGCCTAGCTGCCGCGCCCAGCGGAAGATCACCGCGCCCAGCAGCACGCCCAACAGCAGGATGGGCGTCCGCCCGGCGACCGCGATGCGTCGGGGATGCGGATACTTCCAGACCACGGCGTCGGTGACGGCGGAGAGGCTGGCGATCTCCCAGCCGTCGATGGTCCGGAGATGGGGTAGATCACGCTGGAGCAGCAGGGGCGCGGCCGCCAGCGCGTTCGCCAGCGGCGGATGGATGTGCACCGGCTGCAGGCGCAGGTCGCCGGTGCGCAGCGTCGCGTAGCCCGTCGCCAGATGCGGCCCCTCGTCGAAGGTGAGGGAAGTATAACGCGCATGGTTCATCCCCTGGGCGAAGAACGCCAACAGCATAAGGAACGGCAGCAGGTGGCGAAGAGGCTTCATTCGACCACCACCTCGCCCAGCGGGATCAGGTCGTGGGGATAGCGCCCTTCCGGTCCATGAGCCGGTAGACGCACGCCGTCCGCCGGGCGGTACATCCCCGCCCACAGCGGATAGCGGCCCGGCGCGAGATCGGGCGGCACGGGCAGCGTGTGAGTGTCCGGCACGCAGTCGCCCTTTTGCCAGACCGAGGTAGGATACCAGCCGTCGCGGGGGGGCGCATCGCTCTGGGCCAGCGGCGCCGCTGTGCCCGGCTCCCACAGGTGAACGAAGGCAGTCAGATTCTCCGCCGGCGGTTTCAGCGCCTTCCAATGCAGCGTCACCGTCAGCGTCCCGCCGGCTCGAACGGATGCAGGGGCCGCATAACGCTGCAAGGCGATACGCTCCCCCAACTGCGCCAGCGGCGCGTCGGCCTCTGGGGCGCGCTCCGCCATCGGGGGCTCGAGGATTACGTCGGCGACGATGGGAATCTCCACGGAGTGACCCTGAGCGTCCCGGATCGGCAGCCGCAGCGTGCTCTCCGGATCGAAGAGACCGACTTCCACGTGATAGCGTAGCGGCGCCTCAGCCCACGGCGCGACGGTAGCACGGTACGTATCGCAGAAAGCGCGGCCCACGGGCCACAGTGAGGTGGGAAAGCGCCCCAGGCCGGGATAGGTGCGCCGGGCGGCGATCTGCACCTCCTCCGGTCCCAGCACCTGGACGAAGACGGCGTAGTCCTCCTCCATGGGCTGCAGCCCTTCCCAGCAGGCGGTGACCGCCAGCGGCGCCCCCGGCGAAAGCCGCGCCGGTTCCACCTCGACGCCCAGCAGGCGGGCGCGCCCGCCGTAGGTCAGATCGGCAGGCGTAAGCCCCTGTGCCGCGACCTCGGGCGCTGCCAGCCGGGGCGGTGCAAAGGTCGCCAACAGCCGAGCGCCCGGCGCCAACGTCGCCAGCGAGACCAGAGCCAGCAGGAAGACACGGTTGGCCCCATGACCTCGCGGGAGTCGTTGCATCCCTGCCGCCGTCAGCAGCGCCCAGGCGCTCAAGGCGGGAAAGAGCAGCCGACCGTGGGGCGCCTCCACCCGCTGCATCCAGCGCAGCAGGGCCACGGAGATGAGGGCGAACCAGGCCAGCGCCAGCGTCAGCGCCGCGCGGGTGACGGCGGACTCACAGGAGAGGTGCATCAGGCGCAGGAGGGCGCTCAAAGCGAAGGCGAGAGCGGCGCCGGTGAGCAGGATGTAGATGGTGGGGGGCCAGAAGACGTGCCCCCAACCGTAGGCGCCCCAGAAAGAGCGCACCAGCAGTGGGATCTCGGGCAGCAGCTGCAGCAGCGAGACAGGCTCCGCGCGCCCCCAGAGCGTCTCCAGATGACTGGTGAGCCCTAGCGGATCAGCGTACAGGATGTAGTTCCGGAGATACCACCAGCCGCCCGTCGCGGCGACCGCGGCGGCGTAGAGAGTCCCTGTCGTCAGCAAGCTGCGCCAGGGGGACCGCCGGCGCCAGCTCTTCCAGAGCAGCGCCGCGCCCACCAGGGGAACAAGCAGCAAGACGCTGGTCTTGGTAAGCACCGCCAGGCCGACGACGACACCGATGAGCAATGTGCGCCGAGGCGTCGGCCCCTGGCGGAGCACACGTGCCATCAGCCAGAGCGTCACGGCGGAGAGCGCGGCAGCCGCACTGTCGTTGTTAACCACGCTGCTGATAAAAACGAACTGCGGCTGGAAAGCCACCAGGGCCGCCGTCAGCAGCGCGCCGCGCCGCGAGCCGAAGACCTCACAGCCCAGACCCCAGCTCGCCGTCACGGTCACCACACCGAAGAGCAAGGAGGCCAGCCGCGTCATGTGGACCGCCAACGCCGCACCCCGCCAGGGGAAGCGCTCGCGCGCCGTGTGGATCAACATGTTCTTGTTATCGGCCACCGTGCCGGGCGCCTGATAGCCGAAGTTGGGGTTGTGCC
The DNA here is from genome assembly GCA_049975525.1 of Anaerolineae bacterium. Lineage (GTDB taxonomy): Bacteria > Chloroflexota > Anaerolineae > B4-G1 > SLSP01 > G713. The sequence continues at coordinate 13,747 of JBNGCW010000035.1, forward strand.
AACGAAAGCTCTCCAGATCGTCGTCGGGAAAGGGCGCGCTGAACAGCGCCGCGACGGCGTAGTAGAGCGGCGGCTGGGCGACCTCCTGGCCCGCGCCGCTGGCGTCACTGTCCATAGGGGGCAGCCCGTGTCCTTCGGCAAGCCAACGCACGTACGCGTAGTGCCAGACCTCGTCCGGGGCCTCGAAGAGCGGCGTGGCCCAACTGTGCAACACCACCAACAGCGCGAAGGCCGCCGGCAGGACGTAAAGCGGACGTTGGTCTTGGACTTTTGAACTGACGTTTAAGATTGACGCCCTCCCAAAGCTAAGGACCTTGGGTCAATACTGTCCAACGTTCTGATCGGACCGTCTCACAAACATCCCCGTTGAGTCGTCGCGCGACGATAATGAACCTGATACCCTGACCTGGAGCAAAACCGTTGATCAGCGCCTGGTGTTGCGTGGCACGCATAAAACTGATCCCCGTCGCGTGGGCAAAGGGTTCCTCACCCCGGCTGATAAGTGGCAGATAGGCTGTGTGGGTCATCGTCGTCGTGGGTGTCACCGGTGAAGCAGGCGTGAAGACATTATACCAAACCTGTGTCGCCGCCGGTGGCTCCGTCGTGTGCCAGCTAACGGTGATGGACGTCGTGCCTGTTACCACGTTGACATCGTAGATAAAGTCCGAGAGCATAGCAGGCTCAGGCAGTCGTCCGCCGTCGTACGACGAAGGCACAAGAGCCCCTGAATCCCAGTACGTCTCGTAGTAAACAGAACCGGGGCCCGGCGCCGCGTATAGAATCACGGTCAATTTGTCGCCAATGGGTTCCGCCTTGACGGACAGGCTTTCCCAGGTCAATAAAGAGACCTGCTCTTCAGACCAGATAGTGGCAGGCGGAAGGCCTTGTTTCACTGCACCGTCATCGGTTAAATGAGTGCCGTAGGGATCCAGGCCCATCCGACTGTGGGGCTGAGTCCCCTCCTCAGCGTGGGTTTTGGTATACATGGTCAGCTCATAGGGCCGACACGGAGTCAAATCATCCACCACCTGGAAGATACCGGCGGTGTACCGACTAAGGGAGTGATAGATTTGCGCGTGGTTCCCTTCGTAAGGTTCCCTACTCCAGCCGGCGTCCGTGAATTCTGGAAGATTGGTGCCGTGAATCCACCAACGGTTCCAAGAAGCCGCGACGTAGTGATTGGGATAATACTTGACAAAACTGCCGTCCTCAAAACCGGGATTGAGGAGCACATTCTCGTCTGTCGCAGCGGTCGGCGTAAAGCGAGATGCAGTCAGGATTCCCATAAGAAACAACACCGTGACCAGAGCCCAAATAGGGTACATGTGACGTTTAGCCCACCCATTCACCTGCGTCCTCCAAATCGTAGGATTAATCACGACACTGCCATGAAATGATGGCATAAGGTGCAACGCACCTGCGATGACCCGGTCATGGTGGCTAAGCACCTATGACAGCGTGTACGAAAGGGACATGTTCAAACATTCGAAGGTGTGTCGCACCTCGTTAAACCCTAATATCGTAATTTGAGACACTACACGACGCCACATTCTACCACATTTTTGGACTTTGAGCGGACACGTGGGCAAACGAAGCAGTTCCAGGGTGGCTCAAACGCCACAGGCGGCTTCCCCTCATGTGTCCTTCCCGCATCAACCCCCGCTTCGTTTGCCTTGCTTTCGTCTACGCAGTTTCTACGGTACAGAGGGCGTTTTCACCAGCGGACTTGCTTCGAAATCCACACTTTTCACGAAAGCGAGGAACCCTCAGGGGAACACGTGAAGCACCAGAGGCACGTTGTCCGCTACCGTGGCGAACTCGGCTCGCTGCAGGCGCACGCCCGAGGGATCGTAAAACCCAATGCGCAGAGTGTAATCGCCGGCGGACAACGCGGGAAGGGGATGCGGATCGACGACGATCTCGCCGGGCACCCAGGTGTGGGTGGGCTTGCCGCCCAGCCGGGGCCAGCTATCGTGCTGCGCGATGGGTTGCAAACTCTCCGGGCGCGTGACGTGGACGAAGGCGGTGTACGGCGTCTCCCCGGTCACCCCCGCGCGCCAGACCAGGGTGAGGGTGAAGGGCACGTTGGCCCGGATCTTCGGTGGATCGAGACGATAACCCACCAGCGTCGCGAAACCGTCTCCAAAGTGGGCTTCCAAGGGAAGAAGGTCGTCGGGCGCCGCGAAGATCCGTCCCGCTTTGACGCTGATCTCGGGTCCCGTCCAGGTCACGGCAGGTGCCTCAAGATCCGCAGGCGTCAGCGAGATATGCAACGCCTCCGTCTGATCCAAGGCACGGCAGTCGATAGGCACGTGAAAGGGGGTGGCGAAGTGGTCACCGACGGCCCACGACTGCGCGGCGAAGTCGGGCGCCGGTTCCAGCGTCTGCTGATGAGGGCCGACGCTCAGGGTGAGCCGATACGCCGACTCCGGCAGCTGCACGATCTTCCAAAAGAGGCGTCCCGTCAGCGCGCCGCAGGGCATGATGTCCGTCGCCTCGACGTGCACGCCCAGCAATTCCAACGCCGCTTTCTCTCCCTGGCGCACAACGGATCTGGCCTCCGGCGGCAGCGTCGGGGGTGTCCCCGGTCGGGCCAACGTCACCGTCCCCAGGGAACGTTCGGCGCTGCGCTGCGTCGTTGTGTAGAGGGTAAGCGTGGGCGTGTAGACGCCGGGAGGCGCCCAGGGATCCACCGGCAGTTCTACCGGGCCTAAGACAGGCGTCATCACAGGCCAGCGCTCCGGGCGATAGTCCCCGCCGCCGGGTGTCGTATCCACCCGGCCCCACTCGTCACCGTTGGCGTCTAGCAGACGCACCAGGATCTGGTAGAAGGCGCCCTTGTGAGCCGAGGGATCGTCGGTGACCCACCAGGTCCACAAAGAGAGCGGGTGATCGGGGGGAGCGTTCGTCTGTGGGAGCGTATAGCCCCACAGTTCCAGGTGGGGGAGGAGCCCGAGCCGGGGACGGGCGGTGGTGGGCGGCTTGGGCGGCAGACGCGGCGCATCCGAGATCTCAAAGCGTCGCACGGTCAGGCCGTGGAAGTCGGGGGTCGGTTGTTCCGTGCCACGATGGGCAAGAAGGGCTGCGACCAGGTCGGTGGGGTCGGTGACGTGACTCAACCATTGAACGAGCCAAACATTCGCGGTTTCCGGCAACACCGCGTTGAGCGCCGGTGCGGTGTTGCCGTAGTGAAGAACGTGGTTGACGTTCAGCAAGTCGTCATCCGGCAAGGGCAGGAGCCCCTGCCGGCCGCCGTAGTAGGCCCAGGCGGGGAAGACCGATCCGGTTTCGACGATCACCACGTCGTCCGGCGAGCGCTCTCGCTGCACATAGTGCACCGCGCCGCGCCAGTCCTCGTGGGCGAAGGCGGGGTCGAAGAGTAAGTAGGCGTCGGCTCGAAGCCAGATGCCCACACAGAATAGGGTGGCTGCGCCGAGCAGCCACCGACTGAAACGGCGGAGGAGGGGGCGCCGGGGGTGGAGTCCCCAGGCCAGGGCCAGTCCCAGCGGCGGGGCAGGTGCGAAGAGCACAGCATGGCGCGTGCCCCATTTGGGCAGCACCTGGAAGATCAAGCCCAAAAGCAGCACAGGTAAAGCGTAGCACAGGGGATAGAGCGCACGCCGGGGACGACGTAGAGCCAGTATAACGCCGAGCACACTCGCCGCCAGCACGAGGGACGCCGTGCGGTCGGCTCCGGCGGCGGGCCAGAAGTCGGAAAGCGTCATGCCCCGCGCGGCGGTGCGCAGAAAGGTGGGCAGAGGAAGATACCCGGTCCAATAGCCCGCGTTCTCTCCCAAGTAGTGGGCCGCCGTCAGCGCCCAAGGTAAGGTCAACAGTGCAACAAGGGCAAGTACGGGGGCGAGGGCGCGCAGCCACGGGAGCAGCCTCCCTTTTTTTCCCCTGGATAGAAAAAGCAGCGCGAAGAGACCTTGACCCAGCAGCCAGAACGCCGTGAGCACCAGGGTGTAGAGCCCCAGCAGTGTGGCAGCGCCCCAGATCCAGGCCCAGCGTCGTCGGCCGGGCGTTGTGCGCGCCATCAAGAGCTCCACCCACGCCGCATCGGCGACCAGCGTCCAGGTGAGAAGTGGGCCGTACATGCGCACCTCGCGGGCGGCCCAGAGGAGAGGGGTGCCAAGGGTCAACAGCACGAGGGCGACGTCTCGGGCCCGGGGCGATCCTGTCAGCCGTCCAACGAGCCTCCCGCCGGCGGCGACGCCCAGCATGCCCAGCAGCGCCGAGGGGAAGCGCAGTGCAAATTCGGTGACGCCGGCCAGCGGCGTCCAAAGACGCATCAGGACGTAGTAGGCTGGGGGGATGATCTCGCGCGCGCTCAGCGCCAACATCCTGGCCCAGGAGACGTCGGTGGTGACCCACCAGATGTAGGCTTCGTCGTACCAGAGGCTCTGGGCACCCAGCTGCCAGACGCGCAGCAGGAAGGCGCAGAGAAGAAGAGCTATCACGGAGGCCCGGTCTCTCACGGCGCCTCCCAGATGACGGCGGCGTCGTGGGGTAAACGTGCGTCCTCTCGCGTCGCAGGCAGGCGTTCTCCGCTCTGGGGATGATAGAAGCCGACGGCTATGTAGGCAGGTGCTCCGTCTTCACTCGCGGTGATCACGTGGGTGTCTAAGATGCGGTCACCCGGCTGCCAGAGACGGGTGGGGAAGGCCTGTCCCATCGGCGGGCCGTCGCCGGTGCCGAGGAGGGCGCCGGCAGCAGCGTAGGCGTGGACGAAGACGGTGTAGTCTTCTGCCAGAGGCGCGACGCTCTCCCAGCAGAGGGTCACCTCCCAACCGTTCACGCCCGGCGTCACCGTCGCGTGGGTCAAAGCCACCGCAGCCCCAAAGTAGACGGGCGGCGTCAGCGCCTCCATCTCGTCGCAAGTGGGGGGGGCACCGGGGACGCGCAAGGTGGCGAGGGGGGCTGCATCGCCCGCAGATCCACCTGCGTGCGTGACGGGCAGCCGTTTCCGGGTGCCGAGATCAAAAAAGGCGAGGTGCACGTCCCAGGCTTGGGTGACGAAATCCCCTTCCGGCAGTGGTATCCGATACCGATCTCTAAAAATCCGTCCGACAGGCCAAGCCGAGGTGGGCAGGTTGCCACGACCAGGCCAATAGTTATAGCTGAGGCGCAGGCTGTCGTCGCCCGGTTTTGCCGAAACCAGTTGAATGGCCAACACGTAGTTCTCGGCGATGGGACGACGGGCTTCCCACGCCAGGCTCACCTCCAGCGTGGGGCGACAGTAAGCAGGTGTGGAGAGCCGGCAGGCGAAGGGGAAGCGGGTCAACCGCACCGCGTACTCATGCAGGCGGATGGCGTCGCCGAAGGCGTAGGGCTCAGATGCGACCGCCGCCGGTCCCTCGGACGGCAGGGGCGGCGGAGCGAAGATGTGCAGCGGCCCCGCGACCAGCGTCACCAGCGCCCAAAGCGGCAGCAGCGCAGCCCAAAGGCGGGACGCAGGGCGCAGCAGGCGCGTCCATCCGACCGCCATCAGCAAGGCCAAAGCAGGGGCGGCGGGGAAGAGCAGGCGTCCGCCGGGCGCCGGCGTGATCAAATCCCAGCGGATCCAGGCGGCGACGATGATCAGGAACCAGAGCGCCAGACCCAGCAGGCCATGACGTTGGTCTCGATAGAGCGTGTGCCACTTCCAGATCAGGCCCAGCAACCCACCGCCGACCAGCAGCGCGAAGGGCCAGTAGAGCGCGCGGGGGTAGAAGGTGCAGGGCAATTGTCCCCAATATGAGGGCCACACCAGGCGAAATTCGTTGAGCGGATGAAGGGGAGAGGTCCGTCGTCCGACGATCTCCAGCATGGGCGTCAACGCGGTGGGGTCGCCGTAGAGCCGCAGGTTGCGCAGCATCCACGGGGCGATCAGGGCCAGCGCCGGGAGACCCAACAGCGTGCTCCAGCGCACGACCTGTCCCAGCGGTGCGCTTTCGCGCCAGGCACAAAACAGCACCACCCCTCCCCCCAGGCCCAGGAGCGCCAGGCCACTCAGTTTGCTCAGGGCTGCCAGGCCGCTCAGAATGCTGAAGCCCAACAGTCGAGCGGTGGTAGGGCCGCGCTGCCAGAGATCGACCAGCAGCACCAGCGCCCACGTTGCCAGGGGGGTAACCAGGTTATCGTTGTTCACGCCGGCGGAAACGAGCAGAAATTGGGGATTGAAGGCCACGATGCCCGTTGCCAGCAGCGCTACCGGCCCTCGAGGAAAGAGGCGCCGTGCCAGAACCCACGTCCCCCAGACCGTCAGCGTCTGCAACAGCGTCGAGAGCAGGCGCAAGCCATACACCATCTGCCGGTGCCCGCTCCAGGGGAAGCCCCGGTAAGGATCGCGCGCCCACGTCACCTTGTTGTAGAAGGTCGTGCGATCTCCACAGGCAACAACGGTTCCGGGTACCGGTTCGGCGGTGGGCGGTGATGTCGGCAAGCCCAGCGCCCGCACCCACGCCGCGCCCAGCAGGTGATAGAGGGGCGGCTGAGAGGCCTCCTGGCGCACGTGAAAGCCCGCTGCCTGGGCCTCGCCGTGGACAGGCAGGCGACCTGTAACGGCGATGTGACGCACCACCTCGGCGTGCTCGATCTCGTCCAGGTTCTCGTAGGCCGGGACGACGAAGTTCCACGCCGTCCCCAGAAGAACGAAAACTAGCGGTAAGAGGAGAGGGTGTTTCATTCCGTCTCCGCTCCTATCCCCTCACCCGAAAGCCAGGCGCGGGTCGCCGCCCAAGCTTTTTCCCGGTCGTAGTCGATAACCACCCTGTGACCACCGCGCTCCAGCCAGAGAAGACGGTGCGGAGCATTGAGGCGTCGGGCGATGTGTGCGGCGCTGGTGGCAGGGATGACGCGGTCTTGACGAGCGTAGATCAAGAGCGTGGGAGCCGTGATCAAGGGCAGGACTTCATCCAGATGCGTCAGTAGAGCAGCGACCTGGGCGGCGCTTTTTACGGGAATGCGCGGATAGGTGAGGTGCTCCCTGCGCGCGGCGGGATCACGCACGTCGGAGCCTATCTTGGGAAGCATGGAAAGCAGATGGGAGAGAGGCTCGGCGAGGACGAGCGGTGGCGTCTCCGCCAGCGCCCCATCCGGCGCGGAGTAAGCGACCACCCGCTCCACCGGCGTCTGGGCGGCCGTGTAAAGGGCCAGCGCGCCACCCAAGGAGTGACCCGCCAGGCTCACCTGCTCACAGCGGGCGCGCAATGTCTCGAGACCCGCCTGTACGTCGGCGACCCACGCCTGCCAGTGAACGTCTTCCAGATCCTCCGGCCGAGTTCCATGTCCGGTGAGCCGTATGCCTAGCACCGTCAACCCGGCCTGCGCCAGGTACTCGCCCAAGGGACGCATCTCGGCAGGCGAGCTCAGGTAACCGTGGATTAAGAGCACGCCTTGACCGCCGCTCGGGAAGAAAAAAGGGTCGGATTCAGAGCTCATGCTTCTCCTCTCACCGTTGGGCTGCTATCCTGAAGCCGTCAACGCCGATAGTATAACGAGGCTCGGAAGATTGACAAATCCTTGAGCGCACTTATAATTTCTCCTTGTGCTATAGGATCGTTCAGGCCTTTAAGGATGGGACAACGATCGAGGAGGCCTTACTTTGTGAGAGGGCAACGTATGGGCAAAAACACTTTGACGACCTTTATCTTAATTTTCCTGCTGGCGCTTATCTCCCTCTACCTGGTGCTCCCCATCGATCACCCGGAGGAGTTGACGAGGATACTGCTTTTCTGGCGTCCCCAGAGCGCGCGGACCCTGGAGTTCCGCCGGGGGCTCGATCTGCAGGGCGGGCTGCAGGTGTTGTTGGCAGCCGACGTACCGGAGGGGCAGGAGCTGCCTCCGGGCGCCATGGAGACGGCGGCGCAGATCGTGGAAAACCGCGTCAACGCCCTGGGGCTGACGGAACCCGTCGTCCAGGTGCGGGGGCAACGCAAAATCATCGTCGAGTTGCCCGGCATCGAGAACCCGGAACAGGCCATCGACACCATCCGGGAGACGGCGCTATTGGAGTTCGCGGAACCCCCATCCTCGGTCGGCGTTGGAGGGCTGATGCCGGGGACGACGGTCAGCACGACGTACGGCTTGCCTGAAGAGGCTGCCACCGACACAACCGCACGCTATAAGACGCTCATGACCGGCGCCGATTTGAAAGAAGTTTCCCCGTCCATGAACCAGCGGACCGGGCAGTGGATCGTGCAGTTTAAGTTGAACGCCGAAGGCGCAGATCTCTTCGCCGAGTACACGCGCAGTCACCTCGGACAACCGCTCTGCATCATCCTGGATAAGGAAATCCTCTCCTGCCCTCGCATCGAGAGCGTCATTCCCGGCGGAGAAGGGATGATCTCCGGGAATTTCACGGCGGAGGCAGCCCAGAAGTTGGCGCTGCAGCTGCGCTACGGCGCCTTGCCCGTACCTCTGCGCATCGAAAGCTACACGGCGATCGGACCCTCATTAGGAGAAACCTCGGTGGAAAAGAGCATACGTGCCGGCATCGTTGGGTTGAGCGTCGTCTTCATCTTCATGCTGGTCTACTATCGGCTAAACGGAGCGGTGGCCGATTTGGCCTTGGCGCTCTACGTCCTTTTGAACCTGCTCGTTTACAAGCTCTTGCCGGTCACCATGACGCTGCCGGGGATTGCGGGCTTCCTGCTGTCGGCGGGCATGGCGGTAGATGCCAACATCCTCGTCTTCGAGCGGATGAAGGAGGAGCTGCGCATCGGTCGCTCGTTGCGGCGGGGGATGGAAGCGGGCTTTAAGCGAGCGTGGACCTCGGTCCGGGACTCAAATTTGGCGACACTGCTGACCTGTGCCATCCTCTGGTTCTTCGGTGACGCCTTTGCGGCCAGTCTGGTGAAAGGCTTTGCCATCACACTGAGCATCGGGACGCTGATCAACGTTTTCACCGCCATTGTCGTCACGCGCACCCTGGTGCGCGTTGCTTTCGCGCTCTTGGGTGAACAAGCAGATAAGCACTCATGGTTGCTGGGGATTTAGGAAGGGCATGATGATTAACTTCGTGGAAAAACGTCGTCTCTACTTCACCATTGTCGGGATGCTGATCTTGTTAAGCACCGGGGCACTCGTTGCCTCGACCGTGATGTACGGTCAGCCGTTGCGCATCAGCATCGACTTCGCTGGCGGCAGTCTCCTGGTGCTGGAGTTCGAGGAACCGGTGACGGAAGCGGGGATCCGGGCGGTTTTTGACTCTCAGGGATACACCGGGGCCATTATCCAGAAACTGGGCGGGGAAGAAAGCCATCTCTGGCAGGTGCGCACGCGCTTTGCGACCGCCGATGAGGTGCAGGCCTTACTCAACGCGCTGGATGAGAACGTGGGGACGGTGGATCGTGGAAACTCTAACGTCGATACCGTTGAACCCACAGTGGGCGCAGAAGTGGCTAGAAACGCGGCCCTGGCCGTGATCGTGGCTTCCATGACCATCCTCTTCTTTATCTGGTTCTCCTTCCGGGGCGTACCGCACTCGATTCGTTACGGTGTGGCGTCCATCGTCGCCATGCTGGTCAACGTGATCATTGCCATCGGCTTCTACGCGCTGATGGGCATTTTGCAGGGTTGGGAGGCCGATGCGCTCTTCCTGACGGCGTTATTGACCGTCATCGGTTTCTCCGTTCAGGATATCATCGTCGTCTTCGACCGCATCCGCGAGAACATCCCCCGCCACCGCGGTGAGCCTTTCACGCGCATTGTCAACCGCAGTGTGATGGAGACCATCCACCGCTCGCTGGCCACGCAGCTCAACGCCATGTTCATCATGATCGCCATCCTACTCTTCGGCGGCGTGACGCTCAAACCTTTCATCGCGGTGATGCTGGTGGGCATGCTGAGCGAGACCTTTACGTCGCTCTTCGTCGCCGTTCCCCTCGTGGTGGTGTGGGAAGAGTACACACGTCGCAGGCCGGCGACAACTTGAATTGAACCTCGCGTCACACAAAAAAGCCCCCGTGACGGGGGCTTTTACGCGGGGCCCTTCATTCAGGCCTTCATGACATTCGCTTTTCACATCCTTATGCTATCCCCGGTAGTCGGCGATGCCACCGGCCTTCGGCATCTGAGCACGCATCTCAAGAATCCTGCCGAGATAATCGTTGTGGTCTACCCAGGCTTTCGCAGAGTGTTCTGAGCGCTGGGCGATGACAGCGGCGATCATAATCTGCAAGATGTTGAAAGCCGGTCCAACGCTGGGCAGCAGAAGAGGACTGGCGGTGGAAGTTTTAATGGTGATTTCGGCCTCGCGGGCAGCCAAGCCGTTGCTGTAGTCCGTGATGTTGATGGTGTGGAGCCCTTGCTCGCGGGCCATGCGCACCAGATGCCCGGTATCGACGTGGGGGAAATAGAGGGTGAAGGCCAACAACGCGTCGTCCGCTTCCATGCGGGCGAGAACAGTGCCGGACATTTGGGTCGTAGGGTGCACCGCCGTGGCCGGGATGTTGAGACTCCGCAAAACGTGGGCCGCGTACTCGGCCAGGTGATACATGACGAATTCGGCTGCGATCCAGATATGTGAGGCTTCTTGCAAGAGGTGGACGGCGTCGGCGATCTTCTCGCCCTCTGTGGCCAGACATTCCCGAAGCATCTGTTCCGAATTCTCTGCCAGGCCTTCGATGACTTGCATTTCGGTTTTCGCCTCCGCAGCCTTGCGGTAGCCGGCCGTCACTTTCTGGAGGACGTACGCCTCAATTTCCTGCGAAAGCTCCCGATAGCCACTGTAACCTATCGACTGAGCAAACCGCACTACCGTCGCCTGATCGACACCCACACGACGGGCCAGCTCGGTGGTAGTGAGGAAAGCCGCATCTAACGTGTGGTCGGTAATGAAATCGGCAATCTTGCGAAATCCCGGCGTCAGAGACGTATAAGCGTCCCGGATACGTTCTTCAAACATCATCTCGCTCATTTCGGCGTACCTCTGATCCCGTTGAAAATACTCATAAAACACCGAGAAGCGGCATTTTCAATCCGTCCATGCCGCTTCTCATAAGTCTCACTCTTCTCCGTGCAAAACAGGATCAGCGCCTACTCTTCGGGCAGATGATCGCCCCAGATGTCGTGCGGAGAGGAGACCTCGTATTCCGGCGTCTCGGCGCGAATCTTAAGCAGGCGCGCCATGTTCTCACGCCGCACGTCCAGGCTCTCGGCGGTCTGCTCTTCCAGGTGGCTGGCCAGAGCTTCCCATATGACGGAGAGCACCAACAACTCCGCGCCGAAACTGGGCACGCCGGCCGGCGTCTTGATGGGTACGATGATGGCCAGATCGGCCTCCCGGGCAGGCAGTGCCACACCGGAGCCGGTAAGGCAGATAGTTCGGACCCCCTTCTCCTTGGCGAGCTTCACCGCGTATCCCGCGTCGATACTGGGGCCCTCATTGACCAAAGCCAGGAGCACTTCTCCCTCCTGCATCTGGGAGATGACACTGGCCGTCTCCGACATGCTAGGGTAGAATGCGCTGGAGGAGATATTCAGATCCTGGAGGTTCTTGGCCACGAAGTTGGCCAGATCGTAGCCCATGTGCTCGGCAACGACCCAGACGTGCGGGGCATCCTTGAGGATCTCCACCGCTTCTCCGACATTGCTGAGGTCGGTGGTCACGAAATGCTCGAAGTTCTGTTGGATGTTTTGAACCAGAGAACGCAACAAACCTTCCAGCGTGGTGGCCTCTTCTGCCTCACGATAGGTGGAGGTCACCTGATCCCGCACGTAGTCCTTGATCTCTCGGGAGAGTTCACGGTAGCCAGAGTAACCGATCTCCTGCGAGAACCGTACTACGGTAGCCGGATCCACCCCCACGCGTCGCGAGAGGCGCGTCGCCGTGAGGAAGGCAACGTCTAACGTGTTGGTCATGATAAAGTCGGCCAGCTTGCGAAAGCCAGGGGTCAGCTCGTCGTAATGCTCTCGAATTCTGTCTTTAAACATGTTTCATGCTCCTTTCTGTTCTGTACGGATAGGCATACTTTAGTGACAGCGCCACGGCATCAGACATGGAAGCGTTAGCTACCCCCGAGATGCAAATGCTCAACCATGTTTTTTGCCGCAAACTGGTCCATACCAGTTTCACGCTTCACTTTTTGCATGTCCCCATTATAACATAAGAAAACGGAAAGGCAATAGACGTTTTGCTAAATTCAGGTTGAAATCTGCAAGGTAAACTTAATTTAGTGTACACCATCCCCCGAAGGAGACTTAAAGAAAGGGGTTTTTATGAAAGACCGAACTTTCAAAACAAATATGCACAACGCCCCGGGCGCGCTCTTCCTCAAAAAGCACGGCGCTGTGAACCGACGCCACCCTCGTCCGTCGCGCCCGACAGATCTCCGGTGGCTCTGGCTTGTGGCGATAGGACTGCTCCTTGTCGCCTGCGCGCGCCAGGACGAAGCAGCTGAGGTCGCCACCCCCACACCGACCATCTTTTCACAGTGGGCGGTGGCCGCCGAAGCCAGCTCCGAATACGGACGCCCGGGCTGGAGCGCGAGACGGGCCACGGGCGCGCCGGAGGTGAATCAGTGCACCGATGACCCCCGGGCGTGGGCTTCGGCGCGGGGCAACGGACTGGCCTGGCTGGAGCTCACTTACGAGCAGCCCGTCTATCCCACGGAGGTGCGCATCTACCAAAACCTGGGACGTGGTGGCGTGGCACGTCTCCTGTTGATCGATGAAAACGGTGGCCAGCACCTTGTCTGGGAAGGCAGCGATAGCGGCGACATCTGCCCCGGCGTGTTCTCCATCTCCGTGCCGCGCCCCAACTACCGGGTCACCGGCGTGCGCGTCGAGTTAGATGAGTCACGCACCGGCTTCTGGAACGAGATCGACGCCGTGGAGCTGGTCGGCGTGCAGTAATCATGCGTCGTCCTCTTGATCGCCCAGCAGGCGTCGTCGCAGCACCGGCGGCACGGCGCCGCCTTGCTGCAAAATGCGCAATGTCTCTTCCGGCGTGGGCGGAGGATCGGCGGGAGGTTCGGCACCCAGGGGACGGGCCGCCATGGACGCAAGAGATGCAGACGCAGCCGTAGAAGTATCGGACCCGGCCTTGTCGCCGCTCAGCCAGAGGAGCGCTGCAGCCACATCCCCCGCGTGTTCCACGTGGCCCGGCACCGACGCTCGCCCCGCGCCGGGATGAAACCAGAGGGCGGGAAGTTCCGCGTGGTCCGCCAGGAAACGGGGGACGGTGGGTCGGATGCCTGTGAGCAGGAACCGACGCGCCGTCGCAGCCTCGACCTCCTGCAGCACGACGTCCCACTCGGGTTTGTAGGACGCACCCGGCGGCAGGGGGCTGATAAGCAGTAGACGCTCCTGAGCCAGAAGGGTACGCTCGCCTTCGCGCAGTTCGACGGCGTCCACGCCGGCGCGGACGAAGAGCAGCGTTTCACCCTCGGCGTAGGCCATCTCCTCCACCAGAAGCGCAGCCTGATCACTCCCGTGAACCGCCGCCGGCAACAGCGACTCACCCAGCAACAGACTGAGCACCTCCCGGACCGTCTCGCGTTCCTCTGCGGCGATGGAAGCAGGCGGCAGGTAGACGATGGGACGTTCCAGGAGCGCCGTCGATCCCTCGGCGAAGAGCAGCGCCGGGCGCAGCTTGAGGGGCAGGCGATGCAGCCCCCGAGGATACGCCGCCTCGTTCCAACGCAGGGCGACGACCCGAGGTAGCGTCTCTGGCGGTCGTAGCGCCCGCGCCTCCCGCGCACTCAGGCCGAGGCGCGCAGCGTCGTGCGGCAGCGCGTCCATCACTTCCTCCAGCGTCCGCCCCTCGTCGAGCCGGTTGAGGAGCAGTTCTTTGGCGCGCAGCGTGGGCAGGCCACTCTGAAAGACAAACCAGTACCAGAGCTGTGTCTCACGACTCATGGGGACTCCCGCGATGCGCCAGCACCCTTTCGACCAGCGCGGCGACGGCCTCCGGCTCACGCCCCTTCCGTCCCATGCCCAGCCCGTCGAGCGCGGGCAGCGCCAACAGCATCGCCGCGCCCTCCGGCGTGACACTGCCGCCGTAGATCACCGGCACGCGCTCCCCGACGTCCGCCCCGAACTGCTGCGTCAGCACCGCCCGCAACGCGCAGACCCCCGCACGGACCTGCTCCGGGGTCGCAGGCTGATCCCTGCCGATGGCCCACGAGGGCTCGTAAACAAAGCCCATGCATCGCACTTCGGCCGCACGGCAGCCCTCCAGCACCGTCTCCATCCGTGCCCGAAGCTGGGGGACGATCTCTTCCTCCCGACGATCCTCTCCTAAAAGCAGGATGGGCCGCAGACCGGCCTCCAGAGCACGATGCACCTTGCGGTTGAGCGTTTTCCAATCGTCGCCGAAATCGCGGCGCACCTCGTAATGTCCGATGAGCGCCCACGTGGCGCCGGCGTTGGCGAGCAGCGCCCCGGAGAGCTGGCCCGTATGCGCAGGATCGGTCTCGGCGGAGAGGTCCTGCGCGCCAACCTGGATCGGCGTCGCCTCCGTCAGTGCGGCGAGCGTGCTCAGCGCCGTCGCCGGGGGACAGACCACCAGATCCAGCGCGGCGGCGCGACCTTGGTCCAACGCTTGAAAGGTCTCCACAAAGGCGCGCGTTTGCTCCAAGGTCATCGCCATCTTCCAATTGAGCACGATCAGCGGACGGCGCATTTTGGTCTCCTTTCCTGCTTGCTCAGTCGGCCTCTTTCTCCATAAGGATGGTCACCGGACCGTCGTTGACCAGCTTAACGACCATGTGCGCGCCAAAGACGCCGTTCTCCACGGGAATGCCTTCGGCGGCAACAGCCTCAGCGTAGACCTTGACCAGCGGCGCGGCGACGTCCGGCGGCGCGGCGTGGGCAAAAGAGGGACGGAAGCCACGCCGGATGTCGCCGTAGAGTGTGAACTGCGGCACGACGAGCACGCTGCCGCGCACGTCCATTACCGAGAGGTTCATCTTGCCCTCGGCGTCCTCGAAGACGCGCAGATTGGCGGTCTTGTGGGCCAGCCAGCGGGCCTCGTCCTCGCCATCTCCCTCACCGACGCCCAGCAACACGAGCAGCCCTTCCTCAATAGCGCCGACGACCTCACCTTCCACCGTAACGGATGCCTCGGTAACACGTTGTACCACAGCGCGCATACAAGCCTCCCTTTGTCATTTTCCCTTTTTCGTTTCTGATTTCCCCATCGCGACCACAAACGCGACCGCCATACCGCCGTCGTGGCTCAGGCTGATGGACCAGTCGGTCAGACCCTGGGATTGAGCCAGCGCCTGGGCACGTCCGTGCAGCACGACGTAGGGGCGCCCGCCGCGCTCGTTGAGCACCTCGACGTCGTGCCAGCCCACGCCAAGGGGCGAGAGCAGCCGCACGCCGACGCCTAACGCTTTCGCAACCGCTTCCTTGGCAGCGAAACGGGCGGCCAGCTCAGCTGGTCGCCCGCGCGCAAGGGTGCGCTCTTTTTCAGTGTAGATCCGCTCCAGAAACCGCCCCCTGTAGCGCTGCACGATGCGCTCGACACGTGCGATGTTGACCAGATCAACGCCCGTTGCCAGCATAAGGCGCTCCCGTCAGCCCTCCGATAGCTCCGGGCCGGCGACGGCCAGCGCGTAACGGTCGGGGTCGAGCCAGCGCTGCGCGGCGTTCTGCACATCCTCCACGGTGACCGCGTGGAGGATTTCGTGGTAACGCTGCAGATAGTCAAGCCCCAATTCGTACCGCTCGATGTTGATAAGGGCTTGCGCCACGCCCTCGTTGGTCTCCAGGCGCAGCGGCAGGCTGCCGGTGAGGTAGGATTTGCTGTCGTTGAGCTCCTCCTCGGGGACCGGCGTCTCGCGGATCTCGCGGATCTCATCGCGCATCAGAGCGATGGCCTGCTCCACGTTCGCCGGGTTGACGCCGGCAATAAGACGCCACGGACCGGGCCCCTTTCCGCCGTCGATGCGGCTGTAGGCATAGTAGGCCAGGCCGTTCCGCGAGCGCACGCTCTCTCCCAACCGACCCATCATACCGAAGACGCCCAACACGGTGTTGGCGAGGTGGCAGGCCTGGAAATCCGGCGCCTGACGGGGAGGGCCGGGCCAGCCCAGGCGGATGTCGCTCTGCGTCTTCTCCGGGATGACGACGGTATCCGCGCGGATCTCCGTCAACGGCGGAACCTCGGGCAGAGGATCGCGGGCAGGGCGCGTGGCCTCCCAATCGCCGAAAGCCTCGGCGACGGCCTGAAAGGCCGCTTCCGCCTTCACCGCGCCCACCACCACGATGACCATGCCCGTCGGGGCGAAATAGCGCTGATGGAAGGCGACCAGTTCATCGCGCGTGAGCGGCGTCACCGTCTCCGGGTAGCCGGCCAGGCTGCGGTGGTAGGGATGCGCTTCGGGGTAGGCCAGCTCCTGGAAGCGCAGCGTCGCCATGCGCCGCGTGTCGTCGGTGCGCTCCTGGAGCGCGGTGAGCAGCTCGCCCCGCGCGCGCTGCACCTGTTCCTGGGGAAAAGCGGGGTAGCGCAACACGTCGCTGAGAATGTCCAGCATCAGCGGCAGCTGCGCCGCCAGACTCTTGGCTCCGAAACTGGTGATGTGCGTGCCGGCGCTCAACCCAAAGTTCGCCCCGACGGATTCCACCTCCTCGTACAGATCATCGAAGGAGCGATGCAAAGTGCCGCGCTCCATCACGCCGACGGTGAAGTTCGCCAACCCGGCCTTCTCCGCCGGCTCGTCCTCCGCGCCCACCTCAAGGTATCCGTCGATGACCACGGCCGGGCTGAGGAAATTCTCCCGCGCCAGCACCGTGATGCCGTTGGGTAACGTGCGACGCAGCGTGTCATCGGGGCTGGGCAGGGCCGGGCGTAGGGTTTTAGATTTTGAATTCGACATTTAGCCTCCACAGGAATTAGAAATGACTCTGCTGAAAAAGGGTCCTAAAAATCGGATTTTTAGGTGGCCATGCACTACATCTAGTGATTTTGGTCATGAGAAACCCACATATAGGATCAAGTCGTAGAAAAATCCGATTTCTGCTAGTTATTTCAGTGGAGTCAAAAATGACTCTACTGAAAAAAGGTTTTTCAGTAGAGAAAGGGATATTATATGTTGTGGTTGGGCTGCGCCCAACCACAACATATACCCTATATTTTTTGGCTAACCCTTTTTTCAGAGCGGCCAAAAATGACAAATTGACGTTGCGCAGGATAGCGCCTAAGAGACGAGCGATTTCCTCGATTTCTTGTTGTTGACGTTTCCAGATCTGAGGTTGGATCAGGTGAGTCACTCATTTGCCATTGATACGTAGTGTCCTACAGTACGATTCTGCCGCCGCAGATACGTCTGCGCCACACGCAGCACGTCGTCAGCCGTGACGGCATCGAGGCGATCCAGGTACGTGAGGAACCAGCGGTGATCGGCGAAGATCTCGCTGAAGCCGAGCCAGAAGCCCTGATTGGTGATGCTCTCGCTGGAGTAGGCGAAGAGCGCGCGAGCCTGTCGCTTGGCCTTCACCAGCTCCTCCTCGGAGACGGGCTCCTGCTGTACACGGTCGATTTCGTCCAGGATCACCTGCTCGACCTCGGCGGGCGTGTGCTCGGGCAAGATGGTGGCGGAGAAGTGGAAAAGGTTGGGGTCGATGGTGGGAATCAGCGTCGCGTCGATATCGGCCGCGAGCTCCCCCGCGACGACGGCGCGGTAGAGGCGGCTGGTGTGGTTGGTGAGACCGCCACCTTTGACCAGCGAGCCGGAGCCGCCGGCCAGCACGACGCTCAAGATGATCAACGGGAACATGTCGGAATCGGCAGCCGCAGGCACGTGGTAGGCGATACCCAGGTAATCGGTGCCGGCGTTACCCTCGACGGTGACGCGCCGCTCACCGCGCTGAGGGGGTTCCACCACGTGCATCTGCGGCACCTCCGGGCCCTTTTCAATCTGACCGAAGTAGCGCTCGATGAGGCGCAGCATCTCCCCGGCGTTGAAATCGCCCGCCGCCGCAATGATGGCGTTGCGCGGTGTGTAGTAACGTCGGTAATGACGGTACAGATCGTCGCGCGTCATCGTCTCCAGATCACACATATGGCCGATGGTCGCGTGCCCGTAGGGATGAACACGGTAGGCGGCCGCAGCGATCTCCTCATCCAGCAGGAAGGTGGGAGAATTCTCCTTGCCCTGTCGTTCGCTGATGACCACCGTGCGTTCCGCTTCGACTTCCGCCGGATCGAAGAGCGCGTTGACCATGCGGTCGGCCTCGATGTCCAACGCCAGATTCGCTTTGTGGGCGGGGAGCGTTTCAAAGTAGGCCGTGAAGTCATACCAGGTCATGGCATTGTAGTAGCCGCCCACCCGCCCCAGGCTATGATCCAGCTTCTGCCGAGGCCAACGCTCCGTCCCCTTGAAGAGCATGTGTTCGATCCAGTGGGAGATGCCCGTGATCCTCTGATGCTCGTTGCGGCTGCCCACCCGATACCAAACCCAGAAAGTGACGACGGGCGCCGTATGGCTCTCGCGCAACAACACGGAAAGGCCGTTATCTAAACGCGTCTTTAAAAGGTTCAACCTGTCCTCCAAATGTGATGATAGCTCTCGGAGATCTCGCTACGAGACAATCCTGCGAAGTCTGTTCTTCCTGGACGCGACCGGCTGCTTGTCGGTGCAGGGCCACCGATCTCCGAGAGCTCGAAACGAGGTTCACTTATCCGTTATCGACGCCTTTGCCGTCGTAGCCGCGCCCGATCCCCCGGTACCGGAAGCCCAGTTCGCGCACCTCGGCGGGATCGTAGATGTTGCGGCCGTCGATGAGGATCGGCGTCTCCATGAGCGCCTTCACGCGCCGCAGATCCATGTTCTTGAACTCGTTCCACTCCGTGACCAGGATCAACGCGTCGGCGCCGTCAGCGACCTCGTAGGCGCTGTTGACCAGCTCCACCTCGGGCAGTATCCGCCGCGCGTTGTCCATGGCCGCCGGATCGTAGGCCCGCACTTTGGCGCCCGCGCGCATCAGGTGATGAGCGATGTCGATGGAGGGAGCGTCACGCATGTCGTCCGTGGTGGGCTTGAAAGCCAGGCCCAACAGGCCCACCGTCTTGCCCTCCAGCTCGCCATCCAGGACCTCACGCAGCTTGCGGATCGGAGCCTCGCGCTGATCGGCGTTGATGTCCATCACAGCGTGCAACAGGTGCGGGTGCCGTCCCTCGGTCTCCGCCATATAGGCCAGCGCCTTGACGTCCTTGGGGAAGCAGGAGCCGCCCCAGCCCAGACCCGCGTCCAGGAAGTGCGGGCCGATGCGTCGGTCGAGGCCCATGCCGGCGGCGACCTCCTTCACGTCCGCCCCCAGGGCCTCGCAGATGTTGGCCATCTCGTTGATAAAGGAAATCTTGGTGGCCAAAAAGGCGTTGGACGCGTACTTGATCATTTCCGCCGTGCGCAGATCGGTGATCATGATGGTGCTGCGCAGCGGCAGGTGCAACTGAGCCACTTTCTCGGCGGCTTCCAGGTCGGTGGAACCCAGCACGATGCGGTCGGGGTTCATGAAGTCATTGATGGCGGAGCCCTCGCGCAGGAACTCCGGGCAGGAGACGACGGCAAATTTTGGCGCCTCGGGATTGCGCTGGCGGATGATCTCCGTGACCCAGTCGCCGGTGCCCACAGGTACAGTGGATTTGTTGATGATGATCATGGAATGGTCCATCACGTCGGCGATGGTCTCGGCGGCCATGCGCACGTAGCGCAGATCCGCCTCCCCGTCGACGCCGGAGGGCGTACCCACGGCGATAAAGACGAAGTCGGCGTCCTGCAGAGCCTCTTCGTAGGAGGTGGTGAAGAAAAGACGCCCCGCCGCGACGTTGCGTTCTACGAGGTCTTCCAATCCAATCTCATAAATGGGCATAATGCCCTGTTTGAGATTTTCGATGCGCTCCTCGTTGATATCCAGGCAGGTGACCCGGTTGCCCAGATCGGCAAAACACGCGCCGCTGACCAGTCCCACGTAGCCGACGCCGATCACAGTAATGTTTTTCATAGCATCTACTCCTCGCTCAGGTCTAAGGTATGCACTCAGCTTAGCGCATGATACCACATTTAGCGATTTTCCCAAAAAAGACGTCGGACACCACCGGGGTTTGTCATTTTCGATTCCCCTACTATCATTAACATAAGACAAAGCAGGAGGACCGATGAAAGCAAACCCTTACAGCAAACCCTTCACGAATCGCCGCTACCTGGACGCGCTGGCGGATCATGTGGTGCTCTTCGACGGCGCGACGGGCACGGAGCTTGCCAAACGTGAGTTGGTCGCCGAGGACTACGGCAGGGCGCACGCCGAGGGCCTCAACGAGATGCTGGTGCTGCACCGCCCCGAGGTGGTCGCCGAGGTACACCGCGCTTACTTCGACGCGGGCGCCGAGGTGGTGGAGACCGATACCTTTCGCGGCAACCGGCTGACGCTGGCCGAGTTCGGGGTGGCCGACCTGGTGGTGGAGATCAACCGCGCCGCGGCGGCGCTGGCCCGGCAGGTCGCCGACGAGGTCGAGGCGACGACGGGCAGGCCGCGTTTCGTCGCCGGGGCTATGGGGCCCACGGGCAAGCTGCCCTCGCTGGACGATCCCGCGCTCTCCAACGTGACCTTCGACGCGCTGGTTGACGTCTTCGCGGAGCAGGCGCGGGCGCTCATCGAAGGCGGCGTCGATCTGCTGCTGCTGGAGACGCAGCAGGATCTGTTGGAACTCAAGGCGGCGATTCACGGGATCTGGCGCGCCTTCGACGCGCTGGACATGCGGCTGCCGATCCAGGCGCAGATGACGTTGGAAGCAGGCCGCCACATGCTCACCGGCCCCGATGTCGAGGCGGCGCTGGTGACGCTGGCCGCGCTGCCCGTGGACGTCATCGGCATGAACTGCTCCACGGGGCCGGAGGAGATGCGCGGCGCGGTGCGCCGTCTGCTGGCGCTGACCAACCGCCCGGTCTCCGTGCTGCCCAACGCCGGCATGCCCGAAAACGTCGGCGGGCGCGCGGTCTATACCATGGAGCCGGAGCCTTTCACCGAGGTCATGACCGAATTCGCCACCTGGGGCGTGCGCGTCGTCGGCGGTTGCTGCGGCACCGGCCCGGCCCACATCCGCCGGCTCAAAGCTTCACTGGTTGAAGCCGGTGTCCTCACGGCGTCCCCAGAGGCACGGTCCCCGGCCCCACCCCTGCCCCCTGTGCCCTACGTCGCCAGCAACGTCCACGCCGTGGCGCTGCACCAGGAGCCGCGTCCGCTCATCGTGGGTGAGCGGCTCAACACCCAGGGCTCGCGCAAGGCGCGCCGGTTGGTGCTCAACCGTGAATATGAGGCGCTGCTCTCGCTGGCGGAAGAGCAGGTCGGCTACGGCGCGCACGTCCTCGACGTCTGCGTGGCACTGACGGAGCGGGACGACGAGGCCGAGACCATGACGCGCCTCGTCAAGCTGCTCAGCCTCAACACCCCGGCGCCGCTGATGCTGGATACCACCGACGTGGGCGTGATGCGCGCGGCGCTGACCACCTATCCGGGCCGGGCCATCCTCAACTCCGTCCATCTGGAGGCGGGCGAGGCGCGGGCGTGGGAGATCCTGACGCTGGCCCGTGACTTCGGCGCGGCGGTCGTCGCGTTGACCATCGACGAGGCAGGCATGGCGAAGACGACGGCGCGCAAGGTGGCGGTCGCCCGGCGGCTCCACGCGCTGGCCGTGGACGAGGTAGGGCTGCCGCCGCATGCCCTGATCTTCGACCCGCTCACCTTCACGCTGGCGACGGGCGACCCGGAGAGCGCCGACGCCGCCGTGGCCACGCTGGACGCGCTGCGCGAGATCAAGGCCGCGCTGCCCGGCGTGCTGACCAACCTGGGCGTCAGCAATGTCTCCTACGGATTGCGGCCCCCGGCGCGCCGCGTGCTCAACAGCGTCTTTCTTTATCACGCGCTGGAGGCGGGGCTGGACCTCGCCATCGTCAACCCGGCGCAGATCACGCCCTACCCCGACATCCCCCCCGACGTGCGGCGCCTGGCCGAGGAGCTGATCTTCAACCGCACGCCGGAGGCACTGACGAACTTCGTCGCGCATTTCGAAGGCGTCACCGAGACGGAGACGGCCCCGGTGACCGAGGCGCTGTCGCCCGACGAGGCGCTCTTCCAGGCCGTGGTGCGCCGCCGGCGCGAGGGCGTCGAGGCCAGGGTGGACGCCTGCTTGCAGGAGGCGCCGCCGCTCCAGGTGCTCAACGCTGTGCTGCTCCCCGCCATGAAAGAGGTGGGCGAACGGTTCGGCGCGGGCGAGTTGATTTTGCCCTTCGTCCTCAAATCCGCCGAGGTGATGAAGGCCGCAATCCAACACCTGGAACCGCACTTTGAGCAACACGACGCGACGAGCAAGGGTGTCGTCGTGCTGGCGACGGTCTTCGGCGACGTGCACGACATCGGCAAGAACCTGGTCAAGACGATCCTGGCGAACAACGGTTACACGGTGCACGACCTGGGCAAGCAGGTGCCCGCCGAGGAGATCGTGGAGACCGCTGTGGCGGTGGGCGCCGACGCCATCGGGCTGAGCGCGCTGCTGGTCGCCACCAGCAAGCAGATGGCACGCGTGGTGCGCATCCTGCAGCGGCGCGACCTGCGCATCCCCGTGCTGGTGGGCGGCGCGGCGGTCAACCCCAACTTCGCCCTGCGCATCGCCTCGGACGCGGACGGCGTGCCCTACGCGGGCGGCGTCCATTACTGCGCCGACGCCTTCGAGGCGCTGCAGGTGCTGGAGAACGTGATCCTGCGCAAGCCCATGAAGCCGCCGGCGGACCATCACCACCATCCAGAAGACGTTGAGGCCGGTCCAGGGCCCGAGCTCCAAGAGGCCGCCTGCGCGACCTGCGCCACCAACTGCCCCCTCTCTTCGAGCGCGCCGGCGGGTCCGACGCTGGAGCTGCGCATGGCGCCGGACGTGCAGCGCTTCCGGCCGCCCTTCTGGGGGCCGCAGGTGCTGGACGCGATCCCGCTAGCAGAGATCCGTCCGTTTCTGGACACCCAGGCGCTCTTCCGTGTCGGGTGGGGCGCCAGGGGCGCGACGGGCGAGCGGTGGACGCGCGTGCGGCGCGAGTTCGAGGCGCGGCTGGATCGCATGTGGGCCGAGGCCGACTATCTGCACCCGCAGGCGGCCTACGGCTACTTCCCGGCCCAGTCCGAGGGCGACGCCATCGTGATCTACGATCCCGACGCGCTGCCCGTGCTGCGAGAAATGGCACGCTTCTGCTTCCCCCGGCAGTCCTCTGGCGAGCGTTTGTGTCTGGCGGATTATATCGCGCCCTCCGGCGGCGGGGTGCTCGACGTCCTGCCGCTGCAGATCGTCACCGTTGGGCCAGACGCAACCGCGCGGTACGCGTCCCTGGAAGCCTCGGGCCAGAGCGCGGAAGCGTACTTCGTCCACGGCCTGGCGGCGCAGACCGCCGAAGCGACGGCGGCATGGGTGCACGCGCGCATCCGGCGCGAGCTGGGGCTCGACGCGGGCCAGGGCAAGCGCTACAGCTGGGGCTACCCACCCTGCCCGGACCTCGCGGGCCATCGCACCCTCTTCGCGCTGCTGCCTGCGCAGTCGGCGCTGGGCATGTCGCTCACGGCGGCGAACCAGCTCCAGCCGGAGCACAGCACCACTGCGCTGGTGGTGCACGATCCCGATGCGCGATATTTTGTGGTAAGATGATCAAGAGGTTGAATGGCTGCGTGGTGCGTGATGGGTGACGAAAAGCCACCGAACTTGTGATAGCGTGGCTCCATGGGTCTACGCCTTCGAAAATAGACAACGAATTCGAATTGAGAAACTAACAAATTAAAATCCTAATTTCATAGCTGGGGCCGGTCTCCCGACCGTGCCTCACCGCGCTAAAGCGCGTGACTACCAACCATTTTCGTGCTTGGAAGGTGTGCTCAAGCACCGGTGTATTCTCAGTTTGATCTAAGGTTCGGGAAAAGAGAAGATGCGTAAGAATGTCTGTGAGACACTGATCGAACGAAACGTGACCTACACGCTCGAGGTGGGGGGCAGACTGGTCGTCGAAAATGTGCCCGCCAGAGTCTGCGAAGAAACCGGAGAAAGGGATACTATATGTTGTGGTTGGCCTACGTCCAACGACAACATATACCCCATCTGGGGCGCGACGGCGCAGCTGGTGAGCGAAAACGACACCATCCAGGCGTTGATCCGCCAGGCGCAGGAAGTCGGCGTCACGGTGACGGCGTGCAAAGCCTGCGCCGATCAGCTGGGCGTGACCGAGGACCTGGAGGCGTTGGGCATCGACGTGCAATACCTGGGCATCGCGCTGACCAATTTGCTCAAGAGCGACGAAGCCTTGCTCACCGTCTAAGAGGGGAAAATCGGATTTCTAGTCGGTTATCACCTGCAGCTGGTGGTTTTGACCGCGAATGCTCCTCCATGTAGGGGTTAGTTTTGGGCAAATCCGATTTTTATGCGTTATTTCAGTGAAATCAACCGTTTTACGTCAGACTATGCCTGACCTGTGCTTGTGAAAGAGCCACAATGGGTTACAATGAAGCCCTGTGTCGGCGTCATCTTATCAACAGATCGTCGAGGGAAAAGATGAAAAGACCCAACTCTAGACTGCTCCGTTGGCTGTTGGCAGGGGCGGGCCTGCTCTCGGTCGCCCTGGGTGTAGCCGGCCTCCTCCTGCCGCTGCTGCCTACCACGCCCTTCTTGTTGCTGGCGGCCGCCTGTTTCCTGCGCAGCTCCGAGCGCTTGCACCACTGGCTCCTCCATCACAAAGGATTCGGCCCCGACATCCGCAACTACCGCAAGCACAGAGCGCTGCCCGCCTCGGCCAAATTTTGGACCCTGCTTTTGCTGTGGAGCACCATAGGCTACACTATCTTCAGCGTTTTGGAATCCCGCCCTCTTCAGGTCCTGCTGCTTCTGATCGCCACGGGCGTCACCCTGCACATTCTGAAGCTGAAAACGCTGACCAGGGAGATGCAACTGGAGATAGAAACTCCATCCATCCAAAAACAGCCCCCTGAAACCCTGCAGAGAAAGAGGGGGCTAAGAAAGGAGGAGATATGCCCGGAAAACTGACCGTCAGACCCGTCGAGACGGCGGCCGAACGCACGGCGTTCATTCACTTTCAATGGACGGTTTACAAAAACGATCCCTTCTGGGTACCGCCGCTGCTTTCCGAACGCGAAGCGTTCTTCGACCCGGTGGACGGACATCCCTTTCACCGGCACGCCAAAGTGCGCTACTTCATGGCTTTCCGCGACGAGAAACCGGTGGGACGCATTGCCGCCTTCATCAATTACCGCCACAACGAGTACTGGGATGAGGAGATCGGCTCTTTCGGACACTTCGAGGTACTGGAGGACCGGGAGGCCGCCGAGGCCCTGCTGGAAACGGCCGAGGCATTCGTGCGGGACGAGGGCATGACGGCGATTCGTGGGCCCCTGAATTTCTCCACCAACGAGGAGATCGGATTGCTGGTCGAAGGCTGGAACGGGCCACCGGTGATTATGATGACCTACAATCCGCGTTACTACGTAGACTTCATCGCAGGCGCGGGGTACGAGAAGGTCATGGACGTGCTGGCCTACACCACCGACCTGACGCAGTACAAACCCGACGGCACGGGCATCAATCCCAAGTTGCTACGCGTGGCCCGCAAGGTCAAGGAACGCTACGACATCACCGTACGTCCCGTTGATATGCGGCACTTCGATGAGGAAGCCCAACGCATCAAAGAAGTCTACCACCAGGCGTGGTCTAAAAACTGGGGCTTCGTCCCCCTGACGGACGCGGAGATGAACAACCTGGCTCACGAGATCCGTCAGTTCATGGACCCCAAGGTCACTTTTATCGCCGAAAAAGGTGCGCGCCCCATCGCCTTCATGCTGCCCTTCCCCGACCTGTGCCAGCCACTGCTGCGGGCCTACCCCCGACCGGGAGAGCCGGAGTGGTGGACGATGGTCAAGCTGCTTTACTGGTGGAAAGTGCGCGGCGCGATCACCACCATCCGCGCGGCTCTGGGCGGCATTGTGGAGGAATACCACGGGCGTGGCGTGGACGCGGTGCTCTTCCTGGAGACGCTGTTAGCCGGCCTACGACAGGGATACAAGCGCTTGGAGATCTCCTGGGTGCTGGAGACAAACCAACCCATGCGCCAGACAGCCGCTATCTTCGACGGGGAGCCCTACCGCACCTATCGCATCTACGAGAAATCGGTCTAGCTCCCCCCGGCTCAGGACTACTCAAAATCCGCCAGCAGCGCCATGGCCTGGGCTACCAACGCCGTCCGGTCGAGTCGCGAGATCCAGCCGTTGCGGGCGATGCGCAACGTGCTGGTCGCCCGATAGAAGCGCGCCCGCCGTACCAGCGCCCCGGCGTCCCACGCCTCGGGCAGCGCCATCCGATAGCGCTCCGCCAGGCATTCCACAAAAGGCAAGGCCTCAACGGTCGTCCCCCCGTGCTGCTGGATGCTGTGCCCCACCTCGGCCATCAAACGCCCCAAATCGGCGGCCGGGTCGGCCACCTCCAGCCGTTCCCAGTCGATGACGACCACCTCGTCATCCACGAAGATAAAGTTCGTCGTCGTCACGTCGCCGTGGATGAGCGTAGGTGTGAAGGCCGCCATCTCGACGCGGTCGGCCCAACGGTCGATAAGGCGAAACAATCCATCCCGGACCAGCGGGCGTGCCTGCAGCACCCCATACTTCGCCAGCTGCGCGACCACCTTGCGGGCGTAGGCCAGGGCCGCCTCAAAATCGGGCGCCGTCTCCGGACGCAGCCCCCGGCTGTGCAACGCCGCCAGGAAACGCGCCGCACCTGTCAGGCCGGCGCTCAGCCGGCCGGGACGACTGTGGCGCACGGCGATCACGTCCTCCAAGGTGAGGCCGTTCACGTACTCCAGGAAGAGCACGCCCCGCCATAGGGCCAGCGGACGGATGGCGCGCAGCGGCCCCGACGTCAGCCCGATGGCCTGCGCCTCGCGGATGCAGTTCAACTCGCGCTGCGCGTGCCGTCCGGCGGCATCGCCCCCTTTCACCACGTAGAACTTTCCGACCACCGTCCAACCGGTGCTCTTCTCGCGGTAGAGATAAGCGGCCTGCGAAAGCCGCGCCACCTCCCAACCTTCGGGCGTGCCCCCCTCCTTTGCCCAAAGTGCCTCCGTCAAGTACCCGACGACCGCATCGTCGGGCGGTAGATCCAGCCAATCGCCGCGCAAAATCTCCGGCACGTCGGCCGGCGGCTGCACAAAGTCCAGGCCCTCCATCTCCCTCTACGCCTCCGTCATCTCTGCTCTCTCTTCGGCACCCCTGCAAAAAAAGGCGGCAGCTCCGCAGAGCTACCGCCGACCCAACGCCCTCAACAGCGCTCAGTACTTGCGCGTGATATACCGGTAAGCACCTGGCTGCCGCGCCATGATAATCTGTGACTCCTCGCGCCGTCGCCGCACCGCGTCCAGGTCCAGCCGCACAACGGCGTAGCCTTCCTCCGGCTCGGTGACGATCTCGCCGTCGTCGGTCTCCCTGGTCACGTCTTCGATCACAGCTAACGGCTCACCGCCGGGGGCCAGAATCGCGCTCTGTCCGCCGAAGACGTAGGAGGGCTCCTCGCCGATACGATTGGCAGCGGCGATGAAGATGTCGTTTTCGTAGGCGCGCGCCGTGAGCAGCGTGCGCCACATATCGATCTCCTTGCGCTCCCAGGCGGCGGGCAGGAGCAGCACCTCCGCCCCGCGAAGCACGAGGTTGCGCGCCACCTCCGGGAAGGCCAGGTCCCAGCCCAACATGATCCCCACCACCCCCACCTCGGTCTCTATCGGCTTGATGTCGTTGCCCGGGCGGAAAACCAACCGCTCGTCGGCCTGTAAATGGACCTTGCGATATTCCCCCTCCGGTTCACCCTCCGGGCCGATGAGCACGCCGGCGTTGTAAAGCACCGTCTCCACATCCCGCTTGACCGCCATGCCGATCAACACGTGGACCCCGAACTCGTTGGCGGTTTGCCCGATGATGTTGGTCACCGCGCCGGGCACCTTCTGCGCCATCTGCGCAAAGCGCTGCCCTCCCTCAAATCCCGTCACCGACAGCTCCGGGAAGACGATGATGTCCACCGGCTGGGAGACGGCGATTTTGCGGATGGTCTCCGTCATAGCCCCCAGATTGTCCTGCATCTTCCCCAGACCGGGATACATCTGAACGACCGCCACACTCAACTCTCGCATAAGTTCACCTCGTTATAAGATAGCGCCCCCCACCCTAGCGCAGGTAGCCGGGGCGTTTCATGTATTTCAGAATCGAACTCAGAGCTTCGGGCAGCTCGGATTGCACCTCCATCTGTTCCCTTGTCAGGGGATGATGGAAGGTGAGGATGGCCAGGTGCAGAAAGAGCCGATCGCTGAGCAACCACTGCCGCGAGGAACCGTACACCGTATCGCCCACGATGGGATAGCCGTACCAGGAGAGGTGCACGCGCATCTGATGCATACGCGAGGAGTCCGGCTCCACTTTCAACAGCGTGTAGGGCCGGTTTTCCGAGCTGTAATGACTGAGGGCGCTGTATTTGGTGCGCGCGGGGCGCCCCTCGCGGGCCACCGTCATCCGATGCCGACTGTATTTGGCATCGCCGATAGGGGCATCGATGACATCGTTGCCCTCCAGATGCCCTTCTACCAGCGCGAAGTAGGTGTGGTGTACGCGCCCGCGCTTCACTTCGTGCTTCATCTCGCGGTAGATCTCGCGCTCCTGCGCCACCAGCATCAGCCCAGAGACGTCCTTCTCCAGCCGCTGCAGGATGCCGGCTCGATTGATGCCGCCGACGTTGGCCAACGCCGGATAGCGCTCCCGCAGTTGTTCCGAGAGCGTCGTGCTCCCCTGTTCCCACCACCGGGCGTGGGTCGGCATACCCGCCGGCTTCTCTACCACGAGCAAGACGTCGTCCTCGTACAGGACCTGCATCGGCAACGTCGTGGGCAGCGCCGACGTCTCCTCGTCCTCTCCGGCGGCGGGAGCCTGCGCCTCAACCACGTCGCCCACTTCCACATACTGACCGGGCTTCAAGGCCGGATGACCGTTGACCAGAACCTGTTGCTGCCGCACCATCTCCTCGACTTCGTGCCGACCCAGGTCGGGCCAGAGCCGCGCCAACAGGACGTCCAGCCGCTGGCGTTCCTGCACCTCGACGCGCCGTTCACGCATCGCTCAGGCTTTCCCGGGGTGTCTCAACGCCCGTCTCAACACCCTGCTGCTCCTGAGACCAGGTGGTGATGATCAGCAACGTCACCCCCACGACGATGGCGGTGTCCGCCAAGTTAAACACCGGCCAGTCGTGCAAAGGCCAAAAGTTGACGTCGATAAAGTCCACTACCGAGCCATGCACCACACGGTCGACCCAGTTGCCCAACGCGCCACCGATCTGCAAGCCCAATGCCAGATGAGCCACCCAACCGACCAGCCCCAACCGCCGGTGGAAGATAATCAAGGCGACGACGATCACCGCCGTCAAAACGAGGAAGAGATCACCCAACTGAGGGAACATACCGAAGGCTACGCCGGTGTTGTTGAGACGGGTGAAGGAAAAGAGCGCCCGCAGTGCGGGGAAGACGTCCACCGTCTCGTGCCGGGGCAAGTGATGCAACACCCACCATTTGGAGAGCTGATCCACCGCCAGCGCTACGGCAGCAGCACCCCAAAGGAAAAGGCCATTTCGCCGATCAGCGGTCATCGTCGCCCTTCGAGTCGGCTCGCACAAGGCATGCAATAACGCGCTTCGGGGTAGACCTCCAGGCGCGGGACGTCGATGATGCCACCGCAGGACTCACAGATGCCGTAGGTGCCGTCCTCGAACTTCTCCAAAGCGTGACGCACGTCCTCCAAGGAACGGGAGAGCTGCCGGACCAGGCCGACGTTGCGCCCCTGCTCGAAAACGTCCGTGCCCGCATCGGCCATGTGATTGCTGTAACCAACCCCCTCTTCAGAGGATTTGCTCTCGATGGTGCTCAGCTGGTGCTCAAGGTCTTTTTGCTTCTTGAGCAAGATGTCACGCAATTCGTCATACGTCTTGGGCATGGGTATCCACTCCTCGTCTCTCTGTAAGGCGCATTCTACCTTTTTCTGGAGAATTTTCAAGAGCTGGGCGCAAAGCCCCTCACGATCCTGCTTCGGGCAAACGGAAATGATAGAGATCTACCAGATGGAAATGACGTTTATCCACCAACTCGCCGTGCGCCTGCAACCACACCAGTACCAGCTCACGATCATCCCAAAGGGCCACCTCGGTGTAGACCAGCCACACGTCCGTGTAGCCCGCCGTCAGCGCCCGCATCTGCTCTGCGACCTCCGGCGCGCCGATCAGATAGTCGCCCTCGTCGTCACGCCAGTTGGTGTAGGGTGCTTCCGCCCACGGATCGAGCGGCGTCGGCGCATAGTAGTCCACGACGATATGGTTGTAGGGGATCTGGAAGAGCAACAGCGCTCCGGGAGCGCGCCGCGTCAGCAGATAGCCGGTGGCTTCACGGAACTGAGGTTTGATGGGGCGCGCGACTTGTTGATAGAGATTGACGCCGTCACCGCTCAAAATGCCCAGCAGCAGCACGAGGAGCAGCAAGTGCACCCCCAGCGCCAGTCGCCGCGTCAACCTCCCGGAGGCCGCCCCCAGGACCACGCCCAGCCGTCGGAATTGGTCCAACCCAAATCCCACCAACAGGTAAAAGGCCGGCGCCGACCAGATGAGATAGCGATCGGTGAAGATAGAGCCGCGCAGGGAGACCAGCCAGACCCCCACCAGCGGCCCGACCAGCCAGGCGAGAAACGCCAGCAGCAAGGTGATCCACCGCCGGGCGAGCAGCCCTATCAGGCCCACCAACGCCACCGCCGTCGTGCCTAATGTCAACCACACCTGCCCCCAGCCGGCGATGCCCGCGCTCCAGCCGCCGAGGAGAATCTGCGCCATCTCCCCGAAGGTGCGCGACGCGTAACCCGTCTCGCGCTCTTGGAACACCAGGGGCAGCTGCCAGCGGAGCAAAGGGCGATAGAAGATGACCAACAGAACCAACGCCAGCAGCGCGAGGACCCACAGCGAACGCTGGTTCCTTTTGCGCCGACGCCGGCGCAAAAGGAACCAGATGCCCCCTACCGGCATCAATAACGCCGCCAGAATGTGACTGTAGAGTGCCAACAACGTAGAGACGCAGGCCACGCCCAACCAGGCCCCGTGTCCACCCCGAGAGGCCCGTTCCAGAGCGTAGAGCGTCAAGAGCACCAGCGCCGGTACCCAGGTGTACATCTTGACCTCCTGGGCATACCAGACAAGGTAGGGTGAGAAAGCCGCCAGCACCACACTCCAGCTCGCCGTCGTCCTCCCTAACAACCGGCGCCCTAAGATGTAGAACAGCGCTATGCCCACAACTCCCCAGAGCGTGGAGAGATAGCGCAACGCGAAGACGCTGCGTCCCGTCAGCGCAATCCAGCCGCGCAACATCAGGAAGTAAAAGGGGCCGTTCCAACCGGGGCGGGTGAAGCGGTCGAGCATCTCGGGCCAGGGTGCCGTGGCGAAGTGCAAGGCGTCCACCTCATCACGCCAGAGACTCTGGGCCTCCAGGGCGACGGCGCGCACCGCAAAGGCCAAAGCGAGAACGGCGATCAACCACCACCAGGTCCAGTCGCGTCGTCGGCTCATCGCCCCACCCCCTGAACCACCCGGTTGATCCAGGGATGATTTTGCCCCACCCCGGGTGGGCTGACCCAACCTCTGAGGATGGTGAAACCGGCCGTCTGGAGCAGCCGGTCCAGCGCAGCGGGACGATAGTAGACGAAGTAACGCACCCCACCCTCCGGCGTGGAGACCCAGGCATCGCCGTCACCGGCCTTGACGCTGATGTACGCCACGCCGTCCCTCCGCAGGACGCGCCGTACTTCGTGCAAGGCGCGCGGCGCTTCGGAACGGGGAAGGTGCAACAAGGAGGCGCTGAGAAAGCAACCCTCGACGCTAGCGGCAGCGAGCGGCAACCGGCGCATGTCGGCGTGCACCAACACGCGGAGCCCCTGGGCACGGGCCTGGACCAACATCCCACCGGAAAGGTCCAGGGCCAGGACGCGATAGCCTCGGGTGATCATCATGCGCGCGTACACACCCGACCCGCACCCCACATCAACGATGCGCCCACCCTGCGGCACGTGGGCCAGAAAGGCCGTCAACTCCTGCGTCATGGGGTAAACGTCACGTGCCGCGTAACGCGCGGCGATGCGGTCGTAGGTGCGCCGGGTGTCATTCACGCTCATGAGGCCCATTGTATCACACCGCACCCACCTCGCCACACGAGCAAAAGGCCCGCGGTCAGCCACAAAGCCTCGACACAACTGAAATCCAAAACTCACCACTACATCTGGACGTTCGCTTAAATTTGGACATAAAAACCAAAATCTGGTATCCTCACTT
>JBNGCW010000036.1:0-45431 GCA_049975525.1 Anaerolineae bacterium
AAGTGAGGATACCAGATTTTGGTTTTTATGTCCAAATTTAAGCGAACGTCCAGCTATATCTAGTGGTTTTGACCGCGAATTTTCCCGCATGTAGTGGCGAGTTTTGGAAAAATCCGATTTTTTCAGTGGTGTCAAGAGATTCAGACGTTAAAGTCCAGCGCTCAAGGCTCTGGACTTTGTTGATGCTTAGCTGAAGGCTAGAAACGAGCGGTCACTCGAGCACGAGGGACGCCAGTGCGTGTTGCAGGGTGGATTCAAGATTGCGGAGCCGTCGGGTATCGGGCGCGCTGACGTAGAGGTCGTAGGCGCGACGCTTGCCTTCCTCTTCCACGGTGATCAGCGTGTGCGTTTCGACCGTCTGCACCTGGGCCTGACCTGCACCCTCTTCGGCCTCTCCGTAGACCTCAACGGTGAAACGGCGTCCACTGCCCCAAGGGATCTCTACCGCTTCCGCCTCCAGGATCTGCGCGGGTTGCGGCAGCAGCGCGGCCTCCGGCTCCTGCGGCGGCCTCAGATCAACCCACCGCACCCCCAGGCGCCAGGGACTCTCCTCGGACGCGGCCCACATACGCGGCGCGATCTCCGTCCAGGCAGCGGGCACCTCCAGCGAGAGCCCGGCCTCGGCTATGGAGACGCGCACGTAGCCGCCTTCCTCACTGCTCAGCGTCTCCTGGTAGACGTAGGCTGCCCCATTCCAGGCGTAGACATCGGTCTGTGCAGCAGCAGGACCGTAGCTGGCCAGGATCTCGGTGAGACCGTCGCCGTCCAGGTCTGACGTACGCGCACCGTTCTCGCCGAAAGCGAGCTGGCCATCGAAGTGACCGCCCTGTGGGGAGAGCCAGCCGTAGTCTTGACCCTGCCAGGCGAGCACGTAGAGCCGCTCGCCCCCGGCGCCCGGCGCCTGTACCGAGAGCACCTCGGGCAGACCGTCGCCGGTGATGTCCTGTACCTGCAGAGGTTCGGCGCGCCCGGTAGGCAGGGATGTGCTCTGCCAGGCGATAGTGTACCCGCCACTCTCCTGCGGCTCGATGACGAAAAGCTGCAGGAAATCGTAGCTCAGCCGTTCAGAGCTCCCGCCCCAGCCCGCCAGGATAATCTCCTCAGCCCGTCCGTCGCCGTTCAGATCGGCGGTGGCGCGATGCAGCGCCTCACCCGAGTCGGGCAAGAGCAGCAAGGGGTCCTCTGCTGCTGCCCGGGTCGGTGAGGCCTGCGGCCCGTCCAGGTCGAAGGGGAAGGTACTGACGATGTTGGGGCCGCCGGAAAGGTAGGCGCGTACCATGTACTGCACCCCTGGTTGCAGCGCCTGCTTGCCCTCCAGAGGAACCACCATCTTCCACTCACCGTCGGCGACCTCTGCGCAGGCGTCGATAGGCCACCACGGAAGCGGTACGCCGTCGGCCCACAGCTCGGTCTTGAGACAGGCGGCTTCGGGAAGCGTGCTCGTGCCGCGCACAACCACGCGCTCCGGGCTCGCCTCCACCCCATTGATGCTGATCTGGCCTGTGGGGGGCGGGGTCGCCTCAATGGGAACGGCGACCGCGCGCTCACCGGCGCCGTGATAGCGGTACGTCTGCCCCTCGACGGTCAGGGTGATGACGTACCCCGGTGTGACGACCTGAGCGTACATCTGACCGGGCTCCGGCGCACCGAGGCTGGCGTCGGGGAACTCCGTGGGGCTCACGCTCTCTACCGTGACTTTGTCGAGGGCGACGTCCAGTCGCTGCGCCAGATCCTCCCGGGCCGCAGCCAATGGTGCCACCGTCTCCACCTCCGGTGCCACCGTCTTCTCCTCCGACGGCGGCTTATCGGCGGCGTTGGCGTCCGCACAGGCGGTCAGTCCACCCAGGATGAGAAAGATGAACAAGAGATGGAGCAGCTGTTTTTTAAGCATAATCTAACCTCCTTTTAACCATGAAGCTGATCTGTATGCCAAGCGTAAGGGGAGGCCTGTGTCCTCCCCTTGACGCTGTTTCGCTTGCGCACCTTTCTAACGTGGTTACCTTACAGAAAGTTCCTCGACTGATGGTCGAATCCTCCGACTCACTGTCCATGCCGGTGAGTGAAAAGGTCTCGGAGAGATCACACCCGCTGACGTGGTGTGATTTTCTTCGCTTGACAATTACACGACTGCCGTCACAATAACTCTGTGTGGGAACCCTCTGCGAGATCTGCCTGCGTGGGTTAAGTTCCGGTCCGGTACGGGATTGAGATTGCCTCTCTGTAAGCTGGCGCTTGAAGCCCATGAGGAGAGATCTGGAGGGAAAGCGACGAAGGGCGAGGGTGAAAGGAGGAACGACGCTCAAGCGTGGGGATGATGCCCAACGCGACCTCGAGGGCGGGGGTTAGCGACAGACGGCGTCGACGCGCCGACGGTGGTGTGAAAAAGAGGGCGCGTCGGACGGCTGAGAGGCCTGTGGAGCGGGGTTAGGACGGTGTAACCAGGCTGACCTTGTAGTTGTATTCCACCGCAAGGTCGTAGAATCTCCAGCGATGTCTCTCCCCAGGTGCGTGGCGATCCGCCAACAGCCGTGGCGGTGCGTCGGCTGCCACCGTGACATCGAAGGCGTCCGGCGGCAGATGGAACCCCAGCCCGCGCGCCTTCACGTAGGCCTCTTTTCGCGTCCAGGTGGCGAAAAACGCCTCCAGCCGTTGCCACCGGGGCAGGGCACAGAAGGCGGCGCGTTCCTGTGAGGAAAAGTAACGCGCCACCAGTCGGTCGAGGTGCGCCACCGGGCGGACGCGCTCCACATCGATGCCCACAGTGCCGACGGTGCTCACGGCGATGAGCGCCAGATCTCCGGTGTGGGCTACGTTGAAATGCAGCGCGTCTCGCGGATCGGCCAGCAGCGGTTTACCCCAGGCGTTCTGGCGGAACCGCAGCCGCGCGGGTGCCGCGTCGAGGTACGCGCCCAGCAGCTCCCGCAGCAGCCCTCGCGCCGCGACGAAACGTTGTTTGGGTGCGGGGAAACGATAGCCTTCGGCGCGGCCTATCTCCGCCGGTGCAAGGTGGGCGCGGAGTTCTGCCAGGCGTGACGTCGGCACGTCCAGCGCCGTTCGCCAGACGTGGACGCCGTCCTCCGGCAGTCGCGGCCTGCGGGCCAGCACGTCGTCAGGACAGCGATACCAGAGAACGCCGGTAGGAGCGCGCCAGTTCCTGCGGATTGGTAACATAGAGCTCCGTATAGCCGCAGCGGGTGCAGATCCACGCCCTGATGGGGAAGGTGCGCCGTCCCCGGGGCAGCACGCCAGACTGCTCGTAAATCTGCACGGCGAGCGTGTGGCGCTCTGTCGTCTCCGCATTGGCCAAAATCTCCCGTGAATGACATTGTGGGCAAATGCCCTCTCGCATCGTGCTCATCTTAATCTCCCTCTCATCTCGGAGTCAAGCGTGCCCATCCCCGGAGTGCCGTGCACGTGACCTCGTTAACTACAAAACCGTCCGCGCCCACGCCTGTGGCACGCGCACCCCCTGCATTCGCAGATCCTCTAGGCGGTAGAGCAGCGCCGCTCCGCGCAGCAGTTCGTGGGCCATAGCGACCACGTGGCGGTTCTCCGGGGCCTCCAGATGCGAGCCGCGTGCCCAGTCGTTGAAGGCGCCCATAGCAGGCCCACACCAGATCTGATAGTCCATGCGGCGCTGCGGATCCCCCTGAAGGCCCCAATGCGCCGCCAGGCCCAGGTACCAGCGGAAGATGAGGGCCATCTTGCGCTTGGGGTTCCCCTGCGCGCGGCGGATCTGCGCAGGATCACGTTCGTTGAAAAAGGCGACGCACTCCTCCCACACGGCGTCCACGCTGCGCTGAAAGACCCGCGTCTCCAACTTCTCCCGCTCCGCCGCCGGGATCTCGTCGATGCTCTCGTAGGTCTCATAAAGCTCATAGAGCTTCCGTGCCCGCATGGGGAAGAGCGTGCCACGCTTGAGTACCTGGACTTGTACGCCCATCTCGAACATGTCGGCGGCGGGTGCCATCATCACGTCGGTGGTGGCGGCCTGCGCCAACAACTGTTTGACTTGGGGAGAGGTGCCCGCTTCGACGCTGGCTTGGTTGATGGAGCCGGTGACGACGTAGGCCGCCCCCATCATGAAGGCGCCCAGCA
This sequence comes from Anaerolineae bacterium, assembly GCA_049975525.1. Classification (GTDB taxonomy): domain Bacteria; phylum Chloroflexota; class Anaerolineae; order B4-G1; family SLSP01; genus G713. The sequence continues at coordinate 4,099 of JBNGCW010000036.1, forward strand.
CGGCCGTCGGCGTGCCGAGCCCTCCGGCCGCCCCGACGCGCACCGGTCTTTCGTACTCATACTCCGCCTGCAGCTCATCACGCAGTGCAATGATGGAAGGCAGCAGGCAGACCAGGGGGCGGTTGTCGGTGTGACCTCCGGAATCGGCCTCGACGGTGACGTCGTCCGCCATAGGTACCTGCGCCGCCAGCTCCGCCTGCTCCGCCGTAATCTCGCCCGCCGCGACCAGATCCTGCAGCAGATCGTCGGGGGCCGGGGCGAAGAACTGCCGCGCCACCTCCCGTCGGGAGAGCTTGGCGATGATGCGATGGCGCACCCGCAGCGCGCCGTCGGGACCGCGCTCCAGTCCGGCGGCTCGATAGCGCACCACGTGGGGGGTCAGGCGCAGGTAGGCCGAAGCCTCGACGACGCGCACGCCGTGTTTGAGATAGAGATCGACGGCGCCGCGCTCCAGCGCCGGCTCGTTGGGGCTGTGGATCAGGTTGAAGGCGTAGGGACCCTCGGGCAGCGCGCGCTGCACCCGGCGAATAGCCTCCTCCAGCCGACGCGGCGTCAGCCCGCCGGCGCCGAAGGAGCCCAGCAGCCCCTCTCGACCCAGGGCGATGACCAGCTCCTCGCTGGCGATGGCGTTGGCCATCGCCCCTGTCATGTAGGCATAGTCCAGGCCGTAGGTCTCACGGAAGGTTGGGTCACCCAGACGCTGCGGCGGCAGCGGGCGCACCGTCGCCAGCAGCGGCAGACCGTCCGCCCCCGCTGAAATCCTTCCTCCCGCGTGGGTTACCCCTACCCGTTGCCCGTCGCTCACCACGTAACAAGACCGCGTCAAGTCACGCAGGTGCGCGCGGATCGTTTCATCGTCGTAGGCGATGCTCTCCGCGGGCCCCTGCCATTTGGCTGCTTCCATCTCGTTTATCTCCATCAAACTCCCTCATTTGATCTCACGTTGGGTAAGCCTGGCTTTACCGACATAACGCATCAAAATCGGATTTCTCCAAAACTCGCCACTCCAGATAGTAAAATTCGCGTTCAGATGTTGGCTGCTCTGAAAAAGGGTCAGCCTAGGGGCAGGTCTTCCCTTCGTCAAGCACGCGCTCCCCGGCGTGTTAACTTCGCTCCCGGATGCAAAATCCCACGTCGTCAACGGCGTAGATGCGCCGCTCTCCGTTCCAGAGGCCGGCGTCGCCGACGAGGGTCACCGCGCCGGGACGCTCCTGTATCTCCCGCACGTGCACTTCTAACGCCAGCGTCTCGTCCTCGGGCCGGATCTGTCCACGGTATGTCCAGGTCATCTGATGATCTGCAATCCAGGTGAAAGTGGGATGGCGCAGCCCGGCGCCCAGCCCCTGATGGATGGCGTAAGTCTGCAGCGCTTGCTGAATTGCCTGAACGCCCAGTGAACCGGGCATTACCGGATCCTGGTAGAAGTGACATTTGAAGAACCAGGCCCTCGGATCGACGGCGGCTTCTGCGTAGACGTAGCCGCGTCCGTGCTCACCGCCCTCGGGGACGATGTATACCCGGTCCAGCAGATCCAGCTGTCCACCCGCCAGCCGATAGTGCGGGCGCGTGGGGGATCCGCCGTAATAGCGCTGTCGTACCGCCGCCTCGCTGAAATCGAGCCGTTCTCCCCTCACGTTGGCCTGATGATACCACGGCTGTGACGCCCGCCCACCGTCCAACCCGACCTGATTCGCCAGGGCCGACGCCTCGAAGTAGCCGAAGGACGCTTCCCCCTCGTAGAAGGTCTCCCCTTCGCAGGCCAGCGAGAACGTGAACTGTTGTAGGATCACGCCGCTCAGCGTCGCCGAGGAGAGCAGGCGCACGCGGTTGACAACGGTCCGTCCGCGCAGGTCGGGTGTCGAGAGCAGATGTCCCACGCCGTCGAGGTTGCGAAAGTAGAAATCGCTCTCAGGGTGCCGCAACGCCGATTCCAGATAGGCTGAAAGGAAACCACAGGGCTGCAGCGCGATTTCCATCAGCACGGCGTAGGGCATGAGCGGGGCGGCGTTCTGCCGGTAGAACCAGGCATCGGGGGGCACGTCGTACTCTGCGACCAGGCTTGCGCCGGGCTGCAGCGCGCCCGCTTCCCCCGTCACCTCCCTGATGCGGCTTATCAACAGCAGATCGCCGTTGGGGAGGCGCGGCAGCCGCCGCCCGGCGAAGGCGGCGTAGGCGGGACCGAAACACTGTTCAGGGGAGCCGGTGGCGAAGGCCCGCAGGTCGGCCTCGTTGAAACGCGCCGACCGCTGGCCGTTGTCGCCTTTGAGCGTGTTCGGTTCTTCGGTGCGCTCCAGCCACTGTCTGTAGACGTCGATCTGCTGCCGGATCAGCTCACCGGTCTCTCGCAGTGCCCTGTGCCGCGCCTGCAGGAAAGCGCCGTGGGCCTCGGCGACGCGGTAGCGGTGGACGGTCGCCCCCTCGTAGGCACGGCGCACCAGGTCGAAGGCCGCAGGCAGGGGCGCGGTCTCGGACGGGGCCCTGTGCCCGACGGCGGGGGCTTCGCGTCCGGCGTGGACCGGCGCGAGCGCTGTCCGGCGCACCGCTGCCTTCTGCGCCTCCGGCACGTCCTCATAGAGGGAGTCGATAGTCACGTCGATGCTGTGACTGAGCAGCTGCGCCAGCACCCCGAAGATCTGGACAACGTCCGCTGCGCCCTTCTTGTCGATGGCCATAGCGGCGTGCGGCTTATCCACCAGGATCTTGTCGATCCAGCGGGTGCAGGTGCGCTGCGGCCCCAGCTCAACGAAAAGGCGCGCGCCGTCGGCGTAGGCGCGTTGCACCAGGCGCGGGAAATCAACGGGGTGACAGGTCATGTCGGCCAGGGCGCGGGCCAGGGCGGCGGGCTCCAGCGTCAGCGGCGCGTAGCCGGCGGCGGAGTAGAAGTCGATGGCGGGCCGCCGGGCCACCGGATGGGTGTAAAGCTCCACGAAAGCCGCGCGTTCAGAGCGCATGGACTCGGTGTGGATCACGGCGTCGTAGGGCGCGGGCAGCGCATGGCAGTCCAGGGCCTCGATGACGCGCCGACAGCCCGCCGGTTCGCCGCCGATCACACCCTCCTCCGGTGTGTTGATCATGGTCAGCTCCACGTGCGGCTCCTCCGCGACCCGCTCCTGAATGGCCTCCACCGGCGCTTTGAGCAAATAGGTGCGCCAGAAAGCATCGTCCGCTACCGAGGGCGCGATCCCCCAGGCTTCCCGGACCGCCTCCTTGGGACCGGCGAGCCGTGTTGTGAAGAGTGGAGAGTCGCGCCAGGCACGACGGCCTGCCTCGACGTCCTGCCAGACCCCGTTGGCCCACAGCATGCTGGCCTCGCCCAGGCTGTAGCCCAGCGTGGCGACGGGTTGCACGCCGAAGTTGTCCCGCAAGATGGAGGTGAAGAGCATAGCAAAGGTTGTCCCTGCCTCGATGAGGGTGGCGGGCTGGGCCAGTAACGCCCGCTCGTGGGCGCGCCGTTCTGCTCTGGAGAGCGGGGTGAGGCTGCGGGGATAAAGCGCCCGCTCGCCCACCACCTCGCCGAGGTTGGACGTCGTCTCGGCGAAGCGCGCATGCAGCTGCGGGAAGAGGCGGAAGAGATGGCGGCCCAGCTCCGGATAGGCGTTGAAAGCACCGGGGTAGACGAAGGCCAGCGTACCCTCTTGGGCCAGGGGGCGTGGCGTGAAGTAACTGCCGCGCGGCGTCTGCCAGGGTTCGTGCGTCTCGAAAGCCCGCGTCACGCCCGCCAACGCGAAGTCGGCCTCCCGCAGTAGTGCCTCCCGGTCTTTGCCGACCAGGCAGAGTGTGTAGCGCGGCTCCGGATGTCGCCGATACGCTTCGTAATAGTGCCGCGCCACGGTGCGCAGCTCGGCTGGGGTGCGGGCGTCGGTGAGCGCTGCCCGCACCTCTTTCAGCCGGGCCAACAGCGCGCTCTGCCCCTGGGCGGCGAGGGGCAGTAAGGTGGCGGCGTGTTGCAGGTCGCGGCTGTCGCGTCGCGGCGAGGGGGTGTCGGTGAGCACCGCCACGCCCCCCGGTCCTTGCGCGTCTGCAGGGGCGTAGAATGCGGCGACGCGCTGTTCCCCGCTTGGCACGAACCACGGGCGCGAGACCACGTCCACGTAGAAGGGCGTTCCCTGCCAGCGCTCCGGCGCTGCGGGCCCCTGCCAGTGGGGTTGAGCGGGGATGAAGCGCTGGTGCAGGCAGAGCACCGTTTTGATGAACCCCGCCAATTGCACCGTGGGCGTGGCGATATCACCGGCAGCGAGACTGCCCAGCCCGCAGGTCAAATCTCCGGTGGGTGCGTGGTAGGTGCGGCGCAGGCCTGCCAGAGCCGCGCTCTCACGGCGGGGGTCTGCGTCCCCGGCGAGCTCCAGGTAGCCCGGCGACATCACTGTAAGCGGCGTCTGCGCCCATGCCCGGCGATGCAGCGCCATGACGGCTTCGGGCGTCGTTTTTTCGTCCTCCGTCAGCGCTGTCGCTTCCAGCACGGCGTAGCGGCGCGGCGCGGCGGCGGCCTCTGCGGCACGCTGCAACACGACGGCGCCCGCGCAGCCGACCTCTCCGGCGGCGATCACGGCGGCCTCGGCCTCCCCGGCGATGAGCAGGCGACGCGCCGCGACCAGCGCCGCGGAGAGTGTCGGTGGCGCACCCGCTCCCCCGTCCACGACGAGTACGGCGACCTCTGCGCCCGGGGGGACGGCGGCGTCGACCAGCGCGCCGTCGATGACGGCGCTCAGGGGTGGAGCTTCTTCCCCGTCAAAGGCGTCGGCGTCTATCTCCCCGGCGTAGATGCGGCGCGCGAAGGCGTCTACGTCCCCTCCGTCCGCTAACTGTACGTCCAACCCCACCACGACGACCTGCGGATCACGCATGGACGACCTCCAGGTGATTCTGAGCGAAAAGCTGTTTCAGGCGCGGGCTGAGGGTGATCTCCGCGCCCCATACACGGCTCTGGACCCGCCCCTCGTTGTCGTGGACGACGACATCGGCGACCAGATGGCGTCGGGAGTGGGCTTGTACGCTCAGGGAGACGTAGAGCCGCTCCCCCTCCGTCACGGGTTGGTACTGCTCGCCGCCCTGGATGCTGAGGGGCAAGCCGCCGTAGCCGTAGGTGTGGTGCGCCCAGATCAGCAGACTCTGCAGCGTGGCGTCGGTGAAGTAGGGGTTGAAGGTCTGCACGGGAAACTGCCCCTGCGTTTCCGGGCTCAGCGCCGGGGGGACGCACAGCAGGGTCAGCGAGGTGGGGTCGATGTTGAGCACCCGCTCCACACCCTGAAAAGCCGGGCCGTGGAAGAGAACTGTGCCGTCGTAGAATGCCGCCCCAGGCATGGCCTGTGCGGCGGTGAGATCGAAGGCGGTGTATTGCGGCGCCTCGGGCAGCGCGCGGCGCAGGGTCACCTCCACGCTGTAATGGAAGCGCGGTTTGCCGTCGGCGGTCCGGCTGCGGATCAGAGCGGCGAAGAGCAGTTCCTCCGGGTCTTTGGCCTTTTCCTCCAGTTCCAGGACGTACTCGTCGGCTAAAGTCTCGTCGAAGACGATGCCTTTGAGCGCTTTGTAGCGTTCTACGCGGAAGAAGTGGTAGCCGGGGTGGATCTGTTCGGCGGTGTTGACGGCCCAGGCCACAGCGCAGACGGTGGGCAGGACAGCGTGCCCGCCGATGACGTGATCCCGTAGGAAGGGATTGCCCTCCAGGGTGAGGCGGCGGTGGATGCGATAGGTGTGCAGCTCGCCGTCGGGGGTGCGCGCGGGATGGACCAGGGGGTTGCCCACGACGAGCTGCGTTGGCCCGTCGGGGTCGACCAGGGCGTCGGCGAAGATAGCCCGGCCCGTCTCCACAGGGATCACCTCGACGCCGCGCCGGGCCATGAGGCGTTTCAGCGCGGGCGTCACCATGCCGCCGTCCCAGGGCCCCCAGTCGAAGGCGAGCACGTGGCAATGGGGAGAGGTGCGTTGGAACCGGTGGGCGGTCTTGTTGAGGATCTCGTTGGCTAAGGCGTAGTCGGTCTGCCCCACGTTGCCGTAGAAGGCCGCGATGGAAGAGAAAAGCAGCAGGTGCTCCAGTTGCTCGGCCGGGACGCAGGTCAAGAGGTTCTGCAGCCCGTCCACTTTGACGGCGACGACGCGCTCGAAATCGGTCTCCGTCTTCTGCTCGATGGGCTTGTCGGCGATGACTCCGGCACCGTGGATGAGGCCCGTGATCCGCGAAGGTGCGCTTTCCGCCGCCAGCTGTTGGCGGGCCGCTTCGACGGCCTCTTGCAGGGCCGGCGCGTCGGTCACGTCGGCGCTGGCGTAAACGGCGTGTCCGCCCGCCGCTGCGATGGCCTGCAGCGTTTCCGCGATCTCGCGCTGCGATTGCACCTCCTTCACCAGATGCCGGACGCGCTGGGGCGTCGGGTGCTCACCCGCAGCGCTGAGGTGCTCCATGGCCCGCTGCTTGAGCGCTCTCTCATCGGTTGCCCCAACGCTCCAGTCTGGCTCGGGGCCGTGGGGGGCAGGTGAGCGTCCCACCAGGATGAAGGCGCTGTGATAGCGCCGGGCGACCTCGATGACACATTGCGCTGTGATGCCCTTGGCGCCGCCGCTCACCAGAAAGAGTGAATCTGATGTTGGTTCTCTGTTGGTCATAAACACTCCATTTCCCGTGAAAACCTTCTCGTCTCAGATCTCGGAGGTTTCCGAAGTCTCCCGGATCTCTAACTGCGCATCGGCGTGACCCGACCCTGGGGGCCACGACCGACCTCGACGATCAGCCGGTTGGGATCGTGCAGCTCGGCGACGATGGCCCGTGCGGCATCCTCGGGTGCCATCGCGGGATCCAGGTCCACGGCGCGGCAGAAGACCCCTGCCCATTCCAGGTTCAGCGATTTGACCAGACCCGGCAGGCCGGCCCCGACGAGGCTGCCGTCGCCTCTCCCCCGAAGGCCCAGGGCGCCGTCGAGGCGAGTGACGGTCATGAAGGCCGCGCGGTCCTGGGGCGCGGCGGCGGCGAACGTCGGCTGCAGGTGCTTCGCCAGCAGAAAGACCTGTTTGACGATGGCCCGCTCGCGGGCGTCGAAGAGGCCCTGCGTGCTTTTAAACGTCGGGTGCAGGTGGATCAACGCGCCAACGGGACCGTACGTTTCTGTGATCGCCGTCAACTGCGCCTGCAACGCCGCCTCGCTCATGGCGTCCAGCGTCATCTGCGCGACGCCCGCCGGTAGCTCCCGTGGCTCCGGCGTGACGACGGTCGGCGGGAAGCTCAGCAGCACCGGCTTCCAATCCCGCCGGGCCAGCGCCGAGGCCAGCGCCGTGCTCATGCGGCTCCCGTCGTCGGTGATGAGGCAACAGTGCCCCTCGGGAAGCGTGTATTCCAGGATGTCGGGCGCGGGCAGCGGGTGCAACGTCACCGCGCTGCGCCGGATGGCGGTTTTCTTCTCCCGCGCCCGGCTTACGCTTTTTTTCCTGCGTCTCCCTGTTGGCTCTCCATGTACGCGGTGATCTGGCCTAAGGTGCGCAGTTCGGCCAGGTCCTCGGCTTCCACCTCAGGCAGCGCGGGGTGTTTGTCCTGGAGGGCGCTGAGGATTTCGACGCGCTTGATGGAGTCGATGCCCAGGTCGGCTTCCATGTCCATGTCGAGTTCCAGCATCTCGGCGGGGTAGCCGGTTTTCTCACTGACGATGTCCAGGAGGGAGGCGGTGAGGGCTTCGGGATCCAGGGTGGGGGGGCTCGGTGAGGACACCGGCTCCGCCTCTGACACCGGCTCCGGCTCTGACACCGGCCCCGGCCTGGAGGCCTCCATGTACGCGGTGATCTGGCCTAAGGTGCGCAGTTCGGCCAGGTCCTCGGCTTCCACCTCAGGCAGCGCGGGGTGTTTGTCCTGGAGGGCGCTGAGGATTTCGACGCGCTTGATGGAGTCGATGCCCAGGTCGGCTTCCATGTCCATGTCGAGTTCCAGCATCTCGGCGGGGTAGCCGGTTTTCTCACTGACGATGTCCAGGAGGGAGGCGGTGAGGGCTTCGAGGTCCGGGGTGGGGGGGCTCGGTGAGGACACCGGCCCTGGCTCGGAGCGCGGTGGGGACACCGGCCCCAGCTTTGAGACCGGCTCCGGCTCTGGGGTGGGAGGGCTCGGTGAGGACACCGGCTCTAGCGACACCGGCCCTGCCCCCGGCCTCGGCTCGGAGCGCGTGGGGGACATCGTTCCGTTGTTTTTCAGTAGGACGTCACTCTGCCGGCGGAGCAGGTCGAGGAAAGCCTGGGTGTAGGCGGCCTGCTGGGAGAGAAAGGCGTTGTGGACGTGCAAGGTCTGGGCCTGGTGTTCGTGGAATTGATCGATGCTGCGGGAGAGCTGTTCGAGGGCCGTCAGCGCGGCCTCCAGCCGCTCTGGTGAGCTGTTGCCGTTGGCGAAGAGAGCGTTCTGCTGCTGCATCAGCTGGGAGAAGATCTGGGCGTAGTCGCCCTGGTGGTGCAGGTATTGCTCGTGCACTCGCAGCGTCTGCCGCTGGTGCTCGTAGGATTGGGCCAGGCCGCGTTCAAGGATCTCCAGGACGCGAGGGTAGTCGCGTGTCAATTCCATCTCCGGTTGAGCGTTAGATTCAGATGGCGCCGGGTCCTCGGGAGAGGCCATCTTGTGATCCTCCCTCTGAGGGGGCAGGTGAACCTGTTGGTTGTCTTGCAAAGCGCGCTCGAAGGCGGCCCGTGTCTTCTCACTGACGTAGTTACTGCCATTCAGTTTTACTGTGAATGCCATGGTTTATCTCCCTTCGTTGCTTTTAGGGTATGGGCGGGCGTAGGGATCGATGTCCCCCAGGGGCAGGCCGACGACCTGCAGGCGCACTACGGCATCGCGCAGCTGCCGGTCGGCGGACTTTTTGCGGCTGGCGTTGAGCGGTACGGCGACGTGCGGCTTCTCCTCCAGGATCTCATCGACGAGGTTTGTGACGATGCGGCGCGGCCCGATTTCAACGAAGATGCGCCCGCCGGCTTTGTAGAGTTGCTCGATCTGGGTCTTGAAGATGACGGGATGCAGGATGTGGTTGGAGAGGATCTCTTTGGCCGCCTCGACGTCCTGGGGGTAGGGCTCTCCGGTGGTGTTGGAGTAGACGGGGATGCGCGTTTTCTGGAAGGTGGCTTTGTGGACGGCGGCGGCGAAGGGCGCCGAGGCGTGTTCGACCAGGGGTGTGTGGAAGGCGGCGGAGACGGGCAGCGGTGTGACTTTGAAATCTTTCTCGGCGAGGGCCTCGGCTACGGCCTCGATGGCTGCTGTGGGCCCGGCGAGGACGACCTGGCTGGGGGAGTTCTGGTTGGCGATGACGACGTCGTCGAAGGAGGCCAGCTCACGCTCGATCTGCGAGAGCGCGCCTTTGACGGCTAACATGGTGCCCGCGTCGGTGTAGTCGGGGTCGTCAGGCGGGGTCATGGCTTGCCCGCGCGCCTTGACCAGGTCCAGGAAGGTCTCGTCGTCCAGAGCGCCGCCGGCCCAGAGGGCGGAGAGCTCGCCGAAGCTGTGGCCCGCCGCGAAGTCAGGGGCGAAACCGGTGGCCTCCAGGATCTTGAAGAGGCCGGCGCTGGTGACGCCGATGGCGGCCTGAGCGTAGTCGGTGGCGCGCAGGGCGGCAGCCTGAGCCGCGCGTGTCGTCTCGTCGAAGGCGGGGATGGGGAAGACGACGTCGGAGAGCGGCGTCTTGCCCTCGGCGACGAAACGTGTGTCCATCTGAGCGTAGATTTGACGTAGCGGAGGGAAGTTGAGGGCCACGTCGCGCCCCATGTTCAGGTACTGGGAGCCCTGTCCTGGGAAGAGGGCCACCACCGCGCCCTGCGGGTCGAGGCCGCGACGGCGGTAGGTGATGCCACGCGGGTGCTCCCAATGTTCGACCTGGGGCTGTTTTCTGAGGACGGCGAGGGCGCTCTTGAGCAGTTGGATGGCTTCCTCGCGGTCGGCGGCGATGAAGCCCAGGCGCGCGTTGGTGAGGGGGATTTGTGGGGCGCGGCTGCGGGCGGTCACCTCGGCGTAGGCCGCGGCGCCGGCGTTCCCGGTGAGCGCCTCCAGGGTCGCTTCGCAGGTCTGAGTGAGCGCCGCCGGGCTTTCCGCCTGCAGGATCAGCGGTTGAGCTACACGGTTCAACCGGTAGGGGCCGCTGTGCTCCGCTGTGTGTTCCTCCAACACCACGTGGAAGTTGGTGCCGCCGAAGCCGAAGGCGCTGACGCCGGCGCGGCGGGGTGGACCGTCGAGCGCGCGGATCCAGGGGCGCGTCTCCGTGTTGAGGTAGAAGGGCGAGGTCTCCAGCTCCAGTTTCGGGTTGGGGCGCGCCACGTTGAGGGTGGGTGGCAAGACCTTTTGATCCAGGGCCAGCGCCGCTTTCAACAGTCCGGCGGCGCCTGCCGCGCCTTTGGTGTGGCCGATCTGCGATTTAACGCTGCCCAGGGCGATGTGCTGTCCGCGTTTGTCGTCTCCCTCGAAGACCAGGCGCAGCCCGACGACTTCGGCGGGGTCTCCGGCCGGCGTGCCTGTGCCGTGGGCTTCGATAAGGCCCACCGTCTCCGGGGCGAAGCCTGCTTCCTGGTAGGCGCGACGAAGGGCCTTGGCCTGCCCCTCCGCGCGTGGGGCGTAGATGCTCTTGTAGCGCCCGTCGCTGGACGCGCCGATGCCGCGCAGCACGGCGTAGATGTGGTCCCCGTCGCGTTCGGCGTCCTCCAGGCGCTTGAGCACCAGCATGCCGAGGCCCTCACCGGCCAGCATGCCGTCGGCGTCGGCGTCGAAGGGACGGCTCTCACCGCGTTTGGAGAAGGCGGGGGTCTTGCTGAAGCAGAGGAAGGTGAAAGGTGAATTGTCGGTGTCGACACCGCCGGTGATCATCATGTCGGCGCGGTGCTCGATCAGTTGGCTGACGGCGAGCTGCACGGCGGCGAGGCTGCTGGCACAGGCCGCGTCAATGGTAGCGTTGATGCCGCCCAGGTTCAGCCGGTTGGCGATGCGTCCGGCGACGACGTTGGCCAGCAGACCGGGAAAGGCATCCTCGTTCCAGCCGACGTAGGCCAGTTTGATCTTCTCGCTGATCCGCGCCACGTCTTCTTCGGAAAGCCCGCTGCTGCGGAGCACCTTCTCCCAGACGGGGTACTGCAGGCGCGCCGAGAGGGGTTTGAGCAGCTTGAGGCCACCGGAGACGCCCAGGACGACGCCGGTGCGGTCGCGGTCGAAGTCGGCGTCCGCGCCGTAGCCCGCGTCTTCCATCACGTCGCGGGCCACCACCAGCCCCAGCAGCTGCGAGACATCGGTCACCTCCAGGGTGTTGGGTGGCATGCCGAACTCCAGGGGATTGAAGTCCACGTCGGGGATGAAACCGCCGCGTTTGCAATAGGTCTTATCGGGCGCGGTGGGATCGGGATCGTAGTAGTCCTCGATACGCCAGCGCGAAGGCGGCACCTCGGTGATGCCGTCGACTTTCTCCAGGATGTTTTGCCAGTATTCGCGGAGATTGGTCGCTTTGGCAAAGAGACCCGCCTGCCCAATGATGGCGACGGGTGTCTGTTTCAGGGTTGAGATGTTCATAGAGCGTCCTTTCCGATGATGGGGAGGGCATGGTGTCCTGCCGAGAGGGCGAGGGTGGCGCAGGCGAGTTTGAAGAGGTCGCCGGGCAGGAAAGGCCAGAGGCCCAGGGCCAGCGTCGCGTCGCCCACGAAGGTCGCCAGCCAGGGCAGGCCGAAGGCGTAGATGACGACGTTGCCCAGTGCCAGCGCCGCGAAGGTCGTGGCCGGACGGCGATCCCAGCCGCGTTCGATGAGCAGGCCGGTGACGTAGGCCCCGGCGACGAAGCCCAGCAGGTAGCCGCCTGTGGGGCCGAGCAACGCCGTCAGACCGGCGCCGCTGCCGGCGAAGACCGGCAGCCCCAGCAGTCCCTGTGCCAGGTAGAGCAGTACAGCCGCGCTGCCGCGTCGGGCGCCCAGCACGGCCCCTATCAACAGCACCGCCAGCGTCTGCGCGGTGACGGGCACCGGGCCAAAAGGCAGGCGCATGCGCACCTGCGCGGCGAGGGTGATAAAGAACGCGCCCCCGAGAGGCCATAGGGTGGCCTGGAACAGCGGTAGGATTCGCCTGCGTGCATCGATCATCTTGCCCTCCTTACAGTTGGGAGTTTGATTTCAGAGGATTACAACACCAAAGTGCAGGAAAAGTTACGTTTCTTCCCCTGGAGCGACCTGGATCAGCAACGCATCTTTCTCCACCTGGGCGCCGATTTCGACCGCCACGCGCGCCACGCGCCCGTCGCAGGGAGCGCGGAGCTCCATCTGCATCTTCATGGCCTCCTGTACGACCAGGACGTCGCCCTTCTGTACCACGTTCCCCTCCTGGACGAGGACGTCCACGACGAGGCCGGGCATGGGCGTGGTGACGGCCCCTGCCTGCGCTGCCTGTAGGGTACGGCGTGCGTGGTGGTTTCCCGGGGTGACGTGGGCGATGACGCGCCGCCCGCCGATAAGCACCTCGTAGGTGTGGCGCGACTGCGCACTCAGGTGCACCTCCAGGCGCTGTTGTCCCCGGCTGAGCTGGTGCAACCCGTTGTCGTTGAGCGAGACGAGATCGCACTGCACCGGCTCGTCGTTGAGAAACAGGCCTGCTTCCGTAACGTTGACTTTGTACTCCTGCTCTCCAATGGTGACGTAATAGCTTGTCATATCTGTGCTCCCTATTTGATGTAGGGGGTACGGTCGTGGAGACCGGCCCCAGTGCTTGTCGCACCTTATACCCTGACTTGAGTTACATCTGTTCTCGCCAGGCTGTTATTCGCCAGCCGTTCGGCCCGCGGCCGTTGGGGCGAGCCCGGCGCCGGGCCCGGTTTCGGTGGACCAGCAGCGCCGCCGCCAGCGCCGCGTCGCGCTCCAGCGCTGCGTCTTCCTGCCGGGGTGGGGGCTGGAAGGCGTCCAGGTAGCCGGTATCGACGTTGCCGGTGATGAAGGGGGCGCTATCGACCACCTGGAAAAGGAATTCGAGGTCGGTGGGCACGCCGCCGATCTGGAACTCCCGCAGCGCCCGGCGCAAACGTAGGATGGCGACGGGACGGTTTTCGCCCCAGGCCATGACCTTGGCCAGCAGCGAGTCGTAGTCCGCCGTGACGGACATGCCCGTGTAGAGGGCGCTGTCGACGCGGATCCCCGGACCGCCCGGTTCTTTGAGGTAGGTGATCTCGCCCGTGGCGGGCAGGAAGCCCTGGGCGGGATCCTCCGCCAGTACCCGCGCCTCGATAGCGGCGCCACGCCAGGTGACGTACTCCTGCGCGTAGCGCAAGGGGCGGCCGGCCGCCAGGCGCAGCTGCTCCTTGACCAGGTCCAGGCCCGTGACCAGCTCGGTGACGCCGTGTTCCACCTGAATGCGCGGGTTGAGCTCGATGAAGTAGAAGCGTCCGTCCTCGTCGAGCAGAAACTCGACGGTGCCCAGGCTGCGGTAGTCGAGAGCGCGGGTCAGCCGCAGGGCGGCGTCGAAGAGATAGCGACGCTGCTCCTCGGTCAGACCGGGAGCGGGTGCCTCCTCGATGAGCTTCTGACGGCGGCGCTGAATCGAGCACTCGCGCTCGCCCAGACAGAGGACGTGGCCCGCGCCGTCGCCCAGAATTTGCACCTCGATGTGTCGGGCGGGCTGTACCAGCGGCTCCAGATAGACGGTGTCGTCGCCGAAGGCGGCGTGGGCCTCCTGCCGGGCTGCTTTGACCGTGGCTTCGAGCTCCTCGGGCCTGCGGGCCAGCCGGATACCGCGTCCCCCGCCGCCCGCCGCCGCTTTGACCAGCATCGGATAGGGCATCTGAGCAGCGATCTCCGCCGCCGCGTGGCTCGTGAGCGGCTCATCGGGGCCGGGGAGCACGGGGAGCCCGGCCTGGCGGGCGGTGCGTCGCGCCGCCAGCTTGTCGCCCAGCAACGCCATAGTCTTCGCTCGTGGTCCGATGAAGGTCAACCCGGCGTCCTCGACGGCCTGCGCGAAGGTCGGGTTCTCGGAGAGGAAGCCGTAGCCGGGGTGAACGGCGCTGGCGCCGCTCTCATGGGCTGCCGCCAGCAGTGCCTCGATGTTGAGGTAGCTCGCCTCCGCCGCCGCCGGGCCGATGCAGACGCTCTCATCGGCGTAGCGGACGTGGAGCGCCTCGCGGTCGGCCTCCGAGTAGACGGCGACGCCCGGCACCCCCAGATCGCGGCAGGCGCGCAGGATACGCACGGCGATTTCACCTCGATTGGCAACGAGTACTTTCATATCCCCCCTTGGTTTCCCCGATTTGGGGTGGCTTAAAGCGGAATATTGCCATGCTTGCGCTTGGGCGTCGTTGTCCGCTTATCGCGCAGCCGATGCAGCGCGGTGATAAGGCGAGCGCGGCTTTCCGCGGGCGCGATGACGTCATCCAGATAGCCGCGTGAGGCGGCGACGAAGGGATTGGCGAAGGTCTCCCGGTAATCGGCGGTCAACCGGGCCCGCTCGGCCTCCGGGTCGGCGGCTGCGGCGAGCTCCCGGCGGTAGAGAATCTTGACCGCACCCTCTGGCCCCATGACGGCGATTTCTGCGTCGGGCCAGGCCAGATTGACGTCCCCACCCAGGTGCCGGGAGCTCATGACGATGTAAGCACCGCCGTAGGCCTTGCGCAGGATGAGCGCGACCTTGGGCACGCTGGCCTCGGCATAGGCGTAGAGCAACTTGGCGCCATGCCGGATGATGCCTTCGTGCTCCTGCGCGACGCCGGGCAGAAAGCCGGGCGTGTCCACCAGCGTGAGCAGCGGGATGTGAAAGGCGTCGCAGAAACGGACAAAGCGTGCCCCTTTCTCCGAGGCGGCGATGTCCAGCACGCCGGCCAGATAGGCGGGCTGGTTGGCGACGATGCCCACCGTCTCCCCGTCCAGCCGCGCGAAGCCCACCACCAGATTCTGGGCGTAGGCCGGCTGCATCTCCAGGAACTCCGCCTCATCCACCAGCCGTTCGACGACCGCGCGCACGTCGTAGGGCTTCCGGGGCTCGGGCGGCACCAGATCGGCGAGCTCCGGCGTAGACCGCTGGGGATCGTCGTCGGATGCGAAGGCGGGCGGCGGCGTGAGGTTGTTCGAAGGGAGGTAGGAGAGCAGGCGGCGCACCTGAGCCAGGACGGCCTCCTCGTCAGGGGCGGTGAAGTGGGCCACGCCACTCTGTTGGGCGTGGACGGCAGCTCCGCCCAGCGTCTCCACGTCTACCTCCTCCTGGGTGACGGCCTTGATGACCTCCGGCCCGGTGATGAACATGTTCCCTGTTCCCTCCACCATGAAGACGAAGTCGGTGATGGCCGGAGAATAGACCGCACCGCCCGCGCACGGCCCCAGGATCACGGAGATCTGGGGGATCACGCCGGAGGCGCGGACGTTGCGGTAGAAGATCTCGCCGTAGGCCGCCAGCGCATCGACACCTTCCTGGATCCGCGCGCCGCCTGAGTCGTTGAGACCGATGAGGGGTGCGCCGTTCTGATAGGCCAGGTCCATGATGTGGGCGATCTTGCGTCCGTGCGCCTCGCCCACGGAGCCGCCCAACACCGTGAAGTCCTGGGCGAAGACGTAGACCGGGCGTCCATCGATCTTCCCCGTGCCGGTGATCACCCCGTCACCCCAAAAGCGCTTCT
The DNA here is from genome assembly GCA_049975525.1 of Anaerolineae bacterium. Taxonomy (GTDB): domain Bacteria; phylum Chloroflexota; class Anaerolineae; order B4-G1; family SLSP01; genus G713. The sequence goes on from JBNGCW010000036.1 coordinate 19,662, forward strand.
CTGCCATGCCCAACGCGGTGGCGCGATGCTGCACGAAGGCGCCGATCTCAGTGAACGTCCCCGGGTCGAGCAGTGCCGTGAGGCGCTCGCGGGCCGTTTGCTTGCCTCTGGCGTGCTGCCCGGCGATGCGGGCTTCGCCGCCGCCTTGCTGCGCTGCGGCCCGCAGTGCCTTCAACGCTTTGATGGCATGTTGAGTTGTGATGAGAGTACCTCCTTTCCTGACGATTCCACGTAGTGATAACACCGAAGCAGGGGAAAAGTTACGCCTGGAGCGGAAAAATTTCCCGCTTCGGCTTGGGTGGTGGGCTTTATCGTGTGGCGTAACTTTTGTGCTCAGCCAGTGTTGTAATGTGTGTAAAGGCCTTTGAACCCATCGGGCTCTACTGGCCGGTTTCAGCCCAGGAGGTCGCAAAGGGGCTTTTTGGATTTCTCCCAAAGCCGTCTATAATCAAGAGGACAAGTCGGCCCTCTGCCTCCGCAAGGCACGAGGAGCCGCACAGAGACTTTGGGAGGATGCATGAAGGGGACGGACGAGGCTGCGCTGGTCGAGCGGGCCAAAGGAGAGCCGGAAGCCTTTGGGGAACTCTATCGGCGTTACGTGAAGCGTATCTACAACTATCATTACCGGCATACCAGTGATCGCGTGGAGGCCGAGGATCTGACCTCACGCACCTTTCACAAAGCGCTGCGAAACCTGCACCGCTATCAGGATCAACAGGGCGCTTCCTTTCAATCGTGGCTCTTTCGCATCGCCCATAATCTCGTCGTCAACTGGTATCGAGACCGCAGTCGGCATCCGCAGGTGCCACTGGAGGCGCTGGAGCCGCTTGCCACCGGGCGTGGCAATCCACGCCAGGCCGTCGAGAAGGCCGAAGAGCATACCTGGCTGCTACGGATGATCGACGCGCTGCCCGAGGACCGCAAGACGCTGATTGTCCTGAAATTCGTCGAGCACATGACCAACGCCGAAATTGGTGAGGTATTGGGGAAGACAGAAGGCGCCGTCAAAGCCCTCTACTATCGCACTTTGAGAGACCTGCGTCAAACCGCCGCAGAGGGAGAGTAATGGTATGAAGACACAATCTGACATCACCGGGCAGGTTGACGTGCAGCCGCCGGAGGACCGGCGCGCCCTGGAACGTGCCCTTGCCGAGGCGTTGACGCCTCTCTGCGAGCCACGCCTTTCCTTCGTCGAAGAGCTGGAACGCGAGCTGGTTCTGGAGGCGGAGCGCCAGCAGGCCAAGCAGCGCCTGCTGCAGACCCTGGGCATCGTGGGCGGCGGCGTGCTCACCATCGTAGCGGGTGTCCTCGGCTACATGTTGCTTTGCCGTCAACAGAAGGAAAAGCCGGCCCCGAAGGAGGCGCTGGAGAAGGTGCCGCTGCAGGAATCTCCCCAGCCGACCTCCGCCCCCGTTCCGGCGACTTAGTCCCTGCTTCTGGCGTGAAAACCTGCGTCTTGCGGGAATGGGAGCTTCCCTTAAGCGTCGATCTCGTGCTGGCCGGGCAGGGGGCCGATCCGGCGGTCCTCCGTCGTCGTCGCCCTCAATTGGTGACGCTGGCCGAACGCGCTGTGGAGGAGAGCGCCGCGCTCTTGCAGCCGCAGCTGGCCTATCGGCGGGTGGAGATGATTGCGGTGGATCACGACCGTCTCAGGCTTGCGGAGGCCCCGGCGCTGACTGCACCGCACCTTGTCCAGCAGCTGGGGAAGGCCCAGTACCTCGTCGCGCTGATCGTGACCCTCGGACCTCGCCTGGAGGCGCGCATGACCGAGGTCATGGCGTCCGATCCCGCCTATGCCCTGGCCCTCGACGGGTTGGGCACCGTCGCCGTGGATGCGCTCTATCGGGCGGCGTACCGGCGCTTTGAGACGGAGGCCGTGGCTCAAGGTCTGTGCCTCTCCCGACCCTTCAGCCCAGGCACGGCCGGATGGCCACTGGACGAAGGGCAGCGCTGGCTGTTCAGCCTGCTCGACGCCGCTACTGTGGGCGTGACCGTGTTCCCGGGCGGGCAGATGCGGCCTCGCAAGTCGTGTTCGGCCCTTGTCGGCGCCGGAGAGGACATCACGCCCTACCACGGACGGCCCTGCCCTACCTGTGCACTGCAGGCGACGTGCGCTTACCGACGTCGCCACGCTCTGGCCCTCTGAGCGTTAGCCTCTGGAAGGAGCTTGCCCCATGACAACCTTTCACGTCGACTTTGAGCCTGTGGGCCGCCGCGCCACAGCTGGGCCACACCAAACCCTGCTGGAGGCTGCCCACAGCGTGGGCGTCCGGCTGGCCGCCGTCTGCGGTGGACGTGGGCTTTGTGGCAAGTGCCGCGTCCGGCTCTTGGAGGGGGAACTCAGCCCGCCGACGGAGGTCGAGCGCCGACTTCTGGGCGAGGCAGCGACGGCGGCCGGGGAACGGTTGGCCTGCCAGGCGTGCCCGTGCACCGACGTCAAGCTCTACCTGCCGCCCGCTTCGCTCACCGCGCCGCAACGTCTCCAGGTCGAAGGACAGGAGATCGGCATCGCTGTCGATCCCATCGTTGTGCCGGTGGACGTCGTCGTCGAAGCGCCCACCTTGCAGGATCTGCGCGCCGACACCGTGCGTCTCACCGACGCTCTGCGCCGCCAGGGTGTCCCGCGTCCCTTCTTTGATCAACCTGTGCTCTCAGACCTCTCGGAACGCCTCCGCGCTCAGGAGTGGCGGGCGCGTCTGGCCTTACGCCACCGCCCCCCGCCTGCCGAAGTGGTGGGGGTGCTGCCGCCGGGCGCGGCGCTGTTGGGGCTGGCCGTGGACGTGGGCACGACCAAGATGGCCGGCTACCTCGTCGACCTGGGCTCCGGGCGCACCTTGGCCCAGGCGGGGTGCATGAACCCGCAGATCGCCTACGGTGAGGACGTCGTCAGCCGCATCGCCTACGCCAACGAGCACCCCCAGGGGCGCGGGGAGCTACAGACGCGCCTGATCGAGGGCCTCAACGCCCTGACGGCGTCGCTCTGTGCGGAGATCGGCGTCGCGCCGCAGCACCTCGTCGAGGCCGTGGTGGTGGGCAACACTGCCATGCATCACCTCTTCGCCGGATTGCCCGTGCGTCAGCTGGGCGAGGCGCCTTATCTTGCCGCTGTCAGCGAATCCCTGGATATCTGCGCCCGGCATCTGGGGCTGACGCTGGCGCCCGGGGCCAAGGTCTATTTGCCGCCCAACATCGCCGGGTACGTGGGCGCGGATCACGTGGCCATGTTGTTGGCGACCGGGGCCTGGCAGGCGGAACGTCCTACCGTGGCGCTGGACATCGGCACGAACACGGAGATCAGTCTCATCGTTGACGGCAGAGTGCTCAGCTGTTCCTGCGCGTCCGGCCCGGCCTTCGAGGGCGCGCACATTCACGCCGGTATGCGCGCCGCGCCCGGCGCCGTGGAACACGTTTCCATCATCGAAGGCGAGGTGCACGTCCAGACCATCGAGGGCAAGCCGCCTGTGGGTATCTGCGGATCGGGTATCCTGGACGCTGTGGCGGCGCTGCGCAAGGCAGGGATCATCAACCGGGCCGGGCGGCTGCAAACGGCGCACCCGCGCGTCCGACCCTGGGAGGGACGCGATGCTTTTCTGCTGGTCCCGGCGCCGGAGACCGGGCATGGGCACGACTTGTGGGTCACCCGGCGCGACGTCAACGAGATCCAGCTGGCCAAAGGTGCCATCCGCGCTGGCGTGGAGGTGCTTTTGCGTGAGGCCGGTCTAACCGCCGATGAGCTGGCCGCTTTCATCGTGGCCGGTGCTTTCGGGACCTACCTCGATGTGGGCAGCGCCGTCGAGGTGGGGATGTTTCCGCCGCTACCCCTTTCCCGCTTCCGGCAAGTGGGCAACGCGGCCGGGGCCGGGGCGCGGCAGATGCTGATCTCGGCCCGACGACGCGCTCAGGTCGCGGCCCTCGTGGAACAGGTGGAGTACGTGGAGTTGACCACTCACCCGGCCTTCACGGACGCTTACATGACGGCCATCATGTTTTGAGCATCCCTCTTCTTCACGACGAGTGGAAGGTGGTGATGAAGTCCTTTCCCCCCGTTACCGTCTGTCTTTGGTGGGGAGGGTGGGGGGCCGTGAGGAGGGGGCTCCGGCCTGATCGGGCAGCAGGCTTTCGCTGAGCGCCACGTCGTCGATGAAAAGATTGCTGAGGAGGGTGCTGTCGGTGGTAGCCTGAAAGCGCAAGAGGCTGCGCTGGCCGACGTACTCGCTGAGATCGACACTGTGTCGAGCCCAGCTGCCGGTGGAGGTATCCTCGCACAGAGCGTGTTGCTCTACGGTATCCCCGGCGAAAAGGACGTAGCCGTGGTCGAACCCACACACGTCTTCCGAGATCACCCACCGCCAATACGTCAGGTAAGGACGCTGACTTTTGACGGTGATTGCTTGTTCGACGTAGGAAATCTCGTCGTTTGCCCCGCCCAGCCAAGCCGCCCATTGCCCACCGTGCGGAGGTATGTTCGTCGGGAGGTCGGTTGCGTCCATGATAAGCGAAAAGCCGTTGGAGGAGTACTGCACCCAGCCGGTGGAGCCGCTTTCGAAGTCCCCGTTCCGCAGCGTGGTCGGGCCATAGTTGCGCATCACCAACGGCAGGTAGACGTTAAGGGGACCGACGTAGGCCGCCTGCGGGAGACTCCAGGGGCTGCTGTCGGTGGCGCTGTGGGCTCGTACGCGGTAATGCCAGGTGCCGGGATTCCGTCCTGTGACGTTGAATGATGTGTTCGCGCCGTTGTACAGTGTCGTGGGAGCGGTGAAGTAGCCGTCGGGGCTCTCTTCCAGCGTGTAGGTGGTGGCGCTGGGCACGGCGCTCCAGGCGACGGTGTAGTCCCCATCCTCGTCGTCGTTGGCGATGGCCTGCAGCGTGGGGGGCTCCAGCGTCGAGGGCGCGACCGTCGTCGAGACGACGTGGCTCCAGTCGCTGTCGCCGGTGGAGGCGGTGGCGTGGACCCGGTAGTACCAGGTGCCCTCGTCTTGCCCCGTCACCTCGTAGTGCGTCTCGCTGCCCACGTAGCGCGTGACGGCGTTCGTGAAGCCCACCGTGGCGGCCTCCTGGAGCGTATACGCCTGAGCGCCGCCGACCGCCGACCAGATGACGGTGTAAGCATCCTCCTGCGCGGCGTTCTCGATAGGATTGAGAACGGGGGCGGTGGGGCGGATGGTGGTCGAGACGACGTTGCTCCAAGGACTCTCGCCGTTGGCATTGGAAGCCTGGACGCGATAGTACCAGATGCCGGCCGGCTGCTGGGTGACGGTATATTGGGTATCACTGCCGAGGTAAAGGGAGTGCGGCGAGGTAAAATCGCTGTTGTCGTCCTCCTGTAGCCGGTACTCTGTGGCGTCTGGATCGCCGCTCCAACTCAAAACGTACTCGCCATCCTCGTCGGGATTGGAAATGGGGTCGAGCGTGGGAGCACCCAGCACGTCAAGCGCCTGCAGCGTCGCGCCCAGGTCGATGCGCCCGTGGCCGTAGTCCTCGTCCCAGCCCGCCGTGCCCCGATCGACAGCGTTTTCCTCCATCAAGGATTGCACTTGATCCGGCGTCAGCGTGGGATCCAGGGACCAGATCAGCGCGGCCAGGCCTGCCACGTGGGGGGTGGCCTGCGAGGTGCCGTTGAGGTAGTCGTAATTCTTGTAATATCCATAATTGGTGGTGAGGTAGACGTCGTAGGTGGGCATGGTGCTGTAAATCCCCTGGGACCAGGAGGTCAGGATATCTCCGCCAGGCGCTGCAATATCGCAGTGTGGGCCGTACTGGGAGTAGGAAGCGTAGACGTCGTCGGGCCCGGTGGCGGCGACGGCCATGACGTTGTCGTAGGCGGCGGGGTAAAGGGTGGGATTGGCCTCGGGACAATAAGGCTCTTCTTGCTCACGGCAGTTGCCCATGGCCGCGACGATAAGGATGCCCTGGGCGTGCACGTTGTTGACAGCGTCTTGTGCGCTCTGGTTGTAGCCAGGGCCGCCCAGGCTCAGGTTAATGATGTCGGCGCCGTGGTTTGCGGCCCAGTTGAGACCTTCGATGATGTCAGAATCGTAGCCGCTGCCTTCGGCGTCTAACACACGGATGGGCATGATGCGGGCGCCCCAGGAGGTGCCGGCGATGCCGATGCCGTTATTGGTGGCGGCTGCGGCGATGCCGGCCACGTGGGTGCCGTGGCCGTTCAAGTCATGGGGGTTGGAGTCGTTGTCCACAAAATCGTAGCCGGGGACCAACTTGTCCGCCAGGTCGGGGTGAGCGGCGTCGATGCCGCTGTCGAGGACGGCGATGATGATATCGGCCGAGCCGGTGGTGATATCCCAGCCCTGGGGCGAGTGCATGATCTCTTTGTGGGCCCACTGGCGGTTGTAGCGGGGGTCGTTGGGCACGGTTTCCAGCGCGCGAACCACGTAGTTCGGTTCCGCGTAAGCCACCTGGGGCAGAGCGCTGAGTTTTTCGGCCAGTGCCAGCTCCTCACCCTCCGGCACCCGCCACAGCTCGATCGGGCTCTTGTAGAGGGCCCGGTCGCGGGACGCGCCGTAGGGTCTCAGCGCTTGCATCGCGCTCTGAGCGCTGAGACCGGACTCGAACTTGATCAGCAATTCGCCCGGCGCGAAATCGACCCGGGGTTTGGGGGGCGGGGCCGCCCCGGTCTCGTGGCCGGGGAGCAGCGACAGCGTTAACAGCACCAACACCAGGATCCAAATCCTGTAAGGTTTCATCTCTTTACCTCGCATCTTGCGACCTGCGTTTTAGTGGACATCCCTGTAATGTTGTGTAAGAGCGTTCCTCACCACAAGGTCTTTCACCCTTCGCCGTGCTCAGGGTTTGGGATGATAAGAGGATGTAGAAATCCGATTTGGCCAGACTTGGCTCTTTTGAAAAAAGGTTCTTCAGCAGAGAAAGAGATAAACATATACCCCATATTTTTCTTTGGCTGCCCCTTTTTTCAGGGCAGCCAGACTTGGTTATAAGAAAGACACCGGACGTCGGCGACATGCCTCCGTTTTTACCTCAGTCGCTCTCGAATTTGCCGCTCGTACTCAGGGAAGTAACGGCCGATAACGGTGAGGTTGAACTGCCGGAGTATGGACTCCTTCGGCTCCCGCTCCAGCAGGAAGCGGAAGGACTCCGCCACCAGCTCTTTCGGCGTGACGCTCCCGCCCGTCAAACGGTCGTAGTCGTTTTTGTTTACCGTGACGCTGTGATGGGTGTGCCCGCGGCCTTCTTTGACGGTCACCGCTGCGATGTAATGATCTGCGTGTTCCGTAATTTGGACATCGATATTGGCCATTTCTGCTCCTCTTGGACTCTGTTCCGGAACCGATCGTGTATCTGCTGGGCTTGCCTGACCGAGGCGCCTTGATGCAACCTGACTTTCGGTCGACTTGGGGCACGTGCTTCTAGCTTGGGCCATCCCCTGAGGGAAGTATAGAGTTGGCTTTTCAGAAAGCAAGTGAAAGCTGGCAGGAGATTCCCGGCGAGGCGCGGCCCACAGCGGTGCAGGGGGGGAGGTCTCTATTCGATCTTGACCACCACGGGCAGCGGCGCGTACACGCCGTACCCGCCGTCGGCGCGCACTCCGTAGTCGCTGTTGGTGAGGGTCTGCGTCGTCGTGACGGTGAAGGTGCGGCGGATGGAAGCGTTGTAGGCCAGCTCGCCAACGTGCCAGGTGACGATGCCGCCGGATTCCGTGCCCCCGGCGGCGCGGACGAAGCTCGCGTGGAGCGGCACAGCGTCGGTCAACACCACGCCCGTCGCCAGACCACCGCTGTTGGTCACGGTGAGGATGTAGGTGATCTCGCTGCCTGCCGTCGCCGTAGGAGGCGCGGTCTTGTCGAGGCCGAGCGCCGGCGCGATGGTAGTGACGACGACTTCCCTACCTTGAGCCGCGTCCCCGTTCGTAGCGCTGACGCCATAAGTGTCATTGGTGAGGGTCTGCGTCGCCGTGACGGTGAAGGTGCGTTGCACGACCTCCGCATAAGCCACGTCGCCCACGTTCCAGGTGACGAGGGGATCGTTGAAGATGTCTCCGCCGCCCGTGTAGGTCGCGTTGGCGGGCACGCGGTCGGTGATGACGACGCCCGTCGCCAAACCTCCGGTGTTGGTCACGGTGAGGGTGTACTGAATCGCCTCCTCCGGATTCGCCGACGACGGTCCGCTCTTTGTAATGGTCAACGCCGGCGCGACGACGGTGGTCACGGTGTCCGCGCCGACCTGGCTCACCGTCTGGCCCTGGCTCTTGCCGCTGGCAACGTAGTCGTCGTTGGTGACGGTTCCCGTCGCCGTGACAGTCAGCGTCACCGACAGCGACTGACCATACTTCAGAGGAGGCAGACCCGTCCAGACGATGTCGGCGCCGTTCAACGTCCCGCCGTCCGACGCGCCGACGAAGTGCGCGCCGCTGGGTAAGGTGTCGGTAATGGTCAGTTGGGTGAGCTGGCTGCCGTCGTTGGTCACCGTCAGGGTGTAGCTGAAGGGGGTGGCTACCGTCGCCGTCGGAGGACCGCTCTTGGTGATCTGCAGGTCCGGGGGCAGGATGGTCGTGGTGACCACATCGGTGCCCACGGCCACGGCGCCGCTCCCCGCCGTGACGCGGTAGTCGGCGTTGGTGATCGTCTCTGTCGCCGTGACGGTGAAGGTGCGCGTCAACATGCCGTCGGTCGCCAGCGCCGCCGCCTGCGTCCAGCTGATGGTGGTCCCGTTGACCAGGGTGCCGCCGTTCGAGGCGCTGACGTAAGTCGCGTTGGCGGGCAGCGTATCGGTGATGAGCAGGTCGCCCGCCGGGATGCCGGTGTTGGTGACGGTCAAGGTGTAGGTGATGGGCGCGGCGATGTCTGCCGGAGACGGGCCGCACTTGGTGATCCACAGCGCGCTCGTCTCGTCGGCGCCCAGGTCCGGCGCCAGGGCCGAGTGTTGCTCCCCATCGATGTCGGCCCAGGCCGGCGTGATGACCACACCTGCGTTCACGGCGGGCGAGGTCAGGTCGATGTGGTAATTGCCGCCGGCCGGGTCGACGAAGGCCGGATCACCGGCGCGCGCGCCGCTGACGTTGATGGTACCTGCGCCACCGGTTTTGGCGCCGTTATTGAACCACAGCACCCCGTCAACGTCTATTGTGACGCCGTTATCGGCGTAAAGGCCCGTGGTCTGGCTGGCGACAATGGTATTGGTCAGCGCGACGGCGCCCGTCTCGACGTGGATGCCGCTTTCGCCGTTGCCTACCACGGTTGTATGATAGATCTCGGCCGGGGCGTTCTGCAGGTAAAGCCCGTCGCCGTCAGCGCCGGCTGTGTTGTGCGCAAAGATGTTAGAGGCGGCGACAAGATGCGAGACGTTGAGGACGTGTAAGCCACCGCCATTGTTGACAGCGGTATTGGAGATGATGCGGTTGCTGGTCAAGGTGCCGCCTTCACCATAGACCATGATACCGCCGCCGTTGTCGGTCGCCCGGTTCTCTATCACCACGTTGCGGTTCAAGGTGGGCGTCGCATGGATGACGTAAATCCCCGCGCCGACGTTGGCCTGACCGCCCGTGATGCGCAGGCCCTCGACGGTGGGCGTGATGTCGCCGGTGATGAGCAGCACTCGTCCTTGCCCCAGGGCGTCCAACGTCGTCGGATACTGTGCCGGGTCCCACGCCGTGAAGTCCGTGCTGTAGCCGCCGCGCAAGGTCAGCGTCTTCTCAAGATAGGCCACTTGATCTGTTCCACCGTATGTCTCGACGCCTTCACATGTGCCGGCGATTTTGACGACATCATGGACGTCGCTGCTGGCGTCCACGGCGTCCTGCACCGTATCGTAGCGCTGACCGTTGAGCTGCACCAGGCAGGTGCGGTACTCGTCGACGCCCAGGTCCGGCGCGGCGCCCGCCGGACGCAAATTGCCGTCGATGTCGGTGGTGACGCCTGCATCGACGCCCCGGTCGATGGCCTCAGAGGTGGAGCCGATGTGGTAGTCGCCGTTCGCCGGGTCGATGAAAGCCGGGTCGCCGGTGTAAGCGTTCGAGACACCGGCCCCCTCTGACGGATTGGTGTTGTTCCACCACAGCACCCCGTTGAGGCTCACCGCGCCGGAGACCGCTTCAACACCAAGAGTCTGGTGGGCGATGATGCTGTTGGTCAGCTCAACGCTGGCGTTCTCGCCCCGCACACCGACGCCGTCGCCGCCGGTGTTGTTCGCCACCGTGGTGTGCAAGAACGTCGCCGTGCTGTTGTCCACCTCCACGCCGGGCGCGTAGCCGTTGGGGTCCTGAATGTGGTTGTTGGCGATCAGAGTGTTGGTCAGCGTAGCCGCCCCCGTCAGGTCTCGAAGCCAGAAGACGGAATGGGCGTAATCCGGCGAGCCGCCGGTTTGCAAACCGAGGTTGTCCAGAATGTGCGTGTTGCTCGCGTCGAAATCGTGGACGTTGCGGATGAGCGCCGCTGCGCCCCAGTTGGATTCGTTGCCCTGGAAACGGTTGTCATCCAGCGTCAGGTTGAGATCACCATCGGCGTCGGCGTCGTAGGCGTAGAGCCCACCGCCGTCCCAGGTGGAGGTGTTGGAAAGGAAGACGCCGTGCGTGAGCTTGAGCTGTCCGCTATCCCGCACGTAGAGCCCGCCGCCGCCCTCGTTCCCTCCGGCGCCTGTGACTGCGTTCTCCTGGAACGTGGTGCCGTCGATATGGGCGATGTTGTTCGTCCAGAGCGCCAGACCGCCGCCGCTGTTGCCGGTGCTGTTACTGATGACGCTGCTGTCCAGGATGGTCAATGTGCTGTTTTGCGCGTGGAGCGCGCCGCCGAAGTAAGCTGTGGTACAGTCGGTGATGGTGACGTGGGTCAGCGTGAGCGTCGAGCCGGCCACGTATACGCCGCCGCCTTCGCCACCGGCGCTTGTGGTCCGCCCGCCGGTGAGCTGCAGATCCTTGACGGTGACCGTGATGCCGCTGCTCACGTAGAGCACGCGCCCCTGCCCCTGCGCGTCCAGGGTGGTGGGATAGGAGATGGGATTGGCGACGCTCAGGGTGTAGGGATAGCCGCCGCGCAGCGTCAGTGTCTTGCTGAGATAGCCCACCTGCGAATGGCCGGTCCGCCGGGTAACGGTATCGCACGTGCCTGCAATCTTGATCAGCGCGCCATCAGGCGCATCGTCGATGGCGTCCTGAACGACGTGATAGTCTCCTGGTTGACCGTCGATGCCCGCCCAGCAGGTGCGCACAACGGTCACGGGCAGCGTGGCGGTGAGCACGCCGGTGCTGTTGGTCGCCGTGATCCGCGCTGTGTAGACCGTCTGTGGCTCGTAGGTCGTGTAGACGTGAGTGCGCTCCACCGAGGGCGGCACGGTGAGCGTCGGGTGGGTGGTCGTTGTCAGGGGGCTGCCGTCGCCGAAGTCCCAGGTGTAACGCACGTTGGTACCGGTCGCCAGCGTCGTCGTCAGCACGACAGGCTGCTGGTGACGTCCCGGCGCATCGCTGGTAAGGGCCAACCCCGACAATGGCCGGTCGTTGACCGTGACCGACGTTATCGCCGTCTCGGGCGGATTGTCGAAGTTGGTCGCCGTGACCTGAGCGATGTAGGTGCCGGTCTGCGGGTAGGTGTGGTGGATCGCCGCGGTCGCCGGCCCGACCAGGGAGCCGGTGGTAGCCGTGACACCGTCGCCGAAGTCCCAGATGAGCGTCACGCCGGTGCCGGCGTCCAAGGAGGCCGTCAACGTGGTCGCGATACCCAACTCGGTGGGTCCGTCGTCGACCAGGGTCAGATTCTCCACCGGCACGTCGGCCACGGTGAGGTGCGCCGTCGGGGTGAAGGCGCTCACCGGGTTGTGGATGTGGACGGCGGCCGTGTAGACGCCGGTAGTTGCGTAAGTATGCGTCTGCACGCTCTCTGTGGGAGGCGTCGGCGTCGCGGTCGCACCCTGCCCATCACCGAAGTTCCAATCGTAGGTGACCAACGTGCCCGCGTCGACGGTTGCCGTCAGCGTGGTGACGTCGCCCAGCACCGTGCGGGCGTCGACGAGCAGCGTAGCCCGGGTGATGGGCACCACCGCCGTGATGTCGAAGCTGTCCGAGACCACGTTGCCCAGACCGTTGTTCACCGTCACGCTCACCGTGTGATCACCGGCTTCTTGCTGTGTCCATCTGAAGATCTCGGTGGCGGTCGTCTGTGTCCGGGTGGAAGTCAGCGTCACGCCCAGATCCGTCTCCCAGGTATAGGTCAGAGGCGGCGAGGCGTTGGCGGGGGAGACCGTCGCCGTCAACACCGTGTCGGCGCCGGTGGCGGCGTACCGCGGTCCGCTCAGCGTCACGCTCTGCACGGGGATGGATTCCAACGTCGTCGTGGCGCTGTCCTCGTTGTCATCCGGTTCATGATCGGACTCGCGGTTCTCAACCCGCGCGGTGTTGGTGATAACGGGGGTGCCTGTGGCATCCTGACCGGCGCCGAAGTACGCGTTGGTCTCAACGAGGGTAGGTAGCGTCAACGTGAGAGAGACGTCGGGCGGCAGCGGTGCCGCCTCGGTGCCCGCCTGACAGGTCACCGTCTCGGGCGCTAACCCGTCACTCTCGCACGTCACCTGGGGACGCACCGTCACGCTGATCAGGCTGGGCGAGGTGAGGGTGTCGCTCTCCATGAAGACGCGGTACTGGAGATAGCGGTTGGGCGTCAGCTCATGCAGCGCGAAGGCAGGTATCTCTGAGGTGGCGTCGTCGGCCGCGGTCAGTGCGCTCACGCGACTGCCGTCCAACCCGGTAAAGGGCTCGGTGTCGCAGGCCGGATCGTCGCAGGTGCGCACCTGAAGGGCGATCTGTGTCGCGCCGCGCAGGTAGTGGTTGCGAATTTCGTCGGCGTCGAGGGCGCGGGAGAAGAAAGCCACCTCGTCCAGGCGACCGTGGAAATGCGAGCCGCCGGATTGCGCGCGTCCCAGCCAGGTCTGCTCTCCGAGCACGTCCTGGGGATCCACCGTCACGGTCCCGGAGACGTGGAAGGTGCCGTCCACCCAGAGCGTTGCCGTATCGTCGGCCAGCGTCACCGCCAGATGGGTCCAACGCCCGGTGGGCAGTGCATCTCCTTCCACCATCTCCTGGGCGCCGTCGCGGCGGGCGACGAACCGCAGCCCATCCTCTCCGGTCAAAAGGTAAAGGCGATGATCCGCGTCGCGCCCCACGTCGAAGAGATGTTGAGCGGCCCCGCTGTTGTTCCAGTAGACCCAGGCGGCGAAGGTGAAGTCCTCGGCGTTGGGGAAGTAGGCGGGCAGGTCCAGGGCGTCGTCCACGCCGTCAAAGTACACCGCGCTGCCGAAGCGTCCGGGGATGTCGCTCTGGGGACAGGTGTTGTTCTCACAGCTGGTGTCGTTGGCACTGCCCGACGTGTCCAGGAACGTGGTGGTGTCGTCGGGCTCGTCCAGGTGCAGCAACATCAGGTTTTCGGTCATAGTCACGGCACCGGTGACGGCGGGCGGATAGGTATCTTTGCCCTGATTGTCAGGCAGCGGTTCGCCGCTGATCTGCCCGGGCAGCCACTGCAGTGCGCCCCAGAGACCATGATCCAGTGGCTCCTCAAACACCTGAGAGTCAAAGACCGCGGCCTCTTCCGGCGCCTGCCGCGCGTGCTGGAAGTGAATGGCTTCTGGTGAGAGCACACGCTGGTAGATGGCGAACTCATCCAGCGTACCTCTGAAGTATTCCGGCGCCCAGGGAACAGCCCCCACGAAGAAATTCCCGCTACCCGTATAATGGGCGTTGGCGACGTCCTGAGCCACGGCGACGCCGTCGCGGTAGATGGTGCGCTCCCGCGTCGTCACATCGTAGGTACACGCCCAATGATGCCACCCGGTGTCCTCATAGGGTCTCGTATTCAGATCGTCACCAAAAAACGCGCAGGTAAAGCGGTTGTCAGCGCGGAACCCCAGGTGGAGACCCTGATTGATAACGGTGGTACCCTGTCCGGCGATCCAATCCCCACGATTGGCCACGTCGCGCTTCGCCCAGAAAGAGACGCTAAACGAGCGATTTTGCAGGTCAATGGGGTCTTCGGAGTAGAGATAGTTTCCGGAGCCAAAATACACCGCATTGCCCAGCTTGCCTTCCGTCGTTTGAGATGGGCACGCAACTAGCGGACATTCGAAATGGTTATGGCGATCGCTCGTGTCAAATGTGCGCAAATAGGGCCTACCGTCATCAGGGTTAGTGAAATAAGCAAACGAGTTGAAATGTAGTAGCGATTGGTTACCGTCCATGGACGTCCAGGCGTCCACACCGCCGCCGTCGTCCGGCAGTTCAAAGAGCCTGCGGTTCGTGTCCGTGATGACGGCGGGCGGGTACGTCGTGGTATGCTCCGCGCTCTGCGGCAGCCGGGAGGTCACGCCCTGGGGCAGCTCGTCGATGAGCACCACGTCGGTGCCCGCGGAAGGACCGCTGTTGGTCAGCGTCAATGTATAGGTCAACGGTTCACCGCTGGCGACCTGCGTCAACACGCTGGTCTTGCTCAGGGCCAGATCGGCGAGGGGATAGGCTTTGACGTAGATTTTGCCATCGGAGACGAAGGCCAGGCGGGTGCCACCGTTGCTCAGCGAAGGATAGGTGCTCACCCGCTGCGTGCGCTCCTTGTCGGCATTGTCCACCAGATCGAAGATGTAGACGTCGCGTTCTGCGGTGGCGTAATAGGCGACGCGCGTCCCATCGCCGCTGAGGGCCACGCGGTCCAGGTCGCCGGGCGCGGTGACGTTGAGCGCCTGGGCGTTGGTCGGTGTCAGTGTCGCCGGATCGACGTCGACGCTGTAGAGCCGCCGGGGCCCGTCCGCCACGTCGTTGCTGGAGAGATAGATCAGGCGTGTGCCGTCGTCGCTCAGCTCCGGCTGCTCGTTGAGGCCGGCGGTGGTCTCCGTCACCTGCCGGTAGGTGAGGGTACCATCCGCCGCCACCCGTGCCAGGAAGATCTCGATGTTGCCGTCGGTGTTCTTGCCCGGCTCCAGGTCTTGATCGGAAACGAAGGCGATAAGCGCGCCGTCTCCGCTGATGGTGGGTTCGTCGTTGAAGGCGCTCTCATCCGCGGCGTCGGTGATCTGCGTGAGGGTGATAGCCTGGGAATCGGTGACGTCGGCGCGGAAGATCTCCAGCTTACCGCTCCTCAGCTGTCCATCGCCCAGCAGGTCGTTATCGGAGACGAAGGTGATAAAGCGTCCGTCGCTGCTGATGTCCGGCAGGATGTTGACACCGTCCGTGGTGTGCGTGATCTGGGTGAGGGTCGGCGTCCCATCAGCCTGAATCTCTGCCAGAAAAATCTCGAAGTTGCGGTCGGCGTTGTCACCCGTCAGGTTGCGGTCGGAGAAGAAGACGATGCGGTCGCCGCTCTGATCCAGGGCGGGGTAGAGGTTAAAGCCGCCCAGAATCGTGCCCGTGGAGCTGGTGATCTGCGTGTAGTGGATCTCTCCCCCGGCGCCGATCTCCGCCAGGAAGATCTCGATGTTGCCGTCGGGGTTCTGTCCGGTGAGACGTCCGGTGGACCAGAAGGCGACCCGGTTGCCGTCGCCGCTCATGGCCGGCTGGTTGTTGATGCCCAGGGCGTAGTTGGTGAGCAACAGCAGATCCTGCGTGTGGGCCTGCGGGCTGACCGCGGAGGTCGATTCCCTAACCGTGCTTGTGAGCAGGGGGGCGCCGGTGGAGGCGATGACCTCGTCCGTTGCGCCGTGTTCCCCGTTGCCGACGTGGGTGGCGGGCGGCGTGAAGCGCGGAACGGAGCGCGTGTGCGGCGACGCTGTCGTCGTGCTCGCTGTCGCCGTGTAATTCTGGGTGACCAGCGGCAGGTAGACGAGATGGCCGCGTACGTCGATCTCCCGCTGCGCAAAGGCGGGCCGCGCGATGGGGCAGGCTTCGCCGTAGACGTGGAGCGTGACGGTGTAGGTCCCGTTTGCCCGGTAGGTGTGTGAGATTTGCCAGCCGGTCGCCGTCTTACCGTCGCCGAAGTTCCAGCGGTAGTTGACCGGACCGCTGGCGGATGTCACCTGTCCCTCAAAGACGACCTCCTCACCCAACGTGGGGGAGATGGGTGTGGTGATGATCTCGGCGTCGGCTGGCCAGTAGCAGCTCAGCCCGCGCACGCGGAAGGGGGGGCTGACACCGACGCCGGCGATGTCCTGCAGCGGTCCGCCGCGCTTTTGGGTGGCCACGCGCACGCGGAAGCGCGCGTTGTCGCTTACCGCCGCGTCCGCAGCGGCATCCCAGATAAAGACGCCGGTCACGCCCGTGGGCGCGGTCTGGGTGATGGGCGTGGGTGAGGTCGCTGCCGGTGTCGCCGGTTGCCAATCTGTCCCTCCGGAGAGCGAGTACTCGAAGTGGAGTTGGCTGAGCGGATCGCCCTCGGGATCGAAGACGACGTAAGGTACCGTGACGGTGGGGATCTCCGGGCCGGAAAGGATCTCGGCGCCGGAGTAGAAGTAGCCGTCCGGCGTCATGCCCGGCCGGCTCACGTGGACGTAGGGCGGATTATCCGTCAGTGGGGAAGCGCCACGCACGAGCAGCGTGTTCTCGTAGTAGCCGCCGGGTCCGTCGCGGTGACTGACCGCCAGATCGAGGTCGCCGTCGCCGTCGGGGTCGCCCCAGGCCAGGCCGGTCGTCCCAAAGTGACCCTCAGAAGACCAGAGCGCAGCAAATTGGGGCGCGCCGGGTCGGCTACCGAAGTTGGTGTAGACCATGTCGGTTTCGCCGTCGTGGCCCACAGCTATGTCCAGCATACCGTCGTTATCCCAGTCACCCCAGGCCAGCGCCGTGGTGGTGGCGGTTATGGACCCTGTGGTCCAGACCGGCGCAACGCCAAAGGCGCCGCTGCCGTCGTTCTCCCAGAGCTGATCCAAGGCGCCGTCGCCGTTGCCCACCGCCAGGTCCAGGTCGCCGTCGCTGTCGTAATCCCCTGGCGCCAGCGCGCGGACGGGCAAGGGGTCCGGTGAGACCCACATCGAGGAGAAGGTGACGTCGCCGCGATTGCGGTAAGCGTAGACTGGCTGATCGGCAAAGCCGACGACGAAATCGAGGTAGTGATCGCCGTCGTAATCGCCCCAGGCCACCGCCCGCGCATCGCCTTGCTGCGCGCTGCTGAACGCCGGCTCACTTTCCAGGCGCGCGCCAGCGTTCAGGTAGAGTTGTACCGGCCCGGCGGCGAAACCCACCAGCAGGTCCAGCCGTCCGTCGTCGTTGGCGTCGCCCCAGGCCAGGCTGCGCACGGCCTGGGAGACGCGAATCCCCTGGCTCACACTATCGTAGACACCGTCCTGGTAAATTTGAATCTCCGAGGGTGTCCCGATGGCGATCTCCAGGGCGCCGTCCCCATCGACATCGCCAAAGGCCACAGCGTGAGGACCGAAGCCGCTAGGTGTAAATTCGCGCTCCTTAAGGGCGGAAAAGGTGCCATTCTTGTTCAGGTAGAGGTAAGAACTGAACCCCTCAGCCTCAAGGGGAGCGCTGCCCAGAAGCAGATCCTGCTCCTCGTTGCCATCGGCGTCGCCCCAGGCGATACTTCCGGCGTGTTCGGCGCTCACCTCGGTCAGCGTCGCTGCCAGTTTGGGCGCGGACGCGGTGTAGAGCCGGCTGGGGCCATCGCGGTTGCTCACGGCCAGATCGAGATTCTGGCGTCTGCCCAGCTCGACGCCGCGTAAGCTCCAGATCTGCCCTGCATCGGTGGAAGCCTCCACATCCAACACCCTGATACGATGGAAGCCTGCGTCGGGCGTATAGCCGTAAAAACGAGGCACCGTGTCGGCGACCACCAGATCCACCTTTCCATTGCCGTCGAAGTCGCCCCAATCCACGCTCAAGGGCGTCATGAAGGTCGTCGTGCGGATGAGGGTGGGGGTGGTGAACGCGCCGTCCGCGGTCTGATCGTAAATGCGCGCCTGGCGCTGGATGGGATAAGCGGCGGCAAGCGCCGGGCGACCGTCGCCGTCGTAGTCGGCCCAGGCGAGATCGTAGGGCAGATATTCCAGATCCATCTCCAGCAGCACCGCGTCCGCAAGAACGTCTGTGTCGGTGAGCACTTGGCCCTGGCGCAGGTTCTTCATGACTTTGAGGCTGCTGGGGAACTCGCCCAGCGCCAGATCGAGGTCACCGTCGTGGTTGTAGTCCACCGCCGCCAGCGCCGCCGTCGCGTGTTCGCTGACGCAGCGGACGGCGTGGGTCTCCGTTTGGCCCACCGTGCCCGTGAACCCGCCCTCTCCGTCGTTGCGATAGAGGTTGACCGGGCAGAGCGTTTGGTAGGGGGTCGCGACGGCGCCGTTGATAGCGTTGGTGCTGCCCACCAGATCGATGTCGCCATCGCCGTCGAAGTCGCCGGACACCAGGCGTACCAGCTGCAGATGTGAGGTGAACTGTCCCGCCTCGACGAAGTCCCCCTCGGCGGGATCGTAGGCGTAGAGGTAGTTGAGGCCCGCGCTCGTCGCGGTCTGGTCTTCGCTGTCGCCGACGACGAGCAACTCGGGCCGGTTTTGAGGATCAGGGATGACGTCGGCCCAGCGGAGGCCGTAAGAGAGCCGCGGCTCACCGTCGGCGCGGGGCGGCGATTGCCAGACCAGGTTCAGGTGTCCGTTGTCGTTGCGGTAGACCGAGGTGCCCAGCGAGGAGCCCAGGGCCAGATCTAGATCGCCGTCCAGATCGAAGTCGCCCCAGTCTTGCGCGATCGTGCCGCCGGCGTCTTTCGAGAACCAGGTGGGTACCGAGGAGATGCTTGCTCCACCGCCGGAGGGCGGACGCACCAGCACAGTCAGATCCAGATCCTCACCGCTGGCGGTTCGTTGCTCGCCGTCGCTGACGTAGCGGGCAAAGAGGCGGTTGGTGAGCGTGGCTCCTTCGGGCTGACCCACGACGCGACCGCTGAAAGAGACCGTGTACGCCTCCTCCGCCTCGAGGCGGGGTAACTCCCAGATCAATTGGCGGGTGGTGCTGATGACCACGGTGCCGCCGGAAGGCTCGCGGACCGTCTCGACCTCATCCACCCGCTGACATGCCGGTGAACAGGTGATGGAGGATTGCTCCAGGGCGTCAGTTGGCAGGCGGTCGATCACCTCGACGTCGGTGATGACACTGCCGCCGTTCAGGTTCTCCAGGCGGATGGTGTAGGTCACCATCTCACCGTTGTAGACGCTGTTGGCTCCGGCGTCACCCGTGTCGGCGTGTTGCTCGATGCGCAGCTCCGCACTGGTGGGGTGGTGTGTCCCTCCCTCGGTCTGCAAAAAGGGAGCTAACCATATCGGTGGTGGTGGGGTCTCCTGCGCCGCTGCCGGCCACGCCAGCCACAGGAGGCCCACAGCCAGCATCAGAGAGATCCAAACGCATCCCACCACACGCCATCCTCGTCTTATCGGCAACATTACCCAGCTGTGCACGTTATCCCTCACTTGTTCAGTATCAGTCTTGCTTGACGCGTCTGAAGTAACTCATAAAAATCGGAGTGCTCCAAAACTCACCACTACGTGCGGGAGAATTCGCGGTCAAAACCACCAGACATAGGGGATGGCTGACTAGCACTCCGATTTTTTCCACTAAGCATCGAGTATGTGTTGATTAGGGCTCCGGCGTCGGCGTAGGACAGGGCCAGCTGTACCAGTGATTGGGGCTGGGTTCCGTTTCCTGCTTCTGACTGTCCACGTCAAGATAGACGGCGCTGACGTAGTAAACATGCCCACAGGTGGGATCGGGATCCTCCCAGGCACGCGCTGTGTTGTCGAGCTCCGATTCGTCGGCCATGCGGTTGTAGAGGTTGGTGTCGACGTCGGCGCGGTAGATGCGGAAGCCTACAATATTGTCCACGTAGTCGGGGTCGTAGGTCCAGGTGAGGCGCAGCGGCGTGTCGGGCGGCAGCGGTCCCTGAGTTCCGTTGAGGTTTTGGGGCGCGGGCGGCACCTCGATGGGCCGCAGGACCAGCTGGATAAAGGCGTACTTCGTTGCTCCCTCTTCATTGGACGCCACCAGCTGGTAGTCCTGCGCCTGGCGGATGACGGTGGTAAACTCACCCACGGGCGGGCGGGCGCTGGAACTCTCCCCGGCGATCAGGGTGACCTGAGGGACGTTGAGCGCCGACCACGAGAAGCGCACCTTGGCGCCATAGGTCACCTCGTATTTCTTGGTCAACCCCGCGCTCTCAATCTCCAGCACGTCATCCGGGTTATCTGCGCCCTCGGCCTCGAAGTATTGGATCAGCGGCTCCGGCAGGGGCGTGGGGGTCGGCGGCGGCGTGGGGGTGGGCTCGATGACGGTCAGCTCCACCGTCTGGCTTGTCTTCAACTCCTCGCCGTTGTAAGCCGTGAGAATAAAGAAGGTCGTGGCGTCCGCCTGCACGGGCAACGTCCCCTCGGGCGAGAGGTTACTGACGGTACCTACTGTAGGGCCGGTGATCTCGACGTTGGTGGTCTCGCCGGAGATGGTCCAGACCAGCTGAACAGGTTCTTCCGCGCCCAGCACGACCTCGGCGGGCACCACGCGGAAGTCGTCGATGACGGGCGGTTCCGGCGCCGGCGTGGGCGTCGGTTTTTCGCGCACGGTGACGCGCACCGGTGTGCTGTTGCGCCGGCCGGGCGGCTGCTCTCCGGTTCCATCGTCGTAGAGCGCCGTCAGCACGTACTCCACTACGCCTACGTTGTTCAGCGTCTGCACCGTGCTGCCGTTGGGGGGATAGGTTTCGCCCAGCAGCTCTACGCCTGTGGCGTTCTCCGCTTCCCAGGTGATGGTGACCGTCTCCCCGGCGTAAACGTCCAACGGGGTGACGCTGAAGCGCTGGATGATAGGCATGGGCAACGCCGTCGGCGTCGGCGCTTCCACCTGGATGCTCAGACTGGCGACGGCTTCCCCGCCGTACTGATTGGTAGCCCGCAGGGTGTAGTTGGTGGAGACCTGGGGGGTCACTTCGCGCGCGCCGCTGTACTCGGCCGGCGCCAGCGTCTGCTCCTGGCCGTTACTGACGAGCACCGCGTTGTCGGCGTGGACGATCTCCCAGCGCAGGGTGGCTGTCTGCCCGGCGATCAGCGTGTTGCGATCGGCGGTGAAGACGCGGATCTTGGGCTCCAATGGGGTCACGTCTACGGCGATGGGATCGGAACTGGCGCTGAAAAGGCGTGGCACCAGTTGCGAAAGCAGGTTCTCGGCCCGCAGAGTGTAGAGCGTGTCGCTTTCCGGCACCTCCGTGTAGGTGCCCTCGGCGGCATCCAGGGTGATCCGTTTGCCAGCCTCGGTCTCGATCCAGCGGCTGGTGAACCGGGAGGTGGCGTAGGTGAGGGTGACGGGATCTCCGGCGTCGATCTCAGTTTGGTCGGCACTGAAGGTGTGTAGACGCGGGCGGAAGAGCAACACCATCAAGCCCCCCAGAAGCAGAGCCAGCAGCAGCAACAGCCAGGGGCCGATGACCGGGTGCACTTTGAGGGTACCCAGCAGTGTCCGGGGCAGCTGCTCTTCGGCCAGCATGGAGACGTTGACGTTGAAGGTGTGACGGCGTTTGCGCAGGGCGACGAAGGCACGGCGCAGCGGCGTGATGCGCACGGGGATGACGAAGGTCTGGGCCGGCGGCAGTGTGATCTCGGCCTGTTGCGCCAGGGGCGCGGGCTCGTCGGGCACTTCGAATTCGAAGGTGCAGGCGCGCTCGGGATCGAGCCCCTCCAGGCGGAACGTCGCCGGACTGTTGCCCTGGTTGGCGATGTGCAGGGCGGTTTTGGCGGGTCGTCCACCCACGTTCTGCTCGCGCGGGTCGAGCTCGCTGACGGCGAAGGCGTAGTAGGGGGTGACGGTGAGCGTGGCGCCCAGTTGCGCCCGTTGATCCGGGTGATTGGGCGAGGTCACGACCACGGTGAAGTGGTGGTCGCCCGCGCGGCTGGAAGGGTGTTTGGGTGGCGTGATGGTGATGTTGACCACACCGCGCTCCCCCTCCAGGAGATTGAGCCGGGGGGGATGGATCTCGACCCACTCCGCCGGCACGCCCTCGACCTGTACGTCGAAGGTGGCGACCAGCGGGCCGCCGTTGGCCACCGTCAGCGGGAAGGTGATGCTCTGTTCGACGTCCACGCTGGCGGTGCGCTCCGCCATCTCTGTCACGATGATCTCACTGCTCAGATCGGGGGGGCGGGCGGTCAGCGGGGGCGCAGCGGCGCGCTCCCGTGCTGCTTCCGTAGGCCTCTCCGGTGGGGGCGCCGTCGGCCGCGGTTCCTGTGTCACAGGCGGGGAGGCTGTGGGGGGCGGCGCCGTCCTCACCTCCACCGCCGTGGCCTGCGGAGGTGTTGGTCGGGGGCCCTGCGCCTCGTCGCCTACCAGGATCAAGGTGTGCCCGTCGATCTCCAGGGTGCTCCAGGGCGCTACAGGCACGCTTTGATCCTCCGGCACCGGTTGCCCGTCGATGTGGAGCGCCGCCTCGCCCAGGCGCAGCAGCCGGTACGGCTCCCGCCGATGGTCCAGGAGCGCGTGGAAAGCGGCTACGCCGCCGCTTTTCAGCACCACGTCGTTGGCCGGATCTTGTCCGATATTGGTTATACCCCGGGCCGGGTCCAGAGGGACAAACTGAACAGTACCATCTGCCCGAATGATCTCAAGTTCCACGAAAAAGTCCTCTCAGTGCTTGATGCTGGGTACTGGATGCGAAGAGCCCTCAGGCCTGCGTATCCGAGATCCTTTTTATCCTCCGATCAGCAGGGACGCTGCGGCCACCACACCGATGACGCCCATCAGCAGGAGCAAGAAGGGACTGTAGGTTTGGAAGGGCGTCAGGCCCATGAGCTCGACCTCGTGACGCACCTCGATGGGTTTGGCCTCCTCCTGGCTCAGGGAACGGGAACGCAGGATGTACGACAGCCGTTGGGCGCGGTAAGGGTTCTCCGGGCTGATCTGCAGCACCAGGGTCAGCGTCTCGCCGGGCGCGACCTCCGGTGTCTCGGCCCACGCGGCGTCCGGCGCGGCGGTCGCCGCACGCTTCTGGACGATGGAGCGTTCAGGGGCCGGGGCATGGCTGCCGGTGGCGCGCGACATCTGTCCGGAGATCTGTCCCATCCGCTCGGCGCTGCCCTGCCCCCGGCGCATTTTGCTGCCGATGCGGATCAGGTGGACGCCCACGTTGTAGGGCAACAGATTCCCCACTGTGATGAGCAGACCGGAGATGGTGCTTGCGAGACCGAAGACCCCTTTACCTTGACTGCGTTTGGAGCCGGATTGTCGAGGTACCGGGGCGGCGGCGATGTCGCGTTCTGGAGAGGTTTCCGCTCCGTCGGCGGAGACGCTGCCGCCGGGCAGTGTCATGCCCCGCAAGGTGAAGAGAAAAGTCAGTCCGCCGCCGGGGGCCTCGGCCTGGAGTGCGTAACGGTCGGCGACGTTACCCGCGTTTTGGATCTCCAGGTGGTAGTGGACGCGGGCTATGCGCCTCTGCCAGCTCACAATGGCGAAGACCAGCAGGACGACAAGGAGGGCGAGCAGCGCCAAAACGACGATCCACGCCCAGAGCCGCCAGCGCCCGCCCGCCGCGCGGGTGCTACAGCCCGTCAATGTAAGCGATAGGCTCGCCAGAAGGAGCGTCAGAACTTTCAACCTGCGCCGGTCAGCCATGGGACACCTTCTTTAACTCCAGCGTATGGGCGTAAAACGGCACGACCTCAATCTGCTGAGAGGCCTCGGCGCGCTCGTCGGGGTAGGCCGCGGGCGCCGTAGCGCGGACGGTGAAACGCTGCACGCCGGCCCGAGGCGTCGGTCCCCGGGGATGGATCAGTCGCAGGGAGACGGATTTTTCGGCGTTGGGGAAGAGCAATGGCGCCGGTCCCAGTTCGTAACAGGCGGCGGGCAATCCCTCCAGCGTCAGGTGGAACTGTACGCCGGGCTGCGCGCCGGCGTTGCGGACGACAACGGCGCCCTCGATGGGCTGCGTCGGCGTGAGCTGCGTCGTCGGCAGCGCGATGCGCAGGCCGATGCTCCGGGATGTGACAGGGGTGGGTCGAGCCTCGCTACTCCCCTCGCCGGCGTCGAAGCGCAGCACAAGGGTGAACGCCCCGACTTGCAGACGCTGCCCGCTGCCGACGCGCATCGTGGCGTGGGGCGCCAGCGTCCGATCCCCCTCTAACCCGATTTCCGTGTCGCCCAGGTTCACCAGCCGACACCCGCCGGTCTCCGGGAAGATAAACTGCAGGTGGCGCGCGGCGACGCCTCCACCCCGGCTTGCAGGCAAGACGATGGTGTTCCCCGGCGCGCTGCCCACGTGCGCGATGCGCCCCGGCAGCGGGAACTCCTTCCGCCACCCCTCGGCGTCGATAATCTCCAGATAGCGCTCTTCGCTCATGCCCATCCCTCGTCTCTCATGCTTCATGCCTCCGCCTCAGCGCGTAGCGGATCAAGTTCTCGCCCCATTCGTGGGCTGCGCGGATCTCCGCTCGTGTCACCGGCGCTGCGTCTCCTTGTCCGCCCCACAAAGGCCCCACCTTGCCCCGGCTGAAGACGACGCCTTTGCCTACCAGCAGCGTCGCCGTATCCGGCTCCACCGGCGCTGTGCCCGGAAGCCCGGCGAAGAGATGTGGGGTCGTCAGCAGCGGATGATCGTCCTCGGGCGGCGTCAGCGTGATGGCCAGCGAAGCCAGGGCGTTGAAGACGGCGGCTTCCACCGCTCCGTCCTCGTCCTTCACCCCGACCTCGATGAAGACGGTCCCGCCCGCCTGCAGGTACTCGTAGAGCGCGTTGAGCGTCTCCGTTTCCACGTCCGTCTGTTCCGCCACGAGGTAGAGCGCGGTGTAGCCGTTCAGACCGCCGTCCAGGGGGACGTTCACGTCAACCCAAAGCGGCGTATGGCCGGCGTGTCGCAGCGCCTGGGCCAGAGCTTTGGCGCCTGCCGCATAGGGCCGTTGCACCTCCTTGGCGTCGGCGCTCCAGCGACTGACAGCTAAGCGCGCCGACGTGAGCGGGGGACGCGGTTCGCGGCGAAAGCGCAGGTCGATCTCGTTGGGCGCGGGGAAGGCCGCGTCCTTGGCATTGGTGAGCGGCGCCTCACCCGTGGTGCGACGCACGCGGGCCAGCTCTACGCCCGCTACCGTGACGTGGCCGGGTTGCGCCTCCACGCCGAACTGTGCAGGCACATAGGCGATCTCGCCGGTCTCCGGGTCGCTCTCGCTGTGCGGGGGGCCTTCGGCGTAGGTGAGCCAGAGCGTCAACGCACCCTCGGCGTCGCCCAGGTCGTAGGTTACCGGCTTGTCGACGACGATGAACTCGCCGCTGGGGGTCAGCGCGACGCCGGGCAGGATGTAGAGTGTGCTGTCGGGCGGGTCGCTGGCGATCACGTTCAGACCCAGGAGCACGCCGGGCGCGTGGGCCAGCGCCTGGTGTACCTCCAGACGTTGACGGTGATAATCGTGGGCCGTCGCCCATACCTTGGCGGTGACCGCCAGCCCATCGGTGGGATGCAGTCGCCGCTTGGGTACCTTCTCCAGCACTTTCTTCTTATCGCTCATAACGTCTCCCCATTTTCAACTTGAAGCTGTTGAGATCACTACAAACCTGGCACGGTTCGTAGTCAGGCGCTTCAGCGCCGTTGACCGTTTACCGCGCTAAAGCGCGTGACTACAAACCCAGCGCGTGACTACAAACCCAGCACAGTTCGTAGTCAGGCGCTTCAGCGCCGTTGACCGCTTACCGCGCTAAAGCGCGTGACTACAAACCCAGCGCGTGACTACAAACCCAGCACAGTTCGTAGTCAGGCGCTTCAGCGCCGTTGACCGCTTACCGCGCTAAAGCGCGTGACTACAAACCCAGCGCGTGACTACAAACCCAGCACAGTTCGTAGTCAGGCGCTTCAGCGCCGTTGACCGCTTACCGCGCTAAAGCGC
>JBNGCW010000037.1:0-39601 GCA_049975525.1 Anaerolineae bacterium
GCGCCACTATCGCCAGCCAGAGATAGAGCTTACGCATAGAGTCCCCCCGTCTCCTCCATCCAGTCGGCGATCCTCTCCACGGCACCATCGACGTTGTCGTCGGAGATATCCACGGTGAAGGTGGGCAGCTGAGAGATCTCGACCAGTTCCTGAAGAAGCTTCTGTTCGTCCACGAAGAGCTGCAGATCATTGTACTGGGAAGGGTTCCCGGAGACCTTGAGACGCTCCACTCTGGCCGCCGCAAAGGAGTCCGGACTTCGCGTGCAGAAGATGAGACGGAATCCCAGAGGCACTAATCGCTCCTCAAGCCATGCAAAATCGTAACGCTTGCCGTATTTGCGCCATTGATAGGCCTGGGTAGAGATGTGAAACCGGTCAATGATCCACGAATAGTACCGCTGCAACTCCAGAAGACGCGCCCAGGTGCGGTAGGTCTCCATCGCCCGGGCTTCCTCTTGAGGCTCGAAGTTGATGAGACCCCGCCCCCAGGGGGTGTTGGTGAAGGCACCCCATTCCGCCGAGATGATGGGCGAATGGTAGCGGTATTTGCGCGGCCCCACAATGCGCGGGTGCTCGTTGAGCGCGAAGGCAATATCGGTCTTATGGGTAAGCCGCGTGCCTTCCAGGATGATCTTGGGACAGAGTTTAGGCATGATTGCTCCTAGCTCGGGCCGGTCTCCCGACCGTGCCCGTAGCCTGACTAACCTCTAATGCCTTTCTTCCACGGCACGCTTGATCCGCTCGACCGTGAAGGGGAAATCGTTGATCCAGATATCCAGCGTATTGCGCAGCGCGTGCTGGACGGCGGCAGCCACGGGGATGAAGGGCATCTCGCCCACGCCCCTCGCGCCCCACGGACCGTTGGGTTCCGGATTCTCGATAATGATGGACTGTACTTCGCCGGGGATGTCGGCGATGGTGGGCACCAGGTAGGTCCCCAGGGTTTTGGAGATGGGGTGTCCCTCCTCCTCGACGAGCTTCTCCGTCGTCGCCCAGCCCAACGCCTGGATCACGCCCCCTTCGATCTGCCCTTCGAGCAGGCGCGGGTTGATAGCCTGGCCTACGTCGTCGGCACAGACGATGCGGGGGAAGTAAGGCTCGCCGATCTCGGTGTCCACGGCCACCTCCAGGGCGATGGCCACGTAACCGTAGGAGAAGTTGGGATCGGAATGGCCCGTCTCCGTGTCCATGGGCGTGGTCTTCGGCGCCACGTATTTGTACTCGGCGCGGGCGGGCCGCTCCTCGTCCTGCCACTTCTTCAGGGCAGCGGCGGCCGCCCCTCGAATAGCGTTGCCGATCATGAAGGTCATACGGGAGGCCGAGCACGAGCCCGAGGTCCTGGTGATGGCCGTATCGGCCCGATCCAGCGTCACCTTCTCCAGAGGCAGCGCCAGCGCGTCCGCCGCCATCTGGCGGATGACGGTACGGGTGCCCTGACCCACGTCGGCGCTGGCCGCGTAGACGACGGCCTCCTCAACCTCGGCTTCACCGCGTAACTCGATGATGGCCCAGGCGTGGTCGTCGTATCCGAAGGAGAAGCCCACGTTCTTCAACCCCAGGGCGATGCCCACCCCGCGCTTGAGATAGGGGGGATCGTCGGGTCCGGCGGCGATCCAGGGCGCGCGCCACCCCGTCTCCTTCCGCTCCCATCCCATGGCCTCCGCCGCTGCAATGAGGGCATCCTCCAGCCCTTGCGCGTCGTCGGGCAGGGGTTCGCCCCAGGGGGCGTCGTCGTCCCCTCGCAGGATATTGCGCAGGCGGAACTCCACCGGGTCCATGTCCAACGCCTCCGCGAGCTTGTTCATCTGCGATTCGGCGATGAAGTTGCCCTGGGGAGCGCCGAAGCCCCGGAAGGCGCCGCCGGGAATATTATTGGTGTAGGCGGCGACGACGTCCGTCTTGACATTGGGCTGCCGGTAGGGACCGTTACAGGTGAGGATCAGGTTACCCATCACCTTGTTGGTAGTATAGACGTAGGCCCCCGCATCGGCGACGACCTCGGTCTCCGCCGCGACGAGATGCCCCTCCGCGTCGGCGCCCCAGCGGGCGCGGGCGTAGACCTTATGGCGCTTGTGGTGCCCGGCGATGGATTCCTCGCGCGACCAGACCAGCCTCACCGGCCGGCCGAGCTTCCAGGCCGCCAGGGCCAGCACGATCTGGACGGACATGTCCTCCTTGCCGCCGAAGGCCCCTCCAATGGCCGGGTAGATCACGCGCACCTGATGGGAATCCAGATCCAGGGCGTGCGCGATCTGTTCCTGATCCTCGTGGGCCCACTGGCCGCCCACGATGACGGTCACGCGCCCCTCGTCGTCCACGTAGGCCAGGCCGGCCTCGGGCTGGAGGAAGGCATGCTCCTGACCGGGGATCTCGTACTCGGCCTCCACGATGACGGCAGCGTCCGCCCAGGCGGCCTCCACGTCTCCCCTGCGGATGCGGTGGCGGCAGACGAGGTTATCTTTCAGGACCAGCTCGGGGTGGATATCGAGGCCAGGATAGGGGGGATGGATGCGGTAAGCGTCGGGCTTCAGGGCTTCGCGAGGATCGGTGATGATGGGCAGATCCTCATATTCCACCTTGATGAGATCCCGGGCTTTCGCGGCCGCCTCCTCCGACTCCGCGACGACGGCAGCCACCTGGTCGCCGACGAAGCGGACCACGTCGGAGCCCTCCTTCTCGCTGCCGGGGCCGCAGAGCACGGGCTGATCGGGGTACTGAAGGCCGTATTCGTTGACGGGCACGTCGGCCGCGGTGAAGATAGCCACCACGCCAGGCACGTTCCCGGCCTCCTCGGTGTCGATGTGCAGCACCCGGGCGTGGGGCCGCTCCGCGAAGAGGAGCTTCATGTGCAGCTGCCCCTCCATCTTGAAGTCGCCGGGATAAAGCGCCTTGCCGGTGACCTTAGCTTCGGCATCGGTACGAATGACCGGTTTTCCAACGTAGTTGCCTGTCATAAATGTTCTCCTTCAAAAAAGTATCGTCTGTCATCCCGAAAGCAATGAGGGATCTCGTTCTTTCGTCCTTCTCCCCGCCGCATCACCGGTCCTGGTATCCCCCCTTGGTCTCCAGAGCCAGGATCCGGCGCAGGACCGCCACGGTGGTGGCGTAGGTGGGGTCCATCCCGTAATATGAGAGATTATGGCTCAGGTTCTTGCCCTTGGTGATGGGCGTATCCGACGCGTAGTGAAGGATACCGATCTCGAAGGGGATGGGGTAAAGATTGACGATCTCGTTGGTGGGATAGCGCCGAGGCCGGATGAACTCGTAGACACCCGAGAGGTAGGGGCCGGCCTCCATCTCGGCGTCGGTATAGCCTGCGTTGAGAAAGCCCCGCATGTAGGCGTCGTTCTGGAGGAAGGTGCCCCGCACAGTGATGGCGCGCTGGTTATCCAGAACGTCGCCGTAGACGAGATACCGGGCGATGTGATCGGCGTCGAAGACGTTATTCAGCAGGTAGGTATTCTGCGAGTGCTCATCGTAGACGACGTTGGGAATGAGCACATCCCCCAGGCGCCCGTTGAGCGTGGCCGCCTTTCCCAGGGCGTAGAAGCCACGCAGCGATCCGGCGCTCGCGGCCACGCGCGTGAGCAGGTGATAAGCCGCGAAACCCAGGGGGTAGTCAATGTTGAGGATGACGGCTCTGCTGTCCGCCAGCGCTTCCAAAGGCAGGTCTTGCAGCCGCCCATCCACGTGCTCGGGATTGATCTTGTAGAGCTCGATGACCTGCGCCTCCAGATCGAAGGTCTGGCTGCTGGGGATACGGGTGATCCCGTGTTCCGTCTCGTAGACCGAGCGCTCTTCGAGCATCTCCTGGCTCTCGGGCCGGCTCAGGTATTTCTTGAGTACGTAATAGAGGAAGTTATCCCAGCTGCTGGGGACTTCCCCCTGCCGGATGCGTTCGGCTTCCTCACGGAGATCCTCGGGCGCCTCGGTGTGGAGATAGTCCAGCAGTGCCCTCTCGTGACGTTGAGCGAAGCCGGTGAGCATGTTGGTCATACTGTGAGTGTTGCTGGAGACGAAGTAGACGGGACGTTCGAAGAGGTTCACGGGCGCGTTCTCCGTGACGTGCCACCACCACCGCTGGGTAGCGCGACGGTAGTCAACGTAGGTGCCCGCCAGCAGCCGGACGGCCATCCGCTTTCGCCGGTGGGCGATGTCACAGAGCAGATGGGGCAGATTGTCCTGCCAGGCCCGCGCGAACCGGGCCCAATCGTCCGGTGAAAGCTGCAGCGCTTTCAGGGTATCGGTCTGGAGCGTGGCGTCAGGCTCCCCCGATTCGGCCCAGGCGGCCAGCCGCTCGGCCAGACCCCGGTGCAGGGAGAGAAGATGGTGCATCTTGTTCCATTCGATCTGGAAGGCGACCAGAATAGGCATGAGGTCGTCCACGTCCGAGATGCTGGCGATATAGGCCGCCAGTGTCTCCTCGCCGTCGTAGAGCATCCGGCGCCGGCGTCCAGGTGCAGAGACCGGCTGCCAGCTCTCCACATCGGTGTAGCCCCGCCGCTGAAAGACCTCCTCGGTCTGCCCCATGACCACCAGCCGCACGTCGCGGATGCAAAAGGGGAGGCGCAGGCTGCTGTAGATAAAGGCCGAGGTGTCCGGCTCCATCTTGCTGGCCTTCTTGTGAAGGGAGGGCGCCATACTGGTATGGGTCTCCTCCAGGGTGCGAATCTGGACCTCCTCCGTGGTGCGCAGCAACGAGTAGTAGGTGCGCATGTAGAGAATAATCTTATGGGCGCTCTCGATGGGAATAGCTCGTCTCATGAACTCAGAACTCCCGTCCTAAACCTATGTGGGTGAAAAAACACTATTCTCCGGCGGCGGCCTTCTCCACGGCCCGGATGATTTTGTAGTATCCGGTGCAGCGGCAGATATTACCGCTCAACGCCGTCACTATCTGATCTCGGGAGGGATGAGGGCGTTCCTTGAGCAGATTGGCGGCGCTCATGACAAAGCCGGGTGTGCAATAGCCACACTGCACGGCGTCCTCCTCGATGAAGGCCTGTTGGACAGGGTGCAGACCGTCCTCTCCCGCCAGACCTTCGATGGTGACGATGTTGGTCGCGTGAGCCCTGGGGGCCGGGGTGATGCAGGAGAGGACCGCCATGCCGTCAAGCCAGACGGTGCAGGCGCCGCACTCCCCTTCCTCGCAACCCGACTTGGTCCCCATCAGCCCCAGATCGTCGCGCAGCATATGGAGCAGAGTCTTGCCGTTGGCCCCACGCACAACCACATTCTCGCCGTTCACCGTGCATTGGATAGGCTCGTCGCCGCGAGCGTGATGGGCAATGGTGCCTCCCGAGAGACGAGCGCGCGGGCGTCCCTTGCCCCAGAGCAGGACCATCTCCTCCGGCTCGGGAAGGCCCATCCGCAGATCGCCGCGTTCCAGGTGCTGCAGCCCACGGTGAACCAGCGCCTCCACCTCTTCGCTGCGGAACCAGGCCGAACCGCGCACGTCGTCGATGGGGCGGGCGGCCTCGACCGCGGCCTTTGCCGCTGCGTCTATGAGTTCGTCATCCAGCGTCTGACCCTTGAGCATAGTCTCCGCCTCCGTGGCGCGGACGATGGTCGGCGCCACGCAGCCCAGGGCGATGCGCGCCTTGCTCACCCGACCCCGGTTCATCGTGAGGATGAGGGCCACGTTCACCGTGGCGATGGCGAGAGCCTTGCGCTGGCGCAGCTTGAGATAGATCCCCTGCTCGTTATCCTCCAGGGGCGCGAAGGCGATGTCCACCAGCATCTCGTCGGGTTCCATCGAAGTACACCGGACGTGCGTGCAGAAATCCTCGATCTTCATGGTGCGCTCGCCGCGCACGCTGCGCAGCGTGAGCCGGGCATCCAGAGCCTGCAGGGTGGTGATAGTATCGTTGGCAGGCGTGGCGGTCACCAGATTGCCGGCGATGGTGCCGCGATTGCGCAGCTGCGGCCCTCCCACGTTCCAGCAGGTCTGGGCCAGAGGCAACGCGCGCTCCTGCAGCAGCGGCGAAGCCGCCGCCTGGGCGTGGGTGACCAGCGGCCCGATGTGAATGAGATCATCCTCGCCCAGGTGAATCTCGCCCAGGCCCCCAATGCGGGTCACGTCGACGATGACGGAGGGAGAACTCATCCCATTTCTGATCTCCACGAGGAGATCGGTCCCCCCGGCAACGAGGCGGGCCTTGCCCGTGTGTTCTGCCAGAAGCTCAAGCGCCTCGTCAACGCTGGTGACCGTGTAATAGACATCCCAAAGTGCCATGTTCTGCTCCTTATCTAACCGAAAGATAGGAATGTAAGTAGGACTGCATAAAGAGAATTTGTATTTTTCAGCATCAAGGTATCCCCAGGCGGCAGATCAGTGCATGCCAAACCACCAGGTATAGCAGGTTATCGTACTAAAAATCCGATGTCTGCTCCCCCTTTTCAGAAGAGTCAATACGCTTGATCTCGCGAACGATGTAAAGTGGGCGCTCGCGTACCTCGTCATAGATACGCCCGATGTACTCCCCCAGAATCCCCATGATCAACATCTGCACGCCCCCGATGAAGAGCACCAGGCTGGCAGTTAGCCCCTGCCCGACCAACGGGGCATCTCCCCCCATCCGGATGATGAGCAGGACGAGGGCGAGGACGAAGCCGGTGACGGCAGCCGTGGTTCCAAACCAGGTCGCCAGTTTCAGGGGCAAGAAAGAGAAGCCCGTGATGGCATCCAGGGCCAGGCGGAACATCTTCCGGAAGGGGTACTTGGTCTCGCCGGCGGTGCGCGCGTGACGCCGGTAGGGCACCCCCGTCTGACGGAAGCCCACCCAGGAGATCATGGCCCGCACGAAGCGGTGCTTCTCGCGCATGAGACGCATGACCTCGATGACCTTGCGATCCAGGAGGCGGAAATCGCCCGCTTCCATGGGGATGGTCACGTCGGTCAAACTCTGTATGAGCCGGTAGAAGAGGCGCGCGGTGAAGAGTTTGAACCAGGTCTCCCCCTCACGTTCGGTGCGGACGCCATAGACAACCTCGTAACCGTCGCGCCATCGGGCGATGAAGTCGGGGATGACCTCCGGTGGGTCCTGGAGGTCGGTGTCGATGGCGACGACAGCATCGCCCCGCGCGTAGTCCATACCGGCGGTGATGGCCAGCTGATGGCCGAAGTTCCGGGCGAAATGAATGACGACGACGTGCTCGGGGTCCTGAGCGTGGAGTTCGTCCAGGATCTCGGGAGTCTGGTCGCGGCTGCCGTCGTTAATGAGGACCACCTCCCAGGGTTCACCCAAGGGCTCCATCACATCACGGACGCGGTTGTAGAATTCAGTGATCAGGACCTCTTCATTGTAAACGGGGCCAACGATCGAAAAGCGTGGTTTCATCTAATCCTCATGGTATTTAAGGGTTCGTAAAAATATAACTTCCCTCTTTATCGTTCCCAGCCCTCGTCCCGGGGGCGGTTACGTGGGAACTAATTCTTTTTCAGACTTCGCAACACCCCGAGTATACCTCTGACCAGGGTTCGCGCAACCTTCTTGAGGCGGGGTACACCAACATGATGATAGAGACAGCCCCTCGTTGGAGGGGCTGTCTCTATCACATCTGTCACGAAGAATACTACTCCAGCAACCCTGTACGCTGGTTGAAGACCCGGATGAGCTCGTCGATCTCCTCGACCTGACCCTGAATCTTGGCCCAGTAGCTGCGATCGTACCACTGATCCTGAAGCTCTTCCATGTCGCGCCCCTGCTGTTCGATCCAGGTGTAGTACTTGAGGTTGTGGACGCGCTTGCGTTCGGGGTAGGTCAGCTCCAGCATGTGGTCGGTGCTCTGCCCCAGTAGATGCTGGTGGTAGGCAACGGCCGCGTCGGCCTCGGTGTATTCACCGTGGGCTTCGTGCATCTCCCGCAGGCGGCTCTCGTAGAGCTCCATGGAGTCGGTCCAGACGGTGAGGATGACGTTGCTCTCGTCCAACTCGTACCACTTGGCCATCTTGATCGCCATCAGGACGTTGGCGATGCTGGAAATGCCCATCAAGTCCATATTCGCCACGAAATCTTCCGGCACCCCCTGCTTGACCAGGTACGCGCGCCCGGCGGGCTCGTTGAAGAGCCGCACCAGCGCCATGGTGTCATTGTCGTCGATGGCGATGACCATGTCGGTGTTGCGGACGTTGTGGATCCAGGGCACGTGCTTGTCGCCGATGCCCTCGATACGGTGGCTGCCGAAGCCGTTTTGCAGCAGCGTGGGACACTGCAGCGCCTCACCCGCCGCGATCTTGCTGCCGGGGAAGAGCTCTTTCATATAATCGCCGCAGCCCAGCGTCCCCGCCGAGCCTGTGGTCAGCGTGACGCCGAAGTAGCGCTCGTCGCTGCCCAGCTCGCGCTCCAGCACCTCTTCCATGGCGTGACCGGTGACGTCGTAGTGCCACAGGTGGTTGCCGAACTCGTCGAACTGGTTGAAGATCATGACTTTCTCGCCGCGCGTCTCTTTGAGCTCCCAGCACTTGTCGAAGATCTCCTTGACATTGGACTCGGTGCCGGGCGTGGCGATGACCTCACCGGCGACCTTACTCAGCCACTCGAAGCGCTCCCGGCTCATGCCTTCGGGCAGGATGGCGATGGATTCGCAGGCCAGCAGCGCGGCGTCGTAGGCCCCGCCCCGGCAGTAGTTGCCCGTAGAGGGCCAGACGGCCTTGTGGTAGGTGGGATCGAACTGCCCGGTGACCAGGCGCGGCACCAGACAGCCGAAGGTCGCGCCGACCTTGTGCGCGCCGGTGGGG
The DNA here is from genome assembly GCA_049975525.1 of Anaerolineae bacterium. GTDB lineage: Bacteria > Chloroflexota > Anaerolineae > B4-G1 > SLSP01 > G713. The sequence goes on from JBNGCW010000037.1 coordinate 8,741, forward strand.
AACCACTTGCCCACCAGGGCGATAATCCGTGCGTCGACGCCCGTCAGCTCACGGGGCACCTCGACGTAGTTGACGCCATCAAAGGCCCCACCCTTCTCCACCGGCTCGTTTTTCCACGTGATGCGGAAAAGGTTGCGCGGATGAATATCCCACAGGCCGATATCCGCCAGCTCTTCCTTGATCTTATCTGGAATCAGCGACGGGTCCTTCATCTCCGCAAAGGTGGGGATGATGATGTCACGCTCGCGCGCCCGCTGTACCGTTCGTTCCAACTGCTCTTCATGTATACTCAGATCGATCATTGTATTCTCCTTATGATAGTTGATGATTATCCAAATCTGAACGTAAAACGCGAACAGGTTTCACGTTTCACGTTTTCAGCCAGGTGCGACGCCCCTTCGGACGTTTGAAAACAGCCCTTTCGTGCACGCCAGCATGGGTTGTTAGCCAACATGATCGGGGCATCGCAGGTGCGTTGCACCTCATAGTAAATTCAGTGAGATATTTCTTAAGCAACACGACGCCCACGGCTCCTATCCCGGCCCCCACCGTGTTGAGCACCCAATCAAGGGGATCGGACCGGCGACTGGGCAGCGCCATCTGCAACACCTCGATGATCGCACTGAGACCGGCGCCGACGATGGTCGCCCAACCGATCCGCCTGGCGAGTGACTGATCAGCCGGCGCCAGCGCCACCGCCGCCCCCAACGGCACGAAGACGGCGACGTTGCCCAGGATGCTGATAAGCAGGTGCGCGCCAAACATGCGCCCCGCCTGCGATTCGATGAGGGGCGTGAGATCGCGGTTGACGGCCCCGCTCCCGCGCAGCGTCATCCAGAGCAGCCAGGCCGCGACCAAAAGCGCTACGATCCACCAGAATCTTCGTGAAGTCAATCCCAACCGCTTCAGAACCCCTGAAACGTGAGGGTGACTTATGCCATCAACGCCTTCACCGCGTCCAGGTTCGGCGCGATGACGGGCGGCTCCGGCACAGCCTTCATGGTGGCGTCGATGTCTTTCAACCCAGAGCCGGTGAGCATGACGACGACGCGCTCATCAGCATCAACCAGGCCCTGATCCACGGCCTTGACCAGCCCGGCGTAAGCCGCGGCGGCCGCCGGTTCCGAGAAGACACCCGTATTCTGCGCAATGGTGGGGATGGCCTCCAGGATGGCTTCGTCGCTGACGGCTAGGTACGCCCCCCCCGTCTCGCGGACGGCCGCCAGCGCCTTGTTGCGGTCGCGCGGCAGCCCGGCAACGATGCTATCGGCCACGGAGTGCGCGGCGACCGGCTCCATCTCCCAGCCCTCCAGCCCGCGCTCCCAGGCGTCGACCAACGGCGCCGACCCTTCGGCCTGCACACCCATGATCTTGGGCATCCGGTCGATCCAGCCCAGCGCCAGCAGATCCTTCAGGCCCTTGTGGACGCTGCCGATGATGCAGCCGTCGCCCACGGGCACGAAGATACGATCCGGCGCCTGCCAGCGCAACTGCTCGCAGATCTCCAGCACGCCCGTCTTCTTGCCCTCGGTCATGTAGGGATTGTAGGCCGTGTTACGGTTGTACCACCCGTATTCCCTGGCGACCTCGAGTGTCAGCTCGAAGGCGTCGTCGTAGGTGCCATCGACCAGCAGGACGCGCGCGCCGTAGACGAGATGCTGCGCGATCTTGGCGGGCGGCGCGCTCTTGGGCACGAAGATCACGGCGGGCAACCCCACGCTGGCGGAGAGACCCGCCAGGGCCGCCGCCGCGTTGCCCGTGCTCGCCGTGGTGATGATCTCGGCGCCGACCTCGCGGGCCTTGACCACGGCCACCGCCGAGGCGCGATCCTTGAAGGAGGCCGTTGGATTCACACCGTCGTCCTTGACCCAGACGTGCTTGAGGCCCAGCTGCTCGGCCAGGCGCGGCGCCGGATAGAGCGGCGTCCACCCCACGCGCAACGGCGGTATCGGCGAGTCGGGTTCCACTGCCATCAGCGGCTTATAACGCCAGATAGTGCGGTCGTCGTTCTGCGCCAGGCTCTCGCGGCTGATGCGCGACGCGATAACGTCGTAATCATACTGCACGTCGACGATACCGTCGTCCCCGTGCTCCGGGCAGACATAGTCGATCTCGTCGACGCCGTAGGTCTTGCCGCAGAGGGTGCATTTCAGTCCAATAACATGATCCATGTTTACCTCTTTTGCCAGATGGTTGCGAGTTACGAGTTACGAGTTGCGAGTTGTTTGATGATCTGAAGGATCTCCTCTCCGTAGGCTTCAAGTCGTTTGGGGCCTATGCCTTTGATCTCTTGTAAAGCTTCCAGGGTCTGGGGACGCGCGGCAGCGATAGCGCGTAGATGACTATCGTGAAAGATGACGTAGGGCGGCACAGCCTGGATGCGAGATTGTTCGGTCCGCCACGCACGAAGTCTGTCCAACAAAGTATCATCCACGCTCAGACCCTCCTCCCTGCGGGACGCAGGAACGATCGAGGGTTTGAGGATAGGATCGAGCAAGGCCGGATGCTCCAGCGCGGCACGCCCCTTCGGCATCAGATCAAGCACGACGCCGCCATGCTCGAGCTCACGCGGTTGCACGAAGCCGGCCCGTTCCAGGGAGGCCAGCAGGTGCTTGACCGCCGTCTTCGAGCGGAAGGCCAACGCACCGTAGCCTGACTGCTCCCGGCCGCGTTCCGGTGCTTTGCTGTCGGCACAGAGGATATAGATCAGGTTGCGACGGCCCCAACTCCACGGCGCCTCGGCCATGCAGCGCAGGATGGTAAGCAGCTGCGCGCGCTCATCCGGCAGATCGTCCACGTGAGCGACAGAGACCTCCATGCAGTTGTCGCAGGCCTCACAGCGCTCGATGACACGCCCCCCCAGATAGGCGTTGATGTAGCCGTGACGACAGCGGGACGTACGGGCGTAAGCCGTGATCTCAGCGACGCGCTGCGCCTGCACCGTCGCGTACCGCTCCAGCAGGCCCTCCACGCGCGCAGCCGCGTCCTGGGGCGGGGGGAGCACTTCCAAGAAGAGATCGCGACCGGAGAAGTGATAGTTCAGCCATCCCTTATCCGACCACGTGAGGAGTTGCGTTTCGAGGTGATGGAGCGAGAGCCCGGCTTTGCGCGCCACGTCGGCCAGATCCAGCGTCAGCCACTGAGCGGGTCGCAAGCGCGCTGCCTTACGGAACGCAGCGAAGTCCGCATCCCGCGCCCAGACGGTCGGGGCGACCAGATCGGAGAGACGAACCTGAGCGGCACGAGGCACGTCCGGCCCTCGGCGCAACAGGCCACTTTCCTCCAGCAGGCTCAACGCCACGCGGATGCGCACGTCGTCCACCTGCAGCTCGCGCTCCAGATTGCCCATGCAGACGCGACCCCAGTCGGCGTCGCCCAGCCGCTGTTGGACAGCGCCGTAAGTTTTGCGCAGAAATCCGATGGAGAGCGCGTCGTGGTGCAGTCGCCGGGTCAACGTCGCGCGATCCTCCGACGAATACATCAGCAGACAGCGGGCGGGCAGCCCATCGCGCCCGGCGCGGCCCGCCTCCTGATAGTAGGCCTCCAGAGAAGAGGGCGGCACAAAGTGCACGATGAAACGGATATCGGGCTTGTCGATACCCAACCCAAAGGCGACGGTCGCCACGACGACGCGCACGCGGCCCGCCATAAAGGCATCCTGCACCTCGGCCCGGTTACGAATGCCGGCGTGATAGTGCTGCGCCGCGACGCCATAGCGCCGGAGCAGGGCCGCCAGCCGCTCGCAGCGGGCGCGGGTCCCGGCGTAGACGATGCCGCTGCCCTCTTCCGCCTGACAGAAAGCCAGCAGACGGCGCAACTTTTCATCCAGATTGCGCGCCTGCAAGACCTCCAGCCGGAGATTGGGTCGGGTGATGTCCCCAGCCACGACACGCACGTCAGGCGCAGCGGTCGCCGGGCCGCTGTGCAGGTGTTGGATGATATCCTGGCGCACCGGGGGCGGGGCCGTCGCCGTCAGGGCCACGAGCTGGGGATTGCCCAGAGCCGCGCGCACACGTCCCAGCGCGAGGTAATCGGGGCGGAAATCGTGACCCCAGGCGCTGACGCAATGCGCCTCATCCACCACCAGGTAGTTGAGACCGGCGCGGCGCATGGCGTGCAGAAACGTCGGCTGGCGCAGGCGCTCCGGCGCGGCGTAGAGCAGGCGATAGGTACCATCGGTGGCGTGATCGAGGCGCCGGCGCAGCTCGTCGCCGTCCAGGCTGCTGTTGATGGTCGTCGCGCGCGGTCGCAGATGGTCGGGCAGCGAATCCAACTGGTCCTTCATCAGCGCGATCAACGGGGAGATGACGAGCGTCACGCCCTGCTCCGCCAACAGCGCGGGCAGCTGGTAGCAGAGGGATTTTCCGCCGCCAGTGGGCAGCACAGCCAACACGTCCTCGCCCCGCAGGACGCAGGCCAATGTCTCCACCTGCCCGGGCAGGAGTGTGGTGAAGCCGAAGTGTTTCTGGACCGCGTCGGCGATCCATTGCCGTTCCTCCTCCGAGACAGGTACCTCTTCCAACGCAGGCAGGCTTTCTGCCGCGGCACCCCTCTCAAGCACGGCAAAGTCCCGGCGCGTTTTTTCCGTCTCAGACGCGAGCGGCGACGTGACTTCCCCGTGCAGTCTCGTCCGCAGGGCAGCCAACTCTTTGACATACCGGCGTTGCAGCGCAGCGTCCAGGTCAGCCACGCGCGTCGCTTCACCGCTGGCCTGGAAGTAGGAACGCAGGCGCTCTAGATACTCCACGGAGAGATCGCTGAGCTCCTCCACCGTGTTCAACAGCTGCACCGCGTAGCCGCTGGCCGTCACCCAATCCTCGCGGGCCTGAGACACGTCAAGCATGCTGAGAAGGTAACTTCGGCTGTGCGGCCGCAGCTCACGTAACCGCCGGCAGGCCTCCAGTGCGGCCTCTGTCTCACCCCGCGCCAGCTCGACTTCGACCAACAGCCGCCAGGCGGTGATGGCCTCCGGGCGTTCGGTCACCAGCGCCTCCGCGATCTCCCGCGCCCGCGCCTTCTCTCCCTGCGCAAGGTGGATGCGGGCCAACAAGGCGCGCGCCGTCATCGAGGAACGCGCCTCAAGGCGCGCCTGCATCTGTGCCACGGCCTCGTCGAACCGCGCCTCGGCCATAAGAGCCTTGGTGCGCAAGTCCATCAGGGAAACCAGATCCGGCCTCTGGCGCATCAGGATATCCAGGCAGGCGTGCAGCGCGGCGACGTGCTCCCAGCGCAGCAGGAAGTTCAGCAGGCTGGTGCGATCACGGCTGCTCAGCGTGCTAACCTGATCCAAAGAGAAACCCAACTCGGCGAGAACAGGATAGGTCGTCATAGGTTTTCCAGATCAATGGTCGCCTCATAGTCAGGCACCACATGAATCGCGTGCACCAGAGGCCAGTATTCGCCCCTCCACCGGCGGCTCAACCCCAGGGTCAAATAAAGAGCCTCGGCCCCTAACCGCTCCATCAGCGCCTCATGAGAGAGATTCAGGCGTCCGCGCCTCGCCTGCGCCAGCCAATCACGTCCCAGGGCGCGCCACTTCAGGTCGGTCACCGGCAGACCCCGACGGTCCATGGCCCGAGGGCACTGCACCTCACCGGGCAGCGTGAAGCGCAAGCGCACCTGGTACTTGCCCGAATAGCGATCTAAAGTGAACGTAGCCCAAACCTGTTCCGGTTCTACCAGACAGAGCGAGCGTTTGTGCTCGATAAAAACTTCCTGCGGCGCCTGATCGAGGTAACGAGGAAAAAAAGCCGCGCGCTTTTCGCCCGTCAGACGACGCAGCCGGCGGGGACGAGCGCGGACGAAGTCGGTGATCCAATCCTCGACGTGCGGTGGGTCGGGGCGCGGCGTGACCAGGTTCAGCGCGACCACGTCGCCGCAGAGGACCAGGCGCCCGTCGGGGTCCAGCATGTCCTCCGGCAGAACGGTGTCGAATTCGCGGGTGGGACGCACCCACCGCAGTCCTGTCACAGGAGCGCGCTCGGTGGTGAAACCGGCGGTGCAGATACCGCTCTTCATCTTGGTCATCGCCAGAATAAGCACCTCTTGTACGGGCATGCCTCACCCCCTACAAGTGAACAACGTCCTCCACCTCCGGCAACCATTGGACCCAATATTCGGCCACCAGCCGACGGTGACAGCGCTCGGCAGTAGGCTCGGCACACAACAGGCACGGCGCCTGATAACGACGGAGTAACTCGCGACCGAGCTGCGCGGCGTCTCGTGCGTCCAGCAAAGACAGAAACTGCGCTTCGTACGTCTCCCAATCCCCCTCCTCTTTGTAGGCGTCGAGGATCTCCGAGGTGGGCGCCAGCTCAGGGATGTGCCGATAAGCAATGTCGAACCCTTCGCGCAGGAGAAAATCCAGGGTGTCGCGCTTCGTGTATCCGGCCAGGTGCGACGTGTTGCGCAAGCGCACGTCGATCACCACGTCCACGCCGGCCTGACGCAACTGCGTGATAAAAGTCTCCAGCGACTTGCGCCGGTAACCGATGGTGTAGAGGGTCCGGGGCATCGTTCACCTAAAACAGCGAGAGCTGCTCGGGCTCGGCCTGCCCTTCAACGAGAGAGCCATCAGGCCGGATGTGGTGCACTTGAACCCCGCGCGCCAGCAGCGTCTGAGTGATCAACAGGTGACGGTGGCACTGCCGGTGATCACCCTCGCTGCACATTATCGCGACCGGCGTCTCTTCCGCCAGTTCGACCAACCGGTCAATGCCCGCCTGGTATGCGGACGTGCGCTCCATACGACGGTAGTCGGGGCGCTCCTGCCCTGGATCGTAGAGAGCCGGATCCCCGGGCCGCCCCCCTAATACGTCCCCCATGAACTCATAACGGAGGCCGACGCTTTGCAGGTCATCCCGAAGTATCTCCCGGTTAAATTGGGACGTCCATTGGCTGTACGGCTGGCTGCGCACGTCTACCACCATCTCGACACCGTGCTGCCGCAGCAACGCGATAAACGCTTCCGTCGTGTGATTGCTATGTCCCAGGGTATAGATTATCACGGCGCCTTCCCATTTAAGCAAAAAGATGCAGGAGGCAGGAGGCAAAAACAATCTCCAAGTTTACACATTTTCTCGAACTTGCAACTCGCCCCCTGCCCCGTGTGCCTAATCGGGAATGATATGCGTTCCCGTCTTGCCTTCCAGCGCGTCCATGATGTGCGCGGGGTCGGTGACGATGGCTTTCTTGCCACCGGCCTCCAGGTAGCGGATGATGGCGCGCACCTTGGGCGCCATGCTGCCCTCGGCGAAGTGCCCTTCTTCTAAATACTGCTTGGCCTCGGAGACGGTCATCTCGTCGATGGCTTGCTGTTCCGGCGTGTTGAAGTTGAGATAGATCTTCTCGACGGCTGTGGAGATGAGGAAAAGATCGGCGTTGATGGACTGAGCCAATAGCGAGGAGGCGAAATCCTTGTCGATGACGGCGGCCACACCCTTGAGGTTGCCGTTCTCGTCTTCAACCACAGGGATACCGCCGCCGCCCACGGTGATGGCGCAGATGCCATTATCTAACAGCGTCTTCACGGCCGGCAGCTCCACAATCCGCACCGGGAGAGGAGAAGCGACGACGCGGCGCCAGCCGCGCCCGGCGTCCTCCACCACGTTCCAGCCCTCTTCCGCCGCGCGCTTCTGGGCCTCGTCCTCTTCCATGAAGCCGCCAATGGGCTTGGTGGGGTTCTTGAACGCGGGATCGTCCTTGTCCACCTGCACCTGCGTGATGACGGTGGCGACCGTCTTATGGATGCCCCGCGCTTTGAACTCGTTGGCCAGATTCTGCTGCAGCGCATAGCCGATGGCGCCTTGGGTATCCGCACCGCAGGCATCCAGCGGTACCTCGTGCATCCCGGCGATTTTGGCCGCGATCTCCGAGCGGCGCAGGATGAAGCCCACCTGGGGCCCGTTCCCGTGCCCGATGGCCACATCCCAGCCTGCCTCGATCATATTGGCGATGTGATGGGCGGTCTCACCCGCCGCCTTGTACTGATCTTCCACGGTCTGATGTTGCTTATCTGGAATCAAAGAATTGCCGCCGATCGCGATGACGGCCCATTTTCGCTTACTCATGCGCTTCTCCTTGTTTTTAGTCTGTTAGTCAGGTAGTCGGGTAGTCAGGTAGTCGGGTCGTCTCGTTGTGTCGTTGACTATACGACTAAGGGACGACCCGACTACGGGACTAATTTACCACATCGTCAGGGCCATGACGGCCTTCTGGGCGTGCAGGCGGTTTTCGGCCTGGTCGAAGACGACGGACTGCGGGCCGTCCATGACCTCGCTGGTCACCTCGACGTCGCGGTCGGCGGGCAGCGGGTGCATGTAGATGGCGCCCGGCTTCGCCAGCTTCATCTTAGCGCTGTCCGTGATCCAGTCCTTGTATTGGTCCTGCAGCGCTTTGCCTTCGTCGGGGTCGGTGGTGGTCATCATGGGCCCCCAGGACTTGGCGTAGACGACGTCGGCGTCCTCGAAGCCCGCTTCCATGTCGTGGACGACCTCAAAGTTGACACCGTATCTCTCGGCCTGCTCCCGCGCCCTCTCCATCACGTCGGGCATCAGCTTGAACTCCGGCGGATGCGCCAGCGTGACGTCCAGGCCGAAGCGGGGCATCTGCAGGATCAGCGACTGCGGCACGGAGATGGGCTTGAGATAGGACGAGGCGTAAGCCCAGGAGACGACGATCTTCTTGCCGCGCAGGTCCTTGCCGAACTTCTCCTGAATGGTCATCAGGTCGGCCAGGCACTGATGCGGGTGGTACTTATCGCACTGCATGTTGAGCACCGGCGCGCGCGAAGCCTCGGCCACCCAGTTGATGTATTTGTTCCCGTAGTCCCAATCACACTGACGGATAGCCAGACCGTCGAAGTAGCGCCCCAGAATCTCGCCGATCTCCTTGGCGGTGTCGCCGTGGGAAACCTGCGTCGTGCGGGACTCGATGAAGGCCGCGTGCCCGCCCAGTTGGGCCATGCCGGCCTCAAAGGAACAGCGGGTGCGGGTGCTGCTGAAGAAGAACAACATGCCCAGGGTCTTGTCGCGCAGCAGCGGGTGCGGCTCGCCCAACGCGCGCTTGCGCTTCAGATCCCAGGCTGTATCCAACACCGTCTCGACCTCTTCCTTGGAAAAGTCGAGGTCGCAAATCAAGTCTCGACCGCGTAGATTGGTAATCATCTTTTAGTCTCCTCGTCATATAGTCGCTTAGTCTTTTAGTCGTCAGTCAGGTAGTCGTCAGTCAGGTAGTCGTCAGTTAGGTACTCTAAGGCGGTTTCTTTTACACGATTGCTGCGACGCAAGTAAGCAATCAGTCCGTTGATAAGACGTTTCGTCTCAGTGGCGAGAGCATACGTATCGTGAAGATTGCGCTCTGTGATGTAGCCTCGGTCAAGAGCCAGGTAAAGCTGTGACTGCACTTCACTGGCAGACCGCCGCGCGTAGGTCAGGAAGCGTATAAACTCCGCATCGGTTCCGGCGTCAAAGCCTTCGGCGATGTTGTGCATCACGGAGCCAGCCGCTCCCTGAATCTGATTGCGCAGACGAACATCTCGGCGAAACATAGAGCAGCTTGTAAGATCATAGACTTGATTAGCGAGCTGACGTGCCTTTTGCCAACCTTTCAAATCCTCAAACCGCTTTATCTTACTCACACCGCTTAACCCCAAGACTACCTGACTATCCGACTACCCGACTACCCGACGACTAGACTTTCTTTACTCCACCGCGCCCAGCACCAGCGCCAGCAGCGCCATGCGCATGACGACGCCGTTGAAGCCCTCCTGCCAGTAGCGGGACCAGCGGGTGATGTCGACGTCCGGCGGGATCTCGTCCATGCGCGGCAGTGAGTGCAGCAGGATGGCGTCGGGCTTGGCCTTGGTCTCCAGCAGCTCGCGGGTGATCTTGTAGTTCTCCGGCGTGGTGGGCACTTCACCTTTGCGCTCGTCGCGGGATTTGGTGTAGTCGGGCTGGATGGTCGGCTCCACCAGGATGACGTCGGCGTCACCGATGACGTCACCGACGTGATCGGCGAAGTCGAAGTCCAGGCTCATGGCCTCGTAGTCCTCTTTGTAGCTATCGGGCAGTTCCATGCCGGGAGGAGCCACAAAGGTGATGGGACAATCGAACTGCGTCAACGCGTAGCCCAGCGAGTGCATGGTGCGCATGCGCATATCGCCCACGGCGACCCAGCGCAACCCGTCGATGGTCCCCTTCTCCCGCAGCACGGTGAAGAGGTCGGTCAGGATCTGCGTGGGGTGCTCGCCCCAACCGTCGCCGCCGTTGATGATGGGGATGCTGGCCCACTTCGCGGCCTCGGCGGGCGCGCCCTGCTGGAAGTGACGCATGACGATGACATCGCCGTAGCACTCCAGCATCTTGAAGGTATCCTTGATGGACTCCTGATACCAGTCGCCGGCGCGGGTCATCTTGGCGTCGGCGAAACCGGTGACGTGCCCACCCAGGCGGTGCATGGCGGCCTCGTGCGCCAGGCGCGTGCGCGTGGAGGGCTGATAGAACGCCGTGACCAAGGTCTTGTCCTTGAGCATATCGACGTTGCGGCGATTGCGCGCAATCGGTTCCATCTGCTCCGCGATCTCGAAGACACGGAAGAACTCGTTGCGCTCAAAGTTCTTCAGGGAAATGATATCACGACCCATGAAACTACGCATTGTACAAACCTCCTCTAGTTCTATGAATATGGTAGCTCAACACAACAAGGACAGCTCAGAAGCTGCCCTGAAATCCATGCTATGGATTCACCTTACGCATCACGTGAAACTTGAAGTGACCGGGGACGAAATAGCTCACCGAGTAATCCACGACCTTTTCATCGTAGCTGTAAAGCTGCGCTACGAACTTGAGCAACGCCGAGCCGCGCGGGACCTGCAACCGCCTGGCGAACTTGGGCGTCGCAGAGACCGCCATGATCTCCGTGCGCGAGGTGGAGAGCATGGGCGCACCTTGCTGCAGGAAAAGGTCCAACACCGAACCCCGAAACTCCGGCCCCAGGTCCTCCTGCCGAAGGTAGCTCAGAGGGACGATGTCGCGCAGATCCGCTACCGGCTCGCTCTCCACGGCAATGACCCGGTTGACGATCAAAACGTCGACCTCACTGCCCTCTGGATACTCGAGCCCCAGCGTCTCAACGGGCGTGGCCTTGCGTTCAATGACCTCCAGGTGCGCCATCTCCGTCTCCAGCCCGATTTGTCTGGCGATGGTGTCGATGCTCTCCAAGATCTCCAACCCGGACTCCAACACCGGAATCCGCGAGGCGACGAAGGTCCCCACCCCATGCCGGCGCACCAGCACGCCGCGCTCCACGAAAGCAAGAAGAACCTCACGAAGCGTGGCACGGGACACGCCTAACTGACGGGCTAACTGGGGCTCAGGAGGAAATTGATCGCCAGGCGCCATGGACTTCACCATGCGCTCGATAGCTTCCTCCACTTGTGCCCGAGGGGAACGAATTTTGAGATCGTCCGATGTTACCATAGCAAAGCCTCCCCAAACATTATATGTCAGTTGTCTGACAAGTCAACAGAAGGGAACTTGGTGATGACCCACAAGCAGGTCTTGATCCGGGACATCCTCGTCCCGGTCCGCTTTCGCAAGCAATGTGTGGTCCGCAGTTTTCACAGACCCCCAGCCTCTCGGCCGTGGCAACAGCCGGGCCACCGAGCATGACTTGAGGATGAGATATGGGTCACCTCAAAAGAGAACACAGCGCTTTCAATCCTCCGAGCTTCGCAGGATCAGCGGCAGGTAAAGATCAAACCACCGCTGCGCGACCTCGATGGTATGCGTGGCCACCAACGTGACCTCCGGGCTCTCCACCGTCGCCGTGAGTGTATGGTGGGCCGGATGCGTCCAGCTGAGCGCCACGGTGCTGCTCAGGCCCCGGCTGACGAACAGCGCTTCTTCTTCATCCGTGGTCCAGGTGAAAGTGAAGGGCAGGGTGTTCGTCAGAGGGTGTACGGTGGCGGTGAAAGGATAGGCGGTGAACGTAAAGCCTGTCGAGACACCCTCAAGCGTCAGCCGGAAGGGCGCTGTCAACGCCGTGTGCATCACCTCGTAGAGATACGTGTTCTCGTACGCCCCCGCCAGCAGATGGGACCAGGGCCCTTGCGCCGTCGTGGGCACGGTTGCCGTGGTATGTTTTGTCGACGACCAATTGACGTAGAAATGGCCGCCACCGGCAATGGGAAACGGCCCATCTTCGTCGAGCGCCCCCGTCGCTTGTGAACTGAGGCGCATTCCGCCGGTCTCATGATCGGCGGTGACGATGACCAACACGTTCTCCGCCTGCGCAGCGTACGCCCGCCCCACAGCGACCGCTGCGTCGAAGCCGAGGGTATCGCTGATCACGTTGGCAGCCTCGTTGGCGTGGCTGGCCCAGTCAATCTGTCCCCCCTCGACCATGAGAAAGAAGCCATCGGGATCCTGCGAGAGCACGTCGATGGCAGTCTGCGTCATCGACGCCAGCGTCGGAGAGTAAGGACGCGGCATCCCGTCGGCGGCGAAAAGCCCCAGAAGATGCGTCGTCGTGCCGGGATCGATGGCGTTCAGTCCGTCTGCATCGTCGACGTAGGTATATCCGGCGTCCACGGCCTCCGTGATCAGATCCGGCTCAAAATAGGACCGCCCACCGCCCAGCAGCACGTTGACGCGCTGCGTGATCATCTGGCTGGCGATGAGGCGCATTTCGCTCCGGTTTTCAACGTGCGCGGCAAAGGCAGCCGGCGTCGCGTGACTCATCTGTGTGTTGGTCGCCAACCCCACCGCCAAGCCCTCGTCTTGAGCCTGCTCCAGGATAGTGACCAGCGGCGCGCCGTCCGCGTCCACGCTGATGACGCCGTTTCTCACTTTGACGCCCGTAGCAATCGCCGTCCCCGCTGCTGCCGAATCCGTGACCGCACCGTCCACGTTGGTCGTGCCCGTCGAGCCGCGAAAAGGCATGGCGTCCATCGCCAGCACACCGTCTTCTCCCACCGCGTACCACTGCGCAGCCCTACGGTGCGATGGGCCCATCCCATCTCCGATAAAGAGAATGATGCGTGGCGGCAAGGGCTCCGTCGCCGCGACGGGCGGAGACAAAATCAACAGAACCAACCCCACCACCGAGGCCACGAGGATCCTGCGCCGCAAAGACTGTCCTTTCATCTCCCCCTCCTCCAACCGCCTCCCTTTGACCCTTCCTGCACAACGACAGTATAAAAGGCTTTTCGGCAGAAAGAAAACCACAGCTTTATTTTAGATGAGAACGGTTGTCTGACAAGTCGATCTCACGATACATGTCGCGCCGTCCGCTTCCCTCCGCATCCTTCGCGGGCTCTGCGGGGGGATAAAAAGAATCATCAAATCCCAACCCCACTTGAAAAACCCCCTTGAATGTGCTATGATGAGGTCCGTTCACCAGGACCGTGAAGGGATCCGAAGCATCGGCCTCGTCATGAAAGCCCGACGGCCGACGTAAAACTCAGAACTCTCAGGCAGGTAAACATGTATCCTGATAGCGAAATTCTATTCCCGCCGCATTGCATCAGACATCTGCGCAAATTACGTGGGCCGCAGTGGCGCCAATTAGTGGACCGGATTATGACCCTGCCCCACAATCATGAGGAAGTGTTGGCGTTAGGACTGCTGTTGATCAACGAGGGCAGCTGCCTCACTTGCGATCTGGACAGCTACCGGGCCTCTCTGGGCTGCTGCACCTGCGCCCAGCGCACCATCAACGGCTTCAAAGGCGACGACGAAGAGCTGCTGGCCGCTTATCATGCCGCCCTTGAAGAGATTCAGGCCTACGTCGCGCAGAACGACTTGCCGCTTTCGGTCAAATTGATGCTGGCGGACAAGCCTCCCCTCGTCCAACAGTCCCACAGATGAACCCGAAGAAAGGGTTTTTCTTTTCTCTCCTGCTCCTGGGGATGATGTGCGCCGCTCTGCTCAGAACGACGGCGCTGCCCTCCCCCCGCCGGTGGCTCTACCAGATCACAGGAGAGGAGACGCTGCCCGGACAATTGTGGGGGCTGATGCAATGGGGGACCCAATGGACGCGCCCGCTTCCTAACATCGCGAGCGCCGAGCCCGTAGCCTTCACCGACGTGCCCCCTTTCGGCGTCAATACCTTCTTGGAACAAGAGGTCGAACGGGAGAAGCGCAAACGCTCACTTCAGATGATCGCCGACGCCGGATTTCAGTGGATCCGGCAGGAGTTCCCCTGGGAAGACATCGAAATTCACGGCAAGGGCGATTTTGAGGACCGCCGCCACGACCCACATCGTTCGGCCTGGGAGAAGTACGACTATATCGTGACGCAGGCCGAAGCGCACAACCTAAACATCCTCGCCCGCCTGAGCAATCCCCCGGCCTGGAGTCGAGCCGCTGGCAACGCCCGCGGCAGCTACGCCCCACCGGACGACCTTGAGGACTACGGAGACTTCGTTGAAACCGTGGTCACCCGCTACCGGGGGCGTATCCGCTTCTACCAGATCTGGAACGAACCCAACATCTACCCCGAATGGGGCAACCAGCCGGTCGATCCTGAAGCCTACACCCGCCTGCTCTGCCTGGCCTACGAGCGCATCAAGTCTGCCGACCCGGAGGCCGTGGTTGTCAGCGGCGCCCTGGCTCCGACCGTCGCCCTGGGCACGCTGCGCGCCGAGGGTGGCAACGACCTGATGGACACCGTCTTCCTGCAACGCATGTACAACGCCGGCGCTGCCGACTGCTTCGACATCCTGGCCATCAACAGCTACATGCTCTGGTCCGGTCCCACCGACCGCCGTTTGCAGCCCCACCTGATCAACTTCTCCCGCCCCCTGTGGATCCGCGACCTGATGATCGCCAACGGCGACGCACACACGCCCATCTGGATCACGGAGATGAACAGCAACGCGGTGCCCGAGGGGATCCCCGCCACTTACGGCCGGGTGACCGAGGCACAGCAGGCACGCTACGCCGTCGAGGCCTTGGAACGCATCCAACAAGAGTGGCCGTGGGTGGGCATGACGGCGATCTGGTTTTTCAAACGCCCCTCGGACACGGAGAAGGACCAGGCCTGGTACTACTTCCGTCTGGTGGAGCCGGATTTCACCCCCTTGCCCGTCTACGAAGCGCTGAAGTCCTACATGACGCGCGAGGAGCGCGAGGTCACAACACCGTGAAGCCGCGCTCCTCGAAGTCAAGGTGAGCGACGACTCTCATCTCAGATAAACATCCTACTTGTGGAGGACACTCTATGACAAAGATTACCTTTATCGGCGCGGGAAGCACGGTCTTCGCCAAGAACCTGCTGGGCGATATCCTCAGCTTCCCCGAACTCGCCGACGCTACCATCGCGCTACACGACATCGATGCGGAGCGGCTGGCGACCACGGAGCAGGTCGCCCGGCACATCGCAGAACTGCTGGACGCGCATCCCACCATCGAGGCCACCACGGACCGCCGCGCAGCACTGGCGGGCGCGGACTACGCCATCAACATGATCCAGGTGGGCGGCTACAAGCCCGCGACAGTCATCGATTTCGAGATTCCCAAGAAGTACGGCCTGCGTCAGACCATCGGCGACACGCTGGGCATTGGCGGGATCATGCGCGCGCTGCGCACCATCCCCGTGCTGCTGGAGATGGTCCGCGACATGGAAGAGGTCTGCCCGGACGTGCTGCACCTCAACTACGTCAATCCCATGGCGATGAACACCTGGGCACTGAATCGCGCCGGCGACGTGCCGACCGTGGGCCTCTGTCACAGCGTCCAGGGGACGACCCAGCAGCTGGCGGCGGATATCGGCGTGCCCATCGAGGAGATCAACTACGTCGCCGCCGGCATCAACCACATGGCCTTCTATCTCAAATTCGAGCGTGACGGCGAAGACCTCTACCCGCTGCTCCACAAAGTGGTAGAAGAAGGCCGTGTGCCCGCCTGGAACCGCGTCCGCTATGAGATGTTGGAGCGATTGGGCTACTTCGTCACGGAGTCCAGCGAACACTTCGCCGAATACACGCCCTGGTTCATCAAGCAGAACCACCCCGAGCTGATCGAGACATACAACATCCCCCTGGACGAGTACCTGGGCCGCTGCGAAGCCCAGATCCGCGTCTGGGAGTATGCCAAGGAAGCGCGGGCGCATCCCGACGCCGATCATCAGGCCATCCTGCGCGAGCGGCTGGCCGACATCGAGATGATGCCGGAGATGAAAGAGCACGCGATCCATACCCTTGACAGTCTGGACAAGGTGACGCGGAGCCAGGAGTACGGCTCGCGCATCATCCACAGCCTCGAGACCGGCGAGCCGCGCGTCGTCTACGGCAACGTGCTCAACGAGGGCCTCATCGACAACCTGCCGCAGGGCTGTTGCGTCGAGGTGCCCTGTCTGGTGGACAAGAACGGCGTCCAGCCGACGCGCATCGGCGCGCTGCCGCCGCACCTGGCCGCGCTCATGCGAACCAACATCAACGTGCAGTCGCTGGTCGTCGAAGCGATTCTGACGGGCAAGCGGGAGCACATCTACCACGCGGCGATGCTGGATCCGCACACCGCTGCCGAGCTGACGATAGACGAGATCTGGTCCCTGGTCGACGAGCTGCTCGAGGCGCACAGCGCGTGGCTGCCGGCGTTCAAGTAGCCAGGAGTAGGTTTTTGTGGAGGAGACGCACCTTATGCACTTTGATCCAAGTGAGCATCCGCACCGACGTTACAATCCGCTGACCGGGGAGTGGCTGTTGGTCTCCCCGCATCGCGCCAGGCGCCCGTGGAAGGGCAAGGTCGAGAAGAAACCCGAGGAGACACGCCCGCGTTACGACCCCGACTGCTACCTCTGCCCGGGCAACGAGCGGGCCGGCGGCGCGCGCAATCCCGACTACAAAAGCACCTTTGTCTTCACCAACGACTTCGCCGCGCTCTTGCCGGACGTCCCCAAGACGGAGATGCGGCCTCACCCGCTACTGCGTGCCCAGACGGAACGGGGCACCTGCCGCGTCATCTGCTTCTCCCCGCGCCACGACCTGACGCTGGCGGAGATGCCCGTGCCTGCTATCCGCACCGTGGTCGATCTCTGGGCGGAGCAGACCCTGGAGTTGGGCCAGGACTACCGCTGGGTGCAGGTCTTCGAGAACAAAGGCGCCCTGATGGGCTGCTCCAATCCGCACCCCCACGGGCAGATCTGGGCCGGCGACGTGCTGCCCAACGAGCCCTTTAAGGAAGATCGCCACCAGCGGGCCTATCTGGAGGAACACGGCGCGCCGATGCTGGTGGATTACGTCGCGCTGGAGGCCGAGCAGCAGACGCGCACCGTCGTCGAGAACGAAGACTGGCTGGCGGTGGTACCCTACTGGGCCTTCTGGCCCTTCGAGACGCTGGTGCTGCCCCGGCGCCACGTGCTGCGCCTGCCCGATCTGACCGACGACGAGCGCGACGCGCTGACCGCGCTGCTCAAGCGCCTGCTGGTCAAGTACGACAATCTCTTTGAGACCTCGTTCCCCTACTCCATGGGCTGGCACGGCGCGCCCTTCGATGACGAGGACCACGCACACTGGCAGTTGCACGCGCACTTCTACCCGCCGCTGCTTCGCTCCGCCACGGTGAAGAAGTTCCGCGTCGGCTACGAGATGCTGGCCGAATCTCAGCGCGACCTGACCGCCGAACAGGCCGCCGCCCGCCTGCGCGCCCTCTCCGAAACCCACTACCGTACCCGCTAACCTGCAACTTGTAACGTGCAACGTGTACCTTTCCTACGGAGATTCTGATGATTTTACAGCAGCAAGTGACTAAAGCATTTAAGGAACGCTTCGGCGAGGCCCCTGCCTTCGTCGTCCGCGCGCCCGGTCGCGTCAACCTCATCGGCGAGCACACCGACTACAACGACGGCTTTGTGCTCCCCATGGCCATCGACCGCGCCCTCTGGATCGCGCTGCGCCCCCGGGACGATGACCGCGTGCAGGTCACCTCGCTGGACTACGAGACGACGGCGGAGTTCGCACTGGACGCGCTGGAGAAAACCGGCGCAGGCTGGGCCGAGTACCTCAAAGGCGTGGCCTGGTCGCTGCAGGAGGCCGGCTACGCGCTCCGTGGCTGGGAAGGCGTGATGGCGGGCGACGTGCCTCGCGGCGCAGGGCTCTCCTCGTCGGCGGCGCTGGAACTGGCGACGGCGCGGGCCTTTGCCGCGGTTGCAGATCTACCCTGGGAGCCGGCGACGATGGCGAAACTCTGCCAGCGCGCCGAGAACCAATGGGTCGGCGTGAACTGCGGCATCATGGACCAGATGATCTCGGCGGCGGGCAAAGCCGATCACGCCCTGCTCATCGACTGCCGCTCCCTGGAGACGGAGGCCGCGCCGCTGCCGCCGGAGACGGCCGTCGTGGTGCTGGACACGGCAACGCGCCGGGGCCTGGTGGACTCGGCCTACAACGAGCGCCGCGCCCAGTGCGAGGCCGCCGCGCGCTTCTTCGAGGTGCCCGCGCTGCGCGACGTGAGCGTGGAGGCGTTCGAAGCGCGGGCCGAAGAGCTGGATGACGTCACGCGACGGCGCGCGCGCCACGTTATCACGGAAAACGCGCGCACGCTCCAGGCCGTCGCGGCCATGCGACGCGGCGACGCCGAGGCGCTGGGCCGGCTGATGAATGCCAGTCACGCCAGCCTGCGCGACGACTTCGAAGTCTCCAGCGACGCGCTCAACGCCATGGTGGAGGCCGCCCGCACCGAAGATGGCTGCTACGGCGCGCGGATGACGGGCGCCGGCTTTGGCGGCTGCGCCGTGGCCCTGGTGCAAGCCGACGTCGCGGCGACGTTTGCGGCCAACGTCGCCGCGTCCTATGAGCAGGCCATGCGGATCGAGCCGAACGTCTACGTTTGCCAGGCCACAGATGGCGCCCGTATCGTCGGCTGACGCATCGCGGCCTGCATCATCTCAAGCACGGGGCTTTTGCGTTGACGCCAAGCGCCGCTTTCGAGAGCACAGCGCGTCCCCATTTTTAGCATAGATGTGGTATACTCCTTGTACACAGAGCGCTCAAAGCCTAAGCCGAAAAAGTGGGAAAATCGGATTTCTAGCCGGTCACCCCCTTGTCATCCCGAACCCTGAGCACGGCGAAGGGTGAGGAATCTCGTGATTTTGGCCGCGAATTTTCCCGCATATAGTGGTGGCTCTACTGAAATAACTAGCAGAAATCGGATTTTTCTACGACTTGATACTATATGTGGGTTTCTCATGACTAAAATCACTAGATGTAGAGTATGGTCACCTAAAAATCCGATTTCTTGGACCTTTTTTCAGGTGAGTCAGTAGTGAGTTTTGGAGAAATCCGCTTTTGCAACCGTTTAGGTTTGTGAGCGTCCAGGTGCAGCGCACTTACGGATCGCAACAAACAGTGCGACCAAGTTCTTCGAGCATGGCTTAAAAGCCCCCCGCTCGTGAACTTCGGCGAAAGTGCGTCACACCTCAGAAGATTAAACAGATACGAGATTATCTCTGAAGTGACGACCATAGAAGGCAAATAGCGGATGGCAACGAGTCAATACTGGTTAGCAGCCGAGGATTTCTACCGCGCCCGACGCGCGGCGGACCTGGAGCAAGTACTGGCGCGGCTCACCGGCAAGCCCGATGCGTTGCTCTCTTACGAGGAAGTACGCAGAAAGCTCCATGCCACAGTGAAACACCCCCAGGGGGTGCAGGATATCCCCCTGGACGCCATCGCGGGCAGCGTAGGACGCTATAGCGACTTCACCCGCTCCTTTCTACCCAAAAACCAGGACGACATCGAACGCTGGAGCCGCGTCTTCTTGGCGACGACGGGGATGACCGGCGTCCCCCCCATTGAGGTGTACAAAGTCGGATCGGTCTACTTCGTCAAGGACGGACACCACCGCGTCTCCGTCGCCCGCCAGCTGGGCACCCAGTACATACAGGCCCGCGTCATCGAAGTGGAGACCAAAGTCCCCCTTGAACCCGACGCCGACATGGAAGACCTGATCCTCAAATCAGAGTACGCGGATTTCCTGCAACGCACCAGAATTGACGCATACCGCCCCGAGGCCGACCTCCAGCTGACGCTGCCGGGGCAGTACGAAAAGCTCGAGGAGCACATCGCCGTGCACCGCTACTTCATGGGGCTGGAGCTGCAACGCGACATCTCTCAAAAAGAAGCCGTCGAGCACTGGTACGACACCGTCTACCTGCCGGTGGTGCGCGTGATTCGCGAGCGCGGGCTCCTGCGCGACTTCCCCGAACGCACGGAGACCGATCTCTACCTCTGGGTCATGGAACATCGCGCAGAGCTGGAAGAAGCGTTAGGGTGGCAGGTGGACGCGGAGGAGGCCGCCACCGATCTGGCCGCGGAATACAGCCCTCGACCGGAGCGCGTTTTTGCCCGGGTCGGGAGCCGGCTACGCGAGGTGCTATCACCCACCGGCCTGGAGCCCGGCCCGCCCATCGGGCAGTGGCGGGAGGAACGCGCCCCCAACGGCGAAGACAGGGCCCTCTTCCGCCACATCCTTGTCCCTCTGCGTGGCGACGCAAGCGGCTGGCAGGCGCTGGAGGAAGCCATCCTCGTCGCTCAACGGGAGGGCGCTCGCCTGCGCGGTCTCCACGTCCTGCCACCGGACGCCTCCGAAGAAGCACGGATCACCGCCCGGACGGTTCAAGAAACTTTCGACCGCCGTTGCGCCGACGTCGGCGTCACCGGCAACCTCGTCATCGAGGAAGGCGACATCGCCCACGTCATCTGTCGGCGCTCACGGTGGGCGGATCTGGTAGTCGTCCAAGCCCTCTACCCGCCGGACCCCCAGCCGCTGGCCCGGCTGAGCTCGGGATTTCGCACCATGATCCACAGCTGCCCCCGCCCCATTCTGGCGGTGCCGGAGACCGCACGTCCTCTGCAACGGGCTCTGCTTGCCTACGACGGCAGCCCTAAAGCCCAAGAAGCGCTCTTTGTTGCAGCCTACCTTGCCGGTCGCTGGAAGATCCCTTTGACGGTCTTAACGGTCCTGGAAACGGGCGAGTCGATGGCGGAGGTGCTCACGGACGCCCACAGATACCTGACCGAGCGTGGCGTTCAGGCAGAGTTCCTGGACGAGCACGGCGCCGTTGCCGACACGATCCTGGAAACCGCCGCCGCCCGAAACGTCGATCTGATTTTGATGGGCGGCTACGGACTCGGGCCGGTGGTCGAGATCATGCTGGGCAGCACCGTCGATGAGGTCCTGCGCAGGAGCACTCGCCCGGTGCTTTTCTGCCGCTGAGGGCCTGGCGTCCTCTGCCTCCCCTTGCTCCCCCAGCGCTGCTAAGGCCCTCCCTCACGTCGTGCCGGACGAGCGGCAGGCAAAGTTGACCGGAAGCGAACCGAGGTATCTCGGCCCCTAATGCACGATCCAACCTCACGCTAAAGGCCGGTGGTAAAATTGACAGCTGGCGGGCTTCAAGTACCATGTCCCTGTGACTAAGGGAACCGTAGGACTGGGACGACGAGGGGAAGCGCTGGCGGCGGAGGTGTTGAGCCGTCACGGCTACACCGTCGTGGCACGCAACTGGTACTGCGCTTCTGGCGAAGTCGATATCGTCGCCGAACGCAACGGCGAATTGACCTTCTTCGAGGTGCGCACCCGGCGCGGACGGCGCTACGGCACACCGGAACAGTCGCTGCGACCGCGCAAACGCGCGCGCATGAACACCGTGGCCCGCCGTTACCTCAGCGAGGAAGTCGATAGCCTGGACGCGGCCTGGCACCTGGGGCTGGTCGCCGTACAGTTGGACCGCAGAGGGCGGGTGGTGCGCATCAGCGTCTACCCCGATCTGGAAGGAGAGCCGTGGGACGCGGAGATCTGATACCGCTGGTTGCCGTGGTGGGACCCACAGCCGTCGGCAAGACCAACCTGATGGTGGAGATCGGCCCCGAGTTCGAAGCCGAGGTCGTTTCCGCCGATTCGCGACAGTTTTACCGGGGCATGGACATCGGCACCGCCAAACCCACGCCGGCCGAACAGGCCCGCGTCCCTCACCATCTCATCGACATCGCCGATCCCGACGAGACCGTCGGGCTGGCGGAGTTTCTGCACCTGGCCCGCGCGGCGATCGCCGACATCCACCGTCGAGGGAAACGACCTTTTCTGGTGGGCGGAACGGGACAGTACGTGCGAGCCCTGTTGCGCGGTTGGCAGGTGCCCCGCGTCCCTCCCGACGCCGAGCTGCGAGCCGAGCTGGAGGCGCTGAGCGAGCGCGATCCCCAGGCCCTCTGGGAGCGTCTGCAGGCCTTAGATCCCCAGGCGACAACGTTTATCCATCCCCACAACCTGCGCCGCATCATCCGCGCCCTGGAGGTGACGCTCAAGAGCGGACGGCCCTTCTCCGAGCTGCGGCGGCGCAAATCTCCGCCCTACCGGCTGTTGCAGATCGGGCTGACGATGGAGCGCGAGGCCCTCTACGCTCGCGCCGACGCACGGGTGGAGGCCATGATGGAGGCCGGGTTGTTGGACGAAGTGCGCAGGCTGCTGGAGGCCGGATACGGCTGGGAGCTGCCGGCCCTTTCCGCCTTGGGGTATCAACAGTTTCGAGCCTACTTTGAGGGGGAAGCCTCCCTGGAGCAGGTCGTGGAGCGCATCAAACTCGATACCCACGACTTCATTCGTCGCCAGTACACCTGGTTCCGGCCCCGTGACTCTCACATCCACTGGCTGGAAGCGACACAAACCCCGGCAGAGGCTGCGCGACGGCTCCTTCGCGATTTTTACGCTGAGGCAACATAAGGCCCCCACCCCGCCGAGGGAGGGTGCGGGAACGTAAAAAGCGGGGACCGAACGGCCCCCGCTTTCTCGATGAGACAACGCCGACGACGCCCCTCAGCTCAGATTCAAGAGCCGATCGATCTTCCGACGGTTAAACCCTACCACCAGCTTCCCATCGATGAGAATCTGCGGGACCCCCTGCTGCCCACTGCGCCGCACCATATCCCGCGCCGCGCGCCGGTCGCGCGAGACATCCACGTCGGTAAAGCGGACACCCTTTTGAGAGAGATAACGCTTGGCGGCCCGGCAATGGGGACACGTCGGGGTTGAAAAAACGACTACCTTCGGCTGTTTACTCATAGTTCACTCCTTTTCCCACAATATTGTTAACCCTATATATTTTAATCAGATTTTGGAGATTGTCAACCCCCCGCGCCAGGCAAGCAGGAGCCGGGATCCTCAGTGTGCCATTTTCGATTTGCGATTTTGGCTGCCCTGAAAAAAGGGTCAGCCAAAGAAAATATGGAGTATCCCTTTCTCTACTGAAAAACCTTTTTTCAGTAGAGTCGATTTTGGATTGCCGATTGGCTTTCAGCCGGAGCCGGTATCCTCACCGCGCCCCCCCACCGTTCAGCCGGGGATAGAAATAGCCGATGTGGATAAGCAGGCCCGCCCCCTCCCGTTCGCAGTCGGACGCGCCGTCCAAACGCGCCCTCACCGGATTAGCACTCTTATCAAGAGAGTGCTTGACAAAAAAATCGAGCTGTGCTATGATTAAGGCCGTGTTAGCACTCACCCTTCGAGAGTGCTAAATCCGGTATAAACCATAACATTCAGGTATGGAGGTAAAAAGATGAGTGTTAAGATTCGACCGTTAGGTGATCGCGTCGTCGTCGAGCCCATTGAGGAAGAAGAGATGACCATTGCCGGCGGCAAGCTGGTACTCCCCGACACGGCGAAAGAGAAGCCCCAGCATGGCAAAGTTCTGGCCGTAGGCCCCGACATCATCACCGAAGATGAAGATGGCAACATCATCGGGGTACAAGAAGGAGACATAGTCATTTACGCGAAATACGGTGGCACCAGCTTCAAGACGCGCGAGGGTCAGGAGCTGCTGATTCTGCGTGAAGACGACATTCTGGGCGTCATCGAAGAATAAGAAGCTTTCAGAACACTATCGTTATCGTCTAGGAGGAATGAGTAACTATGGCTAAGCAGCTTAAGTTCGGAAGTGAAGCACGTGCGGAATTGAAGAAAGGGATGGACACACTGTCCAAGGCCGTGGTAACCACGCTGGGCCCCAAGGGCCGCAACGTGGCGTTGGACAAGAAATGGGGATCCCCAACCATCACGCACGATGGTGTGACCGTGGCGAAAGAGATTGAACTGGAAGAACCCTTCGCCAATATGGGGGCGCAACTGCTCAAAGAGGCGGCCACCAAAACCAACGACATCGCGGGTGACGGCACCACCACCGCGACGCTCTTGGCTCACGTCTTGATCGAAGAGGGAATGAAGAATGTGGCTGCAGGCGCCAACCCCATGCTCCTCAAGCGCGGTATCCTGGCCGCCGCCGAGAAGGTCGCCGACGCTATCGGCGCAGCCGCCGTGGACGTGGACACGAAAGAGGACGTGGCCAACGTAGCCTCCATCTCCGCCCAGGATCGGGAGATCGGTGAGCTGATCGCCGAGGTCATGGAAAAGGTCGGCAAAGACGGCGTCATCACCGTCGAGGAGTCCAAGAGCCTGGCGTTTGAGAAAGACTACGTCGAGGGTATGCAGTTTGATCGCGGGTACATCAGCCCCTACTTCATCACCGACTCCGACGCCATGGAGGCTGTGATCGAGGACGCTTACATCCTCATCACCGACTCCAAGATCTCCGCGGCGCAGGATCTGGTGCCCGTGCTGGAGAAGCTGGTCCAGAAGGGCATCCGCAACCTGGTGGTCATCGCCGAAGACATCGACGGCGAAGCGCTGGCTACCCTGGTGGTCAACAAACTGCGCGGGATGCTGGACGCGCTGGCGGTGAAGGCGCCGGGCTTCGGTGATCGCCGCAAGGCTATGTTGCAGGATATCGCTGTCCTGACCGGGGGTCACGTGATCACCGAGGAAGAGGGCCGGCAGCTGGAAAGCGCCACGCTGAACGACCTGGGACGCGCCGATAAGGTCATCAGCACCAAAGACGAGACCACCATTGTCGGCGGGCACGGCAGCGACGACATGATCCTGGCCCGCGTCAACCAGATCAAGGCGCAGATCGAGGCCACCACCTCCGATTACGACCGCGAGAAGCTGCAGGAGCGCCTGGCCAAGCTGGCCGGCGGCGTGGCCGTGATCCGCGTGGGGGCGGCGACCGAGACCGAGCTCAAAGAGAAGAAACATCGCGTCGAGGACGCGCTCAGCGCCACCCGCGCAGCCGTCGAAGAGGGCATCGTACCCGGTGGCGGCGTGGCTCTGATCAACGCCATGAACGTCCTGGATGAGGTCAAGATGACCTATCCCGACGAGCAGACGGGTGTCGTCATCCTGCGCAAAGCGCTGGAGATGCCCCTCCGCAAGATCGCCGAAAACGCCGGTGAGGACGGGGCTGTGATTCTGGCCGACGTGCGCCGTCGTCAGAAAGAAGAAGGTAACACCCACATAGGCTACGACGTGCTTGATGGTAAGTTCAAGGACATGCTGAGGGCCGGCATCATCGACCCGGCGAAGGTGACCAAGGGCGCGTTGCTCAACGCGGCTTCCGTGGCCAGCATGGTACTCAGCACCGAGGCGCTCATCACCGACATTCCTGAAGAAGAGCATCCCGCGCCCGCCGGGGGTGGCGGCATGGGCGGGATGATGTAACCCGCCGGAACCAAATAACAACAAGCCCCCGATTTCATCGGGGGCTTTTCGTTTCAAACGCTTCCTCAAGAGGACAATAGGTGCTTTGCTTTGGGCGTCAGCGTCCAAAAGCGCGTCTGCTGGTGGCGCGCGCCACAGGCCGATTTGAGGGGGCAGGCAGCGCAACCAGCCTGACACTGCCCGGAAGGGCTGAGATAGCCCTGGCGCACCAGCTGCCGGATCATATCCTCGACCAGCGCGGGCGCGACGTCCAAAGCGCGCGCCACATCCACCGGCGTCTGGATCCCTTCGTCCGCCGCCAACACGCGCAGCAATTCCCGTAACATGCTAGCCTCCTATCAGCAGCTGCCCGAGCTGATAGACGAGCACCCCGGCACTCATAGAAAGCACCAAGAGGAGCCCCACACTGATCAGCATCCACCGCGTGTTCGTCTCCTGCTTGATCACCGCCACCGTGGGCACGCAGGGGATGAAAAGCATCTGGGTGACCAGCAGGGCCAACGCCGCCGGCGGGCTGATCAGCCCCGGCAGCGTCGCGGGCAGGTCGCCGCCGTAGAGCACGCTCAACGTGGCGATGGTGTTCTCCTTAGCAATGAAACTGGTCAGCAAGGCGGTGACGAACTGCCAGGAAAGCCCCATCCAGGCGCCGACAGGCTCCAGCCAGCGCCCGAACTGCGCCAGATAGCTCGTCGTAGGGTCACCGCCGGGGAAGTAGGAGAGAAACCAGATCAATCCCGAGACGGCCAAGATCACCGTGCCGGCCTTTTTGAAAAAAGCGAGCATGTTCTGCCAGACGTAAAGCGCGATGCTCCGCAGGTTGGGGGTGTGATAGAGAGGCAACTCCATGATGAAGGCCGCCTGCTCGCCTTTGAGCATCACCCGATGCAACAGAATCCCCACCCCCCCCAACGTCACAAGATTGAGGGCGACCAACGACCACGCCACGAGCCCCGCTGCCTTGCCGAAAAAGATAGACGTTAGCACGGTGAGAACCGCCAGGCGGGCCGTGCAGGGTACCAACGGCGCCAGCAGGATGGTCAGCAGGCGCGCCCGTTGCGTTTCGATGATGCGCGTGCCCAAAATCGCGGGCACGTTACAGCCGAAGCCCAGCAGCAGGGGGATAAAGCTCTTGCCGTGCAGTCCCATCATGTGCATGAAACGGTCAGTCAGATAGGCGGCGCGCGCCATGTAGCCGGTATCCTCCAGAAGCGCCAGAATGGTGAAGAAGATAAGCAAAATGGGCGCAAAGGTGACCACCATCCCCGCGCCGCCGATGACGCCGTCGGCGATCAGATCGGCGAACCAGGCGGGCGCACCGAGAAGCAGAACCGCGCGAACGTTTTCGGCAAACCAGGCAAGTCCGGCATCCATGAGCTCCTGTAACGGTGTGCCCACTGCATACGTCAGCCAGAAGACCTCGCCCAGCACCAGGAGCAGTATCCCCGTCCCCCAGAAGGGATGTGTGAGCACCCGGTCGACCCGCGTGGTGAAGCCCACACGTCCCACCCGGGGTTGAACGACGGCGGCGCGCACCATGCGCTCGATCCAGGCATAACGGGCACCGGCGATGTCCAGGATCGCGTCTTCGTGAGTGTAGAGCAACTCATGCACCTCTTGCCAGACCTCCTCCGACAACTGCGCCTGCATCATCTGAAGGATCTCCTCGTCGCCCTCCAACAGCTTGAGCGCCACCCAGTCCGGCGGATAAGGATCCGGGACGTGAGAGGCGATGAGATCGAGGATCTCCCCCATGACTTTCTCATGGGCCGGCAAAATAGTCGGGCGGCGGGGATGATAGGCGATCTCGCCGTCCAGCAGCGCGTCGACAGTCTCCAGCAGCTGCCGTACACCCTTCCCATGGACCGCGCTCATCGGCACCACGGGCACGCCGAGAGCGGCGGCGAGCACGTCGACTTCGATTTGCACGCCTTCCTGCTCCGCCACATCGACCATGTTGAGCGCCAGCACGACGGGCGCCGGCAATAACAGCAGCTCCGCCAGCAGGTAGAGACTGCGTTCGAGCACGGCCGCGTCTACCACGGCGACCACCACGTCGGGGCGGGATTGGATGATGAAATCGCGGGCGATCCGCTCCTCGTCCGAGTTGGCCGTGAGGCTGTAGGTGCCGGGCAAATCGATCAGCTCAAAAACACGCCCTTCGTGTTCCAGAAAACCGACCCGCTTTTCCACGGTCTTGCCGGGCCAATTGCCGACGTGTTGATTCAGTCCGGTCAAAATGTTGAACAACGTGGACTTCCCCACATTCGGCTGTCCCGCTAAAGCAATCGTCGTCACAGCAACGTCTTTCCCTCCGAAGACAGAAGGAGGCGCTTGCGTCTGGGGCGCCAGGTGATGGTATGACATCAGTCAACTCCATTCCTGGTTAGCAGGACCCGCTGCGCCTCTCCGCGTCCCAATGCCACCCGCGCCCCGCGCACGGTGACAATCACGGGACCGAAGCCGTTGTTGCGCATCATGGTCACCCTTGCGCCAGGCGTGAATCCCATAGCGGCCAGACGGCTGACGAAACCACGTCCGCCGTGCAAAGCGCGGACCATCCCGCTTTCTCCGTTGTGTAATTGAGCCAATGAAAACACGTAAAACCTCCTCAAGAAGACAAATTGACCGTCGTCCAGATAGCCTCTGCCACCTCGACGGGAAGATCGACAATGGCATCTCCAACCTCAACCCGTGTGCTCTCCGGCCCGTGTCGGATCAACCGCAACGTGCTCTTGGGACCGAATCCCTGGTCGCGAAGATAGTGCAACACCTCCGACGTCTCCGGCGCGATCCGCACGATGCGGTACTCACTGCCGGGCTGACGTCTCCGCAATTGTTGGCCCTGTGCCCCCCCTTCATCCGGTCGGATAGGTGCACCGTGAGGACAGGCCTGCGGATCACCCAACAGATCCACCAGCCGCTCCGTCACCTCATCGGGCACCGCATGCTCAAGTTGACAAGCATACTCGTGCGCCTCGTCCCAGGGGATGTCCAACAGGTCGGTCAAAAAGCGCTCCCAGAGCCGATGGCGACGCAAAAGCGCCACGGCGACGGCTTCGCCCGCTTCGGTCAGCGTCACCCCGTGATAGGGATGATAGACGACGAAGCCCTCTTCGGCCAGCTTGCGCACCATCTCGTGGATGGAGACCCGCGAGAAGCCGAAGTACACTTGTAGCTCCGACAACGGCACAGGTGTCTGCGCGTCCTTTCGCAGACGGTAGATAGTGCTCAGATAGTTCTCCACGCTTTCCCGCATGTCTGCCCCTCAGATCTCAAGAGTCAAATTATAAGGCACACCTTACACAATCTGATTATAGCATTAGACACCCCCCTGTCAACGACTGCGCGAAGCGAAGACTGGACAAAGTCCGCATTTGATGGCATACTTCCCGGCAGGGTGTGAGCCCAGGTGGATGAATGCCGGCAAGCACAAAAGTGCCATATCACCGCAGCAGAGGGAGGATGCTATGCTTGATTTAGAGCTCATGCGAAGACGACCAGACGAGGTCCGCGCAGGCTTGCGGAAGCGCAACGAAGATCCCGCCATCGTGGACGAGATTTTAGCGCTGGACGAACGACGTCGCACGTTGTTACAGGAGGTGGAGGCGTTGCGGGCGACCCGCAATCGGGTCTCTAAGGAGATCGGGCGGATGAAAGACCCCCAGGAGCGGCAGGCCCGCATCGAGGAGATGCGCGAGGTCGGCGCGAAGATCGACGCCCTGGAGGAGGAGCTCCGCACGGTGGAAGCACACTTCTATGAGCAACAACTCTGGGTCCCCAACATGCCGCACGAGAGCGCGCCCATCGGCCCGGACGAGGAGCACAACGTAGAAGTTCGCCGCTGGGGAGAGCACCGGGACTTCGAGGCCGAGGGGTTTACGCCCATTCCGCATTGGGATCTGGGGCCGGAGCTCGACATCCTGGACTTTGAACGCGGGGTTCAGCTGGCGGGCAGCCGCTTCTACGTACTCAAGGGCGCGGGCGCGCGCCTGCAGCGGGCGTTGATCTTCTGGATGTTGGACGTACAGACCCGTGAGTATGGTTACACAGAGATCTACCCTCCCTTTGTGGTGCGGCGCGAGAACCTGGTGGCTTCCGGGCACCTGCCCAAATTCGAGGACAATCTCTACCGCGACATCGAGGACGATCTCTGGCTGCTGCCTACCGCCGAGGTCGCGCTGACCAACCTGCACCGCGATGAGATTTTGGAGGCGGATCAACTGCCGCTGAATTACGTGGCGTACACGGCCTGTTTCCGCCGCGAGAAGATGAGCGCCGGGCGTGACGTGCGCGGTATCAAGCGCGGGCATCAGTTCGACAAAGTGGAAATGTACCGCTTTGTCGAGCCGCACGAGAGCTACGAAGCGCTGGAGACGATGACGCGCCAGGCGGCCGGGCTGCTCGAAGCCTTAAACTTGCCCTACCGGCAACTGGAGCTCTGCACCGGCGACCTGGGTTTCGGCGCGGCGAAATCTTACGACCTGGAGGTCTGGGCGCCTGGCGTGCAGGAGTGGCTGGAGGTCAGCTCCATCAGCAATGTGACCGACTTTCAAGCCCGGCGGGCTAATGTGCGCTATCGCCCCGAGCCGGGCGCGCCCACGGAATTCGTGCACACGCTCAACGGCTCCGGCCTGGCACTGCCGAGGGTGATGATCGCCATCATGGAGACCTACCAACAGCCGGATGGCTCCATCACCGTACCCGAGGTGCTGCAGCCGTACATGGGCGGCCTCGACGTGATCCGGCGCTCACGCCTCACCTGAGCCGTTGACAAAAGCCTATTGCATGGTATACTGGGCGGGCAGCGAGGCAGCGGGTCGAACCGCGAACGGGAGGGATGGCCGAGCGGACGAAGGCGACGGTCTTGAAAACCGTTGTGGCTGAAAGGTCACCGTGGGTTCGAATCCCACTCCCTCCGCTTTTTACAAGCGCATACATCATCTGGGGAGGTGCCAGAGTGGATGATTGGGGCCGCCTGCTAAGCGGTTGTGGGGTCATAAGCTCCACCCAGGGTTCGAATCCCTGCCTCCCCGCCTGAAAGTGCCCCCGTGGCTCAATTGGATAGAGCGTCTGGTTGCGGACCAGAAGGTTTCAGGTTCAAGTCCTGAAGGGGGTACTTTGTACGAGGGAACACGTTGACAGTGCGCAGGTTTGCCCCCGTGGCTCAATTGGATAGAGCGTCTGGTTGCGGACCAGAAGGTTTCAGGTTCAAGTCCTGAAGGGGGTACTTTGTACGAGGGAACACGTTGACAGTGCGCAGGTTTGCCCCCGTGGCTCAATTGGATAGAGCGTCTGGTTGCGGACCAGAAGGTTTCAG
>JBNGCW010000038.1:0-38725 GCA_049975525.1 Anaerolineae bacterium
CACAACATATACCCCATATTTTTCTTTGGCTGCCCCTTTTTTCAGGGCAGCCAAAAGATGACTCACCTGAAAAAAGGTGGAAAAATCGGATTTCTAGTCGGTCGTTTTCTGTATCTGGTGATTTTGGGCGCGAATTTTCCCACGTGGAGTGGCTAGTTTTGAAGAAATCCGAGGTGTCAAAAATGAAAGGATTAGAAAACAAGAGAGTCTTGGTAACCGGCGGGACGTCGGGCATCGGCCAGGCCATCGCCGTGCGCATGGCTGCGGAAGGGGCCCACGTCGCCATCAACTATCGCCGCGACGTCTCGGATGCTGAGAGGACGGACGCCATGCTGCACGAGGCGGTGGATCGCTGCCTCAACGAGGTCGCCCGGCACGGCGTGGATCACATCCTGGTGCAGGCTGACGTCTCCAAAGAAGCGGACGTGGTGCGCATGATCGACGAGGTGATCGAGGGCCTCGGCGGGCTGGATATCCTGATCAATAACGCCGGCATTCAGACGGCGGGCGCGTCGCATGAGATCCGTATCGCCGACTTCGACCGCGTGCTGAACGTCAACCTGCGCGGCGCCTACATGTGCGCCCGTGAGGCGATCCGGCACTTCCTCGCGGAGAATAAGCCGGGCACGATCATCAACATCTCCAGCGTGCACCAGATCATCCCCAAACCCCGCTACGTCGGTTATTCGGTGAGCAAGGGCGGCATGCAGAACCTCACCCGCACGCTGGCGCTCGAATACGCCGGGCGCAACATCCGCGTCAACGCCATCGGCCCGGGCGCGACCATCACGCCCATCAACCGCGCGTGGGTTGATGACCCGGAGAAGAAGGCCGACGTGGAAGAGCACATCCCCATGGGCCGTGCGGCGACCGCCGAGGAAATCGCTGCGGTGACGGCGTTTCTCTGTTCGGAGGAGGCCGCCTACATCACCGGGCAGACGCTCTTCGTCGACGGTGGGTTGACCCTCTACCCGGACTTCCGCACCGCCTGGTCGTCGGAATAGGAAAGGAACCGCCATGGAGAACAAACGTAGAACGTGGCTGAACATCCTGCTGGTCGTGATCGTCTTCGGACTCTTCGCCGCCATGGCCTGGTATTACTTCTCACAATACGACCGCTTCAATCGCCAGAACCTGGAGGCATTCATCGGCGGCTTCGGCGCCTGGGCGCCCATTATCTACATCATTGTCTATGCCGTCAGCTCGCCCATCCCCTTTCTGGCGCCCGTGCTTTCCGCCGCAGGTGGGTTGCTCTTCGGCACGCTCTGGGGCATGCTTCTGGTGGTCGGATCCGCGACACTCTCCGCGACCATTCCGTTCTTTCTGGCCCGCATGCTGGGGCGGGAGTGGGTCGAGCAGCGGGTCAAGGGGAGCAAGATAGAGAAGTTCTATGAACAGTCGGAGGGATCGACGGGCTTTATCTTCATCATGCTAATGCGGCTGATCCCTGTACTGCCCTGGGAAGTCCAGAACTACGCCGCCGGCCTGACCCAGGTCTCCCTGCCGATCTTCGCCGCCGGCACGATCGTAGGTATTCTGCCGGGCTCGTTCTCCCTGGTCTTTCTGGGCGCGTCGGCGACGGACCCCACCTCGTGGGAGTTCTTCCTTGCCATTGGATTGAAAATCGTGACCGCGCTGATTCCCATCCTCGGTGTCTACATCCGCAGCAGAGGGAACAAGGAGGACGAGAGCCAGGAGTAAAATGAATGAGTCGCTTGGATAAAACGCATGACGGTAAAAGTAACACGTTGATCTCGCTTGAGGCGCCCCCGGGAGCGCGGAGCCTGCCTGGAGAGGCACGGGGGCTGGGAGCATTGTTGTGCGTCTTTTACCCCAATGCGATAAAACTAGCGTTATGTAAGAGCCATCATGTCCACAGCGTCTAATAAACAGATACGCTTCGCGTATCTGTTTATTTCTGAGGTGCGACGCACTTTCGCCGAAGTTCACAAGCCGAGGACTTCTAAATCATGCTCGGAGAACCTTGTAGCGCGGCTTGTTTCGACGTAAGTGCGTTGCACCTGGACGCTCACAAACCTAAACGATTGCCTGCGAGTTAAACCACACAAAGGAGTTATAACCATGAAAAAGACGTACGATCTTGTTATCATTGGGGGAGGATCCGCGGGTCTGTCGGCAGTGGGGTTCGGATTAGAGATCGACGCCAGCACAGCGTTGATCGAGAAGCATCGCGTGGGCGGCGACTGCACGTGGAGCGGCTGCGTGCCCAGCAAGAGTCTGCTTAAGGCGGCGAAGGTGGCGCATCACATGCGTACCGCCGACCGCTACGGCGTCACGCCGACGGAGCCCCGAGTAGATCTGAAAGCCGTCATGGATCACGTGCACGAGATTATCGCGGAGACCTACGCCGAGGAGACGCCCGATGTGCTGCGCGAAAAAGGCGCCGACGTCTATCTTGGCGAGGCGCGCTTTCTAGATCCGCACACGCTCAGCATCGACGGTGAGACGCTCAAGGCACGCAACGTGGTGCTGGCGACAGGCGCGCACCCCTTTGTCCCGCCTATCGAGGGCATCGACGAGGTCGAATATCTGACCTACGAGAGCATCTGGTCGCTGGACGAACTGCCACGCCATCTCATCATCATCGGCGCCGGACCCATCGGCAGCGAGATGTCGCAGGCCTTCCGGCGCCTGGGCGCCGAGGTGACGCTTATCGAAGGGCGGGATCGTGTGCTGGGCCGAGATGAGCCCATCGCCTCGGAGATCATCGGCGAGGTCTTTGCCGCCGAAGGCATCCGCCTGAAGATGAACAGCCACGCGGAGCGCGTCTGGCAGGACGAAGAGGGCATCCACGTGATGGCAAGCGGCGAGGAGATCACCGGGGACGCGCTGCTCGTCTCGGTGGGACGGCGGCCCAACGTGGAAGGGCTTGATCTGGAGAAAGCGGGCGTCGACTTCAGCCCGCGCGGCATCCAGGTCAACGATAAGCTGCAGACGTCACAGCGTCACATTTACGCGGCGGGCGATTGCATCGGCAGCTACCAGTTCACCCACTACGCCGGCTGGCAGGCGAGCATGGCGGTGCGCAACGCGCTGCTGCCCGCCGCGTCCAAGGGCGTCCGCGAGTGGGTGCCCTGGACCACCTTCACGGAGCCGGAAGTCGCCCACGCGGGCCTGATGGAATCCGAGGCGCGGGAAAAGTACGGCGACGCCGTCCGCGTCACCGATTGGCCTATGGAAAAAGCGGATCGCGCCCGCGCCGAAGTGGACACGCGCGGCGTGGTGCACCTGGTGCACAAGGGCAGCAAGGTGCTGGGCGTGACCATCGTCGGCGAACGGGCCGGAGAGCTGATCCACGAGTGGATCACGGTGCTGGAGCACGGCGTCAGCGTGCGCGACCTGACCACGTCGATTCACGTCTACCCGACCTACGCGCGGTCCACGGTCAAAGCGGGCGGGGCGCTACTCCAGAAGGAGCTGCTTCAGGGGCGATGGAGCGGCCTGATCGATTTCGGCAGCCAGATGGCGCTCAAACTGATGCGCCTGATGCGGGGAGTCTGAACGCGAAAACGCCTTGCTTTCTCTACCTTCCGGGGTGCTTTGAGCACCCCGGAAGATTTTCTTCTACAAAAATTACGGTATTAGAACGTAGCCAGGTGTGACGCATCCTCGAATGTTTGAATATGAACATTTCGTGCACGCTGACATGGGTTTTTAACCAACGTGATCGGGTCATCGCAGGTGCGTTGCACCTTATACCGTAATTTCAGTTCTACAATCATCTACACGCTATTCGCCAGGGCGTCGCGGTGCGCGTAGAGCTTCCGCAGCGCCACCACCACGTCATCCACGCCCTGCGGCGCGGCGCGGAAGACCTTCTCATCCAGCCAAACCGCCTCGCGCTCACCTGCCCGCTCCGCTTCGGGGAAGTGCATCGCGTCGAAGTCAAAACGCTCCGGGAAAGCGCTGGGCACCGGCAGCCGTGAGCGCTGCGGCCGGAAGAGCGGGTAGCGGTGCATGGGTGGGTATCCCGCGTCGGCAGGGATACCCTCGGCCTGCAGCGCGGTGCAGATGACGTCATGCGTCACGCCAAAGGCCTCGGGGTCGATGGCGAAGACGTACCGGTAGACGGCACGGCGCGTGTGGCGGGGGTCCCGTTTGAGCGGTCGCACGCCCGGCAGATCGCGCAACGCCGCGTCCAGCGCATCCGCCGCGGCCTCGCGCTGCTGGGATTGCGACGTGAAACGATCCAGCGCCACGTTCGCCAGCGCCGCCTGGAGCTCGGCCAGTCGGTAGTTGGCGCCCAGCGTGAAAGTCTCGTCCGATCCATCGTGGGCGCGACCGCAGTCGATGATACTGGCGGCACGTCGCGCCAGCGCCTCGGTCCGACAGAGCAGGACGCCGCCCTCGCCCGTGGTCAGGATCTTGGACGACTGCAGGCTGAAAGAGCCGAAATCGCCCAGCGTGCCTGCACCCCGACCTCGCCAGCGCGCGCCGTGGGCATGCGCCGCGTCCTCAATGACGACCAGGTCGTAGCGCGCGGCGAGATCTAACATCGCGTCCATATCGGCCATCTGCGCGCCCAGATGCACGGGGATCACGGCCCGCGTCCCCTCGGTGATGGCGGCTTCGGCCGCCGCCGGGTCGATGCAATAGGTCTTCGGGTCGATATCGACGAGGACGGGGATAGCGCCCGCCGCCATGGGCGCGACCGCCGTCGCCTGGAAAGTGTAAGCGGGGACGAGGACCTCGTCGCCCCAGCCGATGCCCGCGGCGCGGCAGGCTACTTCCAGCGTGACGGTGCCGTTGGCCATGGCGACCGCGTATCCGCCGCCCTGGAGGGCCGCGAAACGCCGCTGGAACTCCGCAGTCTGCGGACCGGGATAGGGGTAACCACCCCAGCGCCCTGATTTGATGACGGCGGTGACGGCCTCGATATCGCGCGCGTCGAAGACGGGCCAGGACGGATAGGGTTCGTCGCGGACGGGCTCGCCGCCCAGGATGGCCAGGTTGGTCATAGAAGCTCCTTGGTTATCGAAAGTAAGTCAGGGTGTCTCATAGATAGGTTACACTTTTAGAGATCCGTCGGCTTGACGGCACTCCATCTGACTCCGAGCCGTTTGTTCGTAGTAAGCGACGCAGCGCCAGCGGAGTCGCGTTTTCAAGAGTGCGAACTTAAACAACCGGGAAAATGAACTATCCCTAACACGAGCCATGAATCACAGGTCAGCGGCCGCCGCCGGCGCAGGCACAGGCACAGGCGCAACCCGCACAGGCGCAGGCACAACCCCCCCCCGACGATCCGCCACCGCTGCTCTTCGAGGCCTCGGCCAAGGCTTTGAAAACGTCGCCGGTGACGCGGTCGACGCCGCTCAGGTCAACGACGCCGCCCGCCGATTTGGGCATCTGCAGGGAGCCGGGCAGAATCGCCGCCGCCATGCCGCCCATGGTGTTCTCGGCCCAGCCGGCGAAAGAAGCCCCTACGTCGCCAAAGGAGGTCTTGCCGCCCACCGATGGCCCGCTCGATTTGGAACCGCCACTCCCACGTCCCCCCAGGCCCGACGTACTGACCGGACGTGAGTATCGCATCCACGTCGGCCAATAATTGTAACCGCCGTGAGAGAGCACCGTGGGATAGCGGCGGTGCATCATCACCCAGGGCAAGTAGCTATCCAGGTATTTCTCGCGCTTGGGGATCTCGCCGATGGATTCGGCTTGCTTCCAAGCCCGGTCGATGACACGCCGATAGTAGTCCTGCGTGTCGGAGAGATCGAAGTTTTCCATCTTCTTGGCCGTCTGCTTGATAAGAAAGTCCATGGGCTTGCTGAAATCAATGTCCTTGAGTGGCTTGCCCGGCGCGTGCTCGATGAAATCAATGAAAGGCTGCTCGTAGTTGTGGATGACGGTGCCCGCTTCCTGGGCGGCCTTCCGGCGGTGTTTGGCCCGCTTCTCGGCGGTGTTAAGACCGGCCTTGCCCCGCGCGCGGAACGCCTCAACGACCTCGACGGTCAGCGGATCGGCCTCTACCTGGCGCAGAATGCCCTTATTGAGCAAACCGAAAATCACCAGTGTCAGCACCTTGTTGATCGGCATCTCCAGCAACGTTGCCGCCTCCGGCGCCGTCAGGCCGCGCTTGATCCCGCCGCCTTCCACCTGAGCGATAGGCGGCAGATAGGTCTTGCGCCGCTTCTTCAACGTCAGCTCGTTCCAGATATTCAACCCCAGCAACAGCGGCAGGGCAAAGAGCGAGGCCAGCGGGCTGACGGCGAAGATGAAGATGCATACAAAAAGCAGGATGAAGTAGAGAGTCATGCCGGTGCCGCCGGTGAAGCGGAAGTAGAGCACGGAGAGACCGATCAGGCCGAGGAAGAAGACGATCATGCGGGCATAGACGTTGTCCTCCAACCACTTCTCGGTCAACTGGAAGATGCTCATCTGGATGACCCGTTCCATCTCCCGTTTGGGGAAGGAGATCCCGACGCGGTTTGGCCCTGTGGCGGAGCCGTTTTCAAAGCGCCAGTAAGCCAGCGTACGTCCGTCCTGGGTGGCGAGTTGCGTGTAGGCTACGTCCTGGTAGCGTACCTCGTCAGGCTGTACGCCTTCCGGCAGCGCGACGATGATCTGCACATCTGTGGAGCCCATGACCAGCTCATCGTCAAACCACGTTGGAGTGATCTGCAGCGACGCGTACGCCCGGTCCGTCACGTCCTGGTAAACCAGATCGGGCATGGTGAACTCGACGTGCAGCGTGCCGGTCTCACCAGCAAGTATGGCGTACTCGTCTAGATGAATCTCCACGCCGGTGTCGATATACGTCGACGGACGGATGTCCCTCAGCGGGTTGCCGTCGACGTTGGCAGAGAAGTTGTCGAGGTCGTAATCATCGTGGGGCGTGCCGATATCCACAATATCGATGGGATCGGCGTAATCCGAGTTCTCAAAGGTGATATCGTACACGATCCTCACCGAAGCATCGGGCTGCACGTCGACGAACATGCGCAGCTGCGGCACGGAGAAGGAGTAGGTCTGCGCTCGGACAGGCTGTCCCAGCGACAGCAACACCATACCGACAACGATTAACAACCAACCTCTGTATGCGTGACGCAGTTTCACGTAGCACCTCCACTCGCGCAAGTGATCAACCGGGGCTTACAGCCCAGGTACCAGGGTCGCCGGGACACCCGGCAACGCAGATCAACAGGTCGGGGCAAATCTCACAACGGTTCGGGGCTTCGACACGTTCTCGATAGGCGCGGAAGGTCTCGTGGTGCCAGATGATGTCCCACTCGTCCTCCAAGATGTTGCCGGCGGCGCCATAGCGACCGCGCGGCGGGATCACCCGACCGTCCGGCTCCACGCGCACCGCCACGTCTCCCACGCAGCGCGGCCCCAGGCGAATCTGTGCATCGAGGGACAGCTCGGGATCCCGCCCCACCGGTGGCGCCCAGAGGAAGCGCGCTTGCGCCGTATGCGCCACCTCCTCGACACGGTTGGCGACCTGAGGCATGGCGTCGGTGAAGAAAACGCCCTCCTCGGTGAGCGCCGGGTCGGTCGTCGCGTAGGCAACGAAGATAATGTTGTCCGCGCCCATCTCCAGCAACGCGATCACCGTCGGCTCCAGTCTCTCCAGCGTCGCTTCCACCAGGGGGACCTCGGCGACGGCACAGACGCCGTTGCTCTCCAGCCAGGCGAAGAGATCCGTAGCGGCGGCGTGATCACCCGCACCCAGCAGCGCGTTGTGGGTTGCGGCGTCATGACTCGCATAGGGTACGGTGACATGGTCAACGCCGACCATGACCAGCTCCGAGAGATGCGGCGCCAGCTCGGCCGGGCGCCCACGCACGCCGACGATCATGCCCAGATCCTCGGCGCGCTCCACCGCGCGGACAAGCTCGGCGCCCTGCGAGGGTTCGCTCATCAGAAACGTGACGTGTGGGATGCCAACAGCCCACAGACGGTCGAGGAGCGGTACCGTCTGCTCCGGTTCTGCCAGCGGCACCGTGGCCTGCAACGGCGCGATCAGCTCTGCGGACGCTGGCGAAAACGGTTCAGCGACCAGGTTGAAGACAGGGTAAGCATCGCCCGGCTCACGAATCTGCTCGATAAGCACCTGGACACGCTCGACATCAGCCCGCATGGCAGCCTCTGTAGCGCCTGCGAAGTTCGCTTGCAACCGCTGCAGGATGGTCGCCTCGTCGTCGCCGTCGAGAAGGCCCTGCACGATGAGCGTGCCCGTCGGCGTCAGGCGGGCCGCCGCCGCAGCGTTGGCGATGAGCATCCCGCTGCCGTCATTCTCCACCCGCAGATGAAAGCGCGTGATGGTACCGTCCTCACTCTCCTGCATGACGTGGGTAAGCCCCGGTTCCAGGGGCGGGGGCGGCTCAGGACGCCGGATGTCAAACAACCGCTTTAGCCAATTCGAGGGTGGCATCATCTCCTCCTTAAGATCAACGGATTGAACGAATGAATCAGATTTTACGTGACCACACGCAGCCAGCCGCCATCTGAAAATCGGATTTTTGAACGAGCGCCCCGCCCTGCATACCGTGAATTGCATCCGGCTCAGATCACGGGTAGAATCAGGTCCCTAAAAATCCGATTTTTGATGAACACACCTATCTCACGTGACCACCCGCAACCAGCCGCCATCCACGTAGTACGTGCCCCCCACGCAGTAACTGGCGCGCGGCGAGCAGAGGAAGACGAAGAAGTCGGCCAGCTCCTCCGGCGTGGCGAAGCGCCCAATGGGCGTCTTCTCCTCCGCGATCTGCTGGAGGTAGGTCTCCCAGCCGATCTCCCGATCCGCGGTCAGCTCCTTCGCCGTCTTGATCCAGTCGCCGGTCTGGATCAGGCCGGGGTTGATGCAGTTGACGCGGATGTGGTCACCGATGAGCTCCTCGGCGAGACACTTGGAAAACATGGCGAGGGCCGCCTTGGTGACGTTATAGATGGGCTCATAGCCCAGCGGCTGGCGGGCGCAGATAGAGGCGTTATTGAGAATCACGCCGCCGCCACGCGCCTTCATCAAAGGCGCCAGCGCGCGGGAGAGCCGCACCGCCGCCATCACGTGCAGATCCCAGTAGTACTGCCACTTCTCGTCCGGCGCATCCAGGATGGTCTCGTTGCTGCCCGTCCCGGCGTTGTTGATGAGGATGTCGGCGCCGCCGAAGAGACGCTCGATCTCGGCGACGAAACGCTCAAGGTCGGCTGCGCGCGTCACGTCCACGGGCACACCCAACGCCTCGACCGCGTAGGCCGCCTCGATCTCCGTCGTCGCTGCATCCAGACGCCCGGCGTCCCGCGCACAGAGCGC
This sequence comes from Anaerolineae bacterium, assembly GCA_049975525.1. Taxonomy (GTDB): domain Bacteria; phylum Chloroflexota; class Anaerolineae; order B4-G1; family SLSP01; genus G713. Next base: position 9,275 of record JBNGCW010000038.1, read on the forward strand.
CACGTGCACGCCCTCGGCAGCCAGCCCCTTCGCCACCGCCAGGCCGATACCCGCGCTTCCGCCGGTGATGACCGCGACCTTGTCTTTCAACCCCAGATCCATTTCGCTTTCCTTTCCCTGCTTACTTTACCGTCCTCGGCTACAACCGCGTTCCGCCGCCAGGTCGCGGCGCCGCGCCTCGTGCTCCAACGGACAGCCACCACCGCACATGGGAAGATCAGGACAATCCCGGCACTTCTCCGGCAAGCCGGAAGTCTGCGGATGCTCCTCACGCTCACGGAAGCTGCGGAAGAGCGCGCTGTTCCAGATGGCGTCCCAGGGATCGCGCAGGATGTTGCCCGCTGTTACATAATACGATTGACAGGGCAAAACGTCGCCGTTGGGCTCGACGCAGATGGAGTACTCGGCGGCGTTGCAGCGCTTGGGCGCCAGCCCCAGCGCCACCGGCGAGAGCTCGCAGTAATCGGTCACCGTGTACCAGAGGAAGCGCATCCCCAGCTCGGCGGCGCGCTCCCGCACGGCGACGAGCAGCGACGCCATCTCCTCCGCCGGGATCGCATCCGGCGTTTCCAGCCCGCGCCCAGCGTAGATCATGCCGTTCATGGCAAAGGTGGTCAGACCGAGGCTGTACACGAAGTTAACGGTCTCCAGCGCATGATCGACGTTGCGCCGCGTCAGCGTGGTGTTGGTGATAGTATGCAGGCCACCCGCCAGCGCGTTCTCGATGCCCTCCACGGTCTGATCAAAGGCGTCGGCGTTGACCATGGCGTTGTGCACGTCGGCGCGGCAGGACTCCAGCGTGATCTGCACATGATTAAGGCCCGCGTCGATCAGGGCGTCCACCAGCGGCCGGTGAGAGAGCGCGCGCCCGTTGCTGTTCATCCCCACGATCTGGCCCAGCGCGTCGGCGTGGCGCACGATAGCCGGCAGATCTGGGTGCAGCGTCGGCTCGCCGCCGGTGAGGATGATGTGCGGCACGCCCACATCGGCCAGTTTGTCCAACACGCGGAACCAATCCTCGGTGGGAAGCGAGGGCATCGCCTTGCGGCCCGGCTCGTTGTAGCAGTGCGCGCAGGCGTTGTTGCAGCGGTAGGTGAGCGCCACGTCGGCCTTGAAGGGAGCGCTGACAGGCGTGCTGAAGAGCGGGGCGAACGCCACCAGCGACTGTGCGGCGCAGGTCGGACAACCCGACTCCACGGCGCGGAACCGGTCGATCAGTTCGTAGACCTGAGCCAGCGCCACGTCGAGCTCGTCACGCCCCACGTCGCGGTAGCGCTGCGCAAGCACGGCCCGCGCCTGTGACTGTGGTACGTTATCCAACGCCAGTTTTGCCATCTCTGTCGCCGTGGCGTTGAGGTGGACGGCGTCGGTGACGTCGGCGAAGAGCACACCCGCGCCGTTTCGGTCAACGCGCAGGTGCAGGCGACGCTTGCCGCCGTTGTGTATCGGGACGGGATAGGTGTAGAGGCCCGGCTCCGGCGGCGCGGGCGGCGCCAGCAGCGTCCAAGCGGCCTGAACCTCCTCTCGAACCTGTGTCAACCAGTTCGCCATCAACCACCTCTCACCCGGCTTCCCGTCTCACCACTTGGGCGCCTCTTCAATCTGATAGCTGGCACCGCAGTACGGGCATTCGACAAAAATGGCCCCGGCGCGCACGGTAAGGTCCTCCTTATCCAGCGTGCCGCCGCAGTTGCGACACGACATCTCCTCCAGATTCACGTCGCCACTCAGGTCAATCTTCTGGACGATGGTGGTCTCCTCGTGCTTGGGACGCACGCGCGTGAGGTAAACCATCACGCCGGCCGCCGCCATCAACACAACACCGACGACGAGCCGCACCACCTGCCCCTGCGCCCCCACCACAAACATCAGTCCAAAGAAAGCCACAACCGCCGCAATGATATACGTTACAATCTCCATAACCCCTCCCTTATCCACTACGGATGAAAGACGCGGGTGTTGCAACGCCAACACCCCCTCAATTATATCCCGATTCGAGCAGGAAGATAACCACTGAGTAATCGTTCGGGCTGCTGTTCTTTCAGTAAAGCCAACGGTCACCTCGCCAACGCGGCCTGATTGACAATCCCAAAAAACCATTTACAACATGGAGAGAATGTCCGCTCCTGCCATCCGCACAAACGCCTTATTTTGTTGCTCTTGAGGGCCACAGCCCGTTTATCACAATCAGGCGCGGACCAGCCGTGAACCACGTTTGTGGTTGTATCTTTATTTTAGGATCGATCCGGAGGTATCATGCTACAGGTACAACAGATTGACACCGGCGACGGCGCACAGGTCAGACGTTTCATACAGCTGCCTTATCGGCTCTACGAGAACGTTCCCCAGTGGGTCCCAACCCCTCGGATAGACGTCAGAACCATGCTCAACCGCGACAAGCATCCTTTCTACGAACATTCAACGGCGGATTTCTTCTGGGTGCAACGTGACGGGCAAATAGTCGGTCGCCTGGCGGTAATGGAGAACCGTCGCTTCAACGCCTATCACGAGACGAAGACAGCGCAGTTCTACCTTTTCGAGTGCGAAGACGACCAGGAGGCGGCAGAGGCGTTGTTTCAGCGTGCCTTCGAGTGGGCCCGAAAGCGAGGGCTCAACACGCTGATAGGCCCTAAAGGCTTCGGGCCCCTGGATGGCTACGGTATCCTCGTCGCAGGCTTCGAGAACCGCCGCGTTATGTCCATGTCCAAGTACAACCCGCCCTACTACACGACGCTGCTCACCGCCCTGGGGTTTGAAAAAGAGGTTGATTTCGTCACCCGGCGTCTGAACGCCGCCCGATTTCAATTGCCGGAACGCATTCACCGCATCGCCGAGCGGGTCAAGGAGCGGCGCTCCTTCGACGTCCACCGCTTTTCCAGCAAGCGGGCACTGCGGGCCTGGGCCGAGCGCATCGGGGAAGCTTATAACCGCGCCTTCATCAACAACTGGGAGTACTATCCGCTGACCCAGCAGGAGATCGACTACGTCGTCGACAACATCATCACGGTAGCCGATCCCCGGCTGATCAAGGTCATCACCCACGGCGAGGAAATCGTCGGCTTCCTCTTCGGCTTTCCCGACGTTTCGGCAGCCCTTCAACGGGCGCGGGGGCGGCTCAGACCCTGGCACATCGCGGACCTGCTGTTGGAAATGCACCGCACCGATGTGTTGGCCCTGAACGGCGCCGGGATCTTGCCGGACCATCACGGCATCGGCGGCAACGCGCTGCTCTACGCGGAGATGTACCACACCATCAACGACTATCATTACAAGGACGCGCTTTTAGTCCAGGTCGCCGAGACCGCGCGGGAGATGCGTAGCGATCTCAGTAACGTGGGAGCCCAACCTTACCAGAACCACCGCGTCTACCGTCGCGCTCTGTGAAACAACGGGCTATCCTCAGTCGGAATCCGAGAGCAGAGGAAGGAGGCTTTGTGAGAAAACCGCGTATTTTCGTAACTCGCGCCATCCCGGAAGAAGGTTTGCAGATGCTGACATCCGCCTGTGACGTGCGCCTGTGGGAGGCGGAACACCCCGTCCCCCGCGACGTGCTGCTGACGCAGGCCGCCGAGGCCGAGGGACTGCTCACGCTGCTCTCCGATTCCATCGACGCGGAGGTCATCGCCGCGGCGCCGCAGCTGCGCGTCATCAGCCAGTATGCCGTCGGCTACGACAACATCGACGTGGCGGCTGCCACAGCGCGGGGCATCCCCGTAGGACACACGCCAGGCGTGCTCACCGAGGCCACCGCGGATCTGGCCTTTGCCTTGCTGATGAGCGCTGCCCGCCGCCTGAGCGAGGGCGTCGATTACGTCCGCGCGGGCCGGTGGACGACCTGGGGCCCCCGGCTTCTGCTGGGCCGGGATGTCTGGGGCGCGACGCTGGGCATCGTCGGACTGGGGCGTATTGGCGCGGCCATGGCGCGGCGCGGACACGGCTTCGAGATGCGCGTGCTCACCACCGGCCCCCACCGCAAGCCGGATCTCGAAGCGGAGCTGGGCGTCGAGTACGTGCCGCTGGACGAGTTGCTCGCGGCGTCGGACTACGTCAGCCTGCACTGTCCACTGACGGCGGAGACCGAGGGCCTCATCGGCGAGGCGGAGCTCCGCGCCATGAAACCGACGGCGATCCTCGTCAACACTGCGCGCGGCGGTGTGGTGGAGACCGAGGCCCTGGTCCGCGCCCTGCGTGAGGGCTGGATCGCCGGGGCTGCCCTGGACGTCACCGATCCCGAGCCGCTGCCCGCCGACCATCCGCTGGTAACGTTGCCCAACTGCATTGTCGTGCCGCACATCGGCAGCGCCACCGTCTCGACGCGCACACGCATGGCGGTGATGGCGGCGGAGAACCTGCTGGCGGGTCTGCGCGGCGAGCGCATACCCCACTGCGTCAACCCGGAAGTGTATGCGTCATCGTGATGAGCTCACCTTCCGGGATGCGCGGAGCACCCCGGAAGGTACACGAAATTTCGTTATCATCCGTTCCCTGCGTTGACATTGGCGATACAATCCGTTTCCAGGTATAATGCCCCCATGAGTAAAAAGAAAACGACCCCCTTGCGCAAGCAGTACCTGCGATTGAAGAGTCAGCATCCCGATACCATCTTGTTCTTCCGTCTGGGCGACTTCTACGAGACTTTCGACGAGGACGCGGAACTGGTGGCGCGGGAGTTGGACATTACGCTCACCTCGCGGCCCGTCGCCAAAGGCACGCGCGTGCCCATGGCGGGCGTCCCGCATCACGCCGCCGCCGGCTACATCGCCCGGCTCATCGAGAAGGGCTACCGCGTCGCCATTGCCGAGCAGGTGGGCGAACCCGACGGACGCGGTCCCATGGAGCGCCGCGTCGAGCGCGTGGTCACACCGGGCACGCTGTTGGAACCGGAGATGCTGGAGGAACGACGCGCCAACTACGTCGCCGCTGTGGTCATCGATGGACAGCGCGCGGGCGTCGCCTACGCCGAGATCTCCACCGGCGAGTTCGCCACCACCCAGTTGCAGGACGACGGTGACGTCGTCGACGCGGTGCGCCAGGAGCTGATCCGGCTGCAGCCGCGCGAGCTGCTGATCCCACGCACCGGCTCCTGGAAGGAGCGCGATCCCGATCAGCCCGCCGAAGGGCCCGAAGCCGATCTTGCCGAGCAGCTGCCGGCGTTGGTCACACCGTGGCCCGTCTACCGTTTCGAGGAGACGGCGGCGCGGCAGACGCTGGTCGAGCACTTCGACGTGCGCACGCTGGAGGGCTTCGGCTGCGAAGGCAAACCCCTGGCGATCCGCGCGGCGGGCGCGGTGCTCGCCTATCTGCAGGAGACGCAACAAGGCGTGCTGCCGCAGATCACCGGACTGACGACCTACGCCACCGACCGCTATATGGCGATGGACGCCTCGACGTGGCGCAACCTGGAGATCGCGGAGACGCTCCGGGGGCAGAAGCGCGGCTCGCTCCTGGGCGTCATCGACGCCACGGTCACCCCCATGGGCGGGCGGCTGCTCCGCCATCGGTTGGCCCATCCGCTGCTCGACGTCGCGGCGTTGGAGGCGCGGTTGGATCAGGTCGCAGGTTTCGTAGACGCCCCTGTGCTCCGCGCCGAGGTGCGCGAGACGCTGAAAGGCGTCACGGATCTGGAACGGATGACCAACCGCGTGGTCGCCGGGCGCGCCACGCCCCGGGACCTGGTGGGCATCCGCACGGCGCTGGAGGCGGTGCCGGGGTTGCATGAACAGTTGGAGGAGGTCGCTTCAGAGGCGCTGGCAGGCTTCGCCGCGCTGCTGGAGGGCCTGGATCCGGTGCGCGAGGTCGCCGCGCTTATCGCCCGCGCCCTCGTCGACGATCCCCCGGCGCAGGTGAGCAGCGGCGGGCTGATCCGCCCTGGCTTCTCCGAGGAGCTGGATAGCATCGTCAACGCCAGCCAGGACGCCCGTGACTGGATCGCCGGGCTGGAGAAGCAGGAGAAGGCGCGCACGGGCATCAAGAGCCTCAAGGTGGGCCACAACAAGATCTACGGCTACTACATCGAGGTGACCAAGGCCAATCTCGACCGGGTGCCCGACGACTACGAGCGCAAGCAGACGCTGGTCAACTCGGAGCGCTACATCACGGCGGAGCTCAAGGAGTACGAGAGCCGCGTGCTCAACGCCGAGGAGCGCATCGGCGAGCTGGAGTCGCGGCTTTTCAAGGAGGTCTGCGCCCGCGTCGCAACCCACGCGCCCGCGCTGCTGCGCACGGCGAAAGCGCTGGCGCGGGTGGACGTGGCGGCCTCGCTGGCGGAGGTGGCGTTGCGCCATCGTTATGTGCGGCCCACCTTCGACGAGGCACCAGTCTTGCGGATCGAGGCCGGACGCCATCCCGTGGTCGAGCGCACACAGCGCGAGCCCTTCACGCCCAACGACCTGGAGATGAACGCCGAGCAGCGCATCCACATTATCACCGGGCCGAACATGGCGGGCAAGAGCGTCTTTCTGCGGCAGGCCGCGCTCATTGTACTGATGGCGCAGATGGGCAGCTTCGTCCCGGCGGACGCGGCTCACATCGGGGTAACAGACCGCATCTTCACGCGCATCGGCGCCTCGGACGAGCTGGCGGCGGGCCAATCGACTTTCATGGTAGAGATGGTGGAGACGGCGAACATCCTCAATCACGCCACGCCGCGCAGCTTGCTTATTTTGGACGAGGTGGGACGCGGGACCAGCACCTACGACGGCATGGCCATCGCCTGGGCCGTCATCGAGTACCTGCACAACCACCCGGAGCGCCGCGCGCGCACGCTCTTCGCCACGCACTACCACGAGCTGATCGAGATGGAGGAGCGCCTGCCGCAGGTGCGTAACTTCAACCTGGACGTGGCGGAGGACGGGAAAGACGTCATCTTTCTGCACCAGGTGGTACCCGGCGGCGCCGACAAATCCTACGGCATCCACGTGGCGCGGCTGGCGGGCGTCCCCGCACCGGTGGTGCACCGCGCCGAGACGCTGCTCCGACAGTTGGAGAGCGGCGAGTTCCGCCCCGGCACCGAGGAGCAGGAGCCCTATCAGCCGCTGCTGATGGCCGACGAGCACCCCATCATTGAGGAGCTGCGCAAGCTGGACGTCAACAGTCTCACGCCGCTGGACGCGATGACGAAGCTCTACGAGTGGCAGAAAGAGCTAATGAAGAAAGAAAAATGACGACTCTACTGAAAAAAGGTCCTAAAAATCGGATTTTTAGCAAAACACCCCCTATATCTAGTGGCTTTGACCGCGAATTTTCCCGCATGTAGTGGCGAGTTTCGGGAAAATCCGATTTTTTCAGTGGTGTCAATGACAAATGTAAAAGCGTGAAGAAACCCTCACGTTTTACGTTTCAGAATGCAGAGGTGGAGCGATGGGGAACATTACAGTCACTGTCTCGGAGGATCGTCTGCGAAAATTGGAGGAGATGGCCACGCGCTTTCAGGTTACGCTGGAAGATCTGGTGCGTGTCAGTTTGGAGGAGATGCTAACGCGCTCTGATGAGGATTTCCAGGACGCTGTGAATCATGTTCTGAACAAAAACGCGGATCTCTACCAGCGATTGGCGTAATGCGCTATCTTACTCTTGGCGAAATACTGGCTCTTTATGAGCGCGTGATGGCGCAATCGAGCGGTGCGTTAGGCGTTCGTGAAACGTCTATCGTAAAACCATTCTTCACGTTTTACGTTTCATGTTTCAGCTAGACGAAGACAAGAACTAGGAAGGTTTACCATGACACGACGGGAACCGAAGCGAACGTGGGTTTTGTGGCTGGGCACGACCGTTGTCCTCGTGCCGATTTTGATCGCGGTGACGTCGGACGGACCGCCGTTTCTGGACGGGCTGATCCGCGCGGCGGCGCTGGTGGGCTACGTCTCAGTCTTCGTGACGAGCCTCTTCTCCCTCACCACCCGCCAACTCTCGAAGTTCTTCGGACGCTCGTTCCAGCAGCTGCACCACATCTTCTCCATCGGCGGCCTGACGCTGCTGGCGATCCACGGTGCGGCGGTGGCCTGGCAATGGCGCTCTCTGGCAGTCTTTCTGCCCGATTTCAGCTCGGTCTATGCCTTCTTCAGCCTGGGGGGACGGGCGGCGCTCTGGATTTTTGTCATCACGGTGCTGACGGCGCTGTACCGTAAGGCGTTCCGCAAGCAGTGGCGCCAGATCCATTGGCTGAACTACGTGGCCTTCGCGCTGGGCACGGTGCACGGCATCCTCATCGGCACCGATTTTCAGTCGCCGGCGGTCAAGGTGCTGAGCGGGACGATGGCGGCGGTGCTGAGCGGCGTTTTCGTCTGGAAGCGCGTGGAGCGGCGACGTCGCATCCGTACAGCACAGGCCAAGAGCGCAGCCGCGCGCCGTCGCCAGGAGGACGCACCGGAGGCATAATCGAAGCAACTCCAAACGTATCCTGGATGCACAACTGAGCCAAGAGGCGGCTCAGTTTCACCGACGGGAACGTCCTGCAGAGGAGATTTCTGTCGGGGCGGGCGGATTTGAACCGCCGACCTCACGGACCCAAACCGTGCGCGCTAACCAAGCTGCGCCACGCCCCGTTACCTCCTTTATACCCCATTCCGGGACGACGTCAAGGCGCCCAGGAGAGCCGTTGATTATCCCACCCGGGCATCTCCACCCCCAGATCGAGGATGCGATGCACCTCTTTGCCTTCGCGGTTCGCCACGTAGATAGCCCAACTCCCTCCGCGGTTGCTCACAAAGGCGAGGCCGCTGCCGTCCGGCGCCCAGGCAGGCAACCCCTCATCGGAGGTCTCGTAGGTGAACTGAGTGACACCGCCTTCGCGCCCCAGAAGCAGAATATCCCAGTTGCCGGTCACGTTGGTCATGTAGGCCATGAGGTTGCCATCCGGCGACCAGCTGACGGCCGTGTCGTTGATGTCCCCGGTCAGCCGGGTGGGCGGCCGGTCGTCGTCGGGGTTGTCCACGAAGATGCCACAGGTCTCTCCGTCGTCCTCGCAGCCGGTGAAAGCCAACCCACCGGTGGGACTCCACGCGGGGGCCCAACCGGGGGCCAGCGCCTGAGGGTTATCAGGCGCATAAGTATTGACGATATAGATCGTCCATACGCCAGCGGCGTTTTGCGCGGAATAGGCCATGCGCTGTCCGTCAGGTGAGAGCACGGGCCACGCCCGCCCGTCGGGTGGCGTCAGCGATTGCGGCACACCCTCCTCCGGCAGCACCATGTCGATGGTGCGATTCAAACGGTTCCGGTAGATCACGCGACCGGTGCCCCACTCCCACCAGGGCTGATCGGCGCCGGCAGCGACCTGCAAAATCCGTCCGCTATCATAGAGCGCATACAGATCGTACAAGCCGGTCTCAGCATTGTAGACGGGATAGGCCAGGCGCCCCACGTTGAAGCCGGGAATGGCCTGAGGGGTCAGCATCGGCTGCGCGCCGTCCTGGGGCACCGGCGTCGCCACCAGACAGATCTGGGCTGCTTTGGCGCGTTTCTCCTCCACCGCCTCGTCCTTGACCAGGCGCAGGGCTTCGGTATACGCCAGCTCCGCCGGACACATCTCCCCTTGCTCGGCAAGATAATCTCCATGGGCGACGTTGGCTTGATAGAGACGCGAGAAGACATCGCGGTAGTTCGGCGCGATAGCGTAAAGGGCCTCAAATTCGGTCGCCGCTTGCTCCCAATCAACGCCCCAATACCCCAGAGCGGAAAGATAACGGGCCGCCAGGTTGCGCTCGTTCACCGTCTCCGCATCCAGAGGGCGCAGGGCAATGGCCTGATCCAGGTAGAAAATGCCCTCTTCCAACTTATCTTCACTCAGGAACTGCATACCGGCGTTGCGCAAGCTCTCAAAGAGCAGCTCCTCGACCTGTTCCTGCTTATATTCGGGATCAAGCGCCCGCAGCTGAGAAAGAGCTGTGGCGGCCGCAGTCCAGTCCTCGTTCTCATAGGCCGTCTGCGCCTGCTCGAAGAGCCCGGCGATCTGCAACTGCCGCTGCTCCTCCAGGGACACCTCCGCTTCCGAGGTAGGGGTAGGCTTGGCCGCCAACCGCACTTCGGCCTCCGCCAGGCCTTGTTGCGCCAGGGCATGCTCCGGCTCCAGCGTGAGCACGTAGCGAAAGTTAGCCCTCGCCCGCTCGTACTGTCCCTCGTTCAAAGCCGAAAGGCCGTTGTCGTAGTAAGCCTGGACGGTGGCCCGACGGGCCTGCACGCGGTCACGCTCCCCGTAATGCAGCCCCAGATAGGCGGAGGCGACCGCCGAGGCAACCATAACCAGCGCGGCAATCCCCCCCCATAGAAGACGCCGCAGCCAGAGTTGGCGCCTGGAAGGCGGGAGAACCGCTGCTTTTTCCTCCTCATCTGAAACGTCTGGAGGCGTTTCTCCAAGCACTTCACCACAGTGGGGACAGAGGAGGCTCGAGGCGTCAACGTCGGCGCCGCAATGAGGACAAAGAGTCATGAATCTTCTTAAATCCTAATCCCACCTGAAATCTTCCAAGGACAAACCGCCACCGAACTCCCGTAAAATGGAATTTTCGGGGACAAGGCTTAGATCCGCGGGGCGGAACCACTGCAAAAAGGTCAACAGCCGCTTGGCTTCGACCCGTTCCAGCGAGCCAGGCTTCACCTGGAGGAGGAGAGGCTCCGCAAGAGGCTTCAAAACGGCCATCTCATAGACCAGCGCTGAGTTGAACATCACGTCGGCCTGCTCCTGGTAGGGAAAGATGTAACGCTTCTCACCCCGCCGCACGCTCTCCCACCGGTCGATGGTCTCCGTGGCGCTGTAACCCCGCGTTCGGGCGTCACGGACGATGCGGCGGATCAGGCGCGTGTCGGTGGTCGGTACTCGATTGTGACGGTCCAGATTCAGCTGTGTCAGCGCGGAGACGAAGATCCTGAACGTTCGCTCCTCCGCGATGGAGGTCACGAGGCGCGGGTTGAGCCCGTGGATCCCTTCCACAATGACGATGTGGTCGGAGTCCAGCTGTACCTCTTCCCCGGGCTTTCGCTTCCCCGTCTTGAAATCAAAGCGCGGCAACTGCACGCGCTCCCCGTTTAACAGCGCCTGCAGATGCTCATTGAAGAACGGTAAATCCACGGCCTCCAGCGCCTCGAAGTTGTACTCCCCTTGCTCGTCCAGAGGCGTGTCCTCCCGGTTGACGAAGTAATTATCCAATTCCAGGGCGAAGGGACGCAAGCCGTAGGCCAGGAGTTGCACGGCCAGGCGCTTGGAGAAGGTGGTCTTCCCCGAGGAGGAGGGGCCGGCGATGAGCACCAGCCGAATGCTGCCGTCCTGCGACCAGATGCGACGGGCGATCTCGGCGATCTTCTGCTCGTGCAGGGCCTCTGAGACGAGGATGAGCCGGTGTAGGCTGCCATCCTCGATCTTGGCGTTCAAGTCACTGACGTTGGCGACGCCCAACAACCGCAACCAGCGCCCGTACTCGCGGAAGATGTTGAGCAACGTGGGGGAACGACGCGGCTCCTGCAGGCGGGTGGGCTCCACCCGCCGGGGGAACTGGAGAATTAAGCCGTCGCTCCAGGGGAGCAGCCGGAAGTACTTGAGGTAGCCGGTCGAAGGGACCATGTAGCCGTGGAAGTAGTCACGGTAGCCGTTCAGGTTGTACAGGCGCAGGTAGTTTTTGTGGTTATTCTCGGCACGAGAGCGAAAAAGCGCCACTTTGTCCATCTCACCGCGCTCACGAAAGATCTCCAGGGCGGATTCCAACGGCATCACTTCTCGCTCAATGGGCAGATCGGCGTCCACAAGCCGTTGAAGTTCTGCCTGAAGGGCTTCGATCTGCGCCCGCGTCAACGGAGCGTGATTCTGCACTTCGCAAAAGTATCCCCCAAAGGGCAACGAGTAGTCAATAAAGGGCTCGGTGTCCGGGAATAGGTTTTTCCACGCTACCACAAAGACGAAAGCCAGCGAGCGCCGATAGATGCGCACGCCGTCAGAATGGGAGAGATCAATGGGCACCACGTCGCAATCTCGCCGCAGCGGGTAGGTCAACTCCCGCAGATGTCCATCGACCAGAGCGGCGATCAGGGGAACATCGGCATCGGGGTAAGCCGCCTGCAGGAAAATCTCCACCGGCGTATCCAAAGGGCCCTCAAGCACCCGCCCGTCGGGCAAATGCACAAAAACCGTCTCCCGTGGATCCACTTCCCTGATCTCGTCCGTCGTGACCATGTAGCTCCCTTCGTCTGCACCTCTCGCTTCGGCTCCAGAGAGTATACCCAGTTTGCAGGGTTTGTAAAGTTTAGCGGCATGGTGAACAAAGCCCCCTCGCTGCCATCCTGCGATTGCTCGGGCAGGCCCCACTCTTTGTCCGGGAAAGCAGGAACCGAGGGCCAAAAAGCCAAACTCCCCCCCGAAAGTCGCAGGCCTCCTAACCGCGAATCTCTTGGCAGGAACACCGACAATGATATAATAGGGGTCCATTCACCGACGAGCGTCTTGCAAAAAGATCACTGAACCGGGTGTACACACCCGTGAGCCCAACGAAAACGTGGAGGAAAAGGTATGAGCCCCGTACAATCTCGGGCCGAGAACCGCAAGCAGGCCAAAGTGATATTCGATGAAGCCATGTCCGCTTATCAACGCTGGGACGTGGAGAACGCCGTTAAAAAGCTGCAGGACGTGGTGCGGCTGGATCCTCAAAACGCTTCCTACCACATGAGCCTGGCGCAAGCGCTGGCCCGCGCCGGTGACTTCGATCAGGCGCTGCGGGCTCTGGCCAACTACCTGCGGCTGGCACCTGACACCGCCGTTGCCAGCCGCGTAGAGCAGCTCTTCGCCAGCGGCATGGATCCCGTTGAGGACGTGCTGACCCAGAAAATGAAAGCTGCACAGCTGCCCCTGGACATGATCGGCGCCGCCATCCAGATGTGGATGGAGTTTCGCATCGCCCTGGGTGAGGAACCTCTGTATATCCCCAAGCCGGAAGCCTGGGCCGCCGCACTGGACTACACCGTCCGCAAGGTCAATCTGCACGACATTCCGCTGAGTGACATCGTCCACATGTACAACACAACGGAGGAGACGGTACGCAAACATCATCGGCGCCTCGTCAAGATGCTGGACATTATGCCTTGTGATTATCGTTACTTCACCGGTGAACAAAATCCGCTGGACAAGCTGGTGGAGGCCGCCGAACTCCTGGAGCGCCTAGAGCAGCGCTTCCACACCGAGCGATAGCGGCCCTGGATGACGAAGAGACGGGAGCAAAGGCTCCCGTCTCTTGGGTTAATCGGCAGCCGATGAGCAAAGAGGAATCTATCCAGGAGACGCTGCGCAGGGCCGCGGCGCAGCTGCGGACGGCGACCGACCGACCGCGTCTGGAGGCCGAGATACTGCTGGCCCACCTCCTGGGGCGAGCGCGCGTCTTCCTGCACGCGCATCCTGAAATGCCATTGACGGCGAGGCAGATCGCAACCTACAGCGCCTGGATCCACCGCCGCGCGGCCCACGAGCCCCTGCCTTACCTCACCGGCGAGATAGAGTTCTACGGGCGCGACTTCACCATCACACCCGAGGTGCTCATCCCGCGACCGGAGACGGAGCTGCTGGTGGAGACGGCCCTCGCTTGGACGGCGACCCACGAGGCGAGGCGCGTCGTCGACGTGGGAACGGGCTCCGGCTGCATCGCGGTGACGCTGGCAACGGAGCTCCGCGGCTTGCAGGTCGTGGCCACAGACCTCTCGGCGGCGGCGCTGCGCGTGGCGCGGGTCAACGCGCGACGCCATGACGTCGCGGCGCGCGTCTCCTGCGTGCAGGCCGACCTGTTGACGCCGCTATCCGGCCCCTTCGACCTCATTGTCAGCAATCCGCCCTACGTCACGGAGGGCGAGTGGGCGACGCTACCTCCTTCGGTACGCCAGGAACCCCGTCAAGCGCTGCTCGCCGGCCCCCAGGGACTCGACGTCATCCGTCGGCTGTTGTTTCAGGCGCGATCCCGGCTGCAGCCAGACGGCCTGCTGCTGGTGGAGATCGGGGAGAGGCAGGGGGCAGCGGTGCGGGCACTGGCACAAGCGACCTTTCCGCAAGCCGAGGTGTGCCTCCTCCAGGATCTGGCCGGACGGGATCGGCTGTTGAGACTCAAAGTATAAAGGGAGCACACGCCATGGCGCCCGCCTTACTACAAACGGTTCACGCCACCCCACTGTGTCACCTGGCATGAGGTGCCACCCGAGATAGGCTCGTAGCCTCTCAATCCGTTGTTATCCCCTTGACGTAGCGATCAAAGAACTCGATAGAGCGCTGCATGGCCGTACCGAAGTAGCCCGCCAGGTTGTGATCGTCACCTTCGTACAGGTAGAGTTCTCCCACCAGGCCTTTTTCTTCGAGACGTGCCGCCAGCGACTCTGAAAGCGAGTAAGGCACCGTCGCATCACCTGTGCCATGATGCAGCTGCAGCGGTCCCGAAAGGTCATCGAGGTAGGTGATGGGATCAATGGCAGCCCAGAACACCGGGTTTTCGTCGGGCGTCCCGTAGGTCTCCAGCAGATATCGAGAGCTGCGCCAGGGCTCCTTGCGCTCAGGGTCAGGCGTGGGCGTGGGCCAATCGCGGGCTCGTGCACGCCACGCTTCCCAGCGCTCCTGGTGCGTGCCCACGACGCCGGCCCAGATCACCCCGGCATCGATCTCGTCGGAGACCACCATCGCCAGCAGCGTGATGTAGCCGCCCATGGAGTGCCCCCACATGCCCACGCGGCCGGGGTCGGCGTCGGGGTAGCGCTGCACCGAGGCCATCCCGTTGAGCACGTCGAGGGTGTAGTCGGGGGAACCATAGGCGCTGGAGGGGTCACCCTCGGAGCGATCGTGGCCCCGGTAGTCGGAGCGCAAGACGATGTAGCCGTTGCGGGCGAAGCCGTCGACGTAAGCCACGTACCGCTCGGTGGTGCGATACTGCTCCGGCGGGATGTAGCCGTGGTTGAAGACGACGATGGGCCAGCCACTCTCGGGCTTCTCGCCGCGCGGTACCGTCAACAGCGCATAGATTTTGAGGCCCTCGGATTGATAGGAGACACGGTAGCGGTCGTAGTTGGAGCCCGGCGCCAGCGTCTCCTCGATCACCAGGTCGCTGCCGGGGTAGTCGTTCTGGCGCATGAGCCGCACGTCCATGGGATGCATGGGCGTGGGCGTCGGGGAAGGCGTGAGGGTCGGCGTCGGGGTACGGGTGGGCGTGACCGTTGCCGTAGGCGAAGGGGTCACCGTCGGCAGCGGCGTCGCGGTCTCCGTGGGCATTGCCGTGGGCGCTGCCGGTGGTTGGGGACTGCAGGCCGCCAGAAGCACCAACACGAAAAGACTGACTCGGTAAAACGTTTGCGTTTTCATTGATATTCACTCCCACAATATGTTTAACAACAGACACGGTCTCACATGAAATAACCAGCAGAAATCCGATTTTTCTACAAATTGATACGATATGTGGGTCTTTCATGACCGAAATCACCAGATGTAAGATAGACTCTATCTATATCTAGTGTTCTGTCAGGCGTGATCTGATGGACAGAGGGGTGTACCGGTAGTCACTTTCGTCCATCAGTTAAGACTTGACAAGGCCCTAGCACAGTTCATAGTAAGACGCCTCAGCGCCGTTTACCGCTAAGTTTCACACCTTAACAGCCAGACCGTGAACACGCTCCCCTCGCCCACCGTACTCTCGACGCCAACGCGCCCACCCATGGCTTCGGTCAGCTCTTTGACCAGGGCCAGGCCCAGGCCGGCGCCGCGCGCATCGCGCTCGCGGGCGTCCTCGCCGCGGTAGAAGCGCTCCCAGACGTGAGGCAGTGCATCCGGCGGAATCCCTGCGCCGGTATCGCGCACCTCCACGCGGACCGCGTCCGCTTCCACCGCCGCCATCACGGCGACGATACCGCCCGGATCGGTGTGCCGCAGGGCGTTGCGCAGCAGGTTGGTGAGAATCTGCTCAAAGCGTCCCACGTCGACGCGAACGGCGGGCAGGGTTTCTGGTACCTCTGTCACCAGTTCGATCCGCTCCCGCTCCCAGGTCAGCGGCGCCAGCGCCTCCACGCGGCGGCGGATGACAGGGGCCAGATCCGTCGCCGTCAGGTCCAGGGACAAGCCCGCCGTTTCAACCTGCGAAAGCGTGAAGAGGTCATCGATGAGGCGCTGCAGGCGCACGATCTCGTCTTTCATCACCCTCAAGTCGTGCGCCAGGGCGTCCGGCGACACCGTCCCCGCCTTTCGCTGCAGCGATTCCAGATAGCCGCGCAGCGTGGCGACGGGAGTGCGCAATTCGTGGGAGACGCCGGCGACCAGCTCCTGCCGTGATTGCAGCAGCGTTTCGACTTTGTCGCGCTCGGCTTGGAGATGGGTCAGCGTCTGCTCCAACTCAGCAGCCATAGCGTTAAAGTCGGCCTGCAGCTGCGCCACCTCGTCCTCGCCCTCAACCTCGACGCGCGTCTCGTAAGCCCCGGCGCGCAGCGCGCCGGTCGCCTCGACCAACGTCTCCAGGCGGCGGGTGGTTCTGCGCGCGACGAAAAACGAGAAGAGCGCGGCGGGCGGCAGCACGAGGAGGAGAATCACGCCCCCCAGGCCCAACACGATCACAGCGGCAGGAAAAAGCGTCTGGAAGAGCCGTTCGGCCAGCAGCGCCCCTAAACCGGTGACGTCGTCGGCGCCGAACAACGCGTAACGCAGGGGGCCCAGGATCAGCAGGCTCAGCACCATCAACCCGCCGACGATGACGACGACGCTGAGCAGCGCGTGGGTCAACCCCCAGACCATGCGCCGTCGGCGCAGGCGGTTCCAATACAGCCAGAGCCGGACGACGCCGCGCGTGACGAAATAGCCCGGGCCGAGGCCCGCCAGGAGCAGCGCAAAAGTCAGCGCGTTGCGAAGGCCGGATTGCTCCCAGACCGCCTCCCAGCCAAGCAGGGTGGGAAATTCAAGCAGGCCCAGCAGCATCCCCAGACCGAGTCCCACACTTACGCACACCTCCCGGAGCAGCTGCTGACGCCAGGAGCCTGTGGGCAGGCGCGCGCGAAGCACAACCCATATCCCCACGACGCCGCAGAGCACCAGCAGGCCGTTAGCCAGGACTGGGGCAGCGACACGCCCAACCAGGCGCGAGAGCAGGAAGAGCAGGAGCAGGCCCACGGCCCACGCCTCGAGGATGGCGCGCGCAGGATGCACAGCGAGCAAGAACAGGCTGCGTGGGGCGCGCCTATCCTGAGCGGAGTTGAAGGATTGCGTGGAGTGCTCCTGACTCATGACTTTTGACGCCTGACTCAGGGCTCGCGCCGTAGCCGGTAACCGACGCCCCACACCGTCTCGATAGCGTCGCCCCACTCGCCCAGTTTCTTGCGCAGGCGTAGGATAGCGTTGTCCACCGAGCGGTCGCCGGGCACGTAGCGCTGCTCCCAGACCGTCTCCAGCAGATAGGCGCGGCTGAAGGCGCGGCCGGGGTTGCGCAGCAGCAGATGCAACAGGTCGAACTCGGTGCGGGTCAGGTCGAGCGATTCACCGTCGAGCGTGGCGCGGTAGCCTTCGGGGTCGAGGCGCAGCGGGCCGTAGCTGAGCACGGCAGCGTGCTGGGCGCGGTCGCTTTCCAGTATCGCCTCGACATGCTCCAAGCGGCGCAGCAGCGCCCGCACGCGCGCGATCAGCTCGCGCATGCTGAAGGGCTTGGTGAGGTAGTCGTCGGCGCCCACCTCCAGGCCGATGATGCGATCGGCCTCCTCCTTGCGCGCGGTGAGCATCAGCACCGGCGCCGGCGAGTCGGCGCGGATTTCACGCAGCACCGTCAGGCCGTCGACCTTAGGTAGCATCCAATCGAGGATCACCAGATCGGGCGCGTAGCTGCGGAACATCTGCAGACCGGTCGCTCCGTCTGCCGCCAGCAACACCCGGTAGCCCGCGTCCTCCAGCTCGCGGCGGATGACGCAGGCCAGATCTTGCGCGTCCTCGACCAGCAGAATCGCAGGCATCGCTCAGCGCGCTTCGCCTCGGGTGACGCCCTGCATGGTCAACGCCGCCAGGGCGAAGAAGATCACAGGCATCAGCATCACCATGTTGTAGTTGCCGGAACGCTCGATGACGAAGCCGTTGAGCATCGGCCCGGCGATGGCGGCGATCTGCGAGGCGAAGTAGTAGAAGCCGGTGTACGTCCCAATGGTGGCGTCGCTCTCCGCCGTGTCAATGACCATGGGCAGTGAGTTGATGTTCACCATGGACCAGGCAATGCCGCCCAATCCCAGCAGTGCGCCGATGACGGTGGCGTTGGGGGTAAAGTAGCCCACCGTCAGCAGCCCGGCGAAGATCAGCAGGCCCAGGGTGATGGTGCGCTTGCGCCCGATTTTGGCCGCCACGTAGCCGCTGGGAATGGCGAAGATGATGAAGGTGATGTAGGCCACGCTGCCCAGCAGCGCCGCGCGGTTCTCGCTGATCCCCAGCACGTTGACGCCGTAGGAGGTGAAGAAGGTCTCGATGGCGTTATAGCCCACAAACCAGAGCAGGATGGAGAGCAGCAGCAGGAAGAGGCTGCGACGGGACGCTGGGGCGACTTTGCGCAGGTTCTTGATCACCCCCAGGCCCACGTCCTCCTCGCGCGCGCCGCCCGGATCGGCGAGCTGGCGCGGCTCTTTGACGAAGAAAACCAACATCAGCAGCGCCGCAAGCACCAGCGCGTCGGCGACGATAAAGGGCAGGGCGATGTCTATCGCGTAAAGCTGCGCGCCCACCAGCGTGATGATCACACCGCCCAGGCCGCCCATCAGGTTGATGATACCGTTGGCCTGGCTGCGCAGCGGCGACGGCGTCAGATCGGGCATCAGCGAGATGACGGGGGTACGGAACCCCGCCATGGCCGTGATAAAAATGCCCACGGCGGCGATGAAGAGCGCCAGCGGCTGCCGGAGTTCCGCCGTCATGCCACTCAGCTCCGGGGGAATGCTTTTTACAATCACAGGAATGAAGAAGAACGCAACGATGGCGATGGGTGCCAGCACGACGATAAAGGGTTTGCGCCGGCCCAGGCGCCTGACCCAGACCCGATCACTCCAGACGCCGATGAGGGGCAGCAGGAAGAGCGCCACGATGTTATCCAGCGTCATAATGAAGCCGGTCCACGTCGCGCCGAGGCCAAAGCCGTTGGCCCGCGCGGCGGTCTCGAAGCCGGGACTGCCCGCCTGCAAAAAGATGGGCACGTAGTCGTTGTACAGCTTCCACATCACGCTGAGGCCGAAGAAGCCAAAACCGATGAGGAAGGTCTTGCCGAAATCCAGTTTGGGGGACGACTCTTTGTTCACAGGACACCTCGCTATGGGTCACTCAATGATCAGGATGTGCATGGATAGAGAAAGTATACGGGAAACGAGAAATTCGCCAAGCGAGAGATAGAAACCCAAACCGGCCCCGGTGGCGTGAGCGGTCTTCCAGGCGAAATTCGCCGTCAGATCTCCCATCATTCGCGCGAAGTTGTGGTAAGATAGTAGGTGAGAAGCTTCCGCACCGTGGCCCCCGGATGCGACACGGAAAGGAAAGGCGGTTGCACGCTCATCCGCTGTGGTTCCCGGGTTGCATACGATGAGGTGGGAGGATGCACCGGACGCTGGCCGTTTGAGACGTTCGCAAGAACCCAAAGAAAAAGGACTCTATGCCTGATTTCGTACATTTGCACACACACACGGAGTTTTCACTTCTCGATGGTTTGAGCAGTCCCCGGGATCTGGCGACTTACGCCGCCGAGCTGGGTATGGAGGCTCTGGCGATCACGGACCACGGGGTGATGTTCGGCATCGTCGATTTCTACCAGGCCTGTAAGGACGCCGGGATCAAGCCGATCGTGGGGATGGAAGCGTATGTAGCCCACCGCTCGCGCCACGACAGGAACAAGCAGGAGAGTAAGCCTTATCACCTGGTGCTGCTGGCGCAGAATCAGGTCGGCTACAAGAATCTGTTGGCGCTGGCGAGCATCGCGCAGTTGGAGGGGTTTTATTACAAGCCCCGGATCGACAAGGAGACGTTGGCGGCGCACAGCGAGGGCGTGATTGTGCTGAGCGCCTGTCTGCAGGGCGAGGTGCCGCGCCTGTTGTTGCAGCGGCAGCCGGAGCAGGCCCGCGAGGCGGTGCGTTGGTACAAGGCGCATTTCCCCGGGCGCTATTATCTGGAGATTCAGGATCACGAGATTCCGGAGCAGCGCCGGGCCAATCAGATGGTTATCGAGCTGGCGCGGGAGATGGACGTGCCACTGGTGGCGACCAACGACATCCACTACGCGCGCAAGGATCAGGCCGAGGCGCACGACGTGCTGCTCTGTATCCAGACGGGCAAGACGGTGAACGAGCCCGATCGCATGCGGATGAGCGATCCTTCGTACTACATGCGCTCGCCGCTGGAGATGGCGGAGCTCTTTGCCAAGACGCCGGAGGCGCTGGAGAACACGGTCAAGATCGCAGAGCAGTGCGAGGTGGAGCTGCAGTTCGCGCCGCCGTATCATCTGCCCAGGTTCCCGGTGCCCGAAGGGCGCGGCGATTCGGAGGCTTATCTGCGCCACCTCTGTTACGAGGGGATGAAGAGGCGCTACGGGGAGCGCGCCGACGATCCCCAGATTGTGGAACGGCTGGAGTATGAGCTGGGCATTATCCACGAGATGGGCTTCGATGACTACTTCCTCATCGTCTGGGATCTCTGCATCGCGGCCAGGGAGCGGGACATCTGGTGGAACGTGCGCGGCTCCGGCGCGGGCAGTGTGGTCGCTTACACGCTGGGGATCACGCACATCGACCCGCTGAAGAACCGCCTGATGTTCGAGCGCTTCCTCAACCCGGCCCGCATCAACATGCCTGACATCGATCTGGACTATCCCGACGACCGGCGCGACGAGATGATCGCGTATACGAAGGAGAAGTACGGCGCCGATCACGTGGCGGCGATTATCACGTTTGGGACGCTGGGCGCCCGCGCCGCCATCCGCGACGTAGGTCGCGCCATGGACGTGCCGCTCAACGAGGTGGATCGCGTGGCGCGGCTGGTGCCCAACGTGCCGGGCAAGCCCATGAGCATCGCCCAGGCGCTGAAAGAGGTCCCGGATCTGAAGGAGCTCTATGACAGCACACGCTACATCCGCAATCTGTTGGATACGGCGCAACAGGTGGAGGGGGTGGCGCGCCACGCCAGCACGCACGCCGCCGGCATTCTGGTCTCCGACAAGCCGCTGGTGGAGTATCTGCCGCTGCACCGTCCTACGCGCGGCGACGGCGAGAGTCCCATCAACCGGGTCTCCCAATGGCCCATGGAAGTGGTCGATGCCCTGGGCATGCTCAAGGTGGACTTCCTGGGGCTGCGGACGCTGACGCACATGCGCAAGACCTGCGAGCTGATTGAGCAGGAGCACGGCGAGACGCTCAACCTTTTCAACATCCCCTACGAACGCACGCCCGACGATCCGGAGACCGACGCCAGGGTGAAGAAACTGTACGACCTGCTCACCACGGGCGAGACGACGGGCGTCTTCCAGGTCGAGGGCACGGGGATGCGGCGCACGCTCCAGAATCTGCGCCCCAGCCAGTTCCAGCACATCGTGGCGGTGCTGGCGCTCTACCGCCCCGGCCCCATGGAGCAGATCCCCACGTATATCCGCCGCCTGCACGGCGAGGAGGAGGTCAAGTACCGGCATCCGGTGCTGGAAGATATCCTGAGTGACACCTTCGGTATCATCGTCTATCAAGAGCAGATCATGCAGATCGCCGTGGCCATGGCGGGTTACAATCCCGGTGAGGCCGACAAGATCCGCAAAGCGGTGGCGAAGAAGAAAAAGAAGATGATGGAGGAGCACAAGCGGAAGTTCCGCAAGGGCGCCATCGAGAAGGGCTTCTCGTCCGAGGTCGCCGACGAGGTCTGGGGCGATATTGAGTACTTCGCCCGCTACGGCTTCAACCGGGCGCACGCCACCGACTACGCCGTCATCACCGGGCAGACGGCGTATCTGAAGGCACACTATCCGCTGGAGTTCATGACGGCGCTGATGACGACGGAGCGTCACAACGTGGAGAAGCTGGGGATGCTGATCGCCGACGCGCGGCGCAACGGGCTAGAAGTGCGCCGCCCCTGCATCAACCACTCCGATGTGGAGTTCACCATCGAGCACGATCCCGCCGATCCAGAGCACCGCTTCATCCGCATCGGACTGGGCGCCATCAAGAACGTGGGCGACGACGCGGTGCGCCTCATCGTGGAGGCGCGGGAGAAGGGCGGCCCTTTCACCTCGCCGGACGACTTCGCCGACCGCGTCGATCTGCGCCAGATCAACCGGCGGACGCTGGAGTACCTGATCCAGGCCGGCGCGTTGGATGACTTCGGCGAGCGGGCTGCGCTGCTCACCATGACGGAGAAGATGGTCGGTGCCAGCGCGCACATCCACGAGGCGCGGGATGTGGGCCAGTTCACGCTTTTCGGCGGGCTGGGCGGCACGACGGAGACGCTCACGGTGCCGGATTACTTCCCGCCCATTCCCAACCGGCGCCTGCTGGACTGGGAGAAGGAACTGCTGGGCATCTACCTATCCGAGCATCCGCTGGAGAAACAGGAGAAAGAGCTGCTGGATCAGGGACTGCTCACCACGACTATTTCCCGCGTGCCCACAGAACAGCCCAAGAAGCAGCTGACCTTCCTGGGGATGGTCCGGCGCGTGCGACGCATCACGACGAAGAAGGGTGATCCCATGGCCTTCATCACGCTGGAAGGGCCCGGCGGTTCCGTCGACGGCGTCATCTTCCCGCGCACGTACGCCCGGTTCAAGAATAAGTTGATTGAGGACCGCATCCTGGTGGTCAGCGGGAAGTTGGATGACCGCGCCGATCGCGAGGAACACGCGCTGCTGGTCGACTGGCTCAAGGATCCCGACGAGATGCTGCGCGCCGATCCTAACAGCGGGTCGATCTTCTCCTACGATACAAGCCTCACCGAGCCGCCGCAGGTGAAGGAGACGCAACCTGAAGACAACGGGAATCGTGAGAGCTCGCCTGTGGTCACAGAACGGGAACCCACAAGCACGCCCCCGGCAAAGCATGCCTCGAAGGCAGAGGCGCCCCCATCTCAGCAGCCCCCGTCCGCCAAGACGCCGTTGCCGCCGGAGCCTCCGTCGCCGCCGGCGACGCTCTACATCACCGTCCACCGCACGCCGGATCACGACGCCGACTACCGCAAAATCTCGCGCCTTCACCGGTTGCTTCAGACGGAAGAGGGCGAGGATGATTTCGTCATCCGCCTGGAAAACAGTCAGCAGACCGTGGAATTGAGATTCCCCAATGACCATACGCGATGCACCCCGGCACTACAGCAACAGATCCGGGAGATTGTGGGGAAGCAGAACCTGCGGATCGTCAACCGCCCTCGCTCGAAACTTTCAACTGATGTATAGTCTTCTAAGGTGCAACGCACTTTCGCCGAGGTTCACCGGCCGGGGACTCTTAAACCATGCTCGAAGAACTTGGGCCCCACTGAAAAAATCGGATTTTTCCGGAACTCGCCACTACATGTGGGAAAATTCGCGGTCAAAACCACTAGATATAGGGGATGTCTTGCTAAAAATCCGATTTTTAGGACCTTTTTTCAGTAGAGTCAACTTTGTAGCGCGGTTTGTTTCGATCTGTAAGTGCGTTGCACCTGGAAGCTCACAAACCTAAACGGTTGCCAACTGATTTTTGAAGGAAACACCGATGCCCACAGCCCTATCCGCCGATCACTTGATGCGCCATGTGCAGGCTCTGGCCGACGAGATTGGCCCGCGTCCGGCCGGACATCCCGAAGAGGCCCAGGCGCGCGCCTACGTCAGCGCGCGACTACAGGCCTTCGGTTTTGATGAGATTGAATCCATACCTTTCCAGACGCCGGATACGTGGGGATATTCGATGATCTATCCGGTCCTTCTGGTGCTGGCGAGCAACGCGCTGGGACGCCGGCGACGCAGAGACCGGGTACTGGGCGGGCTCCTGGCCCTGGTCGGCGCCTATCTCTTCTGGAAGGTCACCGGTACCGGACGACATCCCCTGACGAAACTGGCCCCGCGTCGTCCCAGCGCCACACTGATCGCGCGCGTGCCGCAGACGGGGGAGAAACAACAGACGGTGGTGCTCCTGGCCCACGTCGATAGCAACAAGCACCGTCCCACCTTCGGTCCCGGCATAAAGAAAGGCCTGCTGGGCTTCACCACGGCGGGCATCGGCGCGGCGGCGGGGAACGGAATAGCGCAACTGGCCGAGGGACTCGGCGGCGGCAAGGGCACTCGCCGGTTTCGCCAGGCCAGTGCGCTCTCCCTGGTCGGCGGGCTGATCGCGTTGCTGGCCGACGAGCGCGGCTCCTACGTCGATGGCGCCAACGACAACGCCAGCGCCGTCGCCTGCGTGCTGGGGCTGGCGGAGCGCCTGCAAGCCGAGCCTCTGGCACACACCGAGGTCTGGCTTTCCTTCACCGGCGCCGAAGAAGTCGGCTGTCTGGGCACCCACGCTCTGCTGGACGCCCACGGCGAAACGCTGCGGGACGCCTGGTTCCTCGATTTCGAGATGGTCGGCACCGAGGATGTCGCCTACGTGACCCGGCATTCGGGCTTCTCGCTCCTCAACACGTATAGACCTGATGAGGCCTCACTGACCTGGGCCGCGACGACGGCGCGCCGCCATCCAGAGCTGGGCGTCTCCGGTCGGGAGATGGTCATGGGAGAGGAGGTCGGCACGCTGCGATCCCGGGGCTATCGCGGCCTCTGCCTGGCCGGGTTTGGGAACGACGGCTGGCTTGCCAACTGGCATCAGACCACGGACGATACCGCCCATCTAAAGCCCGGTGGGCTGGAAAAAGCAGCCCGATTTGCCTGGCAGATGCTTCGCATGTTGGATGCCCATCCGCCCGACGGGAAAAGCGGAAAACCCGCGAGTTTTCCACAACCCTCTATCCCCAACAGATAGGGGATGCCGAACGGAGCACCCCAAATTGTAGGGGAACAGCGCCGTGAAATCGCTGGGTCTCGGCGAGAAACTGCTGGCGCCTGTGGAAAACCCCCCTCTTTTCTGGGGATAACTCTCTCTTTCTGGGGAAAACCCTTGCTGCCTTGCCCACACGTCCCCTGTCTTTATCCACACGCCGGACAGCGTTTCGGGGCTCTGTCGTCTAAAAGACCTCTGGGAGACTCGATTTTATCCCCACGTTTTCCCCAACCTTACCCGGTCCTCGTGCAAATATCTAGCCCCCAGGGTAGCACACTTCCCCAGATGTAGGGGATAATGTTGGTTCTCCACACAATACACACGCCTACTACGAAGACTATTCTATCTTTCTATAAACAACCTTGAAAAAATACTTCTGTGGACATTTGCACGTACGTTGACATCGCGCTCCTTCACCACAGATCTCACAAAGGTTGGTATAATAAGAAGATTAAAACTGACAACTCTACTAAAAAATATTATGTCTCACGCCAAAACACAGTATATATTTAGCAACCAAAATCACCAGCTGAAATTACGGTATAAGGTGCAACGCACCTGCGATGACCCAATCATGTTGGCTAAAAACCTATGTCAGCATGCATGAAATGGCTATTTTCAAACATTCTAAGGTGCGTCGCACCTGGCTACGTTCTAATACCGTAATTTAAGATCACCAGATGTAGGGGTGACGGTAAACCTTTAATCAACCTGATGGGAGGTTGACTTTTAGAACATATGTGCTATTATGGTTGTAGAACACGCGCTCAAGGAGTTGACCCATGAACAAGAAGCTCCTGTTTTCCGGTCCTGCCCATGTGGAGATTCAAGGGGAACGGGTGGTACGACTTCATTCCCGAGAGGGGGATAGCGTCGTCTTCGAACTCATCGGGTTTGAAAATCCTCCTATCAAGATCGAAGACTATCGCCCTGCTACGTTACGGGCACTTCAGGAGATACTTGTCGGCGGTGACGTGCAGGCCTTTGCCCCGCGCTTCAATGTACCTGCGTACCTGGAGATCGAACGTCCCCCCAACTCAAAAGAGATCCGCGTCACTCTGTACCCGACAGGCGTGGACAATCCCCCCTCTCGCCTGTGGATCGCCGTCGGCATCGGGCCGACGCTGCCGGTGTATGAATACCTCATCTGCCACGCCGAGCCTCTTGGCGATCAGCGCTTCGCCCTCTTTGCACTTTACCATCGATGGGAACGACAAGATCAGGAGGAACGTTTCGTAGTTTCTGATCTCTCCACTGTTGCCGCCGTTTGATACTTGAAGCAAAGCGTACCTCGATGCTCACCCATTACGAGGAATTCGCTGATCTTGCGCCACACCTCACGCTCCGCCTGGAGCGTTTTAGGTGGCTCCAGATGGAATTCCTCCAACAGACGAAAGCGAAACAAGTCGAAGGAACTACGGATCATGTCTCCGTATTGAATGACGATGGGAAACGAGCCTTTGTAGAAAATAAAGAAAAGGCACAACATGAAGATGAAAAGAAACCCATAACTGTACAGGTAGACCTGAGGTTCGGTTATGGTTACAAGGCATTGCCCGGAACCAATGGGAGTCACGCAGTACATAGCACCGTTTGTTGCCTGAGTGAGGGAGAGGGCGAGAATCTGGTAACCGGTGGCCAGCCCACAAAGAAGGCTGAAGAGTAGGGAGAGGATGGAGCAGTTGATCAGAAAGGCCAACCCGTTGTTGCTCTGCTCGACTTTTTCGTAGTAGGACTGTGGGATCACATGAATGAGCCGGGGCCACAGACGCACGGCGTCGATGCCATAACGATCCCCCGCGTATGCTTCCGCAGCTCTCAGGAGATTCCCAAAAGCGGTAGGCAGAACAGCCTCACGGCTGAAAGGGAAACGCAAATGCATTTCTGAGAGAAGGTAATACCGTTCATCCTCTAACTGCTTCAAGCGGAGCGTGTTTTCTTTCTTCTCCGCTGCAAGTTGGTGGACATGCTTGTGTACACGTTTCAACAGTGTTTTAAGGCGTTCTCCTTCGCGCTCTGCGCCCTGCACGGACGCCGTCTCAATGGCTTGAATCACGTCGCGTTCAAGGCCGATAAGGCGATTATATTCGCGTTGGTGCGCGTCTTCTCTTTCCTCCAATCGTTTGATTTCCTCTTCAACCTTTTTGAGATGAGTTTCTATTTCCGCATACTTTCTTTGTTGACGTTTCCGGAAAAGGGGGATGTGCGCCAACAGGGAGTATCCTTCGAGAATTTTGTAGATTGAGGTGTTCAGGCTGGACAGTGTAAATCCCAAGATGACGGCAAGCGCCAGGAGCAGCACGCCGCTTTGATCGAAGGGCTCTAAAGTGTTCTGCAGACTGGTTAACAAGCTTTGAGGAATAAGAGGACGAAAAACCACCATCGCCAGCGCGACAAACGCCAGCGAGGGAACGAAAGCGGAGACGAGAAAATTGCTTCCAAATTTGGTAAGGATGTCCTTCATAAAACCGCCGATTAGCTATTCTATCCCACACGTTCTCCACAGTAGGGACAGTGGTAAGTAACGCGGTTACCCTCGCGTCTCATCTCGGCGTGATTGTACCTTCGTCCACAGTGAGGACACTTCTTACTGCCGGGTTTGTCTTTAGGACGAATGGAGGTGCCGGGAATATCAACTGGCTTCAGGAAGAACATGTGAGCCCCCTTTGGATGCTCCGCTTAATCTGCACCTACAGTATAGCAGAGTTTCGTTGTTTTTGTAGGTTCACGGTTGTCGCTCAAGGGTTTGAAGCGCCTCCGCGCAGTGTCCGTTAAGCCTGCCTGACAGTTGAGATAAATCAAAAAAGGGCACAGGGGGTGCTCAAGAGTGCAATGGTCCACCCGTGGAGATGACGCAAGGGTAACTCTAAGAGGCAACTGAGGATTCGCTATGTGCTTCCTCCAACGGCTGACGGTGCTGGGCTCCTGCAACGCGTGGAACACATCCTGCTTTCCGGCCCAAGTGAACGGGTAAGCCTCATCGTCTGCCGGCGCGTCCAGATCGCTCAACGTGGCGCGCAGTCGGGGAAGAGCGTCTCGAGCTTTTCGACCTGCTCGGCCGCGAGGTTGGAGGTGGTTAAGGAAGAGACCATCATTGCTGGGATTCGCGCGGCTGGGCAGCGTGCAGAATGACCGGGGGAAGTCTCGGTTGACGCCAGGGGGTGGATATGTTAGGTTGAGACTTCATCCACCATAGCGCTGGATTCACGTTGGTCAAAGCTTCGGAACGGTTTCTTATGCCCAGAGTATAGAGAGACTCAAGTTGTGGTCAAATGACCATTCAGTTGGTCTCTTCCTCCTCAATCCGCGCCCCGATCTGTCGCACGGTTTCCTTGATGGTCTGCTCCAGCGTGCGCCCGGGGATACCCTCGGCGCTGGTGATGTCGAGTCCCAGCGTGAAGCGCAGCCCCCCATCGACGCGGTTGCTCAGGGGCAGGAAGATGCCGCGGTTGACGTCGCCGATCTTGCCCGCCGGCACGTCGGCGATGACCAGCCGCAGGTGATGGTAGACGGTCTCCGGCGGCGGTTGCGGCCCGGACTCTTCTTCGCCGAGCTCCACGTCAGCAGTGTCGCCCTCCATGGTCAGGCCGGATCCGGGCGTGGCTGTAACGCCTACGGTTTCTTCCTCACTCACCTCGGGCTCCCGCTCGGCCTCCAGCTGGGCCTGGAGCTCGGCGCTCCGCTCCCGCGTGAGCAGGAGCTGCTCGCCGGAGACATCCACCGTGTCCAGCGGGATGGCGGTGTCGAATTTGAGTGTATGCAGCGCGAGTTCACCGTCTTGACGCTCGATGAGGCCCAGGGCGCCCTCCTGGACGCCCAGCTGAATGGCCCTTTTCACCACGCCTTCGGCGGCGGGCAACGGCAGGTCGGGGTTCTTGTAGAACTGATCCAGGATCACGGCGGTGGGGACCTGTTCCTGCCCGCTCAAGAGACGATTGACCAGCACGCGGTAGTGCAGCTGCTCGACGATGATGCCGTAGTCGGTGGAGGTCAGCTCGCGCCAGTACCAGCCGCTCAGCGTTTCGTTGCCCGTCACCGGCTGCCCCAGGTCGATCTCGCGGTTGGCCGTGCGCAGGCGGTGATACATGCGCCGCACATTGTAGGAGAGGTCCCGCGTCACCTTGCGCTTGCGCCGCTGCACCTCGGTCTGCTTCTCCTCGGGCAGCGGGCTGGTCCCGGCCCGGATCTCCTCCTCGATCTCCTCCAGTGCCAGGACCGTCTTGACGTCCTCCTTGAGCTTGGCAAAGGCGCCGGTGTCGGGCAGCGCGAAGATCAAGGTGTTCTGGTACTGGCGGAAGGTGGTGCCCTTCCGCTCGATCCAGCCGGGGATCTGGCCCTCGTCGGCCTCGGGGTGCAGGACGATCAGCTTGAGCCGCCGATTATCGGGCACGCCGTCCGGCGTCTCGGGCCAGAGGTAGGCCGTGAACTTGGAGCCCAATTCGCGCTCGATGATGGCCCGCATGCGTCCCTCATAGCGCTGATTGAAGAGCTCTTTCTTGTCCAGCAGCATGCGGTTGAGGTTGGGGATGCGCGAGA
>JBNGCW010000039.1:0-38503 GCA_049975525.1 Anaerolineae bacterium
GCGTTTCTCCAGCGCCCGCCTGACCATCAGCCGCAACTGATCCATGCCGTAGGGCTTCTCCAGGTAGCCATAGGCCCCCAGATTGATGGCCTCGATGATGGTAGCCCGGGTGGTGTGGCCCGTGAGCACGATGCACTCGACGTCGGGCGCACGCGTCTTGATCTCGCGCATCACATCCAACCCGGAACTTTCTTGCAGCTGGACGTCGATCAGCGCCACGCCGGGCCGCCGCGCCAGACCTTCCAACGCTTCTTCCGGCGTGGCCGCGACGATGGGTTCGTATCCCCGCGCCTTCAGAATGCCCGAAAGCGTGGCGCGGACATCCACATCGTCATCCAGGATGAGCACTTTTTCGGCTGCCATAAGGGCCTCTCTATTCTGTGTAATCACAATCGGACGGACATGATCCCCGGCTTGGGACCTCCTGACCAAGCTGTGGCCGGGGTCTCCCCCCGTGCCCCCCTCACCCACCCTACCCACCCTCATCTTCCTCCCCCAACAGAGGGTCGTCGGCCACCGACTCCAGGCCCGCCGCCTTCAACTGCCGGCGCAAAGCCTTGATAACCTCTTTCAACTCCGCCATGCGCACCTCGCGGCCCGTCATGGCGTCCACCAGCGTGCGCAGCTCGGCGGTGCGCTCGGCGACCTGCTCCTCCAGGCGCTCGTGATGACGGCGCAGCTCCGCCTCGATGGCCTTGCGGGCCGCGATCTCCCGCTGCGCTTGCTCGTAAAGACGGGCGTTCTCAATGGCGATGACCACCGAGGTCGCAAAAGACTCCAACAATCTCACATCCTCGCCCCCAAAACGCCCCCTCCTCTCATCGATAGCCTGAATCGCGCCCAAACAGCGGCCCTGGGCCTGCAGGGGAACGCTGACCACAGAGCGCGTCCTCAAGCCCGTCATCCCATCCACCCCGGCGAAGTAGCGAGGATCCCGGGTGGCGTCGTCCACCACAAGCGTCTCTCCATGACGCGCCACCCACCCGACCAGCCCCTCGTCCAACGAGAGCCGCCAGCCCTGAACGAGGTCACGGCGCGGCCCGCTCGCTTCGCGGCAAACCAGGGCGTCGCTCTGCTCCTCGACGAGCCAGAGGGAACAAGCTGTGGCCTGCAGCAGCTCCTGCATCGCCTGCAGCACGATAGGAAAAACCTCTTCCAGATCCAGAGTGGCGCTGAGCTTCTGGGTCGCCCGTTGGAGCAACAGCAGCTGTTGATTGCGGCGCATCAACGCTTCCTCCATCCGCTTGTACTCGGTGATCTCCTGGACAAAGACAAACCGCCGGCTCTGAACGCCCCTCTCCCCTTCCAGGAGGGCGGCGCTCAGGTCTGCCCAGATAACGCGCCCTTCTTTGTGCAGATACCGTATGGTCATACGATAGTAGGAGGCACCTCCCTCCCACATAGCTTTGAGGTGTTCCCTTTCTGTTTCCCGATCCTCGGGGTGCGTGAACGTCACAAAGTCCCTGCCCAACAGCGCCTCGCGGCTGTAGCCCAGCATCTCGGCCAGCGCCTGGTTGCAATCCAGGATCTCCCCGTCGTGCGACACCACGCCGATGCCTACCGGCGCGTGCCGCACGATGGAGCGGAACTTCTCCTCGCTGAGACGCAGGTCCGTTTCGACGTCCCGTCGCCGTTCGATCTCCTCCTCCAGCGAGAGCGTACGCCGTCGCACCTCCCGTCTGAGGTGGCTGGACCACAGGACCGCGCCCGTGAGGATCAACAATAGAACGATGCTGCCCCAAACGACGTAGCGGAGGGTCCGCGAGGTATTTTGGCGTTCGTAGACGCCGAACCAGCGATCGTAAATCTCCTTGTAACGTCCCGTCGCCTTGAGGTTGTTGAGGCTCTCGGTGAGCAGATGTGCCAGCGTTTCATCGCCCTCCTGTACGGCGAAACAGTATTCCAGCGGTTCGATATCGACAGAGATCGCCCGCAGGTTGGTCAGATTGTGCTGTTCGATGAGGTAGAGGCCCTGCATCTTCGAGGAAAGCAACGCCGCGTCGTGCCAGCCAACCGAGAGCAAGCGTAAGGCGTCGATGGAATCGGTCACAGGGACGATCTGCAGACCGTCGGCGGGCTGCTCGCGGAGAAAATCGTGCATGAGATCCTCCTCCTGCACCAACACGCTGCCGGTGATGACGTCCTCCAGAGAACGCACAGCGGCGTCCTGGCGCACGAAAAGGCCCGGCGAGACGTGAGTATGAGGGGCGGTGAAGTCGACGCGCGCATCGCGGGCTTCGGAATAGTACATGCCCGCCAAGACGTCGATCTCCCCTTCCTCCAAAGCCTTGC
The DNA here is from genome assembly GCA_049975525.1 of Anaerolineae bacterium. Taxonomy (GTDB): domain Bacteria; phylum Chloroflexota; class Anaerolineae; order B4-G1; family SLSP01; genus G713. The sequence continues at coordinate 2,293 of JBNGCW010000039.1, forward strand.
GCACCTCATGCCACGGTCCCAGGCGGATCTCCACCTCGAACCCTGCGGTCTCAGCGACGGCACGGATCAGCTCGACGTTGAAGCCCGCCGGCTTTCCATCGGCGAGGAATTCGTAGGGCGGGTAATTGTGGTCACCGCCGACGATCAGCGTCTGCCGCGGTTCCTGGGCGAAGAGGCCGATATGGCCCAAGCCCCCAAAAAGGAGGAACACCCCCAACACCGTGAGCACCCTCAGCCATCGACGGCGGTAAAAACGCTTTTGACGCCCTAAAACCTTCATATATCCCCTTCCTCTAACAGAGGGTCATCGGCGACCGGCTCCAGGCCGGCCTCCTGCAGCTGCCGACGCAGGCGGCGGATCACGTTTTTCAACTCGGCCATGCGGATCTCCCGCCCGGACATGAGATTAACCATCTTCTGCATCTCGGCGGTGCGCTCTCTGATCCGCTCTTCCAACTCTGAGGCGTGGCGCTCCACCTGCTCGTGCAGACGCCGTTGCTGCAGCGCGATGGCCAGCTGGTCGGCGACCTCTCGCGCAATCTCGACGTGGTCCATGGCAAACGTGCCCGGGCGGTCGTCCGCCAGGTTGAGCGCGCCGATCAACCCATCCTGCGCCAGCAAGGGCACGCTGAGGTGCGCGCGGAACCCGCGCGCCAGCAGATGGCGCTCCGCCGGGGTGGCGTCCGTCAGCGCTTCGAGGTCCTCCATAACGCACACCTCACCCTGCCGGAGCGTCTCCAGGGGACGGAACCAGGAGAGCGGGATCCGCCTCCTCTCCATCTCGGGCTCCGGTTCCAGATCTCCCTCAAGGATCTGCGCCTGCTGCGTCTCGAAGTCAAAGAGCATCACGCTACAACCCCGGCACCTCATTATCATTTGCAAGCACTGGAGAGTCGCCTGCACAATCTCTTCGGTGGAGCGGGCTTCGAGGATGGCCCGGTCGATTTTGTGCAACATCTCCAACCGAGCGTTGGTCTTTTTGTACTCCGTGATGTCCTCGTACATGCCCAACACGCCGATGATCTCGCCGGACATATTGTGCAGCGGGACCTTGCTGGTCTGCAGCCAGATAGTCTTGCCTTCAGGCGTTGTCTGTGGTTCCTCGTACCGCAGATAAGGTTCGCCGCTCTCGATGACGCGCCGGTCGTCGGCCCGATACCGCTCGGCGTGCACGGGCCAGGGTAGCTCGAAATCGGTCTTGCCGATGATTTCGTGGGGATCGTCCACCCCGGCGTCTTCGAGAAAGGCACGGTTACAACCCAGGTAAATCAGGTCCCTGTTTTTCCAGAAGACGGCCTGGGGAATGTGATCCAGAATCAGGCGCAGCATGTGCTGGGATTCCCAGAGAGCGGCTGCGACTTCTTTGCGCTCGGTGATGTCCACGCCGTAGATGTTGATGTATCCCCGTTCCACCACCGGGGCGAAGGTCAGGGAGAAGGTACGCCCGTCACAAACCATCTCCGTATCCCTGGGTTCGCCTCTGGCCAAGGTGTCCCGAACAACCTCACGCCATATCTTGGGCAACAGGCCGCCCTCTTGACATTCCCAGGCCGCCAACAACGGCGCGGCGGCCACGTTGGCGTAGCGCACACGACCCTCGGAGGTGACACGCAGAACAGGGTAAGGATTTTCGGCCGGGAAGCGGGCCAGATTCTCTATCTTGCGGGCGGCGCGTTTCCGCTCCGTGATGTCGCGCAACATGACAAGATAAACGCGCTCGCCATCCCATTCCGTCTCTACCACGCGCATCTCCGTCACGCAGGTTTGGCGTTGGCGGTCGCCGTAGACGAGATCGATCTCTGTGGTTTCACCCGCGACGACGGGAAATCCAAAGGCGACGCCTTTCAGGGATTCAACCGGGCGCGCCAGCAGAGTCTCGGCGGCGGGATTGGCGAAGCGCACGATCCCCTCGGTGTCCACAATCAAGATACCATCCGCACTGCGGTTGATAATGTTGCGGAACCGGGCTTCGCAGGCCTCTAAAGCCGTCTGCGCGTCGGCTAACGCGCTGCGCAACGCGGTTATCTCCTGCTGTTTTAGCGCACCTCCCATAGCCAGATGCCTCCTTATCCCCTCCTTTAAGAATCCTGCCCCTCGGTAAACATATTGCGCAGCCGCTCGATCTCCGTAGAATCCACGTGCATAGGGTTCCCCGCCAGAATGCCGGCGACGTTGCGGAAGGGGAGCCCAATGTGCATGCCTTTGTCGTCGATGGTGAATTCGCGGATCTCCTTATCGTGCATAGAGCCGCGCATCTTCAGCACCGTTATACCACGCCGCATCTCCCCATGCATTTCCACGTAGCGCAGAAGGATAATGGAATCGGTGATCGTGGAGATGTGAGTCTCGGTGACCGAAGTCCCTCCCAGCAGCGTCGGCGTGGTCGAGGTGAAGAGCCCGGCGATCTCCTGGTGCTTGATAAACGAGGTCAGGCCGATAACGAACTCCCGAAATCCCTTGACGGTGGAGATGCGCTCCAGGGCCGAGAGGCTGTCTACAGCGACCCGATTGGGTTTATACGTCTCGATAATGGAACGCATTTTGAGCAGGTGATCCTCGAGGCCTGCCACCTCGGGGTATTCACAGACCACCTTCAACAATCCCTCTTGTTCCATTTTCTCGAAATCCCGGCCCCACCCGATGGCGTTGCGGAAGAGCTGTTCGCGGCTCTCCTCGAAGGCAAAGAGCAGCGTGCGCTCGCCCTGGTTGACGCCGCCGGCGATAAACTCGGTACACATCAGCGTCTTGCCGGTGCCGGTGGCGCCGGAGACCAGGATGATGGAGTCGCGGAAGAAGCCGCCGTCACACATGGCATCCAGTTCTGCGTTACCTGAGGTGATGCGCACGTTGGAGGAGCGTTGCCTCAGTTCCAGAGAAGAAAGGGGGATCACGACGATGCCTCCCCCCGGCGTGATGGTGAAGGGATATTCGCCTTTGTTGTGGCCTGTGCCCCGAAATTTCAGAATTTCCAGGGTGCGCCGCCGTTTACCCTCTTCCAGGACGTTGCGCAGGACGATGACGTTATCGGCGACGAATTCCTCGATTCCATAACGGGTGATGTTGCCATAGTCCCGATTGCGCTCGGCGGTCATCAGCGCCGTGACGCCCATGCGTTTCAGGACGGAGGCGATGCGCAACAGCTCCGTGCGGATCAGACTGGGGTTGTCGAAGCGACTGAAGACCGCCCCTAAGGAGTCCAGAGCCACACGCGTGGCGTCGATCTCCCGCACGGCGTACTCGATGCGAGCCATCAACGCACCAAGGTCATACGCCCCGGTCACAATGGCCTCTTTATCGATCTGAGGGGAAGCGTCGACGAAACGCCACCGGCCCTCCCTTTCCCAACGTAAGACGTCCCAACCGAGCGAGGCGATGTTACGCCGGATATCAGAGGCGGACTCCTCAAAGGTGACGAAGACCCCGCTCTCTTCGGCCTTTTGGATCCCTTCGGCCAAGAATTGAGCCGCCAGGACGGTTTTGCCGCTGCCCGCCGTGCCGGAGACCAACGTCGTGCGTCCTTTTGGCAACCCTCCCTTGGCGACCTGATCGAAGCCCTCAACGCCGGTAGCCAGTTTTTCGACAGAGGAGGTAGATTTTTCTTGCGTCATGGCTCTGCTCCTTCGATATTCATCTATCTTCATATCTCGTTATCCGCGTTCCACCGTAATCCCAAGCCCACTAACACCTTCCGCGTCGCCGAAAGATCACCAATAAGGCGTCGTACCGGCGGCGGTGCCACTTTGATCAGGGTCGGCGTCGCCACAATGCCGTTTTCTTCGGCCAAGCGAGGTTGTTCAAGCACGTCGATAATGTCGATGGTGTAATCATCCGCCCAATACGTTTCACAGAGACGTCTCAGATTGACGATGGCCTGTTCCGACCTGGACGTTTGACCTGTGATGTACAATTTCAACGAAACGAGTTTATCCTTCATCTTCAACCTCTTTCCGTCTCCCGGATTGACCGGTTGTCTCCCGATAGCCGAAAGATTCGTAGACAACAAGATTACGATAATAGAGCACCAGATAGCCCATCAACTCCAGCACGACGAGATGACCTTCTTCGACGTAAGCCCGGGCTTTCTGAGGGGGGACGGCTTCGATTTTGGCCTGGAGGGTGGAGCTGTGCAGATCGATGACGTCACGGGGGCCGGCGCGCAGCGTTCCCAGACGGCGGGCAAACGCGCGCAGCGCGTCGGATAGATCGGAGGAGACCTTGTACACCCGCGCGGCGAGCGCACGGTCGAGCAACTCACCATAAGTATCGTGGAATTCCTCAAATGCCTGGGGATAGCTATCGCGAAGGGGGACAGTTCCAAACATCGTAGCGGTGACGGTCGTCTGCGGCGGCGAAGTCAACCCGGCCAATGCGCGCAGCTCGCGTTCCAGCTGCTCTCGGTGCTGCTTCTCCTCCTGTACGCGCTCGGTGACGTCCTCAATCGTGGCGACCATGCCAACGATCTCGCCCATCTCGTCCCGCAGCGGCGCGGCGTTGATGGAAAGCAGGGTTCGCCCTCCCTCACGGCTCTCGATCGCGTGGCGCACGTCGTACACCGGACTCCCCGTCGCCATCACTTGCCGGAAAGGCAACTCCTCCTCAGGAAAAGGTTGCCCCTCGTAGTCCGTGATGCGCCACTGCGGGGCGTTGTAGCTCAGCTGCGTCAGGGAATCACGGCTCAACCCCAGGATCTCCTCGGCTCGCGCGTTGGCAAAGGTGATCTGGCCCTCACAATCGACCAGGATGATACCCACCGGGCTGGTCTCCATCATGCGATCCAGCAAATCGCGCTCACGACGCAGATCCGCTTCGACCCGGTGGATGCGCAGCCCGGCGCGAATACGGGCCAGCAGCTCGTGGTTGGCCACAGGACGGACGAGGTAATCGTCTGCCCCCAGGTTCAAGCCCTCGGCTCGGTCCTGCGCGGACGTCCGATAACCGGAGAGTAGAATGATGTAGATCTCTTTCCACCTTGCGTCGTTCCTGATCTGCCGGCAAAGATCCAGGCCGTTGATGTCCGGCAGGATGACGTCCAGCAGGACTAAGGCCGGATGGTGGCGTTCCAAGGCTGCCAATGCCTCCTCCCCCGTCTCCGCCACCACCACCTCATAGCCGGCAGCCTCCAACACCATTTTCAGACTGCGTCGCGTAGCCGCATAGTCGTCCACCAAAAGTATTTTAGCTTTGGCCATGAGGAACAGATCCTTCCTTACGATAGGGCAACGCCACGAAAAACGTTGACCCCACTCCAACTCGGCTCTCCACCCATATCTTGCCGCCGTGCTTCTCCACAATGCGTTTGACGATAACCAGCCCCAGGCCCGTGCTCCGCTCACCGGCCGTGCTTTGGACGGAGGTGCGTTGGAAAGGCCGGAAGAGACGTTCGAGTTCTTCAGCGGGGATGCCCTGCCCTTCATCCTCGACCGCGAGAAGCGCGTGATCGTCCTCCCGCCTCAGCCGAACGTGAACCGTCGTCCTCGGGTGAGAGTACTTGATGGCGTTGCTGAGCAAGTTGTTCAAAACCTGCTCGATCTTCTCGGGATCCAGTGACATCGGCGGAAGGGGCTCTGTGCTCAGGCGAAGGGTTATCTCTTTGCCGGCGGCGATAAGCCGATTGAGCCCCACGTTGCGCTCCACCAGGGCGACAAGATCCGTGGGACAACGATGCAGCTCCAGCTTTCCAGATTCGATCTTGGCGACGTCCAGCAGATCGTTGACCAGGTGAGTCATAAAGGCGCTGGACCGGTGAATCGTGCTTAACATCTCCCGGAGATCGGGGTCCAACGCTTCGCCGATTTCATCTAGCAGAAATTCGCTGAAGGAGAAGATCACGTGCAGCGGATTCCTTAGATCGTGGGCCGCCATGCCCAGCATGCGGTTTTTCTCTTCGTTGAGGCGCTTCAGCTGGGCGTTCTTCTTGGCCAACTCCCGCTGCATGGCGACCAGCTCGTTGTTGAGACGGCTGATTTCCTCGTAGAGCTGTTGCTCCTGAGGCTCTTCCGCCTGGGCGATCTCAGCCTGGGCGATCTCAGCCTGGGCCTTGAGCGTCGCGCGCAGCGCGTTCAGCTGCTCGTTGTTGATGCGCGTCAACTCCTTGTAAAGCGTCCGCAGCTCCTCGTCAGTCTGCGCCCCCACGATCACCAACTGTTCTCCATCCACGAAACCGGCGAAGAGCAAGGTGAGTACCTTTTCCGAGGTGGGTACGTTGAGCTCCCAACCGAAGACCGCGCCCTCTTCCCGAAGCCGGGCCAGAAAGCTCAGGGCTTTTTGGAAGCTCCCCCGGTCGATCAGCCGGGTCCACGAGAGACCGGCACGGGCCGACAAGCAGAGGCCCAGGCTGTCGTGTAGACAGTCCAGGATCTGACCCTGCTCGTCGCAGCGTATGGCGAGACCGGGCACGTCGTCGGCCACAAGATGCATAGGTTTATCTCCTCCCATCGTGATCCTCTATTGTACCTGCAGCTACGATATGAGCATTTAATCAGGTGCGTTGCACCTTATACCGTAATCTCAAACTGTACAATGCCGTCATGCTTGCGTCCACTGCTCGGCCAGGGCGATGGCGGCCTGAGCATCGGGGGCGTAACCGTCGGCGCCCACCTTTCGCCAGAGGTCTGGTGAAGTGTTGAAAGGAAGGCCACCCACCAGAATACTGGGTCTGCGGTCCTCGGGCCAGGCTTCCCGCACGCGCTTGATCAGCGCGGCGACCTCGCTCACGTGGAAGACGAGCGTGGCGGAGACGGCCAGTATATCGGCCTCGCGGGCTTCGAGCGCCTGGAGGACGCTCTCCGTCGGCGTGCTGGCGCCCAGATAGTACGTATCCCAGCCCTCCATCTCGAAGAAATCCGCCACCATGCGCACGCCGATCTCGTGGAGCTCGCCGCCCACGCACGTGGCCACCAGTCGGCGTCCCTTTTTGGGTATATCGAAGAGTCGTGGATAAAGTTGCGACATAACGAGCTGGGTGGCAGCGGTGCAGTAATGCTCCTGAGCCACGGTGACCTGGTTCAGCTGCCAGAGGCGCCCGATCTCCCGCTGCACCGGCTGAAAAACGTGCAGGTAGATCTCCTTGATGGTTGTGCCCGCGTCCACCGCGTCCAGGACAAGACGGGCGGCGGCGTGACGCTCGCCGGCCAGCAAGGCATCGAGGTACGCCTGGGCCAGGTCGTTGAGGGGCGCATCCGGCGGCAGAAAAGAGGGGGGCGTCAACGGCGTCTCTGAAAGCTGCGCCCACCCCGCTTCCAGATAAGGCATCACAACCTCCCACAGCGCGGGGGGCAACGCCGCCTGCAGCGCCTCCTGAAGGCTCGTCAACGTGACCTCCAGGGTTCCTTCGGGAAAGGGCAGGTTGGCAAAGAGCGTTTGAGCCCAGACGACGTACTCGGCGAACAGCATGGGGTCCGCCACCTCCAGCGCTTCCGCAAGATAGCTCAGATGATACCCGACATCGCGCACACTTTTGGCGCGGCCCGCCTCACCAAAGGGCTGCCAAAGCGCGGGGTGTGCGACATAGATGCGCGCGACCACCTCCTCGGCTAACGCCGTCTGGCGCCGGCGCAGCCATGTGGCCGCCTCTTTCGTCCTCAGATCCGCTTGAGTCATCGCTATGAACCTCCTGAATGCTCTTCTGCTTCGACCTCGCCCTCCTCATCGCCGGGCAGCCAGATGACAAAGGCGGCTCCTTTTCCTACCTCGCTCTCCACCGTGATCCGACCGCCGTGGGCCTGCACCAGCGCCTGAGCGATGCTGAGCCCCAGCCCGGTGCCGGGCACGTTGCCGGAGACCGCCAGGCGCCCGCGAAAAAACCGTTCGAAGACCCGTTCGATCTCGTCGGCGGTGAGCCCGGGGCCGGTATCCTGCACGGCGATGGTCACCCACCTCCGCTGCCCGCGCTGCGCTACGTCGGTTTTCACGGTCACCCGCCCGCCGGCCGGCGTGAAATTCAAGGCGTTCTCGATGATCTCGGAGAGCAGACGCATGATTTGTCGGGTGTCCCCGTAGAGGCCCGGGAGAGACGCAGGTGGGGGATGCACCGCAAGCGACACCTCCTGGGCTTTGGCGTGTTCCTCGTAGCGCGTGGTGAGATGGTCCAAAATATCAGGGAGGGAAATCGGATGCCAGGACGCCAGGGCTTCGCCGCTGTCCAGCCGGGCGATGGTCAGGATGTCCTCCACCAGATGTTTGAGGCTGTCCACCTCGGTGCGCATCATCTGCAAGTAATCCCGGCCTTTCTGCCTCAAAGTAGTGTCCTGGTGCAAAAGGTCGATGAACACGCCCAACGTGGTGATGGGCGTGCGCAGCTGGTGGGAAACGTTGGTGATGAACTCGCGGCGCGCTCGATCCAGCGCTTTGAGTTGGCTGACGTCTTGATAGCTGGTGATATAGCCCACGCTTTCCCCGGCGGCGTCGCGAAGCGCCACGATGCTGACCAACACCTCCCGCGTGCGCCCATCCTTGCGCCGGATCGTCCACTCCCCCTGCCAGCCGCGCCCCTGGGCCTCCGCCAGAAGCAAAGCGGGGAGGTACGCTCGGAAGGCCGGAGCGTCGATAAGGTGACTCATGCGCTCGTTAAGGATCTCCTCCTCGGCATAGCCGGAGAGGGCAGTGAAGGCCTGGTTGACGTATTGCACGCGGTGCTCGGTGTCTACGATAGCAATGGGATGACCCATGCTGCGGAGAATGGCGTTGCTGTTATCCCGTTCGGCGGCGATCTCGGCGGTGCGCGCCGCCACTTTTGCCTCCAAATCCTTCACCAGTTGCGCATTTTCGATCGCGATGGCGGCCTGATTGGCAAAGGTCTCCAGGGTCCGCAACGTGTCTAGAGCCGGGATCCGCCCATCGGTCGGCTCATCGACGGAAAGCAGGCCGATGGGTTCCCCCCGACTGTCCCAAAGCGGGACCAGCAGCGCGTCGTCCGGTCGCCAGGAGTTTGGCCCGCGATGCTCCATCTTCGAGGGGATCACCACGCCTTCGGGCAGCGCCTCTTGCCAATCCACACGCCCCTCCCGGATCAGGTAGGAATTGCTGAGACGGAAGTCGTCCCGCAGCAGTGTTTGCACGTCCTCCCAGCGAAACACGCTCTGCTCTAAAGAGCGCCGTTCGGCGGCGGTCAGCCCGACGATGGCCTGAGGACGGATGATATCCTCCACCGGATCGTAAACGTTGATGACGGCGCGGTTGAAGCCCAGCGAGACCGCCCCCTGGGCGATCCTCTCCAACACGTCTTCGATATCCAGGCCCTGATGCAGCAGCTCGCTGAGCGCCAACACTTTGCGCAAACGAGCCGACTGCTGCCGGGCCGCTTCCAGCAGCAGGGCGTTTTCCAGGGCGACAGCCGCCTGGGCGGCAAAGGTTTCGGCCAACCGGACGTGGGTGTCCGTGTAAAAATCCGGCTCCCGCTTGTCCAGCGCGATCATGCCGACGAGCTTCTCGTCGGTCAACAGGGGGACGCCCAACCAGGAGCGGATGCCCGCCTGGGCGTGGGGAGGCTTCCTGAATTCCGCGTAGACCTTGGGTGCGTCGGCGACGATAAAAGGCGCGCGCCTGCGGATCACCTCGCGATTGGGGTTACCGTCTTTCCGGGGATCGAACGTGACCCCCAGCAGCTCTTCCAGGTTGGGAAAGCCGCGCCCGCCCACGATCTCCAGGTAGCCCTCCTTGAGCAGCTGGACCGAGGCGGTGTCGTAGGGCACCACCTCTTGCAGCTGCGCCAGGATCTCCTCGATGACCTCGCCGCGCCCCCAGGCCCGGGTTAGCGCCAGCGCCGCCTTGCGCAGCGTCTTCTGCTCCAGTGCCCGCCGTTGCGACTCCTCGTACAAACGCGCGTTGCGGACGGCGATAGCGGCCTGGCCGGCGAAAAGACTCAGCAGCTTCGCATCCGTCTGGGTGAAGGGCTGGGCGACTTCGCTCCGACGAGCAACGCTGATCACCCCCAGGAAGGTATCTCCCCATTGAATAGGAGCGCCAATGACCGAGGTGATCGCCCTCTCCTCACTCGAGGGAATTGCCGCGTCTTCCCAATGCTCATAGTCGTTGAGATAGATCGGCTCCCCACGCTCCCAGATCAGACCGGGGAGGCCCACACCACGACGCAGGGTGACACCCACGGACGGTGCCTGAGGCCCGGCGGAGATGAGACGCTCCAGGAGGTCACGCTCAGGTCGATAGAGATAGAGCCCTCCGTGCGTCCCGCCCAGCAGTTCCACGGCGTGATCGGTGATGGAGTGCAACAGGGTATCCAGCTCCAGTTCTGTCGTCAGCTCCAGAGAAATGGCCCGCAGGGCCTCCAGCTGAGCGTTACGCTGCTGCATGCTCCGGGTCGTCCGCTCGTGTTCGGTGACATCCTGCAAAGCCTCGATAGCGCCCGCAATCTTACCCTCGGCGTTCCTCAAGGGCGCTGCACTGAAGAGAATCCATTTTTCCTCATCCCAGCGGGACGAGGAGGGGAAATAAACCCGGCCGACGTAGCCATCTGATACCAGATCCGAAGGTCGATAGGTGTCATAGTACCGGCTGATCTTTTCCTCAGAGGCCTCGTCCAGGAGCAGATCGGCCATCATGGGCCGCTTGTCGTCGTAGAAAGGGCGCCATGTTTCGCACGTCCCCACCATCGCTTCCGCGAGCGTACCCGTCAGCCGCTCACAGGCGCGGTTCCAGTGGGTGATGATGTGCTCCTTGTCCAAGACAAAGATGGGGATGGGGCTGTACTGAATGACCTGGTCGAGACGCGCTTTGTTGGCCTGCAGCGCAGACTCCGCTTGCGTCCGGGCCACCACCAGAGCGCGGAGGATTTCGGCCAGCACCAGGCTGCTCAGCAACGCCAGCCCCAGCGTCGTCCAGCGGGCGCCGGGCGCGGGGGAGAGCCGCAGGTTGACGAGCGCGATAGCCACTCCCAACATCAAGTGCAGGGTAAGATAAATCCGTCGCTCGAAGAAGTAGGCGGAGAGGATAGCCGGAATGGCAAAGAGAAAAAAGAAATCTGCGCTCAACAGGCCGTCGAGCATGAGCCGGCCGGCCAAAAACAAGACAATGCCGTACCCCACCAGCACTAAAAGCCGGGAGGGGATCCGATTCATCTCCAAACCTCGCACGGTGCACCTTCCAACGCGCTTCACGTCCCCGACTTGAACTCCCCGATGCGTTCGTTCCTCGAAAGACAGAAAGGCTCATCGCCGAAGGGGGTGCCAGGCCCAGGATCGTTAACTCAATCGGGTCTCTACCCTCCTCGCCAAAGCCAGCCACAAACGCGCAGAAGAAAAGATACGACCCAACAACACTGCCTCTCTCATCAGGGAAGCGTTTTCCCCTAACCATCATACGACCGGGGGAGGCCGGTGACATCGTCAGTAAGAAATTGATTAGCTTAGATATAGTATACGTACAGAGGGTGGGGGAGTCAAGTTGTGTTAACATTGGATACAAGGACGCCCTTTACCGGTAGTCAGGAGTGCCGTCAAAACGCCCCTCCGCGGAGGTTTTAGAGCTTCAGGCGTCAAGCATCGTCTTCCGCCACGGGTACGCCGTCAGGACTTTCTTAAAGCCGACGGCCTCGTAGAAGCGCTGCCCGGATCCAACCCAGACCTCGGTCGCACCCAGGGCCGCGACGCGCCGGATGGCCTCCAGCACCACGGCCTTCGCCAGCCCTCGCCACCGGTAGTCGGGATGGGTGCCCACAGGCTCCAGGCTGCCGATGCAGTTGCGCTCATCGTACCAGACGATACAGAAGGCGACGTAGTCGCCCCTCGGCCCCACAACGTAGAGATCCTGTTCCGGACGATAGTCGGGCGCCTTCTGCAACTCCCGGTAGGAGAAGGCGGTGGGCCATTCGAGCGGCTCCTCGTGGTTGAAGCCGCGCCCAAAGGCCTCGCGGCGCTTCTCGATGTCGTTTTCGTCGGCCATGGAGCGGAGCGTGAAGCCCGCCGGCAGATTAAGATGGGGCAGATCTCTGATCTCGAAGACCGAATCGTAGCCGGGGTGCGCCGCCTGCTTCTCGTAGCCGCGCGAGGCCAACAACGCCTCCAGGGGCGCGTCGTCAGCGTAGGCGAAGACGGTCAGCGTGCCCTTTTGCGGGTGGACGAAGGTTCTCTCTGCGTGATCCAGCATCTCAGCCAGAAGCCTGTCGTAGCCGGGCCGCCGAAGCAAGAAGGCCTCGCCCAGGTCGGGATGCTCGGAGCAGACGACGGCGACGAGTTCACCGTCGTCTTCCCAGATGCGGCCGGTCGCCTCCCACCGGCGGATGGCGTCGAGGCTGTCCCCCACCGTGGTTGGCTCCTTGCCGTAAGCGCCGATCATCGGCGCGACGAAGTAACGGGCGTAGTTCCAGCGCTCGATGCGCCAGTTGAGGGGCTTCTCCGTAGCGCGAAAGGTCTCCGAAAGAAAGTTTCGCACGCGCATGAAATCGCGCGCTGCTTCGTAAGGTCGCATGATTGTCGTCATAGATGTCTCCTTAAAATCAACGGATGAAGCGCAAGGATTGACCGGGGAGCCAACGATGCACGTTGTCACCCGGTCTCTGGTCCCCGGTCTTCGGTCTTGTCTAGGCCGGCGCGGCCGCCGCCTGCCGCCCGTAAGCATCGTACTCCGTCTCCAGCACCTGCCGGAACTGGCGTGTGTAGAGATCGTAGTATTGACCGCCGGCCCGGATCAACTCGCGGTGGCTGCCCATCTCCACAATCTTGCCGTCCTCGATGACCAGAATGCGGTCGGCGCTTTTGATGGTGGAGAGCCGGTGGGCGATGACGACGCTGGTGCGGCCCTGCATCACGGCCTCCATGCCCTGCTGGATCAGCGCCTCGGTCAGCGTGTCCACGGAGCTGGTCGCCTCGTCCATGATCAGGATGTCGGGATCGGCCAACACAGCCCGCGCCAGGCTGATGAGCTGCTTCTGTCCCACGGAGAGCAGGCCGCCGCCCTCACCGACTTCCTCGTCGTAGCCGTGCTCCAGCTCGACGATGAAATCGTGGGCGCGGGCGATCTTCGCCGCCTCCACCACCTCCTCGTCGGTGGCCTCCAGGCGCCCGTAGCGGATGTTCTCCCTGATGGTGCCGGAGAAGAGGTGCGGCGTCTGCAGCACCATGCCGATGCGCGACTGGATGCCGCGTTGCGTCAGCTCGGTGTAATCGCGCCCGCCGATGCGGATGACGCCATCGGTGGGTTCGTAGAAACGCGCCAGCAGGTTGACGATGGTCGATTTCCCGCCGCCGGTCGGCCCGACCAGGGCGATACGCTCGCCCTCGCGGATGCGCAGGTTGAAGTGCTCCAGCACCGGCTCCTCGGGCTCGTAGTAGAAACTGACGTCGTCGTAGGCCACGTCGCCGCGCAGCGTCTCCGGCTCCACGGCGTCCTCGCGGTCCACCACATCCGGCTCCGCATCGATGAGCGAGAAGACCCGCTCCGCCGATGCCACCGACTGCTGCATCTCCGCGTAGACCCGCGCCATGTCCTGGATGGGCCAGAGCATGAAGGTCAGGTAGGAGAGGAAGGCCTGGATGCCGCCGATGGTGAGTGCGCCGCCGGTCTGCACCTGGACGCCACCGTACCAGATGACGGCGCCGACGCCCAGCGAACCCACCAGCTGCACCAGCGGCAGGAAGAGCGCCGAGAGCCACGCGGCACGGTAGGCCGCCCGGTAGAGGTTCGACGACTTCTCACTGAACTCGTCCAGGTTGCGTTTCTCCCGCACCAGGGCTTTGACCACCCGCACGCCGGAGATGTTCTCACTGTAGGCGCCGGTGATCTCCGAGTTGATCTTCCGCACCCGCCGGTACTCCGCCAGGATGCGCGTTTTGAACCAGACGGCGATGCTCAGCATGATGGGGACGATGACCAGCACGATGAGCGCCAGCCGCCCGTTGATGGTCGCCATGAAGATGAGCGAGGTGACGATGTTGAGAATGGCCCAGGTGATGTCCACCAGCCCCCAGGTGACCAGCTCGGCGATGCGGCGCGAGTCCGACGTGACGCGGGACATGATCCAGCCCAGCGGCGTCTTGTCGAAGTAGGAGAAGGAGAGCTCCTGCAGGTGGTTGAAGAGCTTGCGGCGCAGGTCGTATTGCACCCGCTCGCCCAGCACGCCGGCCAGGTAGATAAAGCCGAAGACGGTGAGCGCCTGCACCACCGCCAGCCCACCGTACAACGTCAGGATCTGCTGCAGCCGCGCCGGATCCTGGCCCAGGATCCCCTCGTCGATGATCTGCTTGCCCAGATAGGTGAAGAGCGCGTCCAGCACCGACGTGCCGGCGATCATCAGCACAAAGCCCAGCACCCAATGCCAGTAGGGCTGCACCTGCTTCAGAATACGCGCGACGACCCGTCCGTTGAACTGCGTCGTGAATTCTTCTTCTTGAAACGTCGTGTAATCAGACATGTGTGACTCCAATGGTTCTTGTGAAACCGCGATACGTGTTACGTGATACGTGAATAACGCATCACGCAACACGCACCACGTTATCTGTAAAAGTTTACGTCGTCTAAACGATGGCGAGCGCTACTTCCTGCTCCACCTCTTCCTCGATCTGCGCCTGGATGTCGTAGATGCGGCGGTAGAGTCCCTCTTGCTGAACCAAATCCTCGTGAACGCCCTGTTGTACGATGCGGCCCTTATCCAACACCAGGATCCAATCGGCGCGCATGACCGTCTGGATGCGGTGGGCGATGACCAGGGTGGTGCGATCCGCCAACATCTCGTCCAACGCCGCCTCGATCTCCATCTCCGTCTCGGTATCCACCGAGGACGTGGCGGCGTCCAGGATCAGGATACGCGGGTTCTTGAGCAGCGTCCGCGCCAGCGCGACGCGCTGCCGTTGCCCGCCGGAGAGCGTCACGCCCTTCTCACCGACCAGGGTGTCATACCCCTCAGGGAAGCTCAGGATGACGTCGTGGATGGCCGCGGCCTTCGCCGCGCGCTCGATCTCCTCATCGCTGACCCGGCGACCGATGCCATAGGCAATATTGTCACGAATCGACCGCGAGAAGAGGAACGGCTCCTGTTCGACGATGCCGATCTGGCGCCGCAGCGTCCGCTTGGGATAGTCGCGGATGTCCCGACCGTCCAGGCTGATCTGCCCCCTTTGATGGTCGTAGAAACGCAGCAGCAAGTTGACGATGCTGGTCTTGCCGGAACCTGTGGAGCCTAAGAGGGCCACCGTCTCACCGGGTTTGACGCGGAAGGAGATGTCGTGGAGCACTTCGATGGGATGGGATGCGGCTGCATCCTGCTCCTCTGTATCCTTCCCATCCTCGCCGGCGGATGCCGGTTCGTAGGCGAAGCTCACGTTCCGGAAGACGATATCGCCCTGCAGAACGTGATCCGCCAGCTCGCTGTGGCCCGCCTCGACGTCCTCGCGCTCCTCCTCGATGATGTCGGTCACGCGCCGGTAGGAGACCAGGCCCGTGGAGACCTGCACGATCAAACGGCCCAGGTTGCGCAGCGGCCAGACGATCCAGACGACCATGCCGCTGATGGCCAGGTAGGTGCCCAGGGTGATCTCGCCGCGCAGGGCCATGAACGCGCCCATCGCCATGACCAGCAGCGTCTGCCCGGAGCAAAGGATGTCGGAGATGGGCCAATAGAGCGAGTGCATGATGAGCAGCCGTTTGCCGCGCCGGTACTTCTCCGCGTTCTCCTGCTCGAACTTGTCGATCTCGTGATCCTGCCGGGCGAAGGCCTTGACGACGCGCACGCCGCTCAGGTTCTCCTGCAGCGTGTTCGAGAGTTTCGCCTCCTGCTCCTGGTACTTCTCGTAGGCTTTGGCGACCTTGCCGAAGAAGAAGTAGGAGAGCGCGACGACGACAGGCATGATGATGACGGACATCCAACCCAAGCGGCTGTTCATCCGCAGCACCATGCTGAAGTTGATGAAGAAGAGCGCCAGGATGCGCCCAATACCGATGGCCTGATCGGCGTAGAAGCGCCGCAGCGTGTCCACGTCTGAGGTGGCGCGCTGGATCAGCTCGCCGGTCTTGGTGTGATCGTGGTAGGTGAAGGAGAGCCGCTGGATGTGATCGAAGAGGTAGTTGCGCAGGCGCAGCGTCACGCCTTCGGCGGTGCGCGCCGACCAGATGCCGCGCAGGTAGGAGAACAGCCCCTCGCCGGCCGCCAGCCCGACGAAACTCAGCGCGTACACCGGCAGGAGGCCCAGATCCGCTCCCGGTGTCAGCACGTTGTCCACAATGTGCTGAAGCAACAGGTACGTGAGCGTCCGTGCGACTGCACCCAGGGCGATGCTGATGAGCGCGCCCAGGTAGATGCCGTGAAAGCCCGTCATCAGCCGCCAAAGGCCGACCAGGCGATTTTTCGCGACGGCCTGTTTCAGGTCAAATCCTAACTGCTTCGAATAGTGATGCTTTACGTTCTTGTTCATGGCTTGCTTGCCTATGCTTGCGATATGCTGTGCCATTGTTTCTCGCTTTTTTGGTGTGTGTTGTGGATGTCGCGCAGACGGCGTCGACGTTCAAAGACACCGTCTGCGATTACGTCTCTACGGTCTGCGTGCTCAAATCCTCTCCCTCCCGCAGCACTTTCTCGTAGCTTATCGACTGCCGCCGGACGTGCATGCCGGCCTTCTCGTAGAGCCGGGTGGCGCCGGTCAAACTCGACGCGTCGACGTCCAGGCTCACTTTGCGCGTGCCCCGCCGGTAGAACGCGCCGAAGGTGTGGTGCAGCAGGCCCAGCGCGATGCCCTGTCGCCGCCAGGGTCGCCGGACGCCCAACATCATCACGTAGCCCATCTCCGGATCCTCGGCGGTCTTGGGTGCACAGAGGGAGAAACCGACGATCTCGTCACCGTCCACCGCCAGGAACCAGAGCGTCGGATCGTGGTCGGGATCGTGATCGAGCCAGTGCTCCCAGTCCTTGAGCTGTTCTTCCAGCGGGTGTTCGACGTAGCCCCAGTGATCGCGGAAGATCTCTCGATCCGCCAGAATCAGCCGGCGCAGGTCCGCCTCGCGGTCAAAGGTGCGCACGCGGATGGCCTCCGGGAACTGCGGCGCGGGCGGCGGCCCGTCCATCTCGATGAGCATGCGGAACCAGTGTCGCACCAACGTATAGCCGCGGCGCTCAAGGAAAGCCTGTTTATCCTCGTCGACGCTCTGGGCGCCCTGCAGCAGCGAGACGCGGGTGCCCTCCGGCGCCTTGCTCAGCGCCTGCTCGGCGCGAGCTTCCAGCCACGCATCCAGCGCCGTTTCCAGGCCGTGATCCTTGTACGCAGGATGGACGTGGGCGCGACCGAAGATACGCACGTGCGGCTCCACGTCCCAGACACTGGCGTAGCCCACAATCTCACCGTTCGGCGCCTCAATGACCCGGAGATCGTTCTCCATAGAGATCGTCGGCGACTGCCAGTCGTTGCGGTACTCGTGCTCCTCAGTCTCCGGTCTGCCGATCAGCTCCATGGAACAGGCGTTGACGACGGCGACCGCTCCCGGCACGTCGTCCATCGTGGGCGGGCGTAAGACAAAGTCGCCGGTCAATTTCTTCACTTCCGTCACCATCTTCGTTTTCATCTCAGACTCCTCATGAGTACATCCGTGCTCGATAAAATCAGCGTACGACACAAAAAGGCCGTGGGTTGGTCTCCCAGGGCCCACGGCCTTTTTCAAAGAGGCTGGCAACAAAAAAGGCCGTGGGCTTCGTCGCAGACGCCCACGGCCTTGAAGTGACAAATTTAGTTATGTCAACCTTCCGAGAGGCGCACTGCGACTAGGCAGCGTGCAACGCTACCGAAATCGCTCATCATGTTCAAAGCGTGGAAGATAGTCACAGTGCCTTGCTCCTTTCCGTAAAGACTAACAACCTTTGCATTGTAATCGAACTTCAAAAAATGTCAATTCCTCCCCCGGCAGGCGGCCTTGCCTTCCTTACCACCGGGTGACCGCTGACACCTCCACTATACTCGCCGTCGCCGCTCGCCGCATCCGGCAGTCGTAGAGTCTCGGACCTGGTCAGTCGGTCAGGTCACGCTCACTCCCCCGTGGGCCAGAGCGTAGACGGGTTGGGGCTCCTCCTTGCCCCTGATCTTCACGTGGCCCATCGGACGCAAAGACAGATGATGGCGCACCCGTGCAGCCGCGGCCGCGTTGAGCAGGATCGTCGCCTCCACCCGCTTGGTCATGCTCTCCAGGCGGCTGGCAAGGTTGACCGCATCACCGATGACAGTATACTCCAGACGTTCCTCGCTGCCCACGTTGCCAGCGATCATGGAACCGGTGGCCACCCCTACAACCACACTACCCAGTGAAGTCTGGAGAAAAGAGTGCCAGTTGAAACGGTCCATGTGGGTGCCCAGGCCGACGACGACCCCTGAAAGCACCCCGCCCATCAACCAGGCGAATAAGGTCGCGCCGGCCGAGATCGCCGGGCGGTTCAAAGCCAATGTTTGGATGGAGAGGGGCGGCGGCTCGGGGCGCTCCGCCTGGAGCGCCTCCCGATACCAGCGGTTGAGAGAGGCCAGAGAGCGCTCCCGCATGATCCCACCGGTGACCATCATGAGGACGGGAATAGCCCCCCACAGCCCCCACATCCAACTGTAAACGTCTTCTAATTGGAGAGAGAGAAGCGCCAAATAGAGAGAGCAGGATAGCGCCGCAAAAATTGGCGCCCACGTTGATGAACGTGAGCTTGCGGTTGACTCGACGATAACGATTCAAGCCCTCCCGCCGTGTAGAAATCGTCGCCCTCCTCTCGGCGGACGTGCGTGGCCCCCCTTGCGAAAACTAATGTGCTTTTTCGCCCGATCAGACCAGGAGCGCGTAGACCAGGATGATCAGCCCACCGAGGACGACGTTACCCACGTTGACGAACAGTGACGTGTTGTAGCCGGTGGGTTTCTCCGGTTCCAACACCGCCTGGGACGGCGCATGCGGGTTGTAGTAGACGGTGACGGAGCTTTCCGCCGGGTACTTCTTGACGACCGTCTCCGCTGCGATCAAGTCGCGCGTCGTGTGCGCGCCGGCGCCCGCGAAGGTGCGCTGCTTGGCGACGTAGGTCTCCCCGTCGAGGGGGTAAGAAAAGATCACCACAGGTGTGTAGGTCTTCGGCTGCGCCTGAGAGGGGCGTGGCTCCCGCTTGTGGACGTAGGATGCTTCTACTGTTCCCACCGTCGTCGGCCAATGGCCTAGCGGCGTCTGCCTCTGGCGCCCCACCAGGATCAACGTGATGTAAGTCAGGCCGATCAAGACAAATCCTATGCCCAGAACCAGTAGAAACGGCATAGATCCCTCCCTTATGTGAATGGTTTACCTCAATTGTACGAGGGACAGAGGTTTTGACAAGCGCCGTCTACGTCAAGGCGATGGCGTCGAAATGCGAGAAAGCGCATCTCTGAGGTGCGACGCACTTTCGCCGAAGTTCCCGAGCCGGGGACTCCTAAACTACGCTCGGAGGACTTTGTAGCGCGGTTTATTTCGATCCGTAAGTGCGTTGCACCTGGACGCTCATAAACCTAAACGGTTGCCGACGATCTTGACAAATCGGGAATAGATTGTAGTATACGCTCATAAAATGAGCAATAACTCATTTTATGAGCGATCACTCATAGCAAAAGCGAGGTGACGAGATGACCGACAGTCCCAGAAGGCTAAGCCGCTTTGAAGCGCGCCGCCAGCGCCGCATCCAACGCCGCCGCAAAGAGATTCTGGCAGCCGCCGCCCGCGTCTTTGCCGCCAAGGGCTACGCCAACACGACGACCCGGGAGATCGCCCTGGCCGCGGACCTGGCCGAGGGCACGCTCTACAACTACTTCGACGGCAAGCGCGCCATCCTGCTGACCATCGTCGGAGACGTGATGAATGATCTGGCAGAGATGATGGAGACCGTCGGCTCGCTACAACACCGGGAGGACATGGTCGATTTCGTCGAGGGAATCTTCGATGCCTTCAGCGAGAAGTTACCCTTCACCCGCACGCTGATCATCGAGGCCTGGCTGGACGACGAGATTTTCAAGGAGTTCTTCGCCGTGCGTTTGGCCGAGATCGCGGCGCAGATCGAGGCTTTTATCGGCGACCGGGTGGCTGCCGGCACCTTTCGACCCATCGATCCCCGGCTGGCGACACGCATGCTGCTGGGCATGTTCATCGCGCCCATCGTGCCGGTGCTGCGCGGCATCGAGCCGCCCCCGACGCCCGCAGAACGCCGTCGGTTCACCGAGACGGCGGTCGACGTGCTGATGCACGGCATTTGTATCCCCGAAAAGGAGTAAGACGGCCATGTGGCGCCGTATCTGGGCTTTGACCCGCAAGGAGTTCATCCAGGCCTTCCGCGACCGGCGGACGCTGACCATCCAGCTCTCGCTGCCCATCATCCAGCTCTTTCTGCTGGGCTACGCCATCAGCATGAACGTGCGAGACATTCCCACGGTGGTGGCGGACCAAAGCCTGGACAGCGCCAGTCGGGCCTACGTGGACGCGCTGGTCGTTTCGGGGTTTTTCGACGTGATCGCCTACGTCCCCGACGAAGCAGCGGTGGTGCGCGCCATGGACGCCGGTCAAGCCAAAGCGGGCGTCGTGCTGCCGCCGGAGTTCGCCACGCGCGTGGCGCGCAACGACGCCCAGGCGCTGCTGCTCGTCGATGGGTCGGACCTCTTCACCTCCCAGTCGGCCTACAACGCCATGAACGCCATCGCCCAGGATCACGCCACCGAGCTGCTGGTGAAACGGGCGGTGCGCGCCGGCACGCTGCCCCCGGACCAATCGCTGCTGCCGCTGGACCTGCGGGTGCGCATTCTTTTCAACCCCGACCTGAAGGATCTGATCTTCCTCATCCCCAGTATCATCGCCACACTGCTGCAGACCCAGACCATCGCGCTGACGGCGGCGGCGGTGGTACGCGAGCGCGAGGTAGGGACGATCGAGCAGCTCCTGGTCACCCCTTTGCGTTCCGGTGAGCTGATGTTGGGTAAAATGGCACCCAACCTCGTCATCTCCATGGTCAACATGCTGACCATCGTGGCGCTGGGCGTCTACTGGTTCGACGTACCCTTCAAAGGCAACTTCGGCCTTTTTGTCCTCTTGTCGCTCCTCTACGTCTTCACCGGGCTGGGACTGGGACTGCTGGTCTCCACCATCTCTCAGAATCAGAAACAGGCCCAGCAGTATGCGGGCATGATGATGTTGTTAGGACTGGTGCTGGGCGGCTTCATCTTCCCCCGAGAGACGATGCCGCTGGCAGTGCGGCTGGTGGGCAACCTCTTCCCCCTGACCTACTTCATCCCCATCTCGCGGGGTATCGTCACCAAAGGCGTCGGTTTTGAGGTGCTGTGGGAAGACGTCGCCGCTCTGGGCCTCTACATCGTCGTGGTGATGATCATCGCCACACGGGCGCTCAAACGGGAGCTGGACTGATGGGGATGAGGCTGAGACGACGGTGGCAGCGCCTGCGGGCCTTGATCCGCAAGGAATTTGTCTGCATCCTGCGGGATCGGCGCACGTTGGCGCTTATCATCGTCATGCCCCTCGTCGAACTCTTTCTTTTCGCCTACGCCGTGGATATGACGGTGGATCACCTGCCCATGGTCGTCGCCGATCACAGTCTGGACGCGCAGAGCCGTGCCCTGGTAGACGCCCTGGTGGTCTCCGGCTTCTTCGATCTGGAACGTTACGTGGCGGACGAGGCCGCCGTACTACGGGCCATCGACGCCGGCGAGGCCAAAGCGGGGCTGGTGATCCCCCCGGACTTCGCGGCCCAGATCGAGCGCGGCAAAGCACAAGCGTTGATGGTGCTGGACGGCGCCGACTCCCTCTCCGTCAATTCGGGTTATAGCGCGGCGCTTTCCGTGGCACAGGCGCGCGGCATGACCCTGCTGACAGAGCAGATCAACCGCCTGGGCGGTCAGGTGCAGCGGATGCCCATCAGCGCATCGGTGCGGGTCATCTACAATCCCAGCCTGAACGACCTGGTCTTCATCATGCCCGGCCTGGTGGCGATGCTGCTGCAGATCCTGGCCGTCAACATGACGGCGCAGTCGGTGGTGCGGGAGTACGAGATGGGCACCATCGAGCAGATTCTGGCGACGCCGGCCCGCCCCTGGGAGATCGTGGTAGGCAAGCTGGTGCCCAACATCGTCGTGGCTATGTTTTCCCTGGGCAGCATTATGGTGCCGGCCGTCTTCTGGTTCGGCGTGCCTTTTCGCGGCGATCCCTGGACCTTTATCGCTCTGGCGTTACTCTTCACTATCTCCGGACTGGGTCTGGGGCTGTTGATCTCCACCGTCGCCAAGACCCAAAAAGAGACCCAGCAGCTGACAAGCACCCTGATGCTGTTAAGCCAGCTGCTCACGGGCTTCATCTACCCACGCGAACCCATGCCGGCCGTGGTGCGCTGGGTGGGCAACCTGATCCCGCTGACCTACTTCGTGCGCATCGCGCGTGGCCTCATCACCAAAGGCGTGGGTATTGCGCTTCTCTGGCCCGATGTAGTGGCATTGGCCTTCTACGCCGGCGTGGTCATGGTGCTGGCAGCAGTGACGTTCAAACGCCGACTCGATTAACAATGACAAGTGACCAAAATGGGCTCATAGTGAGGCACGCAGCACAGCGGAGTGCCGTAGGACGTGAAACCGACTCCGCTGACAAGCACACGCCCATCGAAATCCAAAATCGTAAATCACAAATCGTCTCCCGGAGAATCTATGGCAGACGTAACCATCATGACACAAGATCTGGTCAAGGTCTTCCACACGCGACACGGCGAGGTGCGCGCCGTCGACGGCGTGACGCTTCAGGTGCGACGCGGCGAGACCTACGGCCTCATCGGGCCGGACGGCGCCGGCAAGACCACGACGACGCGCCTGCTGCTGGGCCTGCTCACGCGGACGGCAGGTGAGAGTCGCGTCCTGGGCTTCGATTCCATGCACGACACCTACGCCATCCGCGAGCGCGTGGGCTACATCGCCCAACAGTTCACGCTGCCGCCCGACCTGACGGTGTTGGAGAACCTGCGTTTCTTCGCCGACGTCCAAGGCGTCGATCCACAAACGCAGCGTGAGCGCATCCCGGCGCTGCTGGAATTTGCCGGATTGCAAGAGTTCAGCGATCGAATCGCCGGGCACCTCTCCGGGGGTATGAAGAAGAAGCTGGCGCTGGCTTGCAGTCTCGTCCACGAGCCGGCGGTGGTGCTCCTGGACGAGCCTACGCTGGGCGTCGATCCCGTGAGTCGCCGGGAGTTCTGGAACCTGCTGGGCAATCTGCGGGCCGAAAAGGGCATGACCATCTTCGTCTGCACGCCTTACATGGACGAGGCCGAGCGCTGCAATTGGGTGGGCTTGATGTACAAAGGAAAGCTGATCGCCCACGACACACCGGACGCCATCAAACAGCAGGTGCCGGGGCGATTGCTGGAGTTCACGCCCTCGGACTTTGGAGCGGCGAAGGCCCGCGTGGCGGAGTTGGAGGGCGTCCGCGAGGTACAAACCTATGGGCGCATGCTGCACGTCTTCGTCGACGACGTGGAGAGGCGCCGCCCGCAGATCGAGCGGGCGCTGGGCAACGATGGCATCACCTGCGCGGGCCTGCGGGAGATCGAGCCGCGCATGGAAGAAGCGTTTATCTCGCTTATCCGGCGACAGTTGGACCGCGATGTGGCGGATACAGATCACAAGGAGGTGTTGGTTCCCATCTATGAATGATCGAGCCTGGTTTAGAAAAGCACAGTCGAGTTCCCCCCAGACCCACGCCGACCAGCTGCGGAACGTTTTGGAGCAGCTGGAGACCCACGTCGGCAAACTGGAACACGGGGGAGACAGTGACCCGCTCGCCCTTCCGCTTTTGTTAGACGAAGCCCAGGATCTGCTGACGGCTTTGCAGGAGAAAGGCGGCAACTGGAAGCCAGAGGAGACGCGCCTGGAGACCGTCACCGCGCAGCTGCGCCGCAAGGCTAAGACCTTTGTGCGCCAGGCCGGGGGAGCGACGGCATTGAAAGAAGCGCGTGCCGCGCACGCGCCCCCCAATCCGGCCTGGTGGTGGCGCCTCGACGAGATCATCCGTGAGGAGCGACGTCAACGGCTGCGCAAGTTAGGAAAATGGGCCGCGATCATCGCCGCTGTGTTCCTCGTGCTGGGTCTGGCCTACAAGCAATTCCTGGCGCCCAGCCCGGAGCTGATGGCGGCGCTGGAGCGCCAACGTGAGGCAGAAGAACTCGCCGCCCAGGGCGACTTCGTCGCTGCGCTGGACAAAGTCGAGGCAGGTCTGACCAACGCGCCGGACCATGTGGAGCTCTTGACGCTGAAAGGCATCTTAATGGAAGCGCTGGGGCGCGAGGCCGAGGCCACGGCGGCCTTTGAACGGGCGCGCACGTTAACCGAGGACGAAAACCTCTTCCTGCGGCTGCGTGCCCAGCTCTACCTGCGGACCCGCCTCCTGGACGGCGCACAGAAAGATGCCCAAACGTTGATCGAACGCGACCCGGAGGCTCCTTCCGGCTACCTCTTCCTGGGCATGGTCTACGACGCTCGCGGGGAGTGGCAGCAAGCTGTAACCCATTACGAGAAGGCCAGCGAACTGGCTGCAGCGCGCGACGAAGCCCAAATCTACGTCACAGCCCGCACCCTCCTGGCGCAGCTGTTGCAGCATCCCCCCCTGGACATGTTGACACCGACCCCAGAATGAACGCCGAACATCCCATCGAGGTCGAGAACCTGACCAAGCGCTTTGGGGACTTCACCGCCGTGGATCACGTCAGCTTCTACGTCAACCGGGGCGAGGTCTACGGCTGGCTGGGGCCCAACGGCGCGGGCAAAACCACGACCATCCGCATGCTGCTGGGCCTGCTAACGCCCACGGAAGGCCGTGCCAGGGTCCTTAGCTACGATCCGGCGACCGAGGCTAAGGCGATGCAGACCCACGTCGGCTACATGTCCCAGCGCTTCACGCTCTACAACGACCTCACCGCCCGGGAGAACATCCGCTTTTACGGACAAACCTATGGTCTCGGACGCCGAAAACTGCGGGAGCGCCAGGCCGCTATCCTGGAGATGGCCGGGCTCACCGGACGCGAGGACACCCTCACGGCCAACCTCTCCGGCGGATGGAAACAGCGGCTGGCCCTGGGCTGCGCCATCGTCCACGAGCCGCAGGTCGTTTTTCTGGACGAACCGACGGCGGGCGTCGATCCCATCAGCCGCCGCGAGTTCTGGGAACTGATCTACGCCATGGCCGCGCAGGGCGTCACAGTCCTGGTGACCACCCACTACATGGACGAAGCCGAGCTCTGTCAGCGGGTAGGCTTCCTCAACCGCGGGCGTCTCATCGCCCTGGACACGCCGGAGCGTCTCAAGACCACGGAGATGCGCGGGCAGGTGCTGGAAATCAACGCCGACGCGCCAGATCGTGCCGTGCGCGTGCTCAAGGCCGCTCAGGAGAGGGGAACGCTGCCGTTGGACGAGGTGGCGCTCTACGGCGCCCAGATCCATGCCGTGGTGCCCGATGCAGAACAGTACCGACCGGCCATTCGGGAGACGTTGACCAAAGCGGGCGTCGCCGTGCGCAGCCTGGAGTGGATCGCGCCGACACTGGAAGATGTCTTTATCTCGGCGGTGAAATGAAGTCCAAGACAGACGAAGCCAAGGAGCAGCGGATGCATAAGAAAAGGACGCAGCGGGGAACTCACAAACGTCGGTTGGGCGCAGGCTTGACATTGCTGTTCCTCCTGGCACTGTTCGCCGTGCGCGTGGACGCCGGGGGATGGCGTGCCCGGAGGTCGGTGGCCTCACCCGCGCTGGAGGCCTCCGGTGTCATCACGGTCAGGGAGATCGCCGTCGCCGGCACGCTGAGCGGGCGCATCGCAGAGGTGCCTGTGCAGGAGGGCGCGCGCGTGCAGGCCGGCGACGTGTTGGCGCAGCTCGACACTGCCCTGATCGACGCGGATCTCGAAGCAGCGCGGGCGCAGCTGGCGATAGCCGAGGCCGGCCTGGCCCAGGCCCGTGCGGGCGCCTCCCCTACCCAACTTACCCTCGCCGAGGCGCAGCTGGCCCAGGCCCAGGCGGGTTACCGTGCGGCGCAGCAAGCCGTGACCGACACTCAAACGCTGTTGGTGAACCCCCAGGAGATCAATCTGCAGATTGCCGTCACGCAAGCGCACATTGAGACCGCCCGGCACGAGGTGGAGCAGGCCGTGGCGATGAAAGACGGTGCCGAGTTCGCCAAGAACCAGGCCGCGGCGCTCGTGGAACGCTTTGGCGGTGACAAAAAGGAACGCGTCGAGGTGGGAAGGGGGGACGTGGAAGACATTCTGGACGAGCTGCCCTCCGAGGTTATCGACAACCTACCGGACCTTCCCGACGACCTCCCCACCCCGGAGGGCGTCTATACGTGGAAGGATTGGGAGCTGCACCTGGAAGACGGATCGTATCAGCTCTTCAAGTGGGTCGGCTACAACGTCCCCATGGAGGCTTACCTCGCGCCGCACTACTGGTGGCAGGCGTGGATCGGCGTCAACAGCGCTACGATCCGGCTGGAAGATTTGGAGGCGCAGTTGGCGGAGCTCTACACACAGCGCGCCTCTCCCCCCACGCTGCGGGCCCAGGCCGAGGAGGCGCAACAGAAGCAAGCCGAAGCCCGCGCTCAGGTGAAGATGGCCCAGGCGCAGGTAGAAGGCCTGCGCGCCGGCGCAACCAAAGAGGAACTGGCGGTGGTGGCGTCGCAAGTGGCCCAGGCGCGGGCCGCCGTCGAGGCACTGGAGGAGAAACGCGCTATGATGACGTTAACGGCCCCCCTCCCGGGCACCGTGTTGAACATCGTCCTGCAGCCGGGCGAAGTGGCGGCCCAGGGCGCGACGGTGCTCCTGCTGGGCGATCTGACCGAGGTCACCCTGGAGCTCTACATCCCCCAGACGGAACTGGGCCGCGTCTACCTGGGGCAACCCGTGCAGGTCACCGTCGATAGCTTCCCGGAGCGCAGTTTCGAGGGGCGCGTGGACTACATCGCGGATCAGGCCGAATTCACGCCGCGTAACATCACCACGCGGGAGGAGCGCACGAACCTGGTCTTCGCTGTGCGGGTGACCATCCCCAATCCCGATGGTGCGCTCAAACCGGGCATGCCCGCCGACGCCGTCTTTGTAGACAGCGATGCACCGGGGAGGAAACCATGAAACGCGCAGAGCTGGGGCGCCTTTACCTTGCGTTGTTGATTCTGGCGGCGCTGCTGAGCGGCTGTCGGCTGCGAAACACGGCCTCCAACGCGGGCCCCCTGGTCGCCTCGGGCACCATCCGCGTGCGCGAAGTCCACCTCGCCACAGAGTTGGGGGGACGCATCGAGCGCGTGCACGTCGAGGTCGGCGCAGAGGTACAGGCAGGCGAGGTGCTGGTCACGCTGGACGAGACGCCCTGGGCCATCCAACTGGGCCCGGCGGAAGCGGCCGTACGCACGGCCGAAGCGGAGCTGGCAGCGCTCAAAGCAGGCGCGCGTCCGGCGGAGATCGAGGCGGCCCGCGCTGCAGTAGCCTTGGCGGAAGCGCAACGCGAGGGAGCACAGGCAGCGTGGGCACGCGCCCAGGAAACGTTGCAACACCCCCAGGAGCTGGATAGCCAGATCCGCGAAGCCCGCACGCGGGTAGCGTTGGCGGCGCAGCAGTTGGAATTCGCCGACGCCGAGCTGCGCAACACGCAAGCGCGCTTTGACCGCCGGAAAGCGGCGGAGTGGGAGTTACGCGCTGCCAAGGCCGCCTACGCCAAAGCGCAGGCCGATCACGCCACAGCCCAGACGCTGCTGGATCACCTGCTGGCGATCCGTTACCGGCCCTTGGGATACGCCGCCCAGGCCCACGCTGCCGAAGGCCAACTCCGCGTCGCCGAAGCGGGCGTCACCGTGGCAGAAGCAAAACTGGCGCATCTGCTGGCCGGACCTACGCCCGAAGAGATCGCCGTCGCCGAAGCCCGGGTGCGGTTGGCGCAGGCCGAAGCGGAGAAACTACGCACGCAGATCGAAAAATGCACCCTGACCAGCCCGCTGACGGGCCTTGTGCTCAATCAAACGCTGTACGCCGGGGAGATTGTCGCGCCCGGCGCGCCCATCCTCACCCTGGCGGACCTGGACGAGGTGAGACTGACGGTCTACGTCCCGGTGAATCGTATCGGTGAAATACAGCTGGGCCAGCCGGTGACGGTGACGGTGGACAGCTGGCCCAACCGCACCTTCCCCGGACACGTCGCCCGCATCGGAACGGAGCCGGAGTACACTCCGCGCAACGTCACCACCGTCGAGGAGCGGCAAAACACCTTCTACGCCGTGGAAATCCTGCTTCCCAACCCCGACCACGCGCTCAAGCCGGGCATGCCCGCCGACGCAACCTTCTAACAGAAGAAACCGAAGCCCGGACCGTATGCCGGCCCCGCGCCCTCTGGCAAAAAGACAACGGACGCGGTTGCCTTTCTCCAGAATCGTGGTATACTTGCCCCTGATGGGTGAGTAGCTCAGTTGGCCAGAGCGCACGGTTCACATCCGTGAGGTCCAGAGTTCGAGTCTCTGCTCGCCCACTTGAACCCTAAGAAAACGCGGGGCATTTTCAAGTGCTGGACACGAGTTCTCGGGGTCTTGGGATCAAGTCCTGAGCAGCGACATAGTACTATATGTTGTTGTTAAGGTTCATTGGGGGTCACGCTTTCCTTTGGCGAGGTGGTGCGTGGCCCCGATTTTTTTGTTATGCTTCTGATTCAGCCTCTGGCTTCTCTTGCGCGCGCCGTTTCTCCAGAAAACGTTGCGCGTCCTCGTCGTCGATAAACCAGATGCCGGCCCGCTTCCGCCCTTCGAGTTCGCCTATCCGTGCAAATCCGTGAGCAATTCCAAACTGTCCAGGATACTTCACCTAAAAACCCGTATGGCTTCGTAAATGTCCAGCACCTGCGATTACCCGATCATGTTGGCTAAAAGACCATGCCAGCGTGCACGAAATGGCTATTTTCAAACATCCGAAGGTGCGTCGCACCTGGCCACGGTCTAATATCCTAATTTCAAGTACCCCCATCTCACCACAAGGTTCGTCCACAAACAAGATGGTGGAAGTCATTCCGCCTCATGATGCAAAATAGACCTGCAAACCGCAACACAAATTTGACCATTTTCTAATCTGTCCATATACTTAGAGCAATGAGAGCGCCCCACAGCGTGGAAGCGCCTGGGGACAGATCAAGGCCTTTTTGGTGGGTCGATCTTGACAGCCACAGTACAGCATGGGCCCACCGAGACAAACCGGGTGGGCGTTTCTGTATGGCCCACCATCTGACAACAGGAGATAGCCATGGAGCTCCAACCCGGTCAGCGGATCGACGCCCCGTTCTTAGCGGCCCCGGCCGAGGTGAAGACCTGGGAGGCCCGTCAGGGCTACCACCGCCTCGAGGTGGTGCTGGAGGACGGGCGGCACACCTACCAGCAGGTGCAGGTCTTCCCTGAGCAGCTGCCGCAGATCGAGGTATTGGACGCGGCGCAGCCGGCCCGCGTCAAGCACGCCGAGGACCTCTTCCTCTTTATCGAGGCGCACCGCCTGCGGCTGGCCCACCAGTTCGACCCGCAGCTGGCGGTGAGCGTCTCGCAGGTCGACCCGCTACCGCACCAGATTGAGGCCGTCTACCACTACGTGCTGCCCTCGCCGCGCATCCGCTTTCTCATCGCCGACGATCCCGGCGCCGGCAAGACCATCATGGCCGGACTAATCCTCAAGGAGCTGCAGCTGCGCCAGCACGTGCAGCGGGTGCTCATCGTCGCGCCGGGGCACCTCAAGTACCAGTGGCAGCGCGAGCTCAAGGAGCGCTTCGGCGAGACCTTCACCCTCATCGACCGGAGCGTGATGCAGAACAGCTGGGGCGCCAACGTCTGGGAGGAGCACGACGACGGCATCACGTCCGTCGACTTCATCAAGCAGCCCGACGTGCGCGAGACGCTGCGCAGCGCCCGCTGGGACCTGGTCATCGTCGACGAGGCGCACAAGATGAGCGCCTATCTTTATGAGACCAAGAACCGGCGCAAGATCGACAAGACGCAGCGTTACCGCGTCGGCGAGATCCTCTCCCAGCAGGCCGAGCACCTGCTCTTCCTGACCGCCACGCCGCATAAGGGCGACGAGGAGAACTTCCGCCTCTTCCTCGACCTGCTGCGCCCGGGCTTCTTCGCCCGCACCGAGCTGCTGGAGCAGTCGGTGCAGGAGGGCGACAATCCCATCTTCGTGCGGCGGCTCAAGGAAGACATGTATCGTTTCGACGGCACCGCCATCTTCCCGCCGCGCCACGTGCACACCGTGCGCTTCCGGCTGACGGACGCGGAGCGCGCGCTCTACAACGGCGTGACGCGCTATGTGCAGGACTACTTCGACCGGGCCAAGGAGCACCGCAGCATCTCCTTCGCGCTGATGATCCTGCAGCGGCGGCTGACCTCGAGCACCCACGCCGTCTATCGCTCGCTGCAGCGGCGCAAGGCCAAGCTGGAAGAGCTGCTGGAGCTGCCGGAGAAGATCCAGGCGGAGGCGGAGGATTATCTCAAGGCGCGTCGCCTGACGCCCCAGGAGATCGCCGATCTGCCCGAAGCGGAGCGCATGGAGATCGAGGCACGCATCGAGCACCTGACCCTGGCCCAGAACCTGGATCAGGTGCGGGCCGAGATCGCCCAATTGACCCCCTTGATCGAGCAAGCGGAGACGGTGCGCGCCCAGGCCGAGGACTGCAAGCTGCAGGCGCTGCGGGATCACATTCTGGCCCACCTGGGCGACCGCAAGCTGCTCATCTTCACCGAGTTCAAGGACACGCTGGACTACCTGGCGGGGGATGGACAGCAGAATCGTCCGCTGGGCAAACTGCGCGAGTGGGGTTACGACGTGGTGACCATCGACGGCTCCATGAACATGGACGCGCGCATCGCGGCCGAGCACGCTTTCCGCGACCGGGCGCAGATCATGGTGGCCACCGAGGCGGCGGGCGAGGGCATCAATCTGCAATTTTGCTCCTGGATGGTCAACTACGACATCCCCTGGAACCCCAACCGCCTGGAGCAGCGCATGGGTCGCATCCACCGCTACGGGCAGCAGTACGAGGTGCACATCTGGAACCTCATCGCGAGGGACACCCGCGAGGGGCAGATCCTGGACCGGCTCTTCGAGAAGCTGGACCAGATGCGCGAGGCGCTGGGCTCCGACCGCGTCTTCGACATCATCGGCGAGATGCTGCCGGGCACACGGCTGGACGAGCTGCTGCGCGACGCCATCTTCAGCCAGCGGCGCATGGAGGAGATCGAGCAGCACATTGAGGACGTGGATGAGGCCTCGCTGCGGCGCACCATGGAAGAGGCCTTCCTCACCGGGCTGGCGACGCGCCACATCGACTACATGGGGCTGGAGCGGGAGACGCTGACGGCGGCGGAGAACCGCCTGGTGCCGGAGTACGTGGCCGACTACTTCCGCCGGGCCTTCAAGCGATTGGGCGGAGAGCTGGAGCGGCGCGACGGACACTACTACGTGCCCGCCGTGCCCTACGAGGTGCGGCGCCGGGGCAAGGACTATGCCTTCAAGACGACCTACGGGCAGCTCTTCGACACGTATCGCCGGCTGACCTTCGACAAGGCCGAGGCGCGGGCACACCCGGAGATCACCTTCGTGGCGCCGGGCCATCCGCTGCTGGAGGCGGTCAACGAGACGGTGCTCACCACCTTCGACGGCGGTCCGGGCACCTACGCCGTCTTCGGCGATCCCGAGGGGCAGCGCGAAGGCGTGCTCTGGTTCGTGGAAGGGACGGTGGTCGACGGCAGCGGCGCGGTGGCGGGCAAGCGCGTCTTCTGTCTCTACCAGCCGGTGGCGGGCGAGATGCAGACGCTCAACCCGGCGGTGCTCTGGGACTATGAGCCGCAGGATGACGCCGACGTCCCGCCGGAGCTGGCGGTGCTGCTGACCCGGCAGGAGACCATTGAGGACACCTTCATCACCACGGTGCTGCACCCCTACTGCCAGGAGATCGCGGAGCGCCGCGAACGGGAGGCGGCGGTCAAGGAGAAGTACGGGCTGCGCTCGCTGGACTACCTGATCCAGGAGTCGAACCAGAAGATCTTAGATTACCAGTTGCGCCAGGCTGCCGGTGAGGAGATCTACCTGCCGCTGCTCAACGAGCAGCGCAACCTGGAGCGGCTGCAGGCGCGGCGCGCGGCGCTGGAGCGCGAGATCCGCCTGGAGCGCAACCTGACGGCGGGTGAGCCACGGCTGCTGGGCGCCGCCGTGGTGGTGCCGCTGACGCCCCAAGAGAGCGCCGAGACCCTGGTCTACCCGGAGCCGGGGACAGCGAGGCAGACGGGGCGCGAGAAGCCCGACGTGGGCTACGACACCACCGGCGGCATGCGGCGCGACGACGCGGTCGAGGCGGTGGGCATGCGGGAGGCCATGGCCTACGAGCGGGAACAGGGTTGGGTGCCGGAGGACGTCTCGGTGGAGAACCTGGGCTTCGACGTGCGCTCCATCCGCTACCACGAGGACGGCACGCTGGCGGAGATCCGCTACATCGAGGTCAAGGCGCGGGCGCGGAGCGGCGCCGTGCGCATCTCCTCGAACGAGTGGAAGAAGGCGCGGCACTTCGGGGACAAGTTCTGGCTCTACGTGGTCACCGGCGCGAAGACCGAGGCGCCGGAGTTACACCGCATCCCCAATCCGGCGGCGCAGTTTCGCATGGGCGAGGAGATTGTGGCGACGGGGTATATTATTCAAGAAGACGTATGGCGTGAACGGACGACGGCGTAGGGTCATCCACAGATTAGATCCGCAGATTAGCGCAGATTAACACAGATTTTTATGGGTCTGTCCGCAGATTAGGATAAGGAGAGGTCTCCCGGTCGCTTTCTGCTTTCGTGGGTTATAATGAGGCTAGGGTGATATCCATGAGCGGCTCGCAAGGAAGGATGTAAGAAGTGAGCACAAATGCTATTTTGGAGATACCGCAGGATATTCTGGATAGTGCTCGTCTGACTGTTGACGAGTTGCGGGTTGAGCTGGCCGTGCATCTATACGCCGAAGGACGGCTCTCCATCGGCAAGGCCCGGGAGCTGGCCGAGATGACGTTGGGGAAATTCCGATCTAATTTCCGCGCAGATCACGCCGATGTGCCCTGGACGGATGTCGTCGGTTTTCGAAATATCGCCGTTCACGAATACTTTGCGGTCAGTTGGCCCATTGTCTGGGTGACGCCCAAGCAAGACGTGCCGCTGTTGCGGCAACGCATTGCTGCGATTCTGGTGGACGAGTTTGGCATTTCACTAGAAGCAGGTACTGCATGACCCACAACCGTCGTCTCATCGAACACGATATCCCTCTCGCCGAGATCTCCGAGGCCTCGGCGCGCGAGAAGTCCATCCGCCACGGGCACCCCTCGACGCTGCACATCTGGTGGGCGCGGCGCCCGCTGGCCTCTTCTCGCGCCACAGCTTTCGCGGCCCTTATCGACGATCCCGGCGAGGAGCACCCGCAGGAGCGCGCTGAACTGCAGGAGCTGATCAAGCGCATCACGCCCTGGGAGGCAGTCAAGAACGGTAACAGCGCGGCCGTGGAAGAGGCGCGCCGGCGCGTGCTGGAGCAGTACGGGCGCCCGCCGCGCGTGTTGGATCCCTTCGCCGGTGGCGGTTCCATCCCGCTGGAGGCGCTGCGGTTGGGCTGCGAGACCTACGCCAGCGACTACAACCCTGTCGCCGTCTTTATCGAGAAGGCGACGCTGGAATGGCCCCAGAAATTCGGCGTCGAGGTCAAATCCGCAGATTTACGCGGATTAGCACAGATTGAAGACGGTCAAGAAAAATCTGTGGAGCAAACCAGCTTCCTGGCCTCGGAGGAGACGGTTAACCTCTTGGCCTATCTGGTGGAGAAGTGGGCCAACGTAATCCTAGAGGAGGCGCGCGCCGAGATCGGGCACTTCTACCCGCACGAGGACGCTGACGATCTGGTGGGCGCGCGCGAGCTCAAGGAAGAGGAAGGGTGGATTCCCGTGGGCTACCTCTGGGCGCGGACCATCCCCTGCCAGAACCCAGCGTGCAACGCCGAGATCCCGCTGGTCAAGCAGTTCTGGCTGGCGAAGAAAAAGGGCAAGCGCATCGCCTACCGCCCGGTGGTATCCACAGATTCACGCAGATTAACACAGATTGAAGAGGGGGCAGGGGAGCCTACGCCATCCGTGGAGTTTGAGCTGCTCGAGGACGCCGAGGCCATCGAGGCGGCAGGGTTCGATCCCAACGAGGGCACGGTGAGCCGCGCCAACGCGCGCTGTCCCGTCTGTGGACAGGTGACGAAGGCCGCAGACGTGCGCCGGTTGGCCCGCGAGGGCCAGATGGGCCAGCGGATGGTTGCCGTGATCTTTCACCATCCAGACCAGTTCGGTAAGCGTTACCGCCTGGCGACGCCGGAGGACGAGGCGATTTACGCCGAGGCCAAGGCGGCATTGGAGGAAAATCTGGCGGATTGGCCTTATCTGGAAAGCCCATTGCCTGAAGAAGAGATGGTTAAAAATGCACGATATATGTTGCCCACCAACTACGGGATGACTCAGTGGAAAGAACTCTTCAATCCCCGGCAGCAGCTGGCCCTGGTCACCTTCCTGGAGAAGATCAAGGGTGTCTATGAGCGGGTGCGGGCCGATTGTGCGGACATCGGCGCACGGATCGGCGCGGATGAACGCGGATGGGATACAGATGCGCTGGCAGAGGCGGTGGTGGGGTATTTGGCAGTCATTCTGAATCGGATAGTAGATAAAAACGCCACATTGGTTACGTGGAATGTCTATGGGGAGAAGATCGAGCATGTATTTGGGCGGCAGGCGTTACCCCTCATTTGGGATTATGTTGAGTTAAATCCGTTGTCAGGGGTAAATGGCGACTGGATCTCGAATCTTGAATGGGTTCTACGTTACATTGAGACTAATCTGGCAGTTGTTGGGGTTGATAGTACAGCACAAAAATCTTCAGCTACATCTCTGCCCTTTCCTGATGACCATCTTGATGCCATTCTGACCGATCCCCCCTACTACGACAATGTCCCTTACGCCGCCCTCTCCGACTTCTTCTACGTCTGGCTCAAGCGCAGTGTAGGCGACCTCTTCCCAGAGCTATTTGCCACCCCCACCGTCCCCAAGACGGGCGAGGCCATCATGGAGCCCACGCGCCACGATAACAAGAAAGAGGCCAAGGCATTCTTCGAGCGGCTGTTGAGCGACTCATTCTGTGAGATGCACCGCGTCCTGCGTCCCGGCGGCGTCGCGGTCATCGTCTATGCGCATAAAACCACGGCAGGCTGGGAGACGATGCTCAGCGCGCTGGTGGAAGCAGGCTTGGTGGTCACCGGATCTTGGCCTATGCACACTGAGATGAAGGCCAGGTTGCGCGCCCGCGCTTCCGCCGCCCTAGCTTCATCCATCTACATGGTCTGCCGCAAGGTGGAGCGGGAGCCGCTGGGCTTCTGGAATGAGATCCAGCCCCGCATCCGCGCCCGCGTCGAGGAGAAGCTCAAGCAGTTCTGGGCAGAGGGTATCGCCGGCGGTGACTTCTTCATCTCCGCCATCGGCCCCGGCATGGAACACTACTCCCGCTACGAGCGCGTCGAGACCTACGCCGGCGAGCCGGTGGGCGTCGACACGCTGCTCCACTTCATCCGCACCGTCGCCACCGACTTCCTGGTCAAGCGGCTGCTGGCGGACGCGCAGCGGGGCAGCATCGACAAAGAGGCGCAGTTCTACCTCACCTACCGCTGGACCTACCTGGATAACGGCGTCCCCTACGACGACGCGCGCAAGATCGCCAGCGCCCAGGGCGTCGACCTGGAGCAGCTCTGGGGCAGCGGCGGCTTCGTACAAAAGCGTGGCGCCAAGATCTGGGTGCGCGGTCCGCAGAAGCGCGGCGAAGTCGAGGAGATCCACAACATGGTCGACGCCATGCACCGCGCCTGTCAACTCTGGGCCAGGGGCAAGAAGGCCGAGATCACGCGGCTCCTGGGCCAGACGGGCTACGGTCAGAGCGGCGCTTTCTGGCAGTTCTGCCAGGCCATCGCCGAGAGCCTCATCAACGGCAACAAGGAGAAGCAGTTGCTTGAGGGCCTGCTGATGGGCAAAGAAGGCTACATGCGCGAGAGCGCCGAGATCGCACCGGAGGGCGAGAACGCGGGGCCGGAGCAGCTGAGACTGTTAGAATCCACAGATTAACGCAGATTAACACAGATTAAAAACAAAATCTGTGAAAATCTGTGCTAATCTGTGAATAAGAGATTGGAGTGGTTAAGGCGGATGGA
>JBNGCW010000040.1:0-37762 GCA_049975525.1 Anaerolineae bacterium
GGGGTGACACGACTTTATTGGACTTTTAAGGTACGACTTTATTGGATTCGACATTCGCTAATTTCTCAATTCGTTGACTATGTTCGAGGAGCTATCAAATGGCCAACCGTATCCGCGTACTTATCGTTGACGATCATCCCCTGGTGCGGGAGGGGCTACAAGCTGTCATCGCCCAGGCAGCAGATTTAGAAGTGGCCGGAGAAGCCGCTTCTGGGGCCGAAGCCGTGCGTCAGGCCGCCGCGCTGCGCCCCGACGTGATTTTGATGGATCTGCTCATGCCCGGCATGGACGGCGACCAGGCCATCATTGAGATTCTCGCCGCCGATGCCGCCCGGCGCATCCTCGTGCTCACCAGCGTCGATGACGCACCCCGCATCCTCGCTACCGTCAGGGCCGGAGCAGCGGGCTATGTCTCGAAGAGCGCGCCAGCGGCGGAATTGCTCGAAGCCATCCGCACCGTCCACCGGGGGAGCGTGGTCTTGCCCGCAACCATCGCCCAGGCGCTCCTGAGCGGGCCGTCAGCGCTCGCCACACCGCCCGCGTTGCCAGACGTGTTGACCGAGCGCGAGGTCGAAGTGCTGGCGCTCGTTGCCCAGGGCCTGAACAATGATGACATGGCTCGGCGGTTAGGTATCAGCCCGCGCACAGTCAGCGTGCATGTCAGCCGTATCCTTGCCAAATTGGCGTTGGAAAATCGCACGCAGGCCGCCCTCTACGCTTTGCGCCAGGGCTGGGTGACGTTGACCTAGCGCTGCCGGCGACCGGCGCGCTGCGCCGGTATCACATCCCCCACACCGTGATGGCGCGTCCTTGATAGCGCTCCTCCTGGCGGAAGAGTTTTTCCTCCCAAGGCTTGCCTGGCGTCCGGTCGAAGATGATCAGATGGCCTTCCTCCGCCCCGCACTTGTCCATATAGTCCCATATCTGCGCCAGCCCTCTTATGGCAAGGATACTTGGCTGCCCTGAAAAAAGGGTCAGCCAAAGAAAAATATGGGATATATGTTGTGGTTGGGCGCAGCCCAACCACAACATATAGTATTCCTTTCTCTACTGAAAAACCTTTTTTCAGTAGAGTCATACTTAGATTCAAGAGAAACGCAACCGGCGCGCTTTTAATGCTGCCGTAAGTAAAACCTTAGCGCACCTAAGAAAACGCTTAGTCAAAAATAAGTCAAATACCAATGACACAGGCCTTCTTTTATGGTATGCTAATTCACGACATCATACTCGTTGGTTTTGGGTTAGAATCCAGACTTGGAGGCAGCGTTATGAAACGGGGGCAAAACATTCGGTGGTTGACTTATGGATGCGGTATTATAACGTGTATCCTTTTATTCATCATTAGCCAATGGCCCCAGGTGCAGACCGCTGTCGCCTCACGCTCGCCGGAGGGCGAGGTGCGCGCCGCGTGGCAGCGTGCCCAGGAAATTGGACAGTACCATTTCACGTCGGAGCTGGCGCAGACGACCCATCCCGGCCCCGCGCTGGTGAACGTGGGACGGAGCAGCGAGACCGATGTGCTCTATATGGAGGGCGAGGCTAACTTGCCCGCCGACCAGTTGCACCTGACGCTCTGGGATCACGAGGGCAGCGCCTTTAATCCCCAGGATGCCGTCGAGGTGCGCATCGCGGGCGACAAGGCCGAGGGCCGCGTGGCCGGCGGGCCGTGGCAAGCTATACCGGAATTCTCCGACGCTTTCGCCCCCGGCCGCGACTTGATGGGCTACCTGGCCGGGATGCGCAACGTGCGCGACCTGGGCGTCGAGACGCGCGAACTGGAGACCAACGCGGGCCGCCAGGCGGCCGCCTATCACCGTTATGCCTTCGAGGTGGACGGCCCGGACTTTGCCGCCTACATGCGCGATCAGATGGAGCGCCACCTGATCGAACACGGCAAGTTGCCCGCAGGGATGTCGCTCAGCCTCTCCGATACCTACCTCGATCTCACCGGCGAGGGCGAGGTCTGGTTGGACAGTCAAGGCCTCCCGCGCCGTATCCACATGCACATGGTCTACCCGGAGGTGTCGAATGGCGACTGGGTCGAGGCGACCATCACCAATGACTTTTACGGCTACCCATCCGCGCTGGCGGCGTCCCCGCTGGCGCGCGTGGGGGCGATGCTGAACCTGCCCACCTCCAGCGCCGGATGGCAGAGACTACTGGTACAAACGGGCCTGATGATAGGTTCGCTGGGCTTGCTTTTGCTGCTCGTCACGATGGGCCGCTCGCGCGGGGTCTATGCCGGCTTTGCGATTGCGATGGTCGTCGCCATGGTCATCACGCCGCTTTTGCAGCAGCACCACGTCTACGCCTTCAACACTGAACAGGCTGAGAAACAGGCCGAGCAGGAAACCGCACAAGAGGAGGCGGAGGCTCGGCGGGAATACGAGACGGAGCTGTATGTCTCGGACTGGAATCCGCAGGTCAATCCGCTCGAAGCGGCGGCGGCTTCGCAAGCGCTTATCCACGAATTCGACCTCCCGACATCATCGGACACGTCCGCTTTACAGTTCGCGCTGTTAGACATCAACCCCTCGCCCGACTGCAACCCGAACTCGGATGACGACCCCGACGGCGACGGCCTGAGCGACAAGGTCGAAGCGCAGTTGGGGACGATGTGCAGCGACCCCGACAGCGACGACGACGGCCTCAACGACGGCATCGAAGTCACCGCGCTGGGGACCGACCCGCTGGATCTGGACAGCGATGGCGACAAGCTTTATGACACTGTCGAGGTGGAGGGCTTTGAGTACAATGTTCAGCGTTGGTACAGCGATCCCCTCAACGCGGACACCAACAAGGACGGGCAGAGCGACGCGCTGGAATGTCCCGAACGGATGAACAGCCTTTGGCCGACGCAAGTCTGCCGCGACACCGACGGCGACGGCACGCCCGACATTTTCGACGACGACAACGACGGCGATGGCGTGCCGGATTGGGTGGATATTTCCCCTCAGACGCAGCAGGGGGCTTTTGACCTGGACAATCCTTTCACGTTCAAAATAGACACCGACGCGCGCGGCATCGGCAAGCCTATCATTGTGGACGTCCAACTGCGGCCCACGAACCCCGCCCACTTGACCTATGCCCGCAACGTCCTTGACTGGCCGGCCGGCGACGAGGCCGGGCAGTTGCAGCGGCAACGCGACAATCATAGCACCTTTGCCGATCTGCCCGACTATCCCGGCGGTGATCCCAGCGCGGCCAACGGCGACATGCGCCTGATCCCGATGCTCGAAGTGCGCATGGCCGGTCGCCCGCTTCCCTTTCCGATGACCACACCCTCGGCGACGTTGACGTTGCGCGACAGCGAGCAGACCTTGCCGGGCCACCTCATCTTGCAGCACAGCGCCGACAATCAGATCCGGTTCACCTTTACCGAATCCGCGCTCACGTATAGCTTCAAAGTTTACGAGGGCGTGTGCGGGCAGCGAGATCGCCGGGAAACGCGCGCTATCCCCAACGTACAGGGCAGCTATACCCTCTCTGGCCCGCGCCTGACCGACTTTGCCAACGGCGCGCGCAGCCTGGACGTGACCCACGGCGACAACACCGTCTGCGTGACCGTCCCCGACATCCCCAACGGTAGCTACACCGACCAGATGATTGATGAGGCAGCGTTGGCCGAGTACGGCATGATGGTGCAAGACACCAACGACAACGGGCGCGTGATCGTCTACGCGCCGCTCAACGTCGTGCCCGATTCCACTGGCGGCGGGCGGGTCGCCTTTATGACGCGCCTCTTCTACCAGCAATTCGCGGACACCTGGGGCGATCAGCACCAGGCGCGCGTCGTGTGGCTGGTGCAGGTCTTGAGCGATTCCTGTAAACCGGTTCCGGACAATCTGAAGGGCAAGCCGGCCGCCGCCAAGTGGTGCGACAGCCAGGCCAACTGGGTGTTGAATCAGACCCAGGTGATCCACACCTACACCGACGAATGGACGCTGACCGGTATGACCGTGCGCGAAGACCACGGCTTGGATGTCGCCATTGTCTATCCCGACCCGGCGACCAGCGGCGATTCGCTGCTGAACGAGCATCTCTGGCAGGTGGCCGCCGGCCTGGAAAGCTCGTTCCTCACCGGGCGCAGCCAGGACGGTGTACACCGGGACATCACCATCGCCGAGATCGCGCGCCGCTTCGATTACGAAAGCGCGGCGACGGAAGTAGAACGGTGGGGCGTCCCCAACACCGCTCTGCGCGTGCAGCGACACACTTTTGCCAACCTTGACGAGATCGTCACGCTGGCGACAACGCACAGCCGCGCCGTCCTCGACACCTTCTCCCACGACAAGACGCCGACGCTGTTGGTCGCGCGCGAATCCAATACCCGTAACGCTAACATAGACGACCAATGGGACAGCAATTCGTCCACCCTGCAAGTCGCCGGCAACGTCCATACGGTCGCTTCGTTCCAGTGGACGCCGTACCGCTACCTCGATGGAGACGGGTGGCAGCCCTACCCCCTGGATGTGTACATGGATCAACTGGGCGCGGCCATGAAACCCTTCTTCGAAGCCCTGGGTGGGGACTATTATGACCCCGACGACCCCGATGTGCTGCGCGGCGCCATCCTCGCGTCCCAGATGTACGGCCTGGCGCTGGTCAACGGCGTCTCTGCTCGCATCCCAGACGATCTCAAGGAAGAGTCCCCTGCCAGCGCCGAGGATTCAGTCATCTATAAAGCCACTACAGGCGCGGGTTCGGCAATTTGCTCGGTCACTGAGAAAATCGTTGTCACCCTTGTCGAGTTTCAACTCGGTCGGGCGCCCGGATCCACCAGCTTTCTCAAAGATGCCTTGAAAAAGATCGGGGAAGGTATTGGCAAGGGCGTAAAAACGCTCAAAGGCTGGTGGCAGACCTTTTCCAAAATGGCCAAGTGGAAAAAGGGACTGGTCATCGCGGCCGCGGTGATCGCGGTGGTGGCCTTGATAGGCATCGCTGTCGGCGTTGGGCTGTTCATCGGCCTCAGCCCCAACCAGATAGCCGCGGCCACGAAGGTGGTGAATATCGGGCTGGCCATCATCAATGTCGTTTCCAACCTGGTAACAGTGGTGACGACGATTATCAAAGCAGTCAAAAATGGGGTGAGCGCGGTGGCGACAGCCGCCAACGCGGCCCCTGTCGTGGGCCTGATCGTCTCGACAGTCCTTGCCATTGGCGTCTTTGCCGTGCAGATGGGCATCCTGATTGCTATGGGGCAGTGGAGCGTGACCGCTATGCTGTCCGGCATCGCCGATCTTCTTGCCGCCACCGGCATGGCCGTCCTGATGATGCTTCTCGCCTTCACCGGTGTGGGCGCCATCATCCTGGCGGTGATCGGCCTGATCGACGCGTTGATCGCTGCCGTGTGCGCCGCGCTGCCTCAAGAGTGGACGGAAGCAGCGCAAGACGCGGTCGACTTCTATGCCGGAGGGGTGGTGGACATTTGTGGCGGTATCACCGGCACGCTCACCAAAATGCTCAAGGCCAATATGTATAGCAACGTCTCCATCGTTACCTTCGATGATCCGAAGCGGCTGGCCTTCACCGCCTTCAATCCCCACCCGGCCGACCCGATGAGCGGCTTTACGCCGGGCCAGCGTTTGCAGGTAGATATGAGTCTGCGCAACGCGCTCAACCTCACCGGTGTCGGCCTGCGTCTGGCAAACAGTTGGATGACGATGGTCTACTTCTGGCAGTACAACCTGGCCATGTTGCGCTACTCCAGCTTCAAGTACGTTCTCTCGCCCACCAGTCACGACGTGCATGGCGACCTCGCCTTCAACGCCCATTATGAGGACTGGTTCGACCTGCAGACCGGTTCC
This sequence comes from Anaerolineae bacterium, assembly GCA_049975525.1. GTDB lineage: Bacteria > Chloroflexota > Anaerolineae > B4-G1 > SLSP01 > G713. The sequence continues at coordinate 5,808 of JBNGCW010000040.1, forward strand.
CACGCGGTCGGCGCGGATTTCGTGAATTTCGCGCCAGGGAAGTGGGCCATCACCCGCACCCTCTCCACAGACTTGCCCATCAGCGAGACTGGCTTGAACCGCACCTTCGATCTCTACTTGCTGGAAGGATACGCGATTCCGCATCAGGAGTGTGTCGGGATTCCTACTCCTGTTGGCATTATTATCCCCGTCTGCTGGATGCGCCCGGAGTGGGGCAGCCGCCCGCTCCCCTTGAGCGAAAGCCTGGTCTTCGACGTCTTCCCCGCTACCCTGACCGAGTTCTACCAGTTGCGGCCCGAGGAAGGCGGCTACGCCCTCGCCTGGGACAATCATCTACGCCTCTCCTTCCCGCGCCTGCGCGACGCCGATGGCGACGGCCTGACCTACGAATCGGACCCCAACGACAGCCGCTGGGACACCGATGGCGACGGGCTGAACGACTACTTCGAGACACAGCAGGGCCTCTCGCCGACCTCGTCGGATAGCGACGGCGACGGCCTGAGCGACCGCGAGGAGTTGCTCCACGAGACCGATCCCTTCCGCCGCGACACCGACGGCGACGGGCTGACCGATAAGGAAGAAGTGGAAGGCTGGGAATTCGTCTACGATTTCAACGGCGGTGATCCCAAGACCACCTGGGTCACGTCCGACCCGCTGGCGTACGATACCGACGGCGACGGCATCCCGGACGGTATGGAAAAGATCTACGGCTTCAACCCGCGCGTCTGGTCTGATCCGAAACTCCTCGATTTCGAGAGCGAGGTCTACGAGCGCGATGCACCGCGCCTGTTGCTGCGCTTCGAGGACGACGGCAGCGCGGCCAGCTTCGCCGACACCTCCGGCTACAGCCACGCGGCGACGTGCTCCGGCAGTGGCTGCCCGGCCCTGGAGCTTCTTGGCTATCACGGCTACGCCCGCGCTTTCGACGGCGTGGACGACGCCCTCCACGTCTCCGCCGACGTGCTCAACGATCTCACGGGCGGCACGATGGCCGCGTGGGTTTATCTCGATAGCAACACCGAGGAGACGCTCTTTGCCAAGCAACACGACGGCGTGAACAGCTATGGCGTGCTCTCCGTGGGCTACACGCCCACTCAGATAGGCGACGCCGGGCGCGTCTACTTCCACGCCAAGAATGGTGCGAGTCTACTGCAAAGCAACACCCTCCTTCAGACCGGGCAGTGGTACCACGTCGCGGTCACCTTCGATGCCGGGGGCGCGTGTATGCACGTCAACGGCGCGCGCGAGGGCTGCGTCGGCGGGGATCACACCATCCCCGATGACACGAACGTCACCGCCACGACCCTGGGCGCGCACCTGGGCAGCGCCGGTGGTCGCTATCTCGACGGCCGCCTGGACGAGTTCGCCATCTTCCCCTACGTCCTGGGCGTGTCCGAGATTCAGACGGTCATCACCGGGACCTATACCTACGAAGATGGCTTCGTCCGGCCCGGCGCGGCGCTCAACTATGAGGGTACCGTGACCAACGAGCTGAACGGGCGCTACGCCGAAGGCTTGCACTATGGCGATTTCCCGGCAGCGGTGCAAGCGCCCGCGCCGCGCAACTTTACGCTCCAACCGCGCGCCAGCACCACCCTGGCCGGTACGTTCCAGGTGAACGCCGACGCCGCCACACAGCGCCTCGCCCTGACCCAGGTGGCCGGCGCGCGCATCACCGACCCCCACGCCGAGAGCGGCCAGGCGCAGCTCCAACTGCACTTTGATGACGCCGCCGGGGCCACGACCTTCCGGGACACTTCCGGCTTCCCGGAGCGACCGGGGACGTGCAGCGGCGGCGCGTGTCCCACCGCCGACCCGGAGGGCCGCTACGGTGCCGCGTTCAGCTTTGATGGCAACGATGACGTGACCGTGCCCTACGCCGCGGCCCTCAACAACACGAGCTTTACCGTGGCCGCCTGGGCCAAAGTGACCGGCGGCAGCGGTTACCGCTCCGTGCTGACCTCGCGCGAGGGGACGCCGCCGCGCGGTTATATGCTCTACGCGACGCCGAGCAATACGTGGGAGTTATGGGTCGGCAACGGCTCTGATTGGGTATCCTTGAACGGCGGCGCTATCGCCGCCAACGCCTGGACGCACCTGGCGGGCGTCTACAATGCTACCACGCAGACGCTGATCTTTTACGTGAATGGCAAAGAGGCGGCCCGACAGTCAGGCGTCACGTTCGCCCCGAACACGCAATTCCCGTTGCGCATCGGCGCGGGCGCCACGGAGGGCGATCCCCAGTTCCACTTTACCGGCCTGATCGACGAGGTTCACGTCTACGAGGACGCGCGCGATGCGGGGCAAATCAACCAACTCTTCCAGGCGCCGGTGCTATGGTGGAAGGCGGCGACGCCGCTGGTCGAGAACTCGCTGTTCCAGCACGAGACCGGTTGCCGATGGAGCTGTCCCAACAGCGAGGGGCGCTTCAGTTCCTCGGATGGGCACATCTGGTTCACGGGTAGGAACAACTCTGCGCTGGACTTGAGCGATGGACATTTCACGGTCTCCGCGTGGGTCAAACCCGAAGTCAGCGGCAACGAGGGGCTGGACGGCTCCAACCAGGCCATTGTGGGGTACGACAACGCCGACGCTCAGGGGAACCGTTATACCAACGTTACGCTGATGCGAAGGGGGAATAGCCTCACCGTCGTAACGCGCTTCAATGCCCCCACCGGTGAAACGGGTTATGTCACCTTTCCCAACGTCTTTACGCGCGACCGCTGGCATCACATCGTTGTGACCTCAAGCCCAAGTTCCGCCGGGGGCTATGACATCACGCTCTACGTGGACAATGTCTACCACAGCACGGGCAACGTCACCCTGCCCCCCAACAGCCGGGGACTGTTCATCCGCCGCGCCATCACCTATAAAACCTACATCTTTAACTACCTTTTCATCAGCGAGCAGCATGACAGTGACGGCGGCGCGCAGGATCAGTACGAACTCCAGGCCTGGTGGAATCCTGGAAGCCGGTGGGAGACGCTGAAAACGGTGTATGGCACTCACAACAATACGGCGCCTAAAGAGTACCTCGAACTCAATGTCAGCAGACTGGCCGGTTCGCATCTCTACACCAAATTCCGGCTCATCGAGCGGGATGGCACCCCGGACGTTCCGGACGATGTCTTTGTGGAACGGTGGATGACCGTAGATTCCTCCCTGGCCCAAGCGCCCTATACCTTTGGGACCCCCTTCGACAAGTGGTATCAACGAGGCTTGGGGATATGGGATGGGGCGAAAGGCGATATGCAGGTTACGGTCCAGCAAAACTCGGTCCCCTTCGTCGGCGCCATCAGCGAAGTCGCCATCTACAAAAACACCTTTGACGCGGAGAGCGTGGATGAACTCTACCGCGCCCGCTCCGGGGTGATGGAGTTACCCTTCGATGATGCCCCCGGCCGGACGGCGTTCCGGGATATGACCGGATACGCAGACGCCCGGTGCCAGGGCGCTACCTGCCCCGTCTCCGGCGTGCGCGGGCGCGTGGACAGCGCCGTCCGCTTCGATGGCGTGGACGACGTGATCAAGTTGGGCAACGACAGCCGCTTCAACCTGCCGGGTGCGTTTACCTTTAGCGCGTGGCTCTATCCCACCGGCAGCGGTTCCGGCGGCGCAGAGGGTGGTGTGCTCATCAACAAAGAAGCCGCGTATCAGATTGCGCGTTTCGAGGACGGTACGATTCGCTGGGCCTTTGCCAACACCGATCCGGGCTGGAATTGGACCGACACCGGCTGCACCGCGCCGCTCAACACCTGGACGCACATTGCCGTGACCTATGATCACGGCGCGGTCGTCACCTACAAGAACGGCGCATCCTGCCACACCTACGCCGGTTCTGGGGTCATTGCCCCGGCCAACCAGGAGGTATGGTTAGGTGGGCGCGGCTGGGCGGACCAGTATTTTGCCGGGCTGCTGGACGAGGTGGGCCTGTACAGGGAGGCTTACACCGCCGCGCAAGTGGCCGAACTCTACCGCCAGGCGCCCCAGTTCAACCTGCCGATGGATGAGAACAGCGGCGCGACAACGTTCACGGACGTCGCCGGCGGGCAGAACGGGACGTGTAGCGGCAACGCCTGTCCTCAGAGCGAGGCCAAGGGCCAGGTCGGACTCGCCGCCAGTTTCGACGGCGTGGACGACGCGCTGTACGTGCCCGCCAACGCGCTCAACAACCTCGGCGCGGGCACGATAGCGGCCTGGGTCTACCTCAACAGCGCCGAGGAGGAGACGTTCTTCGCCAAGCAGCACGATGGGGTGAACGCCTATGGTGTCCTCTCCGTGGGCTACACCCCCCGCCAGGCAGGTGAGACCGGGCGCGTGTACTTTCACGCGCAAAACGACGCGCCCTTGCTACAGAGCAGCGCCACCCTCCCGACCGGGCAGTGGTACCACGTCGCCGTCACCTTTGACGGCGCGAGCGCCACGCTCTACATCAACGGGGAGAAGGACGCCGCAATCACGGGCAGCGCCGGCCTGAGCATCCCCAACGATTCCAACCCTACCGCCACCACCTTGGGCGCACACCTGGGAACCGCCGGCGGGCGTTATCTCGACGGACGTCTCGACGAGTTCGCCATCTACCACCGCGCCCTCAGCGGGCTGGAAATCAAGCGCCTCTACACCGCTCAAGCCGCCTGGGTCGAGGAGCGCCAGACCGCCGAAATGGTCGTGGACGCCGACGCACCGACCGCCTGGCTGGTCTCCGACACCCCCTACCGCGCCAACCGCGACGCCGTCCTCCACATCGGCGCGCAAGACCCGGCAACGGTGGACAGTGTGCCCGCCTCCGGCGTGGACCGCGTCATCTGGCGCGTCAACGGCGGCGCGTGGCGCGAAGCCCCGCCCTGCCGGGACGCCGAACCGGGCGCCGCCTGGTGCCCCACCTTCGATCCTACAGTCCTCGGCGGCGAGGGCGCCCATACCATCGAAACCTACGCCATTGACCGGGTGGACAACCGCAGCACCGTGGCAAGCCACGCTATCTATGTGGACGCCACGCCGCCCCTCGTCAGCACCGGCATCGTCAACGGCGCCTTGCTCCCGCTCAGCCCGCATCCCACCGAGGCGCGGGCCTGGGCCGTGACCCTCAGCGGCAGTGTCAGCGACCCCAATCTCTCGTCCGGCGGCGTCGCCGGCAGCGGCGTGAGCGCGGTCCAGATCACACTCCTGGACGCCAACGGCGCGCAGGTGGGTGAACCGGTGCTGGCCACCGTCCACGGCAACGTCTGGAGCGTCGCCTATCCTTTGGATGACGCCGAACCGACGGGGGACTATACCCTGCGGGTCGTCGCCGGCGACCGGGTGGGCAACAGCGCGACCTACGACCTCGCCGCCTTCCACGTGGACGGCAGCGCGCCCAGCGCGACCTTGGACGCGAGCACGCTTCCCACGACGACGTTGACCAGCGGCGCCTTACACGGCGTAGTCAGCGAGGCCCCCGTGATTGAGGGCGTGCGGATGCACCTGATGTTCGAGGAAGCCGTCGGGGCAACGTCCTTCGCCGACAGCAGCGGACAGCATAACGCCGCCGGTTGCAGCGGCAACGGATGTCCCGTCGCTGCGCAGGACGGACAAATTGGCAGTGCGCTCGCCTTCGATGGCGTAGATGATGCCCTGCGAATCGAGAACTTTGGCGACTTTGACACAGCGTCGGTCTCCGCCTGGGTCTATCGTACCGGCGAGACGGATGGGCGGCAGGCGCTGGTCTCGTACAAAGCCTACAGCGCGTGCGGCTTCGCGTTGCTCCTCAATGAGGGCAATCGCGGACATCAGCCGGGCTTCCTGGTCAACGTGGATGGGACGTGGCAGTACGTCGAAGACACGGCGTCAGTGCCCCTGAACACCTGGGTGCATCTCGCGGCCACATACAATGGCGCAGCGCTCCAACTCTACCGGGATGGCGTGTTGGTGGCTGAACTAGACGCCCCCGGCAATCTACAGCAGTGTACCGAACTGACCGGCATCGGCGCGCAGCCCTACGGCGATATGCACTTCTTCCCCGGACGCCTCGATGACGTGCGTATCTTCGGGCACGGTCTCATCTCCGACGATGTGGCGCGCCTGGCGCAGCGGCCTGTTGGCGGCGTGGATAAGGTCGAAGTGGCCTTCACGCCCACTACCCCCGGCTCGCCCTTCTACAACGAAGGTATGCCTGTCGGGCAGGTGCTCCATCTGCCGCTGGACGATCAACCGAACAAAGAAGGCAACATCGTCTTCCGCAATATCGCGGCTCCGGCGCACCAGGGCAGTTGCCAGGGCGCGGGCTGCCCCACCTCCGGTATGCCGGGGCAGCGCGGCACGGCAGCCAGTTTCGATGGCGTGAATGATGCGATCCGGGTGGAAAACTTGGGCGACTTTACGACGGCCTCTGCCTCCGCCTGGGTCTATCGCACCCACGACGCGACGTGGCGCGAGGCGCTGATCTCTTACAAGAGCCATAGCAACTGCGGCTTTATCCTCAGCTTGAACGAGGACGGACAAAACCACTATCCCCGCATCTGGGTCAAGATCAACGGGACGTGGCAGTACGCGGAACAGCCCGTGAGTGTGCCGTTGCACACCTGGGCGCACCTGGCCGCGACCTATGACGGCGACACCCTCCGCCTCTACCGCGACGGCGCGCTGGCAGCGGAGCAGGCCGCGCCGGGCGGGATGGCGCAGTGCGATGCGCCGACCGGTATCGGCGCGCAACCTGACGGCACGCAGGTCTTGTGGGGCGCCTTGGACGACGCGCGCATCTTTGACCGCGCCCTCTCCGCCGCCGAGATCAAGGCGCTCTGGCGCGGCAGCGACCCGCTGCTACACCTCACCTTCGATGACCAGCGGGTCATAGACAGCCCGCTGCGCGACCGCTCCGCCTGGGGGCACGACGGCGTCGCGCGCAGCACGGTCAACGTGGCCGTGGGCAAGACGGCGACGCAGTCCAGCGATTACTTGGGTCAGTATGGCGCCGCATTGGCCGTGGATGGCAACACCAGCGGCGACTTCCAGGCCGGCTCGGTCACGCACACCAATAACGAATACCGCCCCTGGTGGCAAGTCGATCTGGGCGCCTCCTACAACATCGCCACGCTGGCCCTCTGGAACCGCACCGACGGCAGCAGCGAGCGGCTGAGCGATTTTTACGTCTTTGTCTCCGACGCGCCCTTTGTCAGCGGCGACCTGGACGCGGTACGCAACCAGCCGGACGTGTGGGAATACTACCACGCCGGCCCGGTTGGGGCCAAGATCGAACTTCCCGTCAATCGTACTGGGCGCTACGCGCGCGTCCAACTTGCCGGCAGCAACTTCCTCTCCCTGGCCGAAGTGCAAGTGTGGGCAGGGGAGACCAAACCGCCGCTGCGTACCGTCCCCGGCCGCGTGGGGAACGGCGCGCTGGCGCTCGACGGCGGCAATGACTATGTCGCCCTGCCGCCCACGGTGCTCAACGACCTCGGCGCGGGCACGCTAGTGACCTGGGTCTATCTCGACGCCAACACCGAGGAGACGATCTTCGCCAAGCAGCACGACGGCGTGAACAGTTATGGCGTTCTCTCGGTGGGCACTACGCCCAGTCAGGCGGGGGAGGCCGGGCGCGTCTACTTCCACACCAAGAACGGCGCCCCGTTGGTGCAAAGCAACGCCACGCTCCCGACCGGGCAATGGACGCATCTCGCGGCCACCTTCAATGCCACGGGCGCGTGTATCTATGTCAACGGCGTGCAGGATGCCTGCGTCGCCGGCGATCACAGTATCCCGGATGACCTGAACGTCACCGCGACCACCCTTGGCGCGCACCTGGGGACGGCCGGCGGGCGCTACCTCGATGGGACGCTCGACGACTTCATCATCTACCCGCGCGTGTTGTCCCCCACCGAAGTCGCGGTGTTGGCGCAACAGGGCTGGCAGGCCGCATCGGTCGCTCAGAGCGGCGCAGGCGTCACCTTCTCCGAGTGGTCGGCGGCGCTGCCTGCCGGGCTGGAGGGGTCTTACCAGATCGACGCGCGGGGCAGTGACGCGCTCGGCCTGACCGACGCGCGCGTGCAAGCGCTCAGCCAATGGCAGGGCAGCGTGGATACCCTCGCGCCGCGCATCTCGGTCAGCGCACAACTCATCGGCAGCGGCCCGACGGCCTACACCAACGTCTACATCACCGCGCAGGACTTTAACCTGACAACCGACGGCTACATTGGCCCATGCCCCGTGGCGAACGATGCCCGCGTGCAGCATGAGTATTACACGTCGCCCTGGTATCTCGCCCTGGCGCCGGAGGGCGAGCAACGGCTCTACGCCCTGAGCACCAGTTGTCAGCCAACCGGCGACCATCGCGCCACGCCCGTCACCTTCTGCGACACGGCGGGCAACTGCGCCACGGCGAGCGCCGCGACCCGCGCGCTGCAAGCGACGACCAGCATGCCCTTGCTCGACGCGCTCGTCCTGACCCCGACGCACGGCAGCGTCCTCACCAGCACGGCGCCCATCGCCGTCATGGGAGCGGCCTATGCACAGGACGGCCTGGAGACGCTGACCGTCACGGTGGACAGCGCCGTCATCTACACCCAGACCTGGCCCGCCGGCGTGATCACCGGCACCTGGACGACGACCTGGACGCTGCCCACCGGTGGTGGGAGCGGCGAGGGCGCGTATCGCCTTGAGGCGCTGTTGCGCGATCAGAATGGCATCGTCCTAACCGCGACGCATCCCATCACCGTGATTGTGGACACGCAAGCGCCGGAGATCGCCATCGCGAGCACCGTCCTGACTTCCACACATTACCAGCCGAGCGGCATCTTGGCCCTGCATGGCCCCATCACCGACACGGGCGGCATCGCCGACGTCGAATGGCGAGTGGCGAATGGTGCATGGCAGGCTGCGCAGGTCAGCAATGGGGGGTGGCAAGGACTGTGGCAGGTTGGCTTCGAGGACTTGCCGGACGGCGAGACCTTTACGGTAGCGGCCCGCGCTACCGACGTGGCCGGACGCGCGATAGAGACGACGGCGAATGTCGTCGTGGATCTCGTCGGGCCGGAGGCGGTCACACTGACACAGACGAGCGACGCGGCCAGCCTCACGCTGGATTGGACAGAGAGCAGCGACCCAAGCGGCCTGTTGCCCTACGAACTCCACTGGACGACGCAACTGACCGCGACGCCGCACACGCTCATCACGTCGCACCCGGCCGGCAGCGGCGGCAGCGTCACCCGGCCTGCCGTCGAGGGGAGCAAGGTCAGCTTCCGCCTCGGCAGCCGCGACAGCTATGGCAACGTCACCTGGCAGACCCTCGGCCCGGTCTACGTCGAGACGGCCTTCACGCCGGATTACGTGACGCCGGATGAGGACGGCTGGCAGCGCGGCTGGATGGAGAGCGCGTGCGCGCAACTGGGGACGGATGCCCGCATCCGCGACCGGGCCATGGGCGGCAGCGCCATCAACACGGCCCAGCACTTGTACGCGAGTTGGAACAGCGACGGCCTGCGGCTGACCTGGACGGGCGCCAACTGGCGCACCGAGGGCGACTTGTTCGTCTACCTCGACACGCAGCCCGGCGGCAGCACACGCGCCTACAATCCCTACGTCGAGACGATCTCCAACACCACCATCCTGCTGCCCAACCTGACGCCGATAACGCAGACCCGCGCTGTGCAGACGACGCGGGCGACGCTCCGGAATACCGGCGCCGATGGCAACGCGATGGGCGCGGATTATCTGGTCTGGATGCAGGACCCTGACATCGCCACGTTGATGCACTGGAACATCATCAGCGGGACGTGGGAGGCGGTCACAGAGACGTGGGACTATCATTTTGAGCAACTCGAGGTGTCCAGCATCACCGACCTCTACCTCCCCTTCGATACGCTGGGCATTTCGCATCCCGCCACGACGTCGCTCTCACTGGCAGCCTTTGCGACCGAGGAACACGCCCTGCGCCTGTGGGCGACGATGCCGCCGCGCAACCCGGTCAACAGCGCAAAACTTCTGGATGCAATCCAACCGGGCGACATACAACGGTTCGCGCTCTTGCAGGCCTACACGTGGCCGTCTTTAGGCAGTGGCATCTGTCCCAACGGCGCTCAAGCACCGCCAATCAACATACGCGCCTCCAGCATTGACCAACTGACGCAGGCCGCACGACAATCCACCTTGCAGCCCGCGCGGCAATTTACCGGCGCGGACGTGCGTTGGACTATGGACGCCGCGCCGGCCGGCATCGCCTACAGCGTGCTGGAGGACAATCTCTTCAATATCATGGATGACGTGTTCGCGGATATGACCGATTGGGACGCAGTGGACGCGGAACTGTGTGCGCTCAACCCCGATGACCCGGAATGTGAGCGCCAGGATACGCCCAAATCGGACGTGACCCTCCGCGCGACCACAACGCAAGCTTCCCGCCTGTCCACACGCATGACCCCGCAACCCGCGCTTTCGGTTAGCGCACTGATGGCCGCGCGCCAGGTGCAGCAGACCTCCGGCGGCGGCCTCGACTTCAACGCGCAGGACGGGCTGGCCGCGATACAAGATGTGAGCCACCCCGCTGTGGGCCACGGTCAGAGCGTGACCTATACGATCCGCTACGTCAACCGGGGCGTCCTCACCAGCACCGGGCTGACCGCCGACATCGTCACCTGGGGGCCGGTCCGCCTGCTCGAATCCGAAGGGGCGGTGTACGCCAGTGAGGGTGAAGGCGATAACCTCACGGAGTGGTACAGCTTGATCCTGCCCTTGGGCGAGCTGGGGCCGAGCGAGGCGCTCACCGCGACCTTCACCGGCGTCATCGACCTGGACTTCGATCCCACCAACCAAAACGGGTGGGCCACTGTAGACGTGATTTTCTACGATGACACCGGCAGTTGGGATACCAATCAACTGGATTGGTTCTACATAGACCACGAAGTGGACGACGAAGCGCCAAGCCTGGGCGTGTTCGCGCTCCCCGGCCTGATCGGCCCCGGCGAGAACACGCTGCGCGGCACGGCCAGCGACCAATCCGCCGTCCCCACCATCACCCTGGCGATTGTCGATCCGCTGGACAATGAAACCTGGTGGGATTGTTCCGATCCGACGCCGGAGGATGGCGCATGGACGTGTGCCTGGGATGCGGGCGGAGCGGCTGAGGGCGACATCTTCTACCTCGGCGCACAGGCCACGGACGCCTTCGGGCAAGTGGGGCGCTGGTCGCCTTCGGATTCCACCTGGTATGACTTCACCGTGGATGCGACGCCGCCCACGCTGACCCTCAACGCTGCAACACAGGCCGCGCTGGCCGACGGCGTCATCGGCCCCGATGAGATGTTGTTCGGCGGCGGGCTGAGCGATAATCGCCTGGTGAAGGCCGTCGAGGTCTGCGATGACAACGCCTGTGACATCATCCCCGTGATCATGGACACGGGCACGGTTTCCTCCACCGTCTACACCTATGACGACGTCCCGGAAACGCCACTCCCCATCGATGCCAGCACGCCCTGCGTGGGCGGCAGCCTCATCGTGCGCACCTTCGATGTGGCCGAGGCGTTCACCGTGGGCGAAGTTGCCCTGGGCCTCAACCTCACCCACACCTACCGCTACGACCTCGAAGCGTGGCTGATCGCGCCCTCCGGCGCGTGGGCCAACGTGCTGTGGAACGGCACCGATGCCGACAACTACGACGTGATGTTGCGCGATAGCTCGACCGCGCTCTTGCGGCAGGACAAGCAGGATCATGACACCGGCGCGCCTTACTTCGACTACGAGCGCCGTCCCGATGACCCGCTCTCCATCTTCTATGGCGAACCGGCCCAGGGCAAATGGCAGCTTCAGATCTGCGATTTCTTCCCTGAAGAGGATGATGGCGCGTACCATCGCAGCCGCCTGGAATTCACCACTTACGAACTACCGGAGGCCACACAGGGCGCGTGGAACTACGACCTACCCGCTCCGGAAGCGGCGGACATGCTGTCACGGACGCTCACGCTCACCGGCCTTGACAGCGTGGGCAATCGCAGCGCGCCCGTGACCCTGACCTTCACCGTGGACAACGTCGCGCCGGTGTTCACCGTGACTCAGGTCTTGCCGGAAGTCGCGCAGGCGTTGACCATGACCGTCGCCACCGGCGAAGTCACAGATGCCGGCGGCGTCTCCTCCCTGTACGCGGTCGGCGAGACGGCGCGCGGCTACCGGTTCGTGACGCCGCTGGTCGCGGATGCAGCGGGGAACTGGCGTTTTGACTTGCCCGGTGTGCTGCCCGGCACACTCACGTATTGGCTCCACGCGGAGGATAGCGTGGGCAACGCGCGCATCTCCGGCCCCTACACAACCAACGTGCTCGCGCCGCCAACGGTGTTCAAGTCGGTATCGCCCGACGAAGTTCAACCGGGCGGGATCGTGACCTACACCCTCACGCTGGAAAACCCCAACCCGGATCACGCCGTCACCGGCCTGGTCATCACCGACGTCCTCCCGGCGGAGGTGACGCCGCTCGCGCCGCTCGGGTCGGCTTACCTGCCGCCGGTGGATAACACCCTCATCTGGCAAGACCTGACCATCGCGGCCAACAGCAGCTACACCCTGGCCTTTACCGCGCTGCTCAGCGACAGCACCGACCTCGTTGGGGCATACGTCGTCAACACCGCGATCTACAGCAGCGATCTGGGCGGCGGCGTGACGTCGGAGGCCGGGTTCATGATCGCCTCCCAATCCCCCATCTACTTCGTCCATCCCACTGCCGGGCAGACCTTCACCGCCGCCGACAACGTGAGCGTCACCATCCCCATCACCGTCGGTACGCGGAGTTTAACGCTGCCGGATGACGGCTACTGGGACCTGTGGCTGGACGGCGCGCGCGTCATCAGCCAGACCCGCACGTACACGAGCAGCCTCACCTTGACGGTCGGGACGCACGCCCTCAGCGCGACGCTCTACACCTGGGAGGAGACATGGATGGGCCGTGATGAAATTACCGTTTACGTTATACCGGCGCAAAGAGAGCATACCATCTACTTACCGCTGGTAATGAAACTATATGCTCCCTAGCTGTTCCGCGCCTTCTGGCGCACGCATCTCGATGTACGCATCTCAATTCAAATCTATTGGGGGTGTATCATCTGAATGATAGAAACAGGCTGGCGCGGTCAGGAGACCGGCCAGAGCTGGCTGGGGCCGGTCTCCCGACCGTGCCCCAACACGTTTGAAACACATCCAAATCTATTTTATACCAGGAGGTTACAAATGTTGAAGTTAGAAGAGGGTCGACGTGGTGGCGGACGTGGCGATGGCGGTCGGGGTGGTAAATCAGGCCCCAAGCCGCCCCCTGGCAGCAATGGCGAAGAAAAGAAGCCGAAGGAAGACCAGCAAGAAGGCTGACGCACTGCGCTGCTGTCGCTTGTCGACGTGTTGCGCTAAAGCGACCCTGGGCGATTCCAGGGTCGCTTTGATATATGCATCCTCAGATAAGTAAAACCTTAGCGCAACTAAGTAAACGCTTAGGCAAAAATAAGTCAAATACCAATGACATGGGCCTCCAACTGTGCTATGCTGAGTACAGTCGGAGGCCCATGTTGTTGACCACATTACTGCTCTCTGCCGGTGGTGTACCACGTTACGAGCTGCGCGCTTTTCTGCGCGCGGTTCCCGGCCTGCGTCTGGTATCCGGCGCGGAAGCCGGGGCAACACCGGATTTGCTCATTCTGGATGCGAGCACAACGGAGCGCGATGTCTGCGCCTGGCTGAGCCGGTCCCGGCGGCAGTATCCGGCGGCGCGTTGCCTCGCGCTAGTTAGTTCTCCCCAACAGCTGGCAGAGGCCCAGATGGCTGGCGCAGAACAGGTCTTGTTAGCGGGCTTTTCGGCGGCGGAGTTTTTTCAAACGCTCGACAAACTGCTTTCTAAGGAGTCTCCACGTGGGCCTCACCAACAATGAGGAAATTGTAGGCCAGGCCGCTGGCCCGGCTGGACAGGCGAGCCACTTGTCCTACGTTCTATTTTCGTAAGGAGGATATGATGAAACTGCATCGTAAAATGATTGTAGGAATACTGGCCCTGTTCGTGCTGGGCGCGCTCGCGCCGTCCTCCAGCGCAGCGGGGACGCTGGCGCTCTATCTCCCCTTCGACGAGGCCGCCGGTCCCACCTTCGCCGACGCCTCCGGTAACGACTTCGACGGCGCTTGCTCCGGCGGGAGTTGCCCCACCGTCGGGGTGAGCGGCCAGGTGGATGGTGCGCTCTCCTTCGACGGAACGGATGACTACGTCGAAGTGCCCTACAACGCCGCGTTCAACCCGTCCAGTTTCACCGTCGCCGCATGGGTCTATCTGACCGGCGGCAGCGGCGACTACCGCACGGTGATCGCCTCGCGCGCAGGCAGCCCGACCCGAGGGTACATCCTCTACGCCACCGATGCCGACGTGTGGCAGTTCTGGCTTGGCAGGAATGATAGCTTCTGGCACATGGTCGGCACGGAGCCGGTGACTTACAACACCTGGACCCACGTGGCCGGCGTGTACGACAGCGCCACGCAAACCATCCGGGTCTACGTCAACGGGCAGCCGGCCGGCAGCCAGAGCGGGGCCGCGTTTGCGCCCAACATCCAGTATCCCCTGCGCGTCGGCCTCAGCGCCACCGAGGCCACGCCGCCGCCCTACTACTTCCCCTTCCCCGGCAGCATCGACGAGGTGCGCGTCTACGCGAGCGCGCTGACCCAGGCCGACATCGCGCAGCTGGCCGCGCCCGATGTCTACGCCGCCGATGACGCCTACAGCGTCCGCGAGAGCGCCACGCTGACCGCGCCCGCGCCCGGCGTGCTGTCGAACGACGTCGTCATCGCCAACCGCGCGCTGACAGCCACGGTACTCAGCCCACCGGCCCAGGGCGACCTGGCCCTGGCGCTGGATGGCGGTTTTGTCTACACGCCCACACAGACCGGCGTGATCACCTTCACCTACACCGCCCAGGCCGGGACGTGGAGCGACACGGCTACTGTCACCCTCACGGTGCAAGCGGAGGCCGCGCCCGTGGCGCTGGACGACGCTTACACGACGGGGCTGAATATCCCGCTTACGGTGGCCGCGCCCGGCGTGCTCGGCAACGACAGCGACGCCAACAACGATCCGCTGACCGCCACGCTCCACACCGTGCCCACGCACGGCGACCTCGCGTTGGCGCTCGATGGCGGCTTCACCTACACCCCCACGCTGGACTACCTGGGGGAAGATACGTTCGTCTACGTCGCCAGCGATGGCGCGCTAACGGATACGGCGACGGTCACGCTCACCGTGGCCCCGCTCCCCTGCCAGGTGGAAGCCACCGGCGACGCCGTGGCCGACTATGCCAGCATGGACGCCAGCGCAGTGCAGCAAGCGGTGGGTAACGCCAGCCCCGGCGACCTGATCCGCATTGCCGGGACGTGCGCGGGCGTGCAGATGCGCGACGTGTGGGGCTCGCCATCCACCCAGACGGTCGTCATCAGCCAGAACCTCACCCTGCGCGGCGGCTATTCCGTCACCAACTGGACGCTCCCCCCCGATCCGGCGCTCTACCCCACCACGCTGGACGCGCAGCAGGCCGGGCGCGTGATCTACGTCACCGGCGCCACAAGCGTGACGCTGGAGGGCCTGCGCGTGACCGGCGGTCAGACCGCCCACGGCGCCGGCCTCTACAACGCGGAGGCCAACCTGACGCTGCGGGACGTCCTCTTCGAGGGCAACCAGGCCGACGGCTACGGCGGCGGCGTGATTAGCATAGAAGGGCACCTCACTGTGATCGACAGCACCTTCCGAGATAACCGCACATTGGATTACGACGGCGGCGGCATCCACGTCGGCTACAATCCACTCACCGTCACCCACAGCTCCTTCTACAGCAACACCGCCGCCGGCGATGGTGGTGGCATTGCCGCCGAGGAGTATAGCCCCGTGACGCTGGACGGCGTGACCTTCACACGCAACACCGCCTTTAACGGCGGCGGGACGTACATCAGCGGGAACATGGTTGATTGGGAAGGCGTGCTCGACGCGACGCGGTGTACCTTCCAGGAGAACCAAGCGCAGTCCAACGGCGGCGGCCTCTACGCTGTCAGCAGCGTGGTGACCGTCACCCACAGCGATTTCTACAGCAATACCACGGTCAACAGCGAGGGGGCCGGATTCTCGATGCCCTACAGCGAGGCCGTGCTGGAGGACGTGCGCTTTCAGGGCAACGAAGCGCAGAGCTTTGGCGGCGGGGTGTACGTCTACGAGGGCATGCTCGACATAGTGAACGGTACCTTCCAGCAGAACCGCTCCCTGGACGAAAGCGGCGGTGGTCTCTACGCCTCCGCCGGCAGTACCCTCACCATCACCCAGAGCGCGTTCTACACCAACACGGCCTACCGGCACGGCGGCGGCCTCTACAATGGCGGGACGTTCACGCTTACGCATAGCGTGCTGCAAGGAAACTCTGCTCAACAGGCGGGCGGCGGCGTCTTCAACGCCCGGAGCGACGCCACGCTGACCGGCGTGACCTTCCGCCAGAATCGGGCCAACCTCGGCGGGGGGCTGTACAATTCCGGTTGGAATGGGGTGAGCAACCCCACGCTGACGGACGTGCGTTTCGAGGACAATACGGCCTCTAGCAAGGGCGGTGGGCTGTACAACTATGGCAATCAAGGCGACAGCAGCCCCACGTTGACGCGCGTCACCTTCAGTGGGAACGCGGCCCATGATGGCGGCGGGATGTACAACTACGGAGAATCCGGCAACAGCAGCCCCACGCTCACCGATGTGACCTTCAGCGGCAACACGGCCACCTGGTACGGCGGCGGGATGGTCAACAATGGGGCCTGGGGTGAGAGCAGTCCCACGCTCACCAACGTCACCTTCCGCCAGAACACTGCGACCGGTGATTACGGCGGGGCCATCTACTTCGACGGCGATAGCAGCGGCCCCGGCGGCAGCGGCGCGCTCGGCGCGACCCTCGTCAACGGGTTGTTTGTGGACAACGGCAACCAGCACATTGGTTACTATGGACAAAGCGTGACCACCGCGCCGCACTTTATCAACTGCACCTTCTCCGGCGCGCTCTCTGAGACGGCCTACGTAGAGGCTTTCTGGTCCAGCCCGCCCCTCACCTTCACCAACAGCATCTTCTGGAATAACAACGGCGACCTCACCAACAATGACGCGGCGATCACCGTGACCACCTCCATCGTCGAGGAAAGCGGCTATCCCGGCGCGGGCAACCTCTACGCCGATCCGCAGTTCGTGGATGCGGCGGGCGGCAATCTGCGGTTGCAGGCCGGCTCTCCCGCCATCGATGCAGGCGACGACAGCGCGCTGCCCCCCGGCGTCACCACCGACCTGGATGGCTTCGCGCGCGTTGTCTGGCTGGGTGTGGACATGGGCGCCTACGAATCGCAGTATGATGAGGTCTGCGAGATCTCCGGGGGCGAAAGCATCAGTTTTGGCCTGGTACAGCCCCTCACCCTCACCTTTGGCACAGCCGCAGACCTGGGAGACCTCTCCTGCCTGAACGTCACCTACTTCCCCACCTCGCACCCCAACGCCACCACGCCGCTCCAGACCGGCGCCTTCTGGACGCTGGGCGGCACAGATGGGGAGACCCCGGTCACATCGGGCTTCACGGCTACGCTCACGCTGCCCTTCAGCGCGCCCGACGGGGACGACAAAGTCTGCCGTTACACCGGCAGCGGGTGGGAGTGCGCCGCCTCCGGCTTCGACGCGGGCACCATCACGCGCAGCGGCGTCACACAGTTCTCGGATTGGACAGTAGGCGATGAGGCCGGTCCCAACGCCGTGACGCTGGTGGATTTTACGACGCAAAGAACCACGCTTTGGTCATGGGTAAAGCCGGTCATCGTGGCCCTCGCGGGATTGGGCTTTGCCTTACGTCGGAGCGTCCAATCTCACGTGGCGCGCCGTGCTGGATAGAGGACGGCCCTATCTTAGGGCAATGAGCTCATCCGCCGAGGCGGCGTGGGGCAGCCAGTCCGCCAGCAGATCGTGGGCCACGGGCGTGTCCTCTTCGACGTTGTCGACGAGCAGGTGCGTGTACTGCGAGAGCAGGTAGTCGCGGCAGAGCGGCTCGGGCCAGAGGTAGGGGGTGAAGATGTCCATCAACGCGGGCCATGAAGTACTGCACGCCTGTACAACCACCTGCTTGCCCTCAGGACGCAGAGGCTGGCAAAGAAGACCATCAGGATCGTACCGCTACTGCTGTGAGTCGTAAAGAATAACAGGGAGACGGCGGTCGGATGATCGTCAGAGACGCCCAGGCCCCAGAGACCGAGAGCCGTGACGCCGTGCGCGGTGACGGTATTGTTCACTGTGTCGACGGTAGAGTACTCCTCCCAGGTAGCGCTGCCGGCGTAGCGGTAGGCGTGCAAATCACTCTCGTTACCCCCCGTACTGCCTGCCAGCTCGTCGTCCTCGTAACAGAGCTGCAAACGCGCTTCGTAGCTGCTGCCGCCGGTGGGCACGATCTCGTAGCGGCGCGGTAGACCGTCGAGGTTGACGGATGGGTACTCGCGCGTCAGCGTGATGGCGACCGAGGTGGGGAGCGTGCCGGTGTCGGTGAACCAGAGGCGCGCGCAGACCTCCGGGCCGAAGTCAAGCCAGGTTTCCGCGCCACTGACGGTGCGTGTCTTCTGCTCGACTTCGTAGGCGCCCATCTCGACAGCAGCACCCATGACGCGCGGCTTACCCGCCAGATCGGTGCTGGTGGTGACGCTGAGGCTGTTCCCCGCGTCGATGGCAGGCGAGCGGTAGCTGAGGCGCAGGTCGTCATTCGTCGCCTCCACGAAGTGCGGGTCGGCGTCGAGGTTGCCGCCGCCGTCGGCGCCCAGGGAGGCGTCCCAGCCCGTGCCGGAGCCGCCGGAGCCTTCGACGTCACTGTAACTGATCGTGGGGGTGCTCTCAAAATTGTGAATCGCCGGATAGGACGGAGCGCTGTTGCCCCAGATGATGCTGTTCACCAACGTGGGGGTGCTGCGCTGGTTGGAGAGGCCGCCACCAGAGCTCGTGGCCGAGTTGCCGCTCACGGTCAGGTTGATCAACGTGGGACTGCCCTCGTTGACGAAGAGTCCGCCGCCGGCTGAGGAGGCCGAGTTATCCCAGAAGGCCGCGTTGTTGAGCGTAGGGTCGCTCCCGTCGATGTAGAGCCCACCACCGTAGGTGGCCGAGTTGCCGCTGAACGTCAGATTGGCGAGGGCCGGCAAGCTGCCGGCGGCGTTGTACATCCCGCCACCCCACTCCGCCTCGTTGTCCGTGAAGAGGATGTTGGTCATCGTGGGCGTGCCGCTCCCCTCCACGTACAGCCCACCCCCAGCGGCGCCATAGTTCCCGCTGAAAATCAGGTCGGTCAAGACCGGGCTGCCTTCCAGGAGATAGAGCCCGCCGCCGTGACTGGTGGCAAAGCTGCCGTTGGCATTGCCGCCGCTGATGGTGAAGCCGTCGAGCACCGTATGGCCGCCGACCCCGCCGCCGTCCGCCACGTGGTAGGCATCGTTGTCATTCAAACTTCCGCTGTCATCCAGGTCGCCGCTCAGGAGGCTCAGGTTGGCTGCCGGGTCACGCTGCTCGCGGTCGGTCTCCGTGCCGGCGAAGCCGCCGTAGACCCCCACGCCGTCCTTGAGTTCAAAGGTCAGGGAGCGCGGAGCGGAGCCCGGCGTGTAGGTTCCCGCTGCCACCCAGACCTCATCGCCGTTGAGTGCCTCGATGAGGACCCCTCGCAGGTCGGGGCAGGCGTCGGCCCAGGAGGTGCAGCCGTTGCCCGGATCGCCGTCGTCGTCGACGTACCAGATCCGGATCAGGGCTTCGTCGGCCCCCATGTCCACAGTGTCGTACAGAACGCGGTTTTCGCCGTCGATGTCGTGAGGGATCGGTTCGGTGGTGTCGCCATCGCCGTCGAGGTCGGCGGAGTCTGCGGGCAGCAGGGCGTTGTTACCCACGTCCCTCGCCGGAGAGTAGGACAATAGGTGCAAGTTACCGCCCAGCGCGTTCTTGAACAGCGGGTCGGCGTCGATATTGCCGCCGCCGTCGGTGCCCAGGGCCGCGTCCCAGCCCGCACCGGAGCCGCCGGAGCCCTCGATGTCGCTGTGGCGGATGGTGGGCTTGGGCATTTCGTACCACTCGCCCTCGTCCACTATCACGGTGTGAAGCTGTGAACCGGTGGGCGCGGTGTTGCCCCAGACGATGCTGTTGCTGAGCTGTAGGGGATTTATTACAGAGCCGGATTGCTTGCTGTTGTAGATACCGCCGCCTGCGTTCGTAGCGGAGTTTCCACTGAACGTGGTGTTGACGAGGGTCGGAGCCCCATCGTAGTTGTAGAGGCCGCCGCCGTTGGCGGCTTCGTTCCCGGTGAGAATGACGTTGACCAGCCGCGTGCCGCTGCTGAAGTTGCCCAGCCCGCCGCCGCCCCTGGCAGCCGTGTTTGATCGCAGGGTGACATTGACCAGCACAGGCCGATTACTCATGTTGACCAACAGGCCACCCCCGTCGCCAGCGGCTGTATTGTTGCGAAAAACAGCGTCTGCGAGCGTGAAGTCGCTGAATTGAGCACTCATCCTCCCACCGGATCTGTCGGTTGCCTCGTTTCCGACAAAAGAGGCATTGGTGATGCTGGGGCCACCGCTGCCGATGCCCAGCCCGCCGCCCGACCCGGCTGTATTGCTGTCAAAGGTCACGGTGTCGAGGCTAGGGTCGCCGCCGTCGCTGTACATGCCCCCGCCGCCGAGACCGGCCAGGTTGCTCTCGAAGGTGACGTTGGTAAGTGTTGGGTCGCCTCCGCTGTTGTACAGTCCACCACCGTACCCGTTGGCGTTGTTAGCGGTAAGGGTGACGTTCTCGAGGGTCGGGCTGCCGTTGGTCGTGTACATCCCGCCTCCGTCTTCAAGAAAGGCCTCGTTGTTGTCAAAGGTGATGTTGGTGAGGCTGGGACTGCCCCCGTCGTTGCACAGGCCGCCGCCATAGTCCCCGGCAAAGTTATCCCGAATGACGAGGTTCGCTAGCGTAGGGCTGCCGGAGATGAGATATATCCCGCCGCCCGTGTTGTTGGGACTATACGCTTTGCCGTCAATGATAGTGAAACCGTCGAGCACCGCGCTGCTGGTCGTGCCGCTACCGCTCACCACGTGCTCGCTGTTGTCGTCAGCGTTGTCAGGGTCACCAAGATTGCCGCTGAGGACGGTGACGTGCGCCGTCCAATTGCGGTCAACAAGGGCGGCCTCCGTTCCGGCGAAGCCACCGTAGAGGGCCACGCCATCTTTCAGCCTGAAAGAGGCGGTGCGGTCGGTGCCGGTGGTGGGGTAGTAGGTCCCCTCGGCCACCCAGATTTCGTCACCGCTGCCGGCGTTCGTCAGCGCTGTCTGTAGGTCGGTGTAAGCGTCGCCTCAGCTTGTGCCGTCGTTGGCGCCGGTGGCGTCCGCATCGACGTAGATCACGGCGCCGCTTTGTGCCTGCGTCGGGATCGCGATCAGCAGCAAGCCGGTCAGGACTAATAACGAGCTCAACATCCACTGCCAGGTTCTGGTTCTCATTTTTCTTCTCCTCTGCTCACGCTGCGTATGTCCCTTTGATCAGGTAAGTCCAGTGCCGCTGCCGTTCTGTCGTTGAGAAACCGGCAGAGCGCCGACAGATCGACAAAGATGTGAGACTCGGCGCTGTGCGGTTCTTCCAACACCGCCCGCCAGACTGGACCGGCTTCCGTCTCTACCGGCCACAATCGCAGCAGGTACGCCAGATACGTGGACGGCGCGTCGTCACGGCTCATGTAAGGCTCCTCTCGGTCGGATCGAAAAGCAAACGGGCAAAATCCAACATCACTGTACCAGACGACCGTAGTGAGAGCGTAGAGAGGTTGAGCATCTCGCTCCCTGTGCTATAGTGAGGATGGAATTGTGTTTGAAGTCAGCCGGCCTGGTGGTCAGGCGCGCCCTAATGCGGCATCAGAAGGGATAGGATGGGGTTAGATCTCAGGTTGTACTTGCTAGGGCCGTTTCGGATGGAACGCGCCGGCGAACCGGTGACGGACTTCAAATCCAACAAGGTCCGCGCGCTATTGGCCTATCTGGCTGTCGAGCGCCAACATCCACATCACCGCGACGTACTGGCGGGGTTACTCTGGCCCGAATCCTCCACCACCTCAGCGCTGGCTTTGCTGCGCGACGCGCTCTCCAATCTGCGCGGACTCCTTGGCGACCGCGATGCGGCGCGGCCCTACATCGCAGTACTCCAGGATACGTTGCAGTTCCAGCTCCACGAGAGTGGCTGGCTCGACGTCGCCGCGCTTACAGCAGCGACCGCCCCCCACGCTGACGTGAGCGCGCTGAAACGCGCCACAGACCTCTATCGTGGCGATTTTATGGCGGGCTTCTCCCTCACCGGCGCGCCTGAGTTCGAATCGTGGGCGCTGTTACAGCGGGAGGTTTACCGGCGGAGCCTGCAGCAGGCGCTTTATCGGTTGGCCACGCACTATCTGCAAGAAGGTGACTACGCGGCGGCCCAGGCGATAGCTCAGCAGCAGCTGCGGCTCGATCCCTATGCGGAAGAAGCGCACCGTCAACTCCTGCGGGCCCTGGCGTTAAGCGGGCGTCGCAATCAGGCGCTGATGCACTACGGCGAATATCGCGCCCGATTAGATGAAGAGCTGGGGGTCGCGCCGGACATCCGCACGGCGGCGCTCTACCGGCGTATTTCCGATCACCGACTGACGCCACCGCCCGCCCCTTTTGAGAGGGGCGATGCCTCCCAGATCGACTCCCTTCATTGCGTGGGGCGTGACGCCGAACTGGCGCGGCTGGAAAGCGCGCTGCGAAAGGCCCAGCGCGGAGAGGGCCAGATTCTGCTGATCTCCGGTGAGGCTGGCAGCGGCAAGACCCTGCTGATGCGGACGTTTATCCACCGCAACGTCGGCGCGACGGAAGAGACCGTCGCTGCCTGGGGCACGTGCAATGCTCAGGTCAGCAAAGGAGATCCCTACCTGCCGTTTCGGGAGATCCTGCGGTTCCTGACCGGTGACTTCACCACCTCCGCCCTGGACGAACGCCTGACGCCCGCGTTGGCGCAACGCCTGGAGAACCTCACCCCAGAGGTGATGGCAGCGCTGCGAACATACGGCCCGGATTTGAGCAACAGCCTCTTGTCCTCCTCAGAACGGCTACCGACAATGAAAGCCAAGACCCCGCGCACACCCCCACTGCCGGCCGCGCTCTGCGATCAAGTCGCGCGCGTCCTGGACGCCGTCGCCCGGCGCGCTCCACTGGTGTTGGCGCTCGACGATCTACATTGGGCCGATGAGAGCACGCTCAATCTCCTGGCGTATCTCGGCAGACGCTTGCGTGAGAGCCATATCCTGCTGCTGGGTAGTTACCGCTCCGCCGAGGCTTCGCCCGCCCTATTGCAGACCGTCCGTGAGCTCCAGCGCCGGCAAGGCGAGGTCATCCTTGATCTGGATCGGGCAGCCGGACGTACCTTTATCAACGCCTTCCTGGATAGCACGCCCAACGCGCTCGGCCCGGCTTTCCGCGAACAGTTATACCGTCAGACGGGGGGACACGCGCTCTTCACGGTGGCCTTGGTCCAGCAGCTGCGGGCGGAGGGCGCGCTGCGGCGCGATAGCGAAGGGAAGTGGGTAGCGCAGGAAGACCTGGATTGGTACTATCTGCCGCCGCAGGTGGAAGCCGTTATCGCCGCGCGGGTGGCCCGGTTGCCGAAACCGCTGCAAGCGCTGCTGACGGTGGCGAGCGTAGAGGGCGAGGCCTTCACCGTCGAAGTGGCGTCCCAGGCCCTGGAAGTCTCCATCGACACGGTGCGGCGCGCCTTGAGCGACCGGATCGCCTCGGGGTACCTGGTCGTCGCCCAGGGATGGGAACGCGTCGGAACGCAGCGTGTGGCGCGTTACCGCTTTCGGCACAGCCTCTTTCAGCAGTACCTCTACGACCGGCTCGATCCCGTACAGCGGGGCCAATGGCACGAGGCAGTCGGCAGAGCGCTGGAAATCTACTACGCGGACCGACCGGAGGCGGCTGTGCGCCTTGCCTACCATTTTGAGGCGGCCGGGCTGTTGGAAGAGGCGGTGGCCTATCTGACACGGGCCGGTGCCCACGCCTACCGACTCTCCGCCCCGGCGGAAGCGGTCAAACTCTACCGGCGTGGCCTGGCGCTGTTGGAGCAACCGCCCAAATCCACCGCCCGCGATCGGCTGGAGTTAGCGTTGCAGAAAGAGCTAGACATGCCCCTGTTCGCCGCTCAGGGTTGGGGCGCGCCAGCGCGAGTCGCAGCATTGGAACGCGCTCACGTCCTGGCCCAACGACTGGAGGCCACGCCACAACTGCTTTCCATTCTGCGTTCGCTGATCGACGTGAAGACGGCTCAGGCACAACATCAGGAGGCGCTGGCATACGCGGAGCGGCTGGCAGGACTGGCTCAGCGGGTGGAGGACGAAGTGTACATGGTCCTCAGTCACCGCACCTTGGGCGTCTCGCACTTTTTCCTGGGGCACTATTCAGAAGCGCGCACCCATCTGGAAAAAGGCGTCGCCCACTATGACGCCCTGGTACAGAGCACTTCTGATCCTTCGGCGCTGCCGGACGTTGGAGAGGTCGTCTTCCTCTGGGCGTGGCTTCCGCATACCCTCTTCGCCCTGGGCTATTCCCAACAGGCCATCGCGCACAGCCGCGACGCGCTGGCCCGCGTCCGCGAGCAAGCGCACCTCCACCCGCAGACGGAAGCCAAGATGTTGACCGCCGCAGGCGCGGCCTTTTACAGCGCCTGCCGCCAACCAAAAGCTACCCTGCGATGCGCCGAGGATCTGCTGCACTTGGCGACGATGCATCATCTACCCGCCTTTCAGGGCTGGGCGCGCTTCTATCGCGGTTGGGGACGCGCCGCCTTGGGAGAGAGAGGGGCTGGATTGGCGGAAATGGAGGCTGGTTGGAGGCGGTTAAGGGAGATGGGCACCCAGGCCAGCTTGGCCCAGTTGTTCACGTTGCTAGCGGAAGCGTACTTCAACGCCGGGCAAAACCAGCGCAGTCTGCAGATTCTGACGCAGGCGCTGCAGCAGGCGAAAGAGACCCACGCCCACGCTTACCTGGCGGAGATGTACCGGCTGCGGGGGGAACTCTGCCCAGAGAACGTGGGAGAGGCGCAGTCCTGGTTTCTCAGAGCCATCGACGTGGCCAGAGCGCAACATGCCCGGCTCTGGGAACTGCGGGCTACCGTCAGCCTGGCGCGTTTGTGGCAGGCGCAAGGACGGGCCGCGGAGGGCCGGGACCGGCTCGCCACCGTTTACGGCTGGTTCACCGAGGGCTTTGAGACGCCGGACCTAATCGCGGCGCGGGAGCAACTGCGATGTTAAAAAAGATGCGCTTGCTCCTCGGCGGAGCATACCACGATTTCGAAGGATTCGCCGCTGCCGTGCGCCCGCTTTTTGAAGCAGATGGTTACGCTGTCGAGGCGACCTACGATCTGACGTCGTTGGAGCGGCTGGCGGCAGAGGAGATCGACCTGGTGCTGATGTACACTTGTTTCGGCGCGGAGGCAGCGGACGAGACGCCCAACGTCGCGCAGACCGAGGCGCTGTTCGATTGGGTGCAGAAGGGCGGCGGGTTGCTGGCCGTGCACGGCGCCACGGTGATCCCAGAGGACAACGGGACGCTGCGGGACCTGGTCGGGGGTGCGTTTATCTCACATCCGCCGCAGTTCGCCTTCAGCGTCACACCGATGGCCCAGCCGCATCCCATCATCCGTGACGTCGCAGCCTTTACCGTCGAAGACGAGCTCTACCTCCACCGTTATCGAAAAGACGTGCGGGTGCACATGATCGCCGTAGATCGTGGCGTCGCCCATCCCATGGTCTGGACGCGCGAGGAAGGCAGCGGGCGCGTGGTCTACGTCGCGCCGGGGCACGGGCTTGCGACCTGGGAGCATCCGGCCTACCGGCGACTTCTGCGTCGAGCTGCAACGTGGCTCGTGAGCGCCTGAGCACTTTTCTTCTCCCGTCCTTTCGAGCGCAGTGCCGGTTTGTCTGCCCTGAGCGTGGCCGAAGGGTCGAGATCTTGGCCCAGAGGCTCAGTGGCCGGGGAATATCCCTTGTTTATAGACAAATATACGGCGAAGCGCTTTGGTCGCTACGCTCCCCTCGCTCCGTCGAAATGACGTGACGGGCGGGGTTTTTGGCTGAGTAGGTGTGTCTATGCTATAATAAGGTAGATGGAACGCTTTGAGTTGACTTCACCCCGACGTTGGATCGTGCGCCAGGTGCTGTTTGGGCTGGCGCTCGTTGTGGTAACCGTCTTTACCCTCGTTTTCGATTTCTCCGCCCGGTATGATGTGCGCGTCGGTCAGGTCTCCACCCGCGACATTCGTTCCCCGCAGGATGTTACCTACAACAGTGAGATTCTGACCCAGCAGGCACGGGAGGCCGCACGGCGGGAGGTGGAAAGCGTGTACACTCGTCCCGATCCTAACATCGCGCGGGGACAGTTGGAGCGCCTGCGGCAGGTGTTGGAGTTCCTGAGCGCCGTGCGCGCGGATCCTTATGCCAGTGAAGAACAGAAGCGGGCTTGGGTCCTGGCGGTGCAGGAGCTGGCCTCGCTTTCTACCAATGACCTCAATACGCTCTTTGCGCTCTCTGACGCCGAATGGAATCGAGTGCAGCTGGAGGCGCGCGGGCTGCTGGATCAGGTGATGCGCGGGGAGGAGATCCGACCGGACGACGTTGAACGTCTGCGTCGGCGGATCCCCGTCCTGGTGCCGCTGGATCTGCCCCAGGACGAAGCGTCGCTGGTGGCGTCGCTGGTGCAGCGCTTTGTGGTCCCCAACAGCTTTTACGACGCCGAGGCCACCGAGCAGGCGCGGGTCAGGGCCGTCGAGGAGAGCGAGCCTGTCCGACGGACCATTCAGAGTGGGGAGATCATCGTACGGGAGGGGAGTGTTGTCACCGAGTTGTCGATGGAGGCTCTGCGCCAGTTAGGGCTGACCCGTCGGGAGTGGAGCTGGCGGGAGGTAGCCTTTTTCACCCTCTTCTCCGTCGGCGCGACGCTTCTGTTGGGCGGCTACCTTTTCAAAGTTGAGCCCAAGGCGTTGACGGAGGCGCGCCTGGAAGGCCTGTTGTTGCTGTTGTTGACGGTCTTTTTGCTGATGGCGCGGTTGCTTTTGCCCTCAGGACCGTTGCTGCTGTATCTGTTTCCCATCGCCGCGTTGGGGATGTTGGTGGCGACCACGGTCGGTCACGCGGCGGCCGTCGGCTGTGTGCTGTTTGTCAGTCTTGTCGGAGGGTGGATCGCCGGGCCTTCCTTTTCTGCCATGGTGTTGTTGGCTTTCAACGGCACTGCGGCAATGCTCACCCTGCCGCGCTATGAACAGACGGACGCGATTTTCCGCTCCGGGCTGTTGGGAGGGGTGGCGAGCATCGTCGTGCGGCTGGCCCTTTTCACGCCGGAAGTACAATTTGACGCTTTGAGTTTTGGCGTGGATGCCCTGACCTGTCTGTTGGGCGGGGGGATTGCCGGAGGCCTGACGGTCGGGTTGCTTTTCCTGCTGGCACCTCTTTTCGACCTGAGCACCACCTTCCGTCTGGTCGAGTTGACGCATCCCAATCACCCTTTGTTGCAGCGTTTGTTGCGAGAGGCGCCGGCGACGTTTCACCATGTGATGATGGTAACCAGCTTGGCGGAGCAGGCCGCCGAGCGCATCGGCGGTAATGTGCTGCTGACGCGGGCCGGCACGTATTACCATGATGTCGGCAAGCTGGCACGGCCCTATTTCTTCGTCGAGAATCAAGAGGGCTTGAACAACCCTCACGACCGCCTGGATCCCGTCACCAGCGCCGAGATCGTCATCGGGCACGTCCGGGATGGATTGGAGATCGCTCAACAGTATGGACTGCCTTCCCAGGTGCGGGCCTTCATCCCCGAGCATCAAGGGACAATGTTGGTGAGTTTCTTCTATCACAAGGCGGTTGAGGCTGCCGGCGGTGAGGCCAGTCTGGTGGACGAGTCACAGTTTCGCTACCCCGGCCCGCGCCCGCAGAGTCGGGAAACGGCGCTGGTCATGCTGGCCGATGGTTGTGAGGCGGCTACCCGCGCGGTTCGGCCCTCTTCGCCGGAGGAGTTGAGCCGCGTTGTGGAGGGTATCTTCCGCAGTCGCATGGAAGACGGACAGCTGGATGAGGCGCCTATCACCCTGCGGGAGTTGCAGATTGTGAAAGAGACGTACATCGAGCTGCTGCGGGGGGCGTATCACCCCCGCATCAAGTATCCAAAGTTGGAATCGAAGCAAACCGAGGCCAAGGCTCAAGAGGGGGAGGCCCGGACGGAACCCGACAAGGAAGCGGTGGTGACGACGTGACTATTGAACATGTTGTGGAGATACAGAGTGAAGTTTCGTTGCCCGAGGACCTGGATCTTACGTACCTGCGGGTGGCTGCACTGGCCACGTTGCGGCAACAGCGCGTGGAAAACCCGGTGGAGTTGACCGTGGTGGTCAGCGACGACGAGGCGTTGCGCGCTCTCAACCGGCGTTTCCGGGGCGTGGATCACACCACGGACGTATTGGCTTTTACCAACGAGACACGAGGACCTTTCGGCGCCGGGGTGAGCGGTCAGCCCCGCTACCTGGGTGACGTGGTGATTTCCCTGCCCCAGGCCGAGCGTCAGGCGGCGGAGGCCGGCGCCTCGCTGCGCGAGGAGCTGCAGCTGCTTATCGTCCACGGTACGCTTCATCTTTTGGGCTATGATCACGCGACCGCGACCGAGAAGACGCGCATGTGGAAAGTCCAGGCCCGTCTCATGGAGCTATTGGGCATCCGGCTGCCCCTGCCAGACTGAGCGGTATGGACCGCGAGAGACCGCCCACGCTCTTGGAAAGCTTTCGCTACGCCGGGCTGGGAGTGCTCTACGTCCTGCGGACCCAGCGGAACTTCCGCATTCACCTGGTGGTGACGGGGGGCGTAGTGCTGTTGGCGCTGTGGGTGGGGCTCTCGCGCAGCGCGTGGGCCATTTTAGCGCTGACGGTGGGCCGGGTGTTGATCGCCGAAATGTTCAACACGGCCGCGGAGACGCTGGTCGATCTGGCGAGTCCACGTTACCATCCTCTCGCTAAACTGGTGAAAGACCTGGCGGCGGGCGCGGTTTTGCTCTCGGCACTGATCGCCGTGATTGTGGGGGTGTTGCTCCTGGGGTCGCCTCTGGTGGAGAAGTTGCAGACCATGGGGCTTTTGGAGTTATTCTGATTTCAGTTTTTCAATGGAGTCTGGATTCATTGCGAAATCCGAGAGAGCCTTGTCATTTTAAGGCAACTGAGTATAGTGGTGCTTGAGATAGTTCACGACAAGGAGTTGAGGTATGGCAACTGCACGCGACATCGCTCTGATCTTTTTGAGTCTGGAGGCGCTTATCGGGGCTCTGATTCCGTTGGCTCTGCTTTCCGCGCTGGCGTACGCTCTCTATCGGCTGATCCCCCTTGTCCGGGCGTATCTCCGCCTGGCGCTTTCCTACGCGGAACGGCTGCGTGAGGCGGTGGATCGGCTTTCCAGACGAGTTGTAGCACCCTTGATCTGGCTTTATTGTACTCTGCGAAGGATACAGGTGATGTTTCAGAATCTACTACCCGGGAGGTCCTTATGAAAGCAAAACAACGTGCGATGTTGGTTGGGGCTCTGTTGGGCGCCGCGGTGGGGATGTTAGCCGGTCTGTTGTACTACAATACCAACCCTGTGGAGGTCGATGAGGAGGGCAACGAGCACCTTGCCCCGCCCTCGGCCGGGGATGCCTTGAAACTGGGGCTCTCCGTGTTGGGTATTTTGCGCTCCCTCTCCGCCTGAGCGTTCTTTTCGTGTTGCGCTGCCCCCTGTCACACTCAGGGGACAGCGATCGTTGGAGGAGGACCTTTCTTCCCTGGGTGTCTCATCCGCCATGAGGGCGAATCCTTCGCAGCCAGGGGTTGAAGCGACGGGCGCGGGACAGGGTGGTGGCGGAGCCATGCCCGGGGTAGAGGTCCGTCTCTTCGGGGAGCGTGAGCAGCTTGCGCAGGCTCTCCGTGAGGCGTCGCGCTTCGCCGCCGGGGAGGTCGGTGCGTCCCACGCTCTCGGCGAAGAGGGTATCACCGCTGAAGAGCGCGTTCTCTTCGGGCACGTAAAGGCAGACGCTGCCGGGCGTATGGCCGGGGGTGTGCAGCACTTCGATGTGTAGGTTCCCCAGTTCTAACACCTTCCCCTCCACAAGTTCAATATCCGGGGGCGGCGAGGGGACATAGGCCAGGTCGAACCACGAGGCTCCGCCGCCTTCCAGCAGCAGAGCGCGGTCGGCAGGGTGGAGGCCCAGAGGAACATCGAACTTCGCTTTGACGTAACTGTTGGCGGCGATGTGGTCGAAGTGCGCGTGAGTGTTGAGGAGATAGCGGATGTCGAGCCCGCGTTTCTCTATTTCCTCGAAGAGCGGCGTGGTATCGCCGCCCGGGTCGATGACGGCGCTCGCTTTTTGAGCGTCGTCATAGAGAAGGTAGGTGTTGGAGCCGAGCATACCGATGGGCAGTCTTATAATCACGATTTTATCCTCCACGTTGATAGCATCTTCTCCATTCTACCACGGGCTTGTCGTAAGGCACGTAACACAGTGGAGTGTCGTCTGTTGAACGCAAACCCGAACCTATAAAAAGGGTGTGGTTCAAACGTGTTGGAGCACGGTCCCCGGCTTTGGAGGCCAATCAACTGAAATGAGACACACCTATAAGAACATAAGAAAAGCGAGGTCTCTCATGCACACTACACGGAAGCATTGTCTGCTGGAGTTGGCGCGGGCGGAGGAGTTGGAGGCCGTGGCGTTGATGCCGGGGCCGAATCTGTTTTATCTCACAGGACAGGCTTTTCACCTGAGCGAACGTCCGATCCTGGGGCTCTTTCC
This sequence comes from Anaerolineae bacterium, assembly GCA_049975525.1. GTDB lineage: Bacteria > Chloroflexota > Anaerolineae > B4-G1 > SLSP01 > G713. The sequence goes on from JBNGCW010000040.1 coordinate 36,648, forward strand.
TGTGGATGCGGAGCCGATTTTCATCGTGCCGGCGCTGGAAGCGGGTAAATTAAAGACGGATCGGATCTTTTCCTACACCGACGAGGCGGGCTACGAGGGGGCGTTCCGTGACGCTTGCGCTGCCCTGGACCTCTCCGACGCGCGGATGGGGGTGGAGGCGTTGCGCATGCGGGTGTTAGAATCGCGCTTCCTCGCCCAGTATGCGCCGGGAGTGGCGTTGGTGCCGGCGGACAGGCTGCTGGCGCGCCTGCGCATGTTGAAGGAAGCGGAAGAGGTGACGGCTATGCGCCGTGCGGTGGACGTCGCACAACGTGCCTTTCTGACGTGGCTGACGGAGCTGCGCGTGGGCATGACGGAAAAGGAAGCCGCCGCACGTCTTGTCGCAGCTCTGTTGACCAGGGGAGCCGAGGATCTGGCCTTTTCTCCCATCGTCGCCGCTGGCCCCAACGGCGCGTTGCCTCACGCCACGCCCGGCGAACGTCCCTTCGAGCGCGGCGATTGGGTCGTCGTGGACTGGGGCGCGACGGTTGGAGGGTACCGTTCCGACATCACCCGCATGGTGGTCTTCGGAACGCCCACGGAGGAACTGCGGGCCGTGCACACGGTGGTGCAGGAGGCCAACGCTGCGGCGCGGTCGGTGGTTGCGCCGGGTGTGACGGTGGGGGCCGTGGATCGAGCGGCACGGGCGCACATCGAGGCCGCCGGGTACGGCCCGGCCTTCATCCACCGCACAGGGCACGGACTGGGGCTGGAGGCCCACGAGCCGCCCTACATCACCCCCGGCGGCGAACGAGAGCTCGAAGTGGGGATGACGTTCACCGTGGAGCCCGGTGTTTATTTGGAGGGGAGAGCCGGTTTTCGCGTCGAGGATGACGTGCTCGTGACCGAGGGCGGCGTGGAGACCCTGACGACGCTTATGCGGGACCCCTTTGTGCTTGCGGGTTGATCTCCTTGACGACTCCCGACCTGGCGAGCGATCCCAATTTCCCACTGATCTCCTTTGATTTTACGCCGCCTCACGTATAATGGGGAGGAAAGTAATCAGACGGTTAAAACGAATGACTGGACGTTCGCTTAAATTTGGACATAAAAACCAAAATCTGGTATCCTCACTT
>JBNGCW010000041.1:0-36287 GCA_049975525.1 Anaerolineae bacterium
CCACAACATATACCCCATATTTTTCTTTGGCTGACCCTTTTTTCAGGGCAGCCAAGAATTGTTAATGTATCAAGTACCGACCGGGCCGTAGGAATGGCCCGGTCACCAAACTGAAGCGAGACACCCGCTTCGCTCCAGTTTCACCTGCCTGGGGCGGTGGAACGTATCCAACTTTGACTACATCGAACCCTTTCGGACCGGCATCTTTCCCCCCACTGACACGGCTCCGCTGACGCTGCGTCGCTCACGATAAGCGGAAGGTTCGTAGTCAGGTGCGGAACGCAGTCGCCCCTTATTACTCCGTTTGACGCGCGAGACCGATCATCGTCGCCGCTCCGATGATCCCTAGAGCAAGGGTTAACCCCAACGCAGGCAGAGCGCCCATCGTGCCGCCGGCCTGCGGTAAGAACGGCGCAGGTGTCGGCGTAGGTGTAGGCGGTGGAGATTCTGACCCCGAATCCGCATCAGCGGTGGGAGGCGAGGGCTCCGGCGTCGCCGTCGCCAGTGGCGGGACCGGAGGCCGCGTCGCCGTCGGTTCCGCCTGGGCCAGCGCCGGGGTCACGATAGACCCCGTAGCGACGTTTATCCCCAGCAGCACGCCACCAAGCATCATCAACACCCCGAGCAGTACCAGCGCACGCCGGTTCATCGTTCACCTCCTTCAGGATAACGCGAGCGGGGTGGGATAGGCTCAAAGGTCCGCTCCGGCTCCTCGTCCGACAGCGCCCCGCTTACGCTGAAGGTCACCGGGCCGTAGCGGTTGTTGTTCTCGTCGGCCTCCCGGACGCCGCCCCAGGGCTGCGGATAGCCCCAGGAATCCGCGTAGGCCCAGATCTCGTGCTCGCCTGCCGGGTAAGCGTCAGGCCAGCGGCTCTGATCCGCCTGGTAGTAGGTGTCGCCGATCATCAGTGTCAGCGTCTCACCCGCGGAGAGCGCGTCGACAAACCACGCCGCGCCGTAGGGGTAGCAGAGCTCGGTCCACGGCCGGTTGACCTCGGGGGGCGCCTGGGGATCCAGATAGAGATCGACCCAGAAGTCGCGCGCGGTCCCCTCACCCGTGTTGGCCAGGGTCACCGTCAAGGCCCCCGGATCCGCCGGATCTACGGAGAGTTCCCACACTACGAGATCGGGCCGGGCATCATAAGCCCGCACGATCACCGGCAGATAGACGTAACGCGGCGCGGACCAGACGTTGAACCAGAAGGGACCCGCGAACTGCCCGCTGACCGGTTGGTCGCTGTACTCGTCGACGAAGGCGCCGTCGGTGCGTCGGACGCCCAGCAGACGCCCCGGCGAGTCCACAGCGGCGCTGGACATCTCGCCTTCCCACTCGCCCTCGTCCGGTTCGACGCGGAAGATGATGGTGAGTTCCTTCCAGGCGCCTGGCGCCAGGTCGCCGATGGACCAGGTGACCGAGGTGTCGGTCAGCGCTGCCCACGGGGGGGTCGATTCCGTGACGGTGATGCCCTCCGGCAGGGTGAGGGTCACGGTGATGGCGCGGGCGATAGCGTCCCCCGCGTTGTAAGCCGTCACGTCCATGACCACCTCGGCGGGGCCGTAATCGGGAATGGTGCAGCTCCCGTCCTCCTCGCTCAGCACGTAGGAAGACGCGGTGTAGGACGATTCTTCGTATCCGCCTTCGCACTCGTAGTCCACCCAGACGGCCGCGCCGTGCGCCTCCACCGCCACCGGCGGCCCTTGATCGTACCAGGTCATGGAGAAGGGGTCGGTGTAGCCGATGCCGGCGCCCGCGTTGACGACGTTGGTGCCGTGATGCGCGCGGAGCAGCGTGGCCTTGGCGACGACGTGCCAGTCCGCGTCCGCCGGAACCGTCCGCTGGCCCGCAGGTAGGTCGAAGGTAACGACGCCGTCGCTGACGACTGTGCCGATGGTCAAGGCGTGGGTGGGCGCCAGCGTGTCGAAGAGCACGCCCGCCGTGTCGCCCGCCAGGTCGCCGGCGTCGGCGTCCAGCGCGGTCCACAGCTCGTCGAGCACGATGGGATCGGTGATCAGCAGCGCCGTATCCAGGGCGACGTTGCTAGGGAGCGTGTCGGTCAGCACCAGGTCGCGGGCCGGCGCCGAGACGAAGGTCGGCTCGGTCTCCTGCCGGAGATAGATGCGCGCCGGCGGCGCGGTATAGTCGGCGGGCAGACCGTTGGCCGAGACGACGAGGGGGATCTCCAGAAGCGTGTCCCACAGCGCCGGATCGACGTCGCCCACCTGCAGCTCGAAGTACCAGACGCTGCGCCAGGCGTCGGGCACGGCGGTGCGATTGAGGAAGCTCAGCTCCGACCAGATAGGTTCGGGCGCGGTAGCGGGATCGGTGTAGAGCCGCGTCACCGTGACGCCGGGCGGCGGCTGCGGGATCACGCTGAGGTCGGTGAGGGTGATGCCGGTGTTGTTATCGACGGAGACGCGCAGGCGGGTGCGGTCGCCCTGCTGTAGAACGGTGCGGAAGAGCATCTTCTCCTCGCTGCCGCCGACGTAGGTCGTCCAGACCAGATCGTCGTAGCCCCAGCTCTTGAGATAGGGGTCGTACTCGCGCTCGAAAGCCCAGCCGCTGCGCGGCTCGTACGGCTCGGTGACGTGGTAGTCGAAGAGCAGCGTGTCGCTGTAGATGCTGACCAGCGTCGGGCCGCCGCGCTTCTCGACCTGGGCGTCGCTGCGCCAACCCTCGGCGGCCTGCACGCGCGCGTCGTAGATCTCATAGCGGTTCGGGCCGGCGATGGGCTGCCGGTAGGCCAACCGTCCGCCGTCGTGCAGCTTGAAGAGGCCCTCACGGTTGAAGGGGTAATTTTCGATGGTCGCCGAGACGACGAAGGAAGCCCAGGAGCCGGGCGGAATCTCCTGCTGGAAGAGGAGGTGGTCGTAGGCCGTCTGTTCGGAGACGGAGATCAGCTCCGTGCTACCGGGACCCACGTCGCGCCAGGAGTCATACCAGGTGGCACCTTCCGGCCCGATCTTGACACCCAGCCCTTTGAAGACCGGCAGGTCGATGACGTTCTCCGTCGCCGGGATGGCAAAATCGTAGTCCCCGGCGTTGACGCTGTAGGTCTTGCCCAGCAGTCGCAACTGCGCCTCGCTCAGCCGGGTGGGAATCTCTTTTACGCGTCGATCCGGCACACCGTCGCCGTCCGTGTCAATCCAGATCCCGAAGGTGACGGCGAAGCCGACGTGCTGCTCACTCTCGCCGCCGCAGGTGGCGCAGGAGTCCCAGTCCCAGACGTCGTAGAAGGTGCCGCGCAACGGGAGCGTATGCGTGCGCGACCAGACGTCCTGCCAGGTCACACGGGAGGGGGCAGGGGCCTGGGGAACGTAAGCCTCGGCGTGTTCCACGTGCTGGCGGTAGGGGACGGGGTGACTGCCCGCCGCCACGTAGACGGAACCGGCGTCGTGGGGCATGACCACCGTGCCCTCGCGGGGCGTGCCGTGGAAGACCACGGTGCGGCTGAGCAGCTCGCGTGAGTGGACGCCGTAGCGGATAAAGGGGTCGCGATATTCGTAGCCGTTGAGAACGCCTACGGTCCAGGTGATGGGCAAACAGGGCAGGAGCAGCTCGTCATCGGCGGTGACGCTGATGTAGTCGGTGTAGGTGGGCGGGATGGTGATGAAGGAGCCGTAATCGGTGACCACCTCCCCCAGCTGGATGGCGGGTGGATCGGTGTGAATACCGTGGGTGCTGGTGAAGAGACATCGGTCTCCCTGCCAGTCATCCAGCGTCAAGGTCTGTGTGGACGCCGTCGCGCCATCCCAGAGCGGGTACTTGTCACCCCACAGATAGGCCTCGTTGCGCATCCAGATCGTCTCGCCGTCGTTGGCGTTGAGGATGACGTGCTGGTTGTTGACGTCGACGAAGGGCGCCAGCAGGATCAGCCAGTCCCGGACCGTCACGTTGGAAGCCGGGGTCTGCTCCTTGTTCTCTAACGGCAGCGCCACGTCGAGGTAGAAGCCCTCGGCGGGGATGCGATAGTGGCGGTCGGCCTCCAGGTCGCGGTCGCCGACCAGGCGGGCCGCCATCTGCGAGCGGAGCACGAAGGGGCGGTGCGTGGCGACCAGCGGCTCGCCCTCGACGCCGCGATAGGCGACCGCGCCGCGGGCGAAGGTGCTGACGCCCGCCTCCAGCACGGTCGGCGAGGTGACGGCCTGATACGAGAGCGTCAGCGCCTCGTGGGCCGCCAGCCCCTCGAAGGACCAGACGATCTGCGTGCCGCCGTCGGCGGTGGTCGCGGTGAAGGCCGGGGCCGGCGTGACGGTGCCGGTGAGCAGATAGCCGGACGCCAGCGTCTCGGTTACCACGACCGCGCCCAGGCTCGCATCCCAGAGGTTCTCCACGTGCATCGTCGCGCTGACGGGCACCGCCTCGTAGGCGGGGAACTCGTGGGGCGGATAGTCCGGGTTGAAGGTCTGCACAGCGTCGCCGTAGACGTCGAGGTAGCCGGCGCAGGCCTGGAGCAGTGCATTGATGAAGATGGGCGCCTGGTCGCGACGCAGGGGGTCGGTGGGATGGCCCACCACGCCGATGACTTGCCCAGCCCCGTAATCGGCGCGGAGCACCGCCGGGACGCCCTCGTCGTTCTCCGCGTTAGTAAACTCGGCGATGACCTCCACACCCTCGTCGGGGTGGAGCAGCGGGTCGTCGAGGACGTAGAGCGTCTGCGTGCGCCAGCGCCAGGCCAGCGGTGAGTCCGGCGCGGTGATGGAGAGGTAGCCCTGGTTGGTGGCGCCCTCCCCTTCCCAGAGCGTGACGCGCGCGTCGGGATCGACGGTGCCGGCCGGCAGGACGCCCGCCGCCTGGGCGATGTGCAGTCCCGCACCCTGGGCGTAGAGCGTGCCACCGTCTTCGACAAAGGCCGCGAGGGCGTCGAGGCCGCCGGTCGCGTCCAGGGCGTCCAGCACCGCGTCCATGTAGTCGGCGTTGAAGGCGGGCAAGATGAGCAGATCGTAGCCGGTAAGGTCGGTGGTCACGCTTTCCTCGTCGAGGGTGGCGTAAGGCACGGCGCCGCGCAGGTAGCCGTCGAAGAGCTCGCGGACGTGGGCGTACTCCCACATGGCGACGGCCTCGCCCGCGCTGCCCAGCGTGTAGGTCACTGAGGAGCGGAAGAGCGCGACCTGAGCCGAGCGTAACGCATAGGCGCGGGTGAGCGGCGCCGTCCCCGTCAGCACCTGCCGCGAGCAGGCTGTGCAGAAGGTCTCGGCCACCACCTCGCCGAGCGGCACGTAGAGGTCGCCCGGCTGCGCGGGCAGCGTCGTCGCCGCGGCCAAGCGGTGCAGCCGCCCACCGTCGTAGAGATGGTCCAGCGTCTCGGCGTAGGCCGCGCGCACGTCGGCCTGGTCCGTGCCTAGCGGCACCAGTACGCCGCTGGGCTCCAGCGCGCCGGGCGACGCCGCCGTCAGCGTCAGGCCGACGGTGAAGAGGGTGAAGGTCACCAGGGCCAGGATGATACCTGCGGAAAGATTGCGCCAGCGTTTCATGGTCTGCTCCTTCGTGCTGATGTGAATGCCTTTACGGTTCTTGCTGCTCACAGCGCTTGAACCGCTCGTCGATGGTGGTCACCAACTGTTTGAAATCCTCCATCTGTATTGTCTCATCGTCAATCGAGGTGCTGAAGTCCGAAAGATAAGGGCCATATTGTATCAGAGCCCCGCAGCGCCGTCCCAGATACTCATCTTCAGAATCGCCACAGAGGATGCGATAGCGGTCGGCATCCACGGCTGGCGGATTCTCCAGCGTCTCCCAGGCCCAGCTGCTGGGGAAGAACACTTCCCGGTCAAACCAGAAGTGAAAGCGGGCCCACAACGGGCTGGCGTATTCGTAGATCGTCTGCTGGGCAGTCAGGTCATCCCGTTCCAGGAAGATGTGGTAAGCGTGACGCGCACCGAGCCTGTCTTGTGCGGGTAGATACACTGCGCCAAACTCGCTCTGCCAGGCGCCGGGAAGGGTATCCTGGTCTAGTAACACGTCTTCGGGGGAGCAGGATGACCCCGCCGAGCACGACACTCCCGGGCCGAAGAGGCCCAGCGCCAGCAGCGCCAGGATGATGCCAGCCGAAAGCGTGTGCCATCGTTTCATCGTCTGCTCCTGTTCTCACATCACAGAGACACAACAACGAATCAGGAAAGTAACGAATACCCCGCCTCGTGAAGGCCGGTGACTCACCAACACTCCCGCTGTCCTCCCATTCGTTGGTTTCTCCATTCGCTGTTGTGTTGGCAAGTTGCTTTCGAGAAGTTCGCCCAATTCAACACAAGTTACCACGTTAGACCATTGGGGGCAGCATTATCGTAGGTCAAGCGGGTAATGGCGCCATCCTCTAGTGAAACCTGGAACAAATCCCACCCCCCTATTTGGTCTCCTTCTGCATCTTCGGTACTCCCAAACACTACACGCATACCATCAGGCGACCAAACTATCGGTCCTGACACTCCACTTGCCACTTGGCGCACTTCACCACTCGTTAGGTCCAATATCATCAGCGCCGCGGTGTCACTAACGCCCTCCTCTGTGCGATAGGTGTTGCATACAAAGAACAAATGATTGCCATCTGGAGACACCTGAATATTGCCAATGGCTCTATTGACGTACTGTTGAGTATCATGGGTCAATTCCCGGAGATTGCTACCATCCACATCTACGGCGTAAACTCCGGAAAGAAGCGTGTCTGTATCGGCGGGAAAGACAATTGTACGTCCATCGGACGTCCAATCCAAACTATGATTGTGGTTAGGGATGAATACGTCGAGAATCCAACGCTCCGTGCCGCTGGGGATGTCCACTACTCTTAACCCTGACCCGCCATACACGACCAATTGGTTAATAGTAGGGGACCAGGCAAAGTCCCACCCTCCCAAGGATGTAATTTCCTGACCAGTCGCAGCGTCTAACACATAGACCATTGCACTGTTCCTGTCTGGGCTGGCACGAAAGGCAATATACTGAGAGTCGAAAGACCATTCCGCGCTCATAAGCCCGGCGCGAAAGGGGTACGTTCCGCCAATTTGCATTGCGTCCTGGCCGTTAGCTCCTGCAACCCACAAGCTGTATTCTTCCAACTTTTTTTGTTCAAAATAGACCACTTGGTTTCCATCTGGTGAACGAGTTGGACAACAGATATCTTGATCTTCCACCCACAAACGCGATATCTGAGTCGTTAAATCCAACTCTTTGATTACGTCCTGCAAGTCATCATTGTATCCACTGTATAAAAGCGTCGATCTGGGTGAGTTGGCCTGTGTGAAAGGCGCCCTCTCGCCTTGACAGGAGATCGCAGTTATCAATAACGATATAATCAGCAAGCACTTAAATAACTTGAACATTTCTCATCTCCTCGCCATATGGTTCAGTAACGTGACCTTTGACCGTGGTGATCTAAATTGCACATTTGAAAAGCCCCATTCTAGGCTCACCACATTTGTGTTCTCTGTCGGGCAGATGCCCATATTATACTGGGGTTTCCTAAGGGAGAATGGCCGCTCGCCATATTTCAATTGGGTGCAGATACTCTCACCTCCCTCAAGGAAATTTCGAGGAATTCACGTCTGTTATGCTGACTTTCCGCGCGAATTTCTGCCAACGATGGGGTAAACTGCACAATTTTCCCGAATTTGGGGCGAATTTTCGCCAGTAATCAGGGTAAACCACATCGCTGGGCAGGTTTTTGGCAGAACATTAGTTCTGGGAGTTAGGAGTATCTGCACCCATTTCAATTGTGCGATTGTCTGCCATAGCCAAACCTAATGGTAAGGCAGATTAGAAAAATATAAATCGGTACCTGGGATCAGGAAATAATCGAATTCCTCTGGACTGCTTGCTTCCCGTGCTGCCATGCTTTGCCGTGTGCTTTCACCATTCCCAAACCACAGGTACCCCTTCGTTGGATCATCAATACAACCATTAATCACTTGACGAGCTATGTCAAGCGCCTCAAACCACAACTCTCTATCATTTAATTTGTTGGGGGCCTCACGAAATCCGGGGCCAGAACCCATTCTTTCTATTACTGGCAAAGGATCGGTTCCTGGATATCCATGATATTGGTCACCGTGTCTGGTGTCCTCTAGCACCACTTGAATGGTATTAACATGATCAAAGTAAGTAGTGTCATCCCTCCTATTGATTACACTCCATGCAGCAGCTACCATTGCATCACGCCCTTGATTTCTTTGCTCATTCCAAATCATTCTTGCCAGCATCTGCTCCTCTGGAGTATAAGCATTGGTTCTCTGTCTAGCATATTGTTGCTGTGCAGCATAGTAATCCTCCATCGTATCCCACGGCGTATCTGGTGGTGCACCAGGTTCAGGGTCCGAATATCCTCTACAATGATCCGCGCTACCCGGTGTCGGGGTTCTCTCATCCTTATGGTTCTCAGCCCCTTCGCCTGTGGCGGGGGGAGGTGTTGGAGTATCCGGGGAAGGAGAAGGGGTCTCGGTAGGCTGCGGTTCTGGAGTGTCAGGTTCAGGGGGTGGTGAAGTAGTCCCATCGCCGTCACAACCCGCCAGTATAATCGCGATAAATAACACCGCAAACAACAACAGCCACCACCACTTCTTTTTCCGGTTGCGTTTTTTGCTGTATGCTCCGATCACACTGGCGAATACCACCAGCCCCATCAGCGATCCAAGAGGATTGGTGATGGGCGGCGTATGAGTGCGTCGACGCGACGACAACATATAGACCCCTTGCGCCGGGTCATAATATCCCGCTCTCGGTAGGCGATACCACTTCGTCTCAGAATCATACCCCAGGCCGAGGTAGGCAAACTCCCAGAGACTCGGATTTCCAATCAGAAGTTGCCCGAACTCATCGTACAGGTAAGGCCAGACGAGATTCCCGTCTCTGTCTGTCAAACCGACGACGCTGTCTGCTCCGTCATACTGGTACCAGTGGCGGTCGCCGGCGAAGCCGGTCGCCGGGTTGGGCAACCGCTCCATCTCCAGGGGACGGCGCATCCCGGTGACGGGCGACGGCGCAAGGTAGTAGTAGGTCTCGGTGACGGTGCCGTTCTGCTCGAGCCGGGCGCCGATGATGTCCAGGCCGTCGTAGAGGTAGGTGATGACCTGCGTGGACGTGATCGCGTCGGGGTACGCCACCTCTTTGCGCGCGCGGCGACCGTAGCCGTCGTAGGTGTAGGTGGCGACCATCGTCACCGTCAGCGCCGCCGTGTCGCTCACGGTCTTGGTGATGCCGGTCAGCCGATCCTCGCGGTCGTAGACGTAGTCGGTGATCAGCGTGGTGCCGTCGGTCAGCACCTCGGTCTCGCGCACGCGGTCGCCGTTGGCGTTGTAGTCCAGCGCCGTCGTCGCGTCGGGGCCGTCAACTTCAGTGAGCTGGTTGGCGGCGTTGTAGGTGTAGGCGGTCTGGTCTGGCTCGGGCGCGACGGGCAGGTCCGGCACGCCGGGATCGGGCGCCAGCACGGTGCCGCTCTTGCGCAGGCGGTTGCCCACAGCGTCGAAGGCGTAGGTCGTCTCGCTGGGCGGCGCGTCCGTCGCGGCGCCGACCAGGCGGTCGAGGGCGTCGTAGGCGTAGGTGTGCACCAATTCCACCGGATCGCCGCTGCCGTCGAAGGGCGCGCGGGTCTCGACCACCTCCACGCGGTTGCCCACCTTGTCCATCGCGTACTCGTAGGCGCTCTGGGGCTGGGCGGCGCCCTGGCGACGGTTATCGATCCCCGTCAGGCGCCCGGCGTCGTCGTAGGTGAAGGTGGCGACGGTGTCGTTGGGGTGTGCCAGCCGCGTGACCTGGCCCAGCGCGTTGCGCTGATAGGTGCTGCTCTCGCCGTGCGGATCGGTGAACGCGGTCAGCCGGTCGTTGGCGTCGTAGGCGTACTGCACCTGCTGCCCGTTGGGGTAGGTCAGGCCGGTCACGTTGCCCACGGCGTCGTAGGTGCGGGTGATCACACGACCCAGCCAGTCGATGGTGCGGGTGCGACGACCCAGCGCGTCGTAGACGTGCGTGGTGCAGCCGAGCCCGTCGCACATCCCGGTCTCGTTGCCCGCCAGGTCGTAGGTGAAGGTGACCGGGTGCGTCACCCCACCCCTGTCCCCTCCCCTGCCAGGAGAGGGGGATTGCGTGGTGCCGTAGCGGATGGCGGTCAGGCGGTCGTTGCTGTCGTAGTCGTAATAGGTGGCGCGCCACATCGCATCGACCCGGCGCGTCATCCGCCCGGCGGCGTCGTAGCTGTACCACCAGGACTCGTCCAGCGGGTTGGTTTCTCGCTTGAGCTGGTTGAGGAAGTTGTAGGTGAAGGTGGTGACGTGCCCGTTGGCATCGGTGATGACCGTCAGGTTGCCGACCTCGTCGTAGCCGTAGCGGGTGGTACCGCTCAGCGCGTCGGTGACGGCGATCAAGTTGCCCACGGGATCGTAGGTGTAGCGCGTGGCGTGCCCGTTGGCGTCGGTGACGGTGGTCACGCGGCCCAGCGCGTCACGCTCGTAGGTCGTGGCATGGCCCAGCGGATCGGTCTCCCGCAGCAGACGGCCCTGCGGGTCGTAGGCGTAAGCAGTGGTCTCGCCCACCGCGTTGGTGCGCGCCACGAGGTTGTAATCGTCGTCGTAGGTCAACGTGGTGGTGTAGCCCATCGCGTCCTCGATCTGCACCGGGTTGCCCACCAGGTCGTAGGTGGTGGTGACGGTGTGATCCCTGGCGTCTGTGACGGCGACGGGGTTGCCCTCGGCGTCGTAGGTGTACGTGGTCTCGCCGCCCAGCGGATCGGTGACGGTGACCACGTTGTCGTTCTCGTCGTAGGTGTAGGTGGTGGCGTGGCCCAGGGCGTCGGTGATGACGGTGGTGTTCCCCACGTCGTCATAGGCGAACTGCGTGGTGGGCCGTCGCCCGTCGGCGAGCGCGGGGCGTTCGATGTCCGTGACGCGATCCAGCGCGTCGTAGGCGTAGTCGGTGCGGTGGCCCAGCGGGTCGATGACGGCGGTGCGATTGCCGACGTCGTCGTGCTCGTAGCGCGTGACGTTGCCCAGCGGATCCTTGACCGCGATCAGGCGGCCCAGCGCGTCGTAGGTGTAGTCGGTCACTTCGCCGCGCGGCCCGATGGTGCGCACCAGCTGATCCTCGGCGTTGTAGCAGTACTCGGTGCGGGCGCCGTTGGCGTCGATGCGGTACTTGAGCCGGTCGGCAGCGTCATAGATCAGGCGCGTGCGGTTGCCCTCGGCGTCGATGACGGCGGTCTGGTTGCCGTTAGCGTCGTATGCGTAGCGCGTGGTCGCGCCGGTCGGGTCGGTGACGGCGGTCAGGCGCCCGGCGTCGTCGTAGGTGTAGCGCGTGACATCACCGGCGGTGTCGGTCATCGCCGTGCGGCGGTAGAGCGCGTCGTACTCGTAGCGCGTCCAGCGGCCCTCGGCATCCTGCTCGGCGATCAACTTCAGGTTCGCGTCGTAACGATAGCGCCTCTCGCCCCCTCGGCGGTCGACGGAGCGGACCAGCAGGTCGTTGGCGTCGTACTCGAAGCGCGATTCCACGCCCTTGGGGTCGACGATGCGGATGATGTTGTCGCGGTCGTCGTACTCGAACTCGACGGTGTGTCCGTTGGCGTCGGTGTAGGCGGTCTCCCGCCCGGCGGCGTCGTACTCCGATGAGGTGTTGGTCCCGTCGGGATAGCGCGTCTCGATCAGGTTCCCGACATCGTCGTAAACGTACTCGGTGGTGCGGCCCTCGGCGTCGGTGAGAGTCAGCGGCTGGCCCCAGGCGTTGTAAGTCGCCGTGGTCTCGGTGCCGTCGGGGCGCAGCACGAGGATCAAGTTGCCGTCGGCGTCGTACTCATACCGCCAGGTCTGGCCCAGGGCGTTGGTCTTGGAGATGACCTGGTTATGCTCGTCGTAGGCCCAGCGCGTCACGTCGGTCGCATAGTCCGCGTTTGGCGGGATGGGATCGTAGCGGGCGATCAGATTGCCGCGCTCGTCGTAGGCGTAGCGCGTGGTGTTCCCATTGGCGTCCGTGCGGGCGATCAGGTTGTAGTCCTCGTCGTAGGTGTTGATCACCTGGTTGCCCTCGGCGTCCTGCTCCCCGGTGACGCGGTTCAGGTCGTCCCAGTGGTAGACTTCTTCGTGGCCCAGGTTGTCGGTGAAGGTGGTGGTGCGCTCGCCCGGATCGTAAGCGAGATAACTGTGCGTCCCGTCGGCGTCGATCTGCTCGATCACCCGGTCGCGGTCGTCGTAGACACTCTGCAGGTAGAGGTAGTCCTCGGCGTCCCACTCCTTGATCATCCGGTGGCGGCTGTCGTAGGCGAAGCGGCGCAGCTGCCCGTCGGGGCCGTCGATGCGCGTCAGGTTGCCGGCGTCGTCGTAGGTGAAGGTGTAAGAGCGCCCATCCCAGACGTCCAGGCGGGTGATGTGGCTCGTCTCGGCGTCGGTCTGCACGTCGATGGTGCGGCCCGCGTCGTCGGTGATGGCGGTCAGCGGCGGGCGGGGCACGTCCTCGCCGTCCCGCCAGTTATCCTGCCCGCTCAGGTCGTAATCGAAGTGGAGCGCGTTGCCCTGACGGTCGCGCCGCTCGGTGAGGATGCCGAAGCCGCCGACGGTCTCGCTGAAGGCCAGCGTCGTCTCCAGCGGTGTGACCCAGTCCCAGCCCTGGTCCGTTTTCTCCAGGCGGGCGTGGACGCCGGCCGGCGCGTCGTAGCCGCTGCCGTTCCAGGTGTAGTGGTAAGTGCGCCCGTCGGCGAGCGCGACGGTGACCGAATCGTCGCTGTAGCGCTGGGCGCGGGCGTTGTAGGGGAAGGACCAGCCGTAGCCCAGCAGGTCGTCGCGCACGTCCTGCGCGTTGTAGGTCAGGGTGAGATCGAAGTCCATCCCGCCGCGGCCGGGCACGCGGAGCAGGCGCACCTGCACGACGTGGTTGCCGGTGGAGAAGCTGACGGGGTCGGCACCGTAGCGCTGGTAGCTCTGATAGCCCAGGTTGCGCAATCGTTCCAGCACCGCTGCGGAGGGCGGCGCTGGGATTGGTGGCGGTTGGTTGGGATCGTCCCCACAGACCAGTCCCATCTCACCCAAGCGGGTTGCCAGTGCTGCGTAGGTCGCGTCCACAATCAGGTCAAATTCGTTATCAATAACGGGCCAATCGTAGTTGTGATCCAGAAACAGCGTCTCAATGTGTGCATAGGCCATACTGTCGGGAATCACTGCTGGGTCATTGAATTCAGAGTACAGCGACGGGTGTTGGACCTGACGTGTGTGAGGGCGCCCCGTGTATTCTTGAATGCGGTTAAAGAACTCAGTCGCCATTGCATCATCGTCAGCATGTCCTGAACGAGCCCATGCGCGTACACCGCCATCGCCTTCCTCACCCCACGGACTGCCATTCAGTGCGTTGAAAGCTAGAGTTGTAAACATATCCGCTTCAAATCCCCTAGCGAGACTGGCTCTGACCCTCCTGTCCACAAATCTCTGCTCAGGTGAATTGCGCGTGATCAGAACATCGAGTTGACAATCGTTATCCTCAAAGCGTTGCCTTGTCTCCTCAGCCAAGCGGAAAGCTGTAGGGCCCTCCCGCACCTCGCCCACGTCGGGCCAATAGGCGTGACCGACGTCGTCGTCGGGATCCAGGGCCAGCTTGAGCTCCGAATCGGTGGCGGGCAACGTCATCATCCCGGATCGGGCAGCCACCGGCGCCATCGGCACAAATTGGCTCAGGTGATCGACGTGGGCCTCCAGCACCTGCTCTTCCAGGAAGGGGGCCGAAGGCACCTCTTTCCACGGTTCCTCCGCGCTATCCCGCGTGTACAAATAGAGCTGGCCCACCTCCAGCCCCTCCACGTCCTCCGGCGTGTAATGGTAGAAGATCTTCACCGTGGGCGTCACATAGTCGATCCAGGGATTGGTGTCGGTGATGATCTCGACGATGGGAGGGAAATCGTGCACGGGATCGCCGTCGAGCGTCCACGCCGAGACATCGAAGGCTGGGCCGCCGACGCCCAGGTCATCAGGGGGAAGCGCCGGAGGCTCAATGGATTCATAGCGCACCCGCACCGTCTGCGTGACGGCCTCCGGATGGAAGACGACGCGCACTTTGCCATCGGGGGAGCCGATCTCGCCGCCCACGCCGGGCTCGATGAGCGCTTCGGTCTCGGCCGGCGGGCGATAGTCGCGCAGCACCAGCGGGAGATAAAGCTTGACCGGCAGATCGTCTGCCTGGGATGTCGGAGCATCCTCTGTGCGAGGCGCTTCTCTTGAGGGGATAGAGGATAGCGGAGCCTCCGCATACACAAAAATCGACGCCCAAGGCACCGATCCCATGAGCATCGAGACAATCGTGAGAAAGGAAGCTATCACCTGCATGGTATAAGACCAAGCGTTCATCGTCGCCCTCCAGGTTTTGTTTGAGGATAGATACCCGATGCGTTTAACATTACCTTTGACCGTGCCGTTATAACCGCGCAATTAGAGCTAAAGGGGGTCGGTTGGGAAGACAAGCAACCTCAAGGGTGGCTCGAAAATGGCCTCGCTTTCCTAAAAATCAGTGTTCTTGTCTCCTCTGTGGGGCGACGTCCCTACCAGGGTTCCAATTATGCGTTTTGTAACCGTCGGAGCAAAGGTCACATTAAGGGGTTATACAGTCGTAGGATCTTAAATTACGCTGTTAGAACGTAGCCAGGTGCGACGCACCTTCGAACGCTTGAAAATAGCCATTTCATGCACGCTGGGTTTAGCCAGCATGATCGGGTCATCGCAGGAGCGTTGCACCTTATACCGTAATTTTAAGTAAGATATGTATACGAAAATAAACCCACCTTCAAGTCATTGTACATCAAATTAATCTATTTAAAAATGGGAGTTTAGTCCTACCTTTACCAGGATGCAGTAAAAACCGTTGCGTGGGACATTAGTACTTTGATTGGCTCGTATTCTCAAGATAAGAGGCCTTATCTTGAGTTCAGCACCCCAAAATGGCCTTGAAATAGCCCAAAATCACCCGCTAACAGCGATTTTCAACCCAAGATAAAACACAACGCGTGGTTAAAGTTGACTCTCTTGAAAAAAGTCTTTCTGACCACAAAGGGCACTAAGGACACCAGGAAAGTCAACTACCACCACCAAAGGTGGTGGCTTGGAATGGTGCACCTAAAAGGTGCGCCAGTACTCGGCTAGTTAGACATCTTAACCAACCATGGTCTCGCTAGATCTGCACTTCTACCACTTTGTCTAATACGCATGTCCAGACAGATTCGTATTTCGGCTTACAAGGTGATGGTATCGACGATCAAACGCAGTATGGACGTGAACTCACAGACAAGATGAGGCGGACGAAGTTGATGAGCCAGCGCAAGTCTCTTTGAGTTGCAGATATATTGAGCAAATACATGGTACTCATCATCTTCGATATTCTGGTGGAACCATTTCTTATTCCATTACCAGAGGTAGTGTTTACTTGATTAATGAAGCTGAGGGTGATTCGTGATCTCACTGCTGGATAACACAGTGCTGTTCAACTTCGCAGTTGTTCAGCAGCCCGCTCTGCTGCGTGCTGTTTTTGGAGAGAATCTGGTCACACCTCAGCAGGCCTTCAGAGAATTGCAGGAGGGTATTCAGAGGGGGAAGTTAGTCAATGTCGATTGGCAATGGTTATCTATAACGTAACTGTCGGGTACTCACAGACGCCTGTGATGCCCGCGAAGTTGCCCGGCGTCTGCAAATCCCGCTTTCCGGACAGAGGCTTACTGACCAGTTTGTTACTCGTGCTCACCCTGGCCTGCGGCGGGATCGGGCTGGCCTACGAGCACGACCTGACGGCAGATTACGCCGTCTGGGCTCCCGAGGCAAACGCGCAGGCTGCCGTGGTGCAGAAAATCCCCGACAGTTCCAGCGCGGTCACGGTGATCGGACCGATGGTCTTCCGCTACGGCTGGAACACGGACTTCATCATCGCCCAGCAGCATCCCGTCCAGGACGGCTTTGACGAACTCAACACCGGCGTCACCGACTGGTTCATCTTGGAAGTGGCTACAGGAGAGGTGCATGGTCCGCTGACCGAGGCGGCGTACGTCCGCAAGCGCCAGACGCTGGGCGTATCCGAGGGGCTGGACTTCACCCACACCATCGAACGGTAGGCACACCGTGAGGCTCTTATCGGTAGGCTCACTCACCTGGGCAATTTGCTGCACCCTAGACAAACCGCGGCTAGCGAAGCGGCAGAAGCATCCATCCCCGTGATAGTCAAAAATAGCCCGGGCAAACATCTGGTGGTATACTAATACATAGGTACGAGGGCATCCTTTGGTAATCAGATTCACACCGTATGCGCCGCTGGTGCTTATCGTCAATGGCTGAAAAACATTTCCTACTCCAAGCCACATTTATCGCGGAGACTATTGTGAACAGCGTGACCATTGAATATCCGCCCGACGTGCAGTGGGCTTTGCAACAGGATGCGGAAGAATTTGAGTCCGAGGCCCGCGTGTTATTAGCCGTCAAACTCTATGAGCTGGGCAAGCTCAGTACCGGCCTGGCGGCCAAGCTTGCCGGGGTATCGCGTATCACCTTCATGTTCTTGCTAAGCCGCTACCACCTTTCACCTTTCGGAGAAAGCCCCGAAGAACTCGCTGAAGACCTGAACTATGCCCGCCAAGCCAGTCATAACGAATAACACGCCCCTGGTTGCACTCTGGACGCTGGGACGGTTAGCGTTGCTGCAGGAACTCTTTGGAGAGGTGTGGGCCCCACAGGCAGTCTGCGACGAGTTCTTGGCCGCATAACCGGCCCTGCGACAGGCGGCTTTGGAGTCGTCCCCTTGGTTACAATGCGTGACCATTCCCAATCCCCAGCATGTGGCCGTATACATCGGGCTGGATCAAGGTGAAGCCGAAGTGTTGGCACTAGCTGAAGCACACCCACCTCGGCTGGTCGTCATTGATGAACTGCGAGGGCGACGCTACGCCCAAAGGCTGGGACTTCCCTTGACCGGCACGTTAGGCATTTTGCTGCTGGCCAAGGAACGGGGGTTGGATTCCGGCCGTCGCACCGCTGGTGCAAGAGCTGTTGGATGCAGGACTGTATCTGTCGCCGGAACTGGTGGCGCAGGTGCTGGATATGGCGGATGAAGGACACGCGTAGAGACTAGGTCAGATAGTTTTCCCTGCACGATAGTTCAGGTCTCCTACCTCACGACTTGCCGCGAGGTAGGGTCCAGGGCTTGCCCTGGGGTGCATACCAATACCATTGATTTAGCTCTCCCCGGTTAAGTGTAGTGCCACTTAATCTCCCCCCTCTCCTGCCTATTCCAGAAAACTGATAGCGTACACACTCTCGAGCGCCTGGCAGCACACCCACGCTTTGGCACGCAATTGGTCCACACGTTGACGCTTCATTGCGACGTATACGCTCTCAACACCACCAGGGCGTCTGGGACACGCTCACGGTGGCGTCGCTTTCCAGAGCCACCACTGCTTGAGGCAGCGGCTGGCACTCGTGGGAGAGCCACCGACCGCCCAGCCCGCCGAGGGCGATGAGCAGCAGGAGCAGGCCGCCCAGCCAGAGACGTTTCCGACGCCGGTTCAGATGTGAGTGCTTCATCCATGCTCCTCTGCGTTCTTCACTGTCAAGTCAATTGTATATAGCATACCATACCCCCTAGTGAGAGACTCTTTTCACCAGGGATAACGGTGGAGCTTAGCTCGCTGGCGCCGGTTGTGTGATCGGCTAGTGAATACCAGACGCCCGGATCACTTCTGGTCGGGCGAGAGAGCAATTTCAGAGACGCAATATGCCCAAGAGCACGCCGGGCTGCGACTGAATCAACATCGAAAGGACAGGGCAACCTTACGCGCGTGGGGCTACCCTGTCCTTCGTCTGCGCGTTGATACCGGCGACCGCCTAGCGCTACGCTAGTCTTTCCTCCGCCAGTTCAGCACGTCGTTCACCGGGCAGGCGTCGATACAGGCGCCGCAAGCGAAACAGTCGGCGTGCAGCTGGTTATCGGCGTAGAAATCCGCCATAGCGCCGGAAGGACAGGCTTTGACGCAGAGCTGGCAGCCCTTGCAGGCATCGCGGTCGATGCGGGGGCGATAGACGCTTACTTGCTCGACGCCCCAGCTTACCAATCCAAAGGGACAGAGAAAACGGCACCAGGGCCGGTAGACGAAGAGGCTTGCTGCGACAATCAGTCCCACCGTGGCGGCGATGGGCAGGGTGAGATCGAACTGGAAGAGGCGGAAGGGATCGACGACGCCGATCCAGTCCAAGCCCGCTAGCGCCAGACCGCCGAGCAGGCCGACGAAGGCCACGATCCGTACGCTATTGCTCAGCCAGAAGGGCGGTTGCCACTTGGACAGCGGGACGCGGTGCAGCAGATCCTGGAGTAGACCCAACTGGCAGCCATAGCCGCATATGGACTTGTTGGAGATCCACGAAACCAGCAGCAGCACGACCAACATGCCCGCCACGGCAGGAACCACGTTGCCGCGCACGAGGAGGGAAGTCAGCAGTGTCCGCAGGGACGACGGCGGGTTGGGATTGAGGCCGGGATAGAGCAGCAGCCCAAAGCCGACGCCGAAGAGCAGCACACCACCAACGATAAAATAGAGCCGTAGGCGGGCGGTCATCTTGCGGCGCGCCAAGAGCACCGTAGCGACGGCGACCAGCGCCAGCCAGAGAACAAACTTCACCAAGACCAATGGATTGAACGCTTGGGCTTGAGGCATGATAGAATCTCCTCTACGCCGCGCTCGGCTTGAGCTGGGGCGCAATACGGCGGCCCCAGGGCAGCGCTAGCAAGATCACCAACGCCAGGCTGAGCAGCGGGGCGGGTAGGAACATGGAGAAGCGTCCGGCCTCTATCGCCG
Source organism: Anaerolineae bacterium (assembly GCA_049975525.1). GTDB lineage: Bacteria > Chloroflexota > Anaerolineae > B4-G1 > SLSP01 > G713. The sequence goes on from JBNGCW010000041.1 coordinate 18,780, forward strand.
TGACGATGCCCAGCGGCAAGCCCACGGTGATCTCCAGCAACCCGGCGCCCAACCCCGTCAACCGTACCCACTCGGCGGGCCTGAGCAGCAGGCCGATGGTGAAGACACCCCAGCCCGCCGCCGCGATCCAGTTGAGACGTTGTACGGCGACGAAGAGCGTCATCTCCGTGGTGATCATCTTGTTGGTGCTGGCGACGCCGTTCATAAAGGAAAGCACCATGGCGATGCCGGAGAAAAGTCCAACTACGGCGATGCGCCAGTCCACTTTGCGTACCGCAAAGAGCAGCAGTCCGTAGGCGACGAGGTTGGGCAGGAAGATCACCATCGTGTAGGGCGACAGGCCCCGCGTCACCGGCGGGATCATGGTGAAGAAGCTGCCCTGCAGCGCCAAGACGTTGGCGACGACGGCCAATGTCCAGCCCCAGGAGCGCTCGGTCAAGAAGCCGTAGGCCGCCAGCGCCCAGAAGATGCCGGCGACGACACTCACGTCGTTCAAGGCCGGAAAGATGTATTCAACGATAACGCCCTCGTCGGGTCGGCCGGCGGCGATCTCCGCCAACACCACCGGCTCATACCAGCGGACGAACAGAAACAGGGAAACGACGATGCCCAGGACGGCACCCACCAGGGCAATGGCAACGCCAAGTTTATACCGGGTCGTTTGCATAGACAGACCTCCTTACGTATCATGGCAACGAATATGCCTTGCAGGGCAAACGCCCAAGGCATTAATCGAAGCATACACCTTGGGCGTAGATCTGTCTTTGACTTAAGTCAAACGGGGGCGCTACCGGCTGGAGACGCGCTCGCGTAACCCCTCCGGATCGAGGATAGTGATGGCGTCACGGGAGACCGAGATCAGTCCGTCCTCTTCCAGACCACGCAGGGCCCGATTGATGACGTAGGTCACGGTGCCCAGCCGCGCCGCGATCTCGGCCTGGGTCGCCCAGCGTTTGCGTCGAATGACGTCATCTGTCGCCTCTTCAAGTAACCGGCGGGCCAAGCGCATCTCGACGGTGCACAGAGAGAGATCCTCCACCAGATCGACCAATCCTGAGACGCGCTCCGCCAACTGACGCACCACGCTGTGCATCAGCAGCGGATAGCGCTCCATCAGCCGCCAGAGGGCCTGGCTTTCGATAAACCAGAGCGTCGCTGGCTCCAGGGCAATCATGGTGAGCTGGTTGGGCTTGCCGGTGAAGACGCTGGCCGCGCCGCAAACCTCCCCCGGCTGGAAGACCTTCACAATCTGTTCCCGTCCATCGGGCGACGTGCGCACGCCCTTGAGCGTGCCCGTCTCCAGAACGCCCAGGCCGGGGCAGGGATCGCCTTTCAAGAAGATAATCTCGTGGGCGGTGTAGGTGTGTCGCTTGGCAACAGCAGCAATCGCGCGGCAGACGTGTTCATCCAGCCCCTCAAAATACGGGAACTTAGATAGGAAGGTAGCTAATCTCGCATGGTAAGTGTCAGGCATAAGCAAAGTTTCGGTTGTTCAGTCGCCGGTCGATAAGAATTCGGCTTCCTGGTGTTTACGGGCGATGGTATCCGCCAGGGCATCCAGCGCTGCGAAATCGCCTTCTTTGGGCAATCCTGCGCAGGTGACCGGATCGAGGATCTCCACGCGTAAGGGGTCGATCAACGTTGCGATGGTCTTGACCGCGCCGCCTTTCCAGCCATAGGAACCGATGACGGTAGCGAACTGTGCCTTGGGACGCAGTGCGGCTGCCAGCGATGCAGCGTAGGCAGCCTGCGGGTGGGCACCTCCCAAAACCGTCGGAGAACCCAGCACGATGGTGCCAGCATCCACCAGGGCCATCGCCAGCTTGCCGAGATCGGTGTCCGTTAACTCGAACTGTTGGACTTTCACGCCGCGCTCCACCAGCGCCTCGACGAAGTAGGTGACCATCACGAAGGTGCTGCCATGCATGGAAACATAAGGTAACACGACCTTGTTTGACGGGGGTGCAGAGACCCAGGAACGGTAAGCCTTCAGGATGAAGTCTGGATTCTGGTAGATGGGGCCATGACTGGGCGCGATATAGTCGAACGCATACTCTGCCAGCCGGTCAAGGTTACGATCGATGATCTTGCGAAACGGCATCATAATCTCGGCGTAATAACGCTTGGCGGCTTCCTCGACCTGGGCCTCGTCGGTGACATACAGGTCGGAGGTCGCAAGATGAGAACCAAAGAAATCACAAGTGAAAAGGATTCGCTCCTCGTGTAGATAGGTCGTCATGGTCTCGGGCCAGTGGACCCAGGGCGTATAGATGAACTCCAGGGTACAATCACCCAGCGAGAGCGTCTCACCGTCCGCTACGCTTTGTATCCGTTCTTCGGGCAGCCGCAGGAAATTGGCTAACATATCTTTACCCTTGGGCGTGGTCAGTACAGGTGCCTCTGGATATCTCTCCAGGATCTGCGGCAGAGTCCCAGAGTGATCCTGCTCGGCGTGCTGGGCGATCACGTAGTCGAGATGGCAGACATCTTCCAGCTGCGCAAACAGTCGCTCTTTCATCCGTGGGTCGACGGTATCCACGAGCACGGTTTTCTCACTGCCGCGGATTAGATAGGCGTTGTAGCTGGTGCCGTCCGGGAGTGGGATCAACGCGTCGAACAGCCGTCGGTCCCAATCCACCGCCCCCATCCAACTCACACGTTCTGTGATCGCTCTGCTCTTCATGATCTACGTCCTCCTTTGCGTGGGAAATCCCCGCTTGTTTTTAGCAATGGTTACAAATATCGCATCATACAGGTGACAAAATTAGCCGACAAACCCACTCTTATTTAGGAGCGGGATCTAGCAAAACCGGCAATCCCAGTAGCCCCATGTTAGCGAAAACCATAGACGCTAGGAGGGGAGCGCCGCGCAGAAAGCGTTCGAAGATGATAGCGTTCCCGGTTTCGAGATCGTAGAGCACGTGCAGTACCAGCCCCAAGGGCCCAACGAGGAGCAAGATGCCCATCGCCGCCGCGTAGATGGTCAGGTCCACCCGGTTTGGCTTGGGGATAAGCGCCAGGACAAAAGCCACCGTCACCCCGAAGACGCCGGTGAGCGTGGGAACCCAGACCCACGGATTATCAAAGCCACCGCGCAGGTGATCGAAGACGCTGCTCACCGTCGCGATGAGCACACCAAGACTGGCGAGCAAGAAGTAGAGCCGGTCCTTGTCGATGGGCAGGCGTTGCACCAAGGGGGTGCTTAACGCGCCGCGCTGCGCTTGATCGGCGGAGAGGGCGATCAGGCCCAACAAACCAACCAGGGTGAACGAGATCGGCGCCAGCAGTGGCGCGCCCCAGACCAGCAGCGCCAGCGTGACGCGCTCGCCAGCCGGTGCGGCAGGGCGGATGGTCCGCACAACGTGATAGTAGGTGCCCAGCGCCCCCACGACGATACTTCCCCGCAGCGCCGTCGTGGCCAGCCAGAGCGCCGGCTTGCCGTGCCGTTTCGCTATCACCAGCGCTCCGAGAAGGAGCACACCCATCAGCGGGCCGCTGACAACGGAGATCCATTCATTGAAGCGCAGGTTGCCATTCAGACTGTGGGCCAGATAGGTCTCCAGGCCCAGCAGCAGTTCGTTGAGGACCACAAAAAGGATGTAGGGCAGTTCAAAGCGTTTCAGCGCTGGCACGACGCGGGGAAGATAGCCATCCATTCCCGTAACGAGCAGGACGGCGACCAGGCCCAGGATGAGTACCCGCCCAGATTGCCAGACTTTTTCCATGGGGAATGCTCCCTTTTGCGTTGATAGAAGCTCAACAGACCTAGTATACACCAAAAGCCCGACCAGGAAAAATTCCCTGGTCGGGCGCAGTGTTGTGATCGGATTCAGTTATGCCAGATCCCAGAACACGCTGACGCCGTGGTCCGTTTGTCGCGGTGCCAAGATCGCGCCAATCCACAGACTCAAACCGCCGAGGACCATCGCGTTGCCGCCGACCATCAGCGGGCCGCGCAAGACGTCGATCCAGGCCGCCAGATGGGTCGAACCGGCCCAGCTGTAGGTCGTCAGGGCAAGGACGCCGCAGACGATGAGCGCCGCGCCCCCGGCGGACGACGTCCCGCCCCGGAAGGGCTGGCGGAAGTCCAACCGTTCCCGCATAGGCGGCAGCCGCAGCAGCAGAAAGATCGCCAGGGTAAAGGCGGTGATATAGAAGCGCACGTTGGCCGGCGCTGAGGCCCCACGCACCGCTTGCGAGACGGCCATCTGTATTCCCGAGGTGACCGCGCCGGCGAACAGCATAAGCAGGGCGTTGCGGTAGGCACGTTCGCCGCCGCGCACCAGGGCAATGGTGACGGGGACGCCCCAGATGCCCGCCGCCAGGCTGAGCACGACCAACGCCTGATAGAGCGGTTTGTACGGCACCAGCGCGATCATGCTCTCATATTTCTCCGCACCGAAGGCGACGCACGTCGTGCCTGCGCCACCCATCAGCGTGAAAAAGACCGTCAGACCCATGAGGACGACGGCGATGCCGCGTACAAATTTCAACGGTTTCTTCGATTCGGTCATGTTACCACCTCCGGTGAACTAGGGAATCTCAAGGGATGGCATGTGTCTCGTTTCCATCACGCCCCCGCGATCAAGACGATCATCGATCCCAGCATGTAGAGCGACGCCAGCTTGTAGAGGATGTAGTTCAAGCGCGGCGTGGGATGCAGTAGGCTAACGAGGGTGAAGCCGCCAAGCAGTCCCCCTAACCCGCGCGCGGTCCACAGTAATCCCGGCGAAAGCCCGATACGGTAGACGGCCCATAACATCACCACCGTCGCGCCCACCGTGGAGAGCGCGATGACCCAGCGGGTGGCCCGTACGCCATAGTGGTTGGGGAAGACGGGTACGTCGGCGGCGCGGTAATCATCCGCATATTTGATGCTGAAAGTCATGATGTGCGTAGGGATCCAGAGGAGCACTGCCAACGCGAGTAAAAGTCCGGTGGCGTCGATGTAGCCCAGCGCCAGCGCTCGCCCCGCCAGGATGGGCATCCCGCCGGCGATTCCGCCCCAGAGAATGGCCCAGGGCGAGCGGCGCTTGAGCCAGAGCGTGTAGACCACCACGTCGAAGGAGAGGCCGACGAAGATCACCGCGCCGTAGAGCGGCGCCTTGGCCCCGGCCCAGAGCGTGCCCAACAGCACCATGCTCAGGCCCAGCACCAATCCCTCGCCCGCCGTCACCGTGCCCACCGGCAGCGGGCGCCCACAGGTGCGGCCCATCTGCGCGTCGATATCTCGGTCGATGACCATGTTGAGCACGGTGCTGCCACCCACGGCCAGGAAGAGACTGCCCAGCAATCCCAGGATGCCCCGCCACGTCGCGTCAGGCCGTCCGCTCATATAACCGGCCAGGCCGGTGATGACCAGCAGGCCCGTCTGCAAGTCCTTGATCAGCGTCCAATAGGCGCGCAGTTTTATGCGGGGGAAGGTCCACGTTTGTTCAGCAACGTTGGATTTTGACATCGGCCTCCCTCACTCGCCGCCGCGCGCGCAGCGGAACCCCACGTCGGGGCTGACGTGCACCGGATCGGCGTTGTTGAGCGTCCAGAGGCGCAGGTTGTAGGCGTAGATTGTGTGGCTTCCGCCGCGCAGACTGCGGTAATGCGCGCCCTCCCGGATGTCGCCCGTCCACTGCCAGACGTTGCCCGCCATGTCGGTGAGACCGTAGGGGCTGCTGCCGTCGCGCGTGGCGTAGCCGTCGTAGGTCTGACCGTTGTAGAAGCCGACGGGGGTCGTGCCGCCCGCTCCTTCAAAGATACGTTCAAAGAGATCGTGGCTGCTGATGAAATTCGCGTGGTGGTTCTCAATCTCATAGCCCCAGGGGAAGGGACGGTCATCTTCCGCTCCGCGCGCCGCTTTCTCCCACTCGGCGTCCGTCGGCAAGCGCCAGCCGTAGAAGCGGCAGTAGCCCCAGGCGCCAAACCAGGAGACCATGGTCATGGGGTGGTTTTCGTAGCCGGAAAGGGGCGCGAACTCGCCGTCTTGCAGTGAGAGCCGCAGCGCGGGCGTATCCAGCGGCACAAACAGCCACTCGCCCGCTGCGATCTCCTTCTCGTGCTCGTGCCCGTGAAAGGGATCTCCCGGATAATAGCCAACCACGGCGTCGTCCTCCAACCGGATCTCGTCCGCTGCCAGGGCGGCGTTGAGAAAATCGGCGTACTGCGCGTTGGTGACGTCGGTGATCATGATCTCGTAATCATCTTCCAGAACGGTCTCGTGCGCGTGTTGGCCCATCAAGAAAGGGCCGGCGGGCACGGTGGCCCAGGCGTTGGGGTCGACGCCGGTCTCGATGGTGGGGACGTCGGTGTTCACCGGCGGGACTGCGCAAGCCGTCAGCGTCAGCGCGAGCAGCAGGAACAGGAACTGTCCGTAGCGGCGGATCATGAGGGCACCTCCATCTGAGATTCGCGCAATTCGGCGCGCCACCGCCCCCGTCGCGTGAAAAGATCGATGAGTCGCCAGCCCATCAGCGCCGCCAGCGCCAGCAGCACGCCGCCCAGCCCGGCGTCCATCAGCAGGGTGGTGACGTTGATCAGCGGCGCTTCGCCCCACGGCGGGACGAAGAGGCGTTTGAGCATGTAGATCAGCGCGGCCCCGAAGGCCAGATCGGAGAGCACGATGACGGCCCAACCGAAAATCTGCCGCACGCGCCCCTTCAACCCCGCCAGGTCGGCGTAATAGAGCAAGATGATGGTGGCGATGATGCCGGAGAGCACGTGCCAGTGCCCGGTGAGGATCACCCGCTCCTCCCGCAGCGGCCAGACGCGGAAGATCTCATCGAGTTTCACCGCCATAAAGATCCCCGGAAAGGAGACGACGAAGTTCATGAAGACCATCTGCCAGAGCGCGCCGAACTTGAGCGGGTCATGGAGCAGCGCTGCGACCTTCTGCCCGAAGGTGGGAGACGTGAGCGCTTGCGCCGCCAGCCGGTCGCGTACCAGCTTCCCAAAGCCGTAGATCACCAGGAAGAGCGCGCCCAGCAGCACAATGGTCGAGCCGACGTAGATGATGGTGTGGGCGATGGGTTCGAAGGGCACCACGGCCCAGACGCCCAGCGTGATCACAACGGTCCCGACGACAAAGAGGGGCATGGAGATTTTATGCAGCGGCCCTTTAAAATCGAGCCAGCGCCCGACCAGGAGCGCCAATGCTACGGCGATCAGCGTCAGCATGATGTGCAAGTGGCCGATGATGGCCAGCTGCAACCCGGTCTTCTCCGGCTGGCGCAGAATATCCTCGGCGAGGAAGGTCTCGTGGCCGTTGCCCCAGTAGGAGCCGGTCACCGCGCCGAAAAGCGCCGAGCCTAAGGTCGCCACGGCCATGAAGAAAAAGGCGACCCGCTCCAGGTCAACGGTGCCCCAGTGAGCGCGCTGCTTATCCTCAACGCGGAACTCCCTACGCCAGGGCCAGAGCGCCGCTGCCAGCAGCAGACCGGCGAAGAAGGTCAGCGAGAGGCCGAAGAGATAGAGCCCGTGGAAGACGAACTCGTGGCCGAAGTAGCCGAACCAGAGGCCAAAGAAGAAGGTGATGAGGTAGCCAAAGGTGATGGTGGCATTGATTTGTGTCTGTTCATGCTGCTTCATGGGCACGCTTGCGGTGATCAGGTAGGTCTCGATAGCGACCACGGCGATGGCGAGGGTGTGATAGAGCAAGATGATGCGCCCTTCACGCTCGGCCTCCACCAGCCGCAGCCCGAACGTCTCCGTGACGAAGCCGGTGATGCCCCACTCGCGCATGGGGCCGGAGAGCGTGCCCATAAAAGCCGTCGCCAGCGCGATGAGCGCGATGGCTACCAGCACCAGGCCTTTGGTGGAGCGAAATAGGAAATTGAAGCGTTTGGCGATGGCGTGCAAGCCGCACCTCCCTGTGTGGCTACGTGTTATCTAATTCAGTATAGCAGGGTAGAGGGCGCCTGTCATTGACTTAAGTCAAGTACAATGCGTTCCCAGACTTTTGATATAGAGTATCTGTGACCTTTTGCGTCACGGCCAATCAGATCTAGCTCCGCTGTCCCTGGTGAAAGGCCCTTTTCACCAGGGACTTTATGACTGGCCCGGTTTTCCACAGCAGTGCTTGTACTTCCGACCGCTGCCGCAGGGACAGGGATCGTTGCGGCCCACTTCCTTCGGCGGCGGAGCGGGGCGCGGCGTCACCGCCGAGGACGTGGACGCGGCACGACGATGCTGCTGCGGTGGCGGCGGTTTGGGACGCGGCGGCCGAAAGCAGGCCCACCCTTCCAGCTCCTGAAGGGTGTCCTCAACGTAATGATAGTGGCGATCCGCCCGCAGCCAAGCCAGGGTCTCCGCCCATGGCAGCGGAGCGCGTATACGCATTGACCTGCGGATCTTCTATCAGCGTTTTCATCAATGCGGGATCCCCGCCGGAGACCGAGGCCAGCACGCGCCCCAGATCCTCGGTGACGAAATCGCCGGTGGTATTCAGGGGGAGTTCGCCGGGCTGCGAGAAGAAGGCCACGATCAGGGGATAGGCGCGCGTCTCGCGGAACTGGGCCAGCAGGTAGAAAGCGTAGAGGGGCAACATGTAGTTCGGTTCAGCCACGAACCGCTCTAGCAACCCAGGCGCGTCCTCCAGCGCCTGGAGCAGGTGCGGCGTGATGGCTTCTGGCTGCGCAATGGCCGCCTCCAGGGCCTCCCGGGGGAAATGGCCCGTTTCGATATACCTTAATTCCTGCAAGATGGTCTCAATCTCCATATGCTAATCCTCTCAATGGAAAACAAACCTGACTACGATGAAAACCGCTGTGTCAACGTCCGGCGCAGTCTTTGAACCAATAGGACTTGGTTCAATGGCGCTATATCCGCTGCGCTTCACCGCGCGGATGAGCGGCGCGTGGGAGGTCCAGGAGCACACACCAGAGTGTATAGCGCCGCCAGGGGAGACGGCGAGCGCCCAACCGCTGCACCCAGGCGTGAATGTGCTCCCGTCCGTAGCGCTGCCAGAGCCAACGCGCTGCGTGTCGATCGCCGTAGGCCAGGGTGCGTTCGATGATCAGGTCGCTGTGCGCCTCGGGATCGAGCTGCTCCAGATCGTATTCCTGAAAGTAGGGGGCCAGACGCCGGGGAATGCCGGCGTCGGTGGTCGCTTCATCCGTGATACGTGGAGTCTTCATCGCGGACTGTATCACCTACTCTGGGGATGCTCATGTCTCATGCTGGATAGCTCCATGACAATAATCACCGTTTATCCCGTCGCAGTTCTAGTATCTAAAATGATGGCATAAGGTGCAACGCACCTGCGATGACCTGATCATGTGGACTAAAAACCCATCCTAGCGTGTATGAAATGGCTATGTTCAAGCCTTCGAAGGTGCGTCGCACCTGGTTAAACCCTAACACCGTAATTTGAGTCTAGTGTAAACTTCACCAGCGGACCCGCTTCGAGGTCCCACTTCCTGACAAGGCTTGCTGCTATTATAGCACAGGACGCGGCCCGGGGTCATCTAACGCGAATCTGCGCATGTCGGCGCTCTGGATCGTCGTTCGCGATATGCAGGCCCCTGTTGTACTTGCGCAGCATGTCCGATTTTTGCTGTAGCGCCTCCCACAAGCCGGTCACTTTTGGAACACTTCCTTAGAGCCACCGTATTCCAGTCTATGGAAACTGGACCGTCTCGCCAACGCGAAGCGTTTGATAGATGCCCGTGAAGGCGGTCTCGAATGCCGCCAGCGCCTCGGGGCCGCTGTCGTGTGGCGACAGCGCGATCAGGTTGAGCCTATAGGATTGCAGGAACTCGATTTCCTCCGTCAGGTCTTCGGCGGACGCGGCGCCGTAGTGCAGCCCGCCCACCACGCCGACCACGGGCGCTTGATAGAGAGATTTGGCGCGGCTCACCAGGTTGCCTATGCCGGGATGCCCGCAGCCCGTCACCAGCACCAGTCCTTCTCCGGCAACACGGATGACCAACGCCTGCTCGCCACCAACGGGCGCGCCGAAAAGCGAGAGCGGAAAGACTTCCGCGTAGGGCAGCGCGCCCGTGGTCCCGATCTCCGGTGCGATCAGCGTAGGGTCCGTGGACGGAAGTGCGCCGGGGTACGCTGAGTAGGTGGGCACGTAGACCGGCAGGTCGGCCCAGGCCTGGGGCGCTCCACGCAGATTGAGCGTCTTGTCTGTCCAGGCCTTCTGCCCGCCGACGTGATCGGGGTGGAGATGCGTGATGACCACGGCATCCAGCGCCTCCTCGGAGAGCCCCAGCGCCCGCAGATTCTGTACGAAAGGCGCCACGTTCAATCGGTCAGGATCGTTGCCCAGGTCCAGCAGCACCGTCGACGTGTCCGTGCGGATCAGGTATGAAACGCCGTGCCCGCTGAGGTACTCGTCACCGGTGCTGGCTTCCTCGTAGAGCGGGATGATCTCCAGCCGCGAGGTCACTGCCAGCGTCGGCGCTTCGGGCAGCGGCGCCATCTGCGCGCGCTTGACCTGCTGGTTGGCCCATGCCTGCCGCACGGTGAACAGTAGCCCCGCCACAGCCAGCAGCCCGACCCCGGCGATGAGAACGATTCGCATCTTTTTCATGGTTGACTCCTCCTTCCTCAAGCGGTGATCCTGCTCGCCGGCAGCTTCCGGTACATTTTGTCCTTGACGACGATGACGATCACGAGGAGCAGCCAGAGCACGGTCAGCCCCAGGTCAGAGGTCGGCAGGAAGTTGACCATGACGTTAAAGCAGGTGTGCAGGAAGACCATGGCGAAGAGGTCGCCTTTGGAGCGGTTGTAGAACCAGGCCAGGAAGATGGAGAGCAGAATCCGGTAGATGCCGCCGCCGATCATACCGCCCACCAGGGGCCCGCCGTAGAAGCCGTTCAGGTAGAGCGGCAGGTGCCAGAGCGACCAGAAAGCGGAGACGATCAGGGCTGCGACCAGCGGGCTGAAGCGCCTCTGCAATTCCGGCTGTAGGACGCCGCGCCAGCCCGGTTCCTCGTTGCCGCCCTGTGCTAGCATCGTCAGGGCGAAGGTCAAGACGTAAAGCGGAAGTACGTCCAGGAGCGGGCGGCCCCACAGCGCGGGATATTCCACACCCATGCCCAGCACAGAAGCCAATCCCCAGGCGACCAGAATCATCGCGGGATAGGCAATGATCGCCAGGAGCGTCCAGCCGGACGGGCGGCGCCAGGGTAGGAGAGAGCCCATCCGGGCGCGCACCTCGTCGTTGCGCGAGACGGCGCTGGAGATCACCCAAGCGCCCACCAGGCTGGCGACCAGGGCCGCCGCCACAATGGGAACGGAGAGCGTCAGGTCGGCGGCCAGCGTGTTGTAGTTCGGGATGTTGCCGACGCTATACCGCAGCGCCATCACGCCGAAGATGACGACCGTGGCGACGATGAAGGTGATCCAGCGGTTCAGGGACAGGTCGGCCTTCTTGTCGCTCTTCAAGTTGAGCGTCAGCACACCCGCTAATGCCGGGCCGTAACCGCCGATCAGCACCAGACCGGTCACCAGCAGAGTGTCTTGCGCGCGGAAGGGGATAGCGGCGAACCAGAACAGCCACGTCCAGACAAAGTTGATCAGCAGAAAAGCGAGACCAGGGCGTTTCTTCACAAATGACTTCATGATAGTTCCTCCAGTTGTTTTTATGGGTTTCGATGAATTTAGTTTCAGCGTTCTTCCAAAGATAGCCTTATTTTTCATCCTCAGACGCTAGGCGCTGCACGGAGATCAACTCCAATCCCAGATCGCGGATGCGGCTGAGCCGCGCGTGCAGCGCCGCCTGATCAATCACGGGACCGTACAACCGGGTGGTCCCATCCTCAGCGTGGGTGAGGCGCATCCCCTCAAACCGCTGGGCCCAGCGAGTATCCAGATAGCCCTCGATGATGATCTCGTAGATCTCGGCCATTATGCACTCCTCACGTTGACCGGCTGACGTTTGAAGAGCGCGGGCAGGAACATGCCGGTCTGCGCTTTGTACGCGCGGTACGCCTGACCGAACTCCTGCTCCATATCCTGCTCCTCTTTGCGCGCCAGTCGATAATAAACGATCAGCAGCGTCGGCCACATGATGAGCAGCGGCAGCGTGGCCCACTCGCAGAGGATGCCCAGCGTGATCAGAAAGAAGCCGGTGTACTGCGGGTGGCGGATGTAGCGGTAGACGCCCTCGGTCACCAGCCGGCCCTCACCCGTCTCCCGGCGCCAGTAGTGCCGGTAGATCTCCTTCCAGCCCAGCACTACCAGCCCGACGCCGATCAGGCTGATGCCGAGGCCGACGTACATGCCGCCGAGGCCGATGACGTCGCCCAGAGTATGTCCCCAGAGAATGCCTTCGGGCAACATGGAGCCGAGCACGCCAGCGATGGCGTACATGCTGAAGGGGATGCCGAACATCTCCAGCGCGAAGGCCACGACGAAGGCCAGATAGACGCTCGCCGGACGCCGACGGCTTTTCTTGTAGAAGGGCAGGAAGGCGAAGAAAGCGCCGTAGAGCAGAATCCAGACGAGCACCGCGCCCCAGTTGCCAAAATGATCCCAGATATTTTCATTCAACATGATCTACCTCCGTCTGTTTGTTTACGCTTAAAGTATAAACGTCAACCACGGGGGTTGTCATGTATCCAGGGATACATCCTGGGGGTTGATTTGGGATGAGGCGCAGGTGTAGCTAGAGGATGCCGATCTCTCTCGCGCGCGCCACGGCCTGCACGCGACTGTTGACCCGCAGTTTGCTGTAGAGGTTGTGCGCGTGCCGCTTGACCGTGCCCACGGTGATGAAGAGGCGCTCGGCGATCTCGCGGTTGGAGAGCCCCGCCGCGATGAGGCCCAACACCTCCACCTCGCGCTCGCTGAGAGGATCGAGCAGGTAGTCCGAGGGACGTGACGGCGACGCTTTCGGCGCCGTTGAGACGTCCAGATCACTGCGAGCGATCAGGTCTGCCACGAACTCGGCGTCTGCGACCTGGACATGGGGCAGCAGCATCTGCACCTCGGCGGGCGCGTCGAGGAAGGGGCGTCGGTAGCCCTGGGGGGCAGCGTACTGCAGCGCGGATTCCAGGTAGGCCAGCGCCGAGGCGCGTTCCCCTTGCCCGGCGGCTGCCTGCGCCTGCCACAGCTGCACGAAGATCAGCCGTCCAAACTGCTCACTATCGGCCAATTGCCGGGCGCGCTCATCCAATAGAGGCTCGATCTCATCCCAGCGGCGGGACGCCACCAGCCATGCCAGGTAAGCGAATTCAGCCTCCGGCGGGACCGGTCGGCCTAACGTTTCGATCCATTGTGAGACGGCGTCAATATCCCCTTGGCGAAGGCGCAATCTGGCAGCCATGGACGCAAAGACTAGCGCCACATGGGTGATCCCGCGCTCTTCGGCTGTCCGTCGCGCCTGCTCCAGCAGGGCAAGGGCCTTCTCTGGTTCGCCACGGGCGAAGTAGATCTGAGCCAGCACCCGCTCCGCGTCGCCGCCCGCCATGGCATCAGAGAAGAGTTGGCGACAGAGCGCCAGCCCTTCCCGCGCGTACCGTTCGGCCTCCTCCAGGTTGTCGCCGAGATAGTGAATCGTCGCCAGCGGCAGGTAGACCAGGCCGAGCACGGGCAGCGGGCGACCGCGCGCATCGACGTAGCGCGACAGCGCCGCCTCACAGAGGGCCAGCGCCTCGCGCCGTTCCCCCCGCTCCAGCAGATTGAACGCCAGATTTGCCAGCGCGCCCAGGGCGGCAAAGGGCTGATCGGCGTCCTCTGCGAGGCCGTAGGCTTGGCGCAGCGCCTCGGTGGCGCCAACGACGTCCCCGGCGGCGGTGCGCGCGTGGCTCAGCGGGATCAGGGCCAGAATGCGAAAGAGCATTGCGTCTTCCGGCAGCAGTTCCAGCGCGCGCTCGGCGGTATCCGGCACTCGCGGAAGGCCGCGGGCGTCGGCCAGCCAGGCGCGCACGGTCAGCATGTGGCCTTGCACTTCCGGCGTGTCCGCTATCCCCAGCGCTTCCAACTCAGAGAGCGTCGCCTCGACCGCGTCCAACTTTCCGGCGAGCAACAGTCCCAGCGCCTTGTTGGTAAGCAGATTCGGGTATTCAGCAATGACGGTTGGGGGCAGCGCGTCGAGCCAGTCCAGCAGCGTCACAATCCGCCCGTTGCGGATCAGCCCATCTGAAGCCTCCAAAATCCAGGTCGCGGCGGCGGCAAAATCTCCGCCAGCCAGCGCATGGCGAATGGCCTCGTGCTGAAGCCCGGCCTCGGCGTACCAATCCGCCGCGCGTCGGTGCAAGCTACGCGCCCTCTCGGATGAAAGATCGCTGCGCAAAACGTCGGCGAAGAGGCGGTGATAACGATACCACGTCCGGTCATCGTCCAACGGCACCAGAAAGAGGTTGGCTTTCTCCAGATCCCGCAAGATCTCATCTGCAGGCGAATCCGCGACCCCCACACCGTCGTCATCAGATCTCAGCAGCGCGTCACAGAGGGGCGCGCAGAAACGTTCCAAGATCGACGTGCGGATCAAGAATTCGCGCACCTCCGGCGGTTGCTGCATGAGCACCTCGTCCAGCAGATAATCGATGACGTAGCGGTGACTGCCGCTGAAGCGCTCCAGGAAGGCGCTCTGCTCTTGCTGCGAGCGCAGCGCCAATCCCGCCAGCTGCAGGCTGGCGACCCAACCTTCGGTGCGTGCGGCGAGTGCGGCAACGGCCTCCGCATCCAGCGTCAAATCCAAGGTCTCGCGGAAAAACGCGGCGATCTCCTCAGACGTGAAGCGCAGGTCCGCCGCCCGAAACTCCGTGAGCTGCCCGCGCGCCCGGAGACGCGAAAGCGCCAACGGCGGATCCTCGCGCGTCAGCAGCACCAGATGAAACGTGCGGGGCGCGTACTCCAGCAGGAAGTCGAGCATCTCGTGGATCTCTGCTTTCCTGATCAGGTGATAATCGTCCAGCACCAGCAGCTGCGGTCCGTGCGCCTCCGCCAGGTCATTGAGCAGCAGCGTGAGGCAAGCCGCGCCGTTAGCCGCTTGAGGCCCGTGCAGCAAGCTGCGTGCGCCAACGCCGTATTCAGGGTTGATCTGCTCCAGGGCAGCGATCAGATACTCGAGAAAGCGGTGGGGATCGTTGTCCGCTTCGTCCAGCGAGAGCCAGGCGAACGCCGCAGCGTGCCCAACCAGCCAATCGGCGATCAGCGTAGTTTTGCCGTAACCCGCCGGCGCGGAGACCAGCGTGAGCCGGCGCTGCTGGCGCACCCCTGTGTCAAGCCGCTCGACCAGACGCGGGCGCGCGACCAGGTCCGGTCGGCGGGTCGGTACATGCAGCTTGGTGACGAGAATGGGCATCTCCATGCCCAGCATGGTAACACAAGGCCGCGCGTTTTCAAGGGTAAGATCTCTCGTCAAAAGATATTCGCTGCACGCGTCGCTATGGGCAGATGGGGAGCCGACGTGGATCGACTCCCTGTTCCTTTGGCCTCAGCCGGGCTATTTCTTGTATTTTTCCTGCAAGCGCGTTCCGTCCTCAGGCATCCACTCCGGCTGGCCTTCGAGCCACGGGGGGATATGCGCGTCACGCACACGGTCACAGATGCTGCGCGGGCTGAGTGGCAGCAAGGTCTCCATCACCCCGTCGACTGACCAGGTCTTCTTCCCGCAACGTGTAATCTCTGGGCACACCAATCAGGAACCGCGATCGCCAATGAGTCGATATGCTTGATGGGCTGCTGCACAGCGATGCCGTCCACGCCCTCGACATTACCACCGCCTATGTCAACGTCGGCGCCTGCGACCTGTTGCGCGAGGCGCTGGAGCGCCTGGCTTCGATGCGCCTGCGGCAGGCCCTGCGCCGGGATCTCGACGCGGCCCCCTTCATGAGGCTACGTTGCAGCAGGTCGAAGCCCAGTTGGATGTCCCGGACGCTCCCTTTTAACAAGGATAACACTGTGACGGAACGGCGGATGAAGTCGCGGTTAATGAGCACCGTTTCTGCCTCGGGCGCCGGCCCCGGCGGCTGCGGTAAGAAGGCGGTATATAGGGCTTCCTCTGCCCGATCGCGTAGTTCGTAGAGCAGCGTCCGTGAGATTCCGTACTGTTCGGCCAACTCCGTGGCCCGGCCCCATTCCCGTTCCGGGATCGGGCGGAGCATTTCCAATCCTAATGCGACGCGGGTTGACAAATCTAGCTTAGATATGCGATAATGTGCCATAGGGGCCTCTTTTTGGACTATAGATGGTTCTGGCGGACTATCTATATATTACCAAAAAGAGGTCCTTTGACGAGTACGCGAGTGTGAAAGTGTCAACCTGTTTCTGAACCATCCCGCTCCAGGGGCGAGAACCGGTACAGCTCTGGCCGGAAGCCCCGGAAGACCGGCTCCTGGATTCGCTGATCGCGGATCAAAGACAGGTCTAACTCGACCACCAGGGCCTCGGCGGACTCACCAGAGGCCCGGACCACCGTCTCTCCCCGAGGATTGGCCATCTGGCTGCGGCCGCAGTAGATCACACTTCCCTCGTTGCCCACGTGATTGACGGCAGCGACAAAGAATTGATTATCTTGGGCCCGCGCACGAGTACGAAGATCCTGCAGATAATCGAATCCCACCGGCACAGCCGAGGGATTGAAGACGATCTGCGCCCCTTGCAGGGCCAGCGTGCTAAAGATGGTCGGAAAAGCGGCCTCGAAGCAAATGGCCACGCCAACACGCAATCCGTCCAGATCAAAGACAGGCAATTCGTCGCCAGGACGAAAAAAGCGGTGCTCAGCCGGATAGAGGTGAGACTTGCGGTAGCGGCCAGCGAATTCCCCACGCCGGTTGATCAGCACGACGGTGTCGTAGAGCAAGCCGGTAACGTGGGGAGCCTGCTCGACCAAACCGGCCACGATGGCCAGGTCGGAGCGGCGGGCTAACTTGGCCAGCCAACGCGTGGTTCGGCCATCCGGGACAGGCTCTGCCAGGTCATAGACATCATCGCCGATCAGATCCAGATCATAGCCAATGTTGAAGAGTTCGGGGAGACAGACCACGTCAGCCTGGCCGGCCAGCTGCGCCACAAATGAGGCTGCCTTATCTAAATTAGCTTGTTTCTCCTTGAGTACACAGGCCATCTGGATGAGTCCCACGGTTACGCGCTGTTTGTTCTGCATAATGGATTCCTTGTTTATCTGTATCAGTTTAGTTTGTGAACGGCTGCTCGGGTCGCTCTCCCGATCGTGCCCGATGTCGCTCTGGCGACTTCCAGCGATGACTCAATAGCACGCCCCGTACGCTGAAGAACGAGGATCGCTAGGCAAAAACCGCCACAAGGACAGGCCGCTCTCGTGCAAAACTCCGCCGATGCAGTTTGATGCGTTCAATCTCGTGAAGTGTCTCAGCCGTTAGATAACTCTCCCCGCAGTGTGGACAACTGACAACCGGAACATTCTCTATGACCAGCAAGTTCTCACCTTTGCCGTAACTGCGGGCCACGCGACGAACGCGAGCACCCTCTTTGCCGCAAATATCACATACCATCGCTCTCTTCTCCATATCTCACACCAGGTACACCTGATTGACTGACCAATTCTAAAAAGCAGATATTACACATTCAGCAACTATACAT
>JBNGCW010000042.1:0-33175 GCA_049975525.1 Anaerolineae bacterium
CGCCCTCCTCTCCGCAGCCCCTGTAGTCTACCAAACCCCGCTTTTTTGTCAAGGGAGCGCGAAGCAAAGGTACAAGACAAGGCATGGGGAAAAGCTCGGGCCGGCCTCCTGCGTGGGCCGGGGACTGTACCCGCTGTAGCTCGGCTCCTGCGAAGCCATGAGGTTGTGGGGAACACCAACCACAGCCCGGTAAGGATATTTCTACGCTTGCTCTTCTTTTCTGTCCTATATCCTGAAGCGAACTCCTCATCTCGCTCATGCGAGCTCGCGCACATCCTCGGAAGGGGGTAGATCCTCCAGGCTGAGCGAGAGGACTTGAGAGACGCCGTCGTCCCCCATGGAAACGCCGTAAATCGTGTCTGCCACTTCGACGGTGCTCCGGTTGTGGGTGATGACAATAAATTGGGTCTGCTTGCCCAGCTCCCGCAGCATGGAACGGAAGCGCCCGACGTTCGCTTCGTCCAACATGGCGTCGACCTCGTCCAAAATGCAGAAGGGGGTAGGACTGATGCGCAGCACGGCGAAGAGCAGCGCGACAGCCGTCAGGGAGCGCTCGCCGCCGGAGAGCATTCCCAGCCCCGAGGTGCGTTTGCCCGGCGGGCGCGCGGTGATCTCCACCCCCACAATTTCGTCCTCATCGACAACGGTGGAAAGTCCAGCTGTGCCGCCGTTGAAAAGCATCTGAAACATCGCCACAAACTCCGTCGCAATGGCCTTGAAGGTGGTACGGAAGGCCGTCTCCATCATGGTGTCCAGCTCGGAGATGACCTGACGCAAGTGGGCAGATGCGGTCTCCAGGTCCGCAGATTGTTCGCGGAAAAAGCGATGTCGTTCCGCTACCTCCTCGTACTCTTCTTTAGCCTCAGGATGGATTGGTTCCAGACGGCGGATCTGGGTCCGCAGATCACGGATCTCTTTTTCCAGGTTCTCAGGCAATTCGGCGACGGTGGGAAAGGGTATCGAGCGAGCACTCAAAGGCAGAGGTTGTTGGACGGAGAGGGAGTCCGGCAGCTCGGTGATCACGATGTCCAGGACATCCCGGATTTCATCACGCAGGGCCTGCACCCGATCTTGCCGGCGGCTAAATTCGAGATCTGCCTGGGAGCGTCGCTGTTCTACATCATGCAAAAGATGACGGATGCGGCGCTCCTGGGCTTCCTCTTGCTCTTGTTGAGTTTCTAGATCCGCCACACGCTGTTCCAACTTCGGAATCTGCGCAGCCAGGGCGTCGGCATCGCTGCGCAGGCGCTCATAACGTCTGCCGAGCTCCTTCACCTGAGTGTCGAGGTGTTCCAACGTCGCGATGCGCGCCGCGATGCGCTCTTCCTGCTCGGCAATCTGCGCAGCCAGCCGCTTGACCTCACGGCGCCGTGCCTGAAGCAACATGCGCCGATTCTCATGCTCCTTGCGCAGCAGAGCGACCCCGGTTCGTCGTTCTGTCACCGCCTCGTTTACGTCGCTTTCTTTCAACGCACTCAGCGCTTGCTCCACTTCAACCTGCTGCGCCTCCGCCTGTTGGAGGCGTTCACGAATCTGCGCCAGGTCTTCGCGCAGACGGTCGCGGTTTTCCCGCAGACGATGGCGCTCTTCCGCGACGTCATCCAGACGTTGACGCTGCCACCTGGCCTCCTGGATGGTCTTCTCCAGGGCGTTCACCGCCTGCTCCAGCGTCCGATGGGCTTGTTGACGGCGTTGTTCTCCTTTGCGACGGCGTTCCCGCAGGGTCTGTCGGGCCTCGATGAGCGCCTGACGACGTGCCTGTACTTCGTCCACCTCCTGACGCAGCGCAGCGACTTCCTGTTCTAAAGCGTGGATCTTTGCAGGTAAGCGTCGGCGTTCACGCTCGCGGGCCAACAAATCACTCCCGCGCCCGCGCTCGCGCTCCTTGCCGCCGGTCAGGGAGCCGCCAGAACGGAGAATCTCTCCTTCCAGGGTGACGATTTGGAAGCCCCCACGCATGCGACGATGGAGCATCCGCGCAGCATCGAGATCTTGGACGACGACCACACGCCCGAGTAAGAGACGCACCGCCGGCTCCAGGGCGGGATCGTCGTAGGCAACCAAATCGGCAGCCAGCCCAACGACACCGAGACTCTCCGGTACCTGTAGCGCGCGGCCCGGTCGCAGGTTGTCCAACGGCAGGAAGGTCGCGCGCCCGGCCCGGTGCTGTTTGAGCCACTCAATGGCGGCACGAGCGTCCTTCCAGCTGCGGGCCACCACATTCTGGGCAGCAGACCCCAGAGCGGTCTCCAGCGCGCGGTCGAGCTCCGGCGGCACCCGGATCAAGGCAGCGAAGGCGCCTGGCAAGCCCTGCAACTCACCGCGCTCCGCCGCCTGCAGGACGGCGCGCACGCCGGCATAAAGGCCTGCCCCTTCGCTATGCAACCGTTCAAGGGCCGCCAATCGCGCCGTAAGCTCCTGATAGGCGGACCGACGTTCGCTCCACGTCTGCCGCAGCCGTTCGAGCTCCTCTACGACCTCATCTTCCTGTTTCTGCAGCCGGGCCTCTTCCTCTGTCAACGCTGCCAACTCGGTCTCGACCTTCTCCAACGCTCGACGTGCCTCCTCGACGGCGCCCTGCCGGACACGGCGTTGTTGCGTCGCCTGCGCCAGGGCGTCTTCGATCTCTTGCGTGCGTTCGGAGAGCTGTCGAATACGAAGCTCCTGCTGTTCCAGCCGGCTTTGTCGGTCGGCCAAGCGGTGCCGGGCCTCTAAGGCGCGGGCCCGGGCCGCACTTTGCCGCTCGATCAACCGGCGGCGCTTGGCCTCCAGCTGACGATAGTCCGCTTCAACAGCCTGCAGGTCGGCTTCCGCTTCCGCTAATCGGGTGGCAGCACGCCGAACATCCTCCTGAAGCTGCCGGAGTTCCTCTTCTTCGGCCCGGAACGCGCTGCGCAGGGGGGCTAAGTTCGCCCGTTCTTCCTCCTGACGTTCCTGGAGCGCGCGTTGCCGTTCGCGGGCGACCGCCAACTGACGTTGCAAGGTCTCAGCCTCGGCGTGCCGGGCACTGCTTTCGCGGTGTAGTTCCGCCAGGAATTGCCGCGCCTCGCCTATCTGATGACGCAGGGCCGCGATGCGACTCTCCGCGACCTCCAGGCGCTCCTGCTGCTGTTGCGCCTTGCGGTTTCGGTAAAGCGCCCGCTGACGCGCCGCCTCCAACTTGTCGAGCGCCTGCCCCCAGCGATATCCGTACCAGATGCGCAGACGCTCGCGCAGCAGCTCAGAAAGTTGCGCGTGCTGCGCCGCGCGTTCAACCTGTCCTTCCAGGCGTCGCAGACGCGGTTCAATCTCACCAATGATGTCGCGCACACGCTCCAGGTTGCGATGCGTCTCCTCCAGGCGGGTCAGGGCCTCCTCGCGACGGCTGCGATAAGGCGCGATGCCGGCGGCCTGCTCGAAGAGCGCAAGGCGTTCCGAGGCCCGCAGGGAGAGCACCTGATCGACCAATCCCTGCCCGATGATGAGGTAAGCGTCACGGCCCAGGCCGGCGCGATCGAGGATGTCCCGCAGATCCATGAGACGCACTTTGTTGTCGTTGAGGATGTAGTCGCTGTGACCGTCTCGCGTGTAGCGACGCTCAACGGTGACCTCGGCAAAGTCCAGGGGCAGCCAGCCCTCGCTGTTATCGAAAGTAAGGGCGACGCGAGCCAGTCCGGCCCGCGCGCGTTCCGCGCTGCCGGCGAAGATCATGTCCTCGTTGGTGCTGCCGCGCAGCGTCGTCATGCGCTGCTCACCCAGGACCCAGCGGATGGCGTCGGCGATATTGCTTTTGCCGCTGCCGTTGGGCCCGACGATAGCAGTGATGCCCGTGGGGAAGACAAAAGTCAAGGGTTCGGCAAAAGATTTGAAGCCCTGGAGTCTGAGTTTTTTGAGTTTCGGCATGCCGCCTCCTGCAGCAGATGGAGTCAACGAGGCTCAATTATAACACGTTCAGGCAAGGGGGCAGCGTATCCACCAGGCCAGGCTCCGGCCCATGGGGGCATCTCCGCAGGGGACGTCGAGATGCAAGTGCGACGAGCAGCGCCCTAACCGCCCGGGGGCTTCCACACGGGCACGAACATCATCCACTGCTCAGGGTGGCGGGAGATGAAGGCCTCGAGCTCCGCCAGCACACGCCGGACATTGATGCGCACGTCCTCTTCCCGGTCGCCGCTGCGCACCATCTCCAACGGTGGGTTGACGTGGATGTGATAGGCGCCGTTCTCGTAGGCCGCGCCCGCGGTGAGCACCAGGCAATCGGTGCGCAGGGGGATACGGATGTAGCCGGTGGGCAGGTAGGCCGTGGCGCCGAAAAACTCGACGGGCTGGTCGTTCTCTCCGATGGGGCGATCCACGCCGGTGAGGACGATGCCGCCTTTCCGCAGACGGAGCAACGCCGTCCGCAAACTCTCAGGGGAGATGGGAGTGACCAACGCACCGGCCTGTCTTCGCAGCTCGTTGAAGAGCTCGAAGCCCGGTGCCGGGTCAGCCAGCGAGAGCACTTGTACGGGCTCGGGTACGGACTGACAGAGGGAAATGCCCGCCAGATCGAAGTTGGAGACGTGGCACCCCAAGACGAAGACCCCGCGCCCCGCCGCCAGCGCCTGACGGAGATGCTCAGAGGCCGCCGAAGTGAGATAGACGGGGGGATCGAACTCCCGGACTTGCGTCCGCCCACGTCCTACGTTGTGGAAGAGCTCATAGTAAGCCCGGGCTGCGCCGAAAAAGACCTGATAGACATGACGGCGGACCTGGGCTTCAGGCGCTTCAGCTCCCAAGACATGACGCTGGTTGTGGTAGACAGCATGATAGATGTCGGGCTTTAACGTGACCAGGATGCGCGCTGCGAGCCCTGCAATCAACCGGCCCCCCCGAGGAGGTGAATATTTCCCCAGATAAAAAGCCAGCCGCGTCGGCCAACCTTTTGAGAAAAACCGCCGTGTGCTCATGGGGTATGATTATACCTCGTCTTGGAGATCGCGTAAGACTTTCGGCCCCTCGATCAGGACGGGGATCCCGCGCAGCAGACAAAAACTCAAGCCGAGCCAGGCTGCTCCCCGGGCCGCGGTCAGGAGTGGGGAGGCCCACGGATGCCCCCCCGTCTGCAGAGCGTGCGTCGCGGCCAACAGCGTGAAAGCCACGGCCTTAACGACGGCGTAGGAGGCACGCAACCACGGAGATCCAACGAGAAAGCGCCCCAGGGGGGAACGCATCAAGTCAAAAGGTTTGAGACCCTGAGCCGGTGCCACGGAGCGCAGGGCGTCCACAAACGTACCCCGCAGCAGGACGAGAATGGGAATCAGGACGGGGATGAGGCGCAGATGGGCAAAAACGGTCCACAGCACGTACTCCACGGCCCGGTCGGCAGCGATGTCCAGGACGCTGCCCACGATGCTCGCTTCGCCGCGGGAGCGGGCCAGGATACCGTCCAGGGTATCCATGAGGATCAACAGGACGATGAGGGGCGCAGCAACCAGACGACCCGTCGGCGAAGGGCCATACAGCAACAGGAGGATCACACCCAGGAAGGGCATCCGCAGCAAGGTTACCAGGTTAGCCAACATAAGACCTCCACACATCTTTACGCGTCACGGCTCCGGCGTCACAGGGAACAGGCCCGCCTCCCACAGCCTCCGCAGGCCGCGCAGGGCCAACACCGGACGCAGCTGCGCCCTGGGCGGCACAGCGTCAGCGTGGGTCACGTCGGCCCAGGGCTGCGCCAAAAGTCGGACCAGCATCCACCGCTCGCGCTCCAAGAAACGCGCCAAAGCCGCACGCTCGACCCGTACAATTCCCCATGAGTGGGTAGGACGCGGCGGGCGAGGCAACCGCAAAAAGTACACGGCCTGTGCGAGAGCGTCGGGCGTCTCGGCCCCGCCCAGGCGCGGAGGGGTGAGGATCAAAAAGTTGGGCGTGGTCGGTTGCATCCAATCGCCCCCTTCCAACACCACGCAACGTTCTCCTTCCAGTAGATAGGTCTGATTGCCCGGCAGGAAGACGGGGGCGGCGCGCCAGCGTTCACGGACGTGCTGCAGCAAAGTGGAGAGCGGCGCGGTCGCAGGGCCCGGTCGGGTCTTGACGCTTCCCACTCCCACCGTGGGCGCTTCGTCCTCCTCCTGCACCCAGTAGCGGGGCTCACTCAGTTCAAAGTAGTAGTTCGCTTCGTCGTAGGCAATGCCGGCAAGCGAAAGGAGCCGCAGCGAACGTCCTTGTAACGCAGGATCACGGCGCTGTCGCAAAGACGGAAAGGCTTCAAACAGATCCACGATAGGTACCTCCGATCCATGCCCGGCGGCCCTGAAAGAAGGCCAACCCATAGAAAACAGGGGAAACGAAACACAGAGCAACTTTGACTCACTTGGAAAAAGGTGAGGAAATCGGGTTTCTAGTCGGCCATCCCCTATATCCAGTAGTTTTGGCCGCGAATTTTCCTCCAGGTAGTAGCGAGTTTTGGAGACATCCGATTTTTCGAGGGGTTTCAACGGTGCCGACTTTCCTCCGTGAGACGCACATGTCTCGCACGGACAGCCCGAAAACCACCTTCACGGCGACGGGAGAGGAAAGCTGAGCACGCGCTCCTGATGCGCGTCGCTTACGTAGAGATATTTATCCGAAAGGGCGATGCCTACCGGGAAACGCAGTTCACCCCCGCCACCGATAGTCTCTTGAAAGGTGCCACGCTCATCGAAAACCAGAAGGCGCCCATGCTCGGAATCGCTCACGTAAACGCGGCCCGCCTCGTCCACCGCGAGGAACGGCTTCAATTCGAGATCGGCCACATCCCACACGGGCACGCCCCATTGGTGCAGAAAATGCCCCTCCAGGGTGAGGACCTGCACACGCCTGTTCCAGGTGTCGGCGACGTAGACCTTCCCTTCCGCGCTCACAGCGATGCCCACCGGCTCGTCAAACTGCCCGGGCTCGCTCCCCTGCCCCCCAAACTCCCAGAGGAATTCCCCCTGCCGGTTGAAGACCTGCACACGCTTGTTGCCCGTATCGGTGACGAAGAGGTGTCCCTCGGGTCCCAGGGCGAGGCCGCGCGGGCCGAAGAAGGCACCCTGCCCGTTGACGTCGCCGACCTGGTATTCACCGTAGGTACCCCAGGCGAAGAGGAACTCACCTTCAGCGGAGAACTTCTGCACGCGATGGTTCCAGGTATCCGCAACGTAGACATCCCCCTGCGAATCCACCGCCACGTCCCAGGGCTCCCGGAACTGGCCGGGGGCCGTTCCCTTCTCCCCCCAGAGGTGAAGCACGTCACCTTTGCGGCTAACGTGCCAGATGCGATGATTGGCGGTGTCGGCCACGTAAAGCGTACCATCGGGTGCCACGGCCACCCCCCGCGGCATTGCCTGGGGCAACGAAATAATCGCGTCGGAGACAATCTCACTTGTGTGCCCCAGGTAGGGGTCGGCCAACGCCGTTTCTACCGCTTCAGGCTCCACTTCCTTTGCGCCCTGCGGCCCCAGACGGTAGCCCCAGATCTCCCGGGCGATGTCCTTGCGCACATAGAGGCGGAACTCGTCGCGGTGCACCCACTCCTTAAGCGTGAGCACAGTTTCGGGCGCGTCGGGGTTCTCCCTGCGGGCCAACGCCGTTTTGGCCTCGGCGTATTTCCGATAGTCGCGGTTCCAGATGATGTCCCAAAGCCCGGCCCGCATGCCCGGATCGGATAGCGCCGTGCGTATCCGCTCCCAGGTCAATCCAAAATAGTCCTGCATAGGCCACCAGAGGAACTTGTACTCAAAATACATGTACGCATCGCCCAATATAGGATCTACCACACTCCACTGATCAGAACCGGCGATGACCACCGGACACTGTAACAATCTTTCCGCGTCGGGCGAGTCGGCGTAGTAATAGGCATTGGGATACTCGACAAAGTACCAGGTGAAGGGCCAGGAGCCGTGCTGGCTATAGGCCACCTGTACGTCACGTGGCGCGCCGGTGGTGCGCCAGGAGACATCGCGAATTTGCTTCAACGCCACTTTGACATCCGGGGCACCGTGGGCGTAGACGAGAAACTCTGTCGCCAGGTCGTAGTTGTAGTAGTTCAACATCACCATGGTGCGCAGCGTGAGCAACGCCAGCACACCGGCAAGCAGACTCAGACCCAATCTGAGACCTTGAACCGGGCGCATTCCTCTCAGCGCCCAGACCAACATCCCCCCCGAGAGGGCTACCCCGATCACGCCACCGATAAGCCGTCCTAAGGCAAGGAGACGGGCCAGGGAAAGGCCGGCTTCCGAAGACACGCTCGCCAGATTCTGCAGGCCGGTCAGCGAGGAGACGAGAACGACGAGGGCGGCGATGGTCAAGGGCAAGGCCGCCAGGAAGACCCAGCCCACGGCACGCTTCAGGAGTCGAGCGTCGATCTTCTCCACGATCCGCCCCAGTCCCCAGCCCGCCAGGAAGACGCTGGGAAGCGCAATATGCACCGTCAGCCAGGGCATCTTCTCTCCGGCGTACGTATAAGCGATCCACGCCAGCATCGCCCAACCCAGCAGGAAAAAGGGAAAGCCATAGTCCAGCGTCAGCAATCGGTTGACCAGCCGCCGGAGAAACGTTTCCTCCGACGGCGAGGCCTTCTCATCGTCCGAAGCGCGGAAGAGCCGGACCAGCGCCCCAATTCCACCACCGAGGGAGAAAACCAGCGGCAGATACTCGTAGAGAGGCATAAGCAGCAGGTAGTAATAGGCAGGCTGATTTCCCCGTTGCACATCTTGCTGAGCCAACCAGTAGGCCAACGCACCCAAGAGGCCGGTCATCAGGCCCATGGCATTGGTGAAGACGGTGGTATGCAGAACGATGAAAATGCCGTAGTGAAGGCCGGCGATCCCAGGCCAGCGCTTGGGGTCCCACCAAAGGCCCAGCAGGATCGACCCCCCTAAGATGATCAGCAGAAGCACGAGAGAGATCACCAGATCGGCGTTGAAGAGGTTGGCAAAACTGCCACTGGTGAGAGCATTGTAGAGGGTGAGCATGTCCACACCAGCCAGATGGATAATCAGCGCAGAGCCCAGAGGTAAGGTCAACGTGCCCAGCGCCATCAGCACGTCGAAAAGGGGCATCTCCCGCAAGGCCGCTTCGCCCAAACCCAGATAGATCAGAGCGACGACGACAAGGAGGGCAACGGCCGCCAGGGCAACGGCTCCCCGTCCCCACCAGGGAAGGACTTTTGCCGCCACCCGCACGTTCCCGTCCTCATCCAGAGATTGCTCTGTCACCTCCGCCCGCGTCAGCGCGATCCCCAGCACGAGGGCGAAGACGAGGAAGAGCGCCAGCGCCGCCAGAAGCCAGTCCATGAGCTCAGGACGCTCCCAGGTAGAGGTGAACACGCGCAGGGCAAAGGGCAAAAAGAGCAGCAGGCCGAAGATGGCGGTGTAGATGTAAGCCGTCTCTTTGGTACTGTAGAGCAGGGAGAAAGCAGCCGCCAAGCCGTACAGCCAGCGTGGTTCACGGCGTGCCAGGTACTGGAAGACCGTCCAGAGCACCAAGACCGCCGCCAACATATTGTAAACGTCGTGGCGGATGTAACGGGAGTAATAGGAGATGGCAGGAGAAAGAAGGAGCATCACCGAAGCCATCACGACGCCGGCCGGCTTCAACCAACGGCGGAAGAGCCAGGGTGTGAGCACCAGCACCACGCCGGCCAGCGCCGGAAAGATCCGTGAGGTAAAGTCACTCACCCCGAAGAGAAAATAAGCCAGAGCGTTGAGGTGAAAGAGCAACGGGCCGTGCATCATCGGATTGTGAACGTAGCCCTGCCCGACGTAGAGTTGCCAGGAGTACTTGGTATGCAAACTCTCGTCGTGGCTCATCACCCGAGCGCCCAGGATGTAAAAGCGCGTGAACAACGCCAAGAGGAGGATAACGACAAAGAGCCATTTCTCCCAGCGACGCAAAGCTTTCCAATCCATCAAGAGAGATCCCCCTTGTGATCCAATCTCGGCTTTTTCTCTGGTGAAGAGGGTATTTCAGCAGAGAAAAAGGCACTACATATACTCATACGTCTCTTTTACCGCATCTTTTTTCAGAGCAGCAGGTTGCCCTGAAAAAGGGGACGGCCAGAGAAAAATATGGATACCTTGACTCTACTGAAAATAACCAGCAGAAAGCGGATTTTTCTACGACTTGATACATATGTGAGCTTCTCATAACCAAAATCACCAGATGTAGGGTGTGGTCACCTAAAAATCCGATTTCTTGGACCTTTTTTCAGTGAGCCTACCTTTTTCTACTGAAAAACCTTCTTTCAGTAGAGTCAACCGGTTCTGTTTCAGCCTATGCTCAAGATAACCTCTCAGAGGCCACAACGGCAGATCTGGTCTCAAAAAGCCGGGACACGCTCTCAAGCGCCCAGGCGCGCCATCTCCTCCTCGATGACGTTCTCGTCCAACTTTTTGAAAAGCGGCTGCGGCTTTGTCAGGGGACGACCGGACGGCAGCGTCTCAAAGGCCCAGGTGCCCGAGGCGGATTCAGGCTCATAACACAACACGGCGTAGGACCTTCCTTCGGCTTCGACCTCCTCAATGCGCTGCTCGCCAAAGAGAGGGGTCGTGTAGCCCAGCATCCTGTGCAAGCGCTCCGAGGAAAAAGGCAAGAAAGGCGCGAAGAGCACTTTGAGCGCGTTGATGACTTGGAGAACGACATTAAGCGTCGTCCCGGCCGCGTCCCGATCCACTTTAATCTGCTTCCAGGGAGCCTTGATCTCCAGATAACGATTCGCCTCGCGGGCCACATCGAGGGCGGCCCCCAACGCGGCGCGGAATTGGGCACGCGCCAGGTGGTCACCCACCGTGTCAAAAGCCGCCTGAACCTGAGCCAACATCTGCTCATCGACCTCGTCAAGGACACCTTGAGGTGGCACTTCGCCGAAGCGCTTAGCCGTGAAGGAGAGGACACGGTTCACCAGATTGCCCCAGACGGCGACCAGTTCGGTGTTATTGCGCTGCACGAAACCTTCCCAGGAGAAGTCGGTATCGCTGGTCTCCGGCATCACCGACGTGAGATAGAAACGGATGGGGTCGGGATCGTAGCGCGAAAGAAGGTCGGGCATCCAGATAGCCCAGTGACGGCTCTTGGAAGCCTGCGCGCCCTGGATGTTCATGAATTCGTTGGCCGGCACGTCGTAGGGTAAGTTGAGCGTGCGCTCCTCTTCATAGAGACGTTCGATGCCGATGAGCTCGGCGGGCCAGATGATGGTGTGAAAAGGGATGTTATCCTTGCCGATGAAGTAGTACGTCAGCGCCTCAGGATCATACCACCAGGACTTCCAGGCCTCGGCATCCCCTTGCAAGCGCGCCCACTCGATGCTGGCGGAAAGGTAACCGATGACCGCCTCGAACCAGACGTAGAGGCGCTTGCTTTCGTACCCTTCCAACGGCACGGGGATACCCCATTCAATGTCGCGGGTGATAGGCCGACCGTGCAGACCGCCCCTCACGTAGTTCCGGGAGAAGCTCAACACATTCGATCGCCAGTGATCCTTGCCCGCCTCCAGATAAGCCGCCACCTGCTCCTCCAGTGCGGGCAGATCCAGGAAAAAGTGCTCCGTCTCACGCACCACGGGCTCGGATCCGTCGATGGTGCAGCGGGGCGCGCCCAGATCCAGAGCATCGAGCAGGCGCCCGCAGTTATCACACTGATCGCCGCGCGCCTCCTCATAACCGCAGTAGGGACAGGTCCCCTCAACGTAGCGGTCGGGGAGAAAACGCTTCAGGGTCTCGGAATAGAACTGCTGCTGACGCTCGACGTAAAGATAGCCATTCTCCATCAGACGGAGAAAGATATCCTGAGCCACGCGGTGATGATTGGGCGTATCGGTGTGCGTAAAGAGATCATAAGAGATGCCGACGTCTTTTTGCGTCTTCAGAAAGCGCCGGTGATAGCGCTCGAAGATCTCCCGGGGGGAAACGCCTTCCTCCTCAGCGTGCACCGTGATAGGGGTACCGTGGGAGTCAGAGCCGGAGACCATCAACACCTCGTTGCCCGCCAGGCGATGGTAACGGGCGAAGATATCACCGGGCAAGATCGCGCCCGCCATGTGCCCCACGTGGAGATCACCGTTTGCATAAGGCCATGCAATTGCAACTAAAATTTTCCTGGTCATCGTGTGCCTCCTTGTGCCTACTCAGAAAGTATAACCGACTCTGCGAGAAAAGAAAAACCCGCCAGCGAGGCTGGCGGGTCACAGATCGTCCAGTATCAGGATCGTTTAAGGCTCCTCGCCTGCCTCCGGCAGCGGCGAGGCAGACATCATCCTATCTATTATCCTTGTCCGCCCTTGACCGAAGCCAACAAGCGAAACGCAGCCGACCATGCGCTCCCTAGTGCAAATAGTCCCGCAAGTCTCGACTGCGACTGGGATGCCGCAGGCGGCGCAACGCCTGTCCTTCGATCTGACGGATGCGCTCGCGCGTCAAGCCAAACTTCTTTCCGACCTCTTCCAATGTGTAGCTTTCGCCATTCTGCAAACCGAAACGCATGCGCAGGATGCGCACCTCGCGGGGGCTGAGGCCACGCATGGCCTCTTCCAACCGCTCGCGCAGCATTCCCAGATACGTGGTATCAGGCGGTGTGGGCGTCTCTTCGTCCTCGATGAAGTTACTCAGCTCGCTGTCTTCATCTTCGCCCACAGGGCGTTCCAGGCTGAGCGGCTGCCAAGAGACGCGCATCATCCACTGGACTTTGCGGGGTTCCAGATCGAACTCCTCGGCCAGCTCCTCGGGCGTAGGGCGCTCGCCACGCTCCTGCTCGATCTCCTGCGCCCGTCGATAGAGCCGCCGGATGCGGTCGCTCATGTGCACGGGCACACGGATAGTGCGGCCTTGATCGGCGATGGCGCGGGTGATCGTCTGCCGGATCCACCACGTCGCGTAGGTGCTGAACCGATAGCCGCGGCGGTACTCGAACTTCTCCACCGCCTTCATCAACCCCAGGTTGCCCTCCTGAATCAAATCCAGGAAAGGGACACCACGCCCGATGTACTTCTTGGCAATGCTCACCACTAATCGAGTGTTCGCACGGATCAAATGATCGCGGGCGGCAATGCCTTTGAAGATAGTCTCCTGTAAACGCGCGCTCTCCTCCAGATTGTGACCGTTGTTCTTGAGCTTCCGTTCGGCTTCGCGCCCGGCTTCGATCTGTTTGGCGAGTTTGACCTCCTCCTCGTTCGAGAGCAAAGGCACCCGCGACATTTCGCGCAGATAGAGCGCCACTGTATCATCCACACCAATGCTGGTCAAATCATAAGGATCTTCTTCCCAACTGTCTGTTCCGTCTCCGGTGACTTCGTCGTCCTCTTCCGATGGAACCACGTTTTCCCGCAACTCTATGACGATCCCTGCCCGTTGTAAACTCTCCTGGACGATATTGAGGGCCTCTTCGTCATCCAATAAGTCGGGGTCTAAGGCTTCCACAATGTCATCGAGGGTGAGGAATCCCTGTTCTTTAGCCTTTTCTACCAACTCCGTAACGACATCCATAAGCCTCCTAACCTTTGAAACGCCTTATGTGTGGACCCAGCACGTCTCAAAACACACCCACACGCGACGCCGTCATTCTTCCAAAAGCGGACGCAGCGCTTCCCAGCGTGGGTCTATCGGCTCCGTCTCCTGACACACGCACTCATCTCGATTGAGATTTCCTCCGCACTCTGGACAAAGGCCTTGACAGTCGGGAGAACAAAGAGGGTTAAGCGGGAGTTCAAGCCAAGCGTATTGGCGAATCAGCGGTGTCAAGTCAACCCATCCACCCTCTGCAATACGGACAGGGCATTCGGGTGTCAACGCAACACCAGGGAGGTTGATCAAGTCTTCCAGTTCAATGCTGATCGGTTCAAAGAAAGGTTCCAGACAACGCGTGCAGGTCGTTTCCACCTCGGCGCGTAGGGTTCCTTCTGCCAGGATACCCTCGGCCACGCGCGTGAGATGCAGCTCGCCCTTTAGATAGGCCAAGTGCAGTTCGCCGACCTCCAGGTCGCCTACGTCAATGTCAACGATTTGCCGTCGACCAACTCTTGCATGCGCTAGGGCCGTAAGATTTAATTTAATCATAGCTGTTAAGTTGGGACATCAGACCATCCCCTATCGTAACATTTGAAATTATAACATAGGAGCTACTTTACGTCAAGGTTTTTAACATATTTATCGTTAAAAACCCTCTTCACTCCAACTTGCCCACGGCGATGTCGAGAGATCACGCTCCCCACCAGAGGGAGAAAATCCAGGGGAATCAGCGAACCGAGAGCGTCGGCTGCAAATCGATACGCCGCACAATGGGCCGACGCCCCCTTTCCAGCTGCAGGCGGGCCACCGAGGGACGCAACGGCATCCCCAGGTAAGAAGTATACAAGGCCGCGCCTGGGTTGATGACGAGAACGCCGTCTTGCCACACCTCACAGTAGCGGTGGGTGTGCCCAAAGACGATGATGTCGGCTTCGGGGAAACGCCGACACAACTGCCGTTTCAGAAAAGCGTCGTAGGCGGGGATCTCCCACCTTCCTCTCAGATTCTGGTACGCAACCCACACCTTCCAGAAAAGCGCGCTGGGGCCGATTTGGTGACCGTGAATCAGCGCCACGCGAAATCCCACCAGGTTCAATTCCACAGAGATGGGAAGGGAGCGTCCCGCGTCGGAGCGATCAAAGAGATGGTAGTTGCCACGCACAGCGTAGAGCGGGCCTAACCTTTTCAGCGATTTCAAGGCCCAGGGCTCGTCAACGTCACCCGCGTGCAGGATAAGATCCACACCTTCCAATGCCGGAAAGACCTCGGGAGGTAGCCGTGACGCCCGGTAGGGCACATGTGTGTCCGCCAGCAAACCAATCTGCATGACTATCAACCTCGGCCCCTTCTAGGCCTGGGATTCCATACGGCACTCCACTGCGTTCCGTGCCTGACTACGAACCAGGATACTTGAGCTTGATGCGGGAATCATTATCGACATTTTGAGGTGACAAATGACGGCCAGGCAGAGGGGGCACAAGATAGATAAAAAGGCCACCTCGGAGGTGGCCTTCACAAACCCCAGGCGATCCACGCATCGGATTACATATGTTCGTCGATGTAATTCACCGCGTCTTCCACCGTGGTAATAGCTCGGGCGTCGTCATCCGAGATCCGCCCACCGAAGGTGTCCTCGAAAGCCATGATCAGCTCGACCAGGTCCAGGGAATCGGCGCCCAAATCCTCGCGGAATTTCGCGTCCAGGGTGATGGCGCTTTCCTCGATGGACAAAATATCCACGATAATTTCTTTGACCTGCTCATAAACTTCATTGTTCATCTTTTCGCCTCCTTTTGTGCCATGCCGACGTGGGCGTTTTTGCTAACATTGAACCTCCACATCATTGTATCCCTCCAAAGGGGAAAAGTCAAGATAACGATTTTAGCGAGGCCCCCTATCTCAGCGTAGTGCTACGGAGCGTAGGGGCGCTCAGGGGAATTGACGAGTTGGCGTTTTAGTATAAGATGGGTCTCTACAAGCTGACGAGACTCAACAACAACATGCCGGGAAACTTGCACAACGCTGAGAGCCATGACTCATTCAATAAGCGACCGCAAAGACGACCACATTCGCATCAACCTGTACGAGGACGTCACCTTCGACCACCTGACGACGGGCCTGGAGAGCTATCGCTTCGTGCATCAGGCACTGCCGGAGCTGGATCTGGCAGCGGTCTCCACCGAGACGGAGTTTCTGGGCAAGCGTCTCTCCTTTCCCTTCATCATCTCTTCAATGACCGGTGGATCCCAACAGGGGGCAGAGATCAACCGTCTACTGGCTCAGGTGGCTCAAGAAAGAGGTGTTGGATTGGGATTGGGGTCCATGCGGGCGGCGTTGGAGCGCCCGGAGACGGCCTGGACGTATCAGGTGCGCACCTATGCACCCGACATTCTCCTCCTGGCGAACCTGGGCGCCGTCCAACTCAACTACGGATACGACGTAGAGATGTGCCAACAGGCAGTGGATCTGGTAGAGGCCGACGCGCTGGTTCTCCACCTCAATCCGCTGCAAGAAGCGCTTCAACCGGAGGGCGAGACGCGCTTCGAGGGCTTACGTCAACGCATTGCCCGAGTCTGCGAGACGCTAAGCGTGCCCGTGATCGTCAAGGAAGTGGGCTGGGGGCTCTCAGAACGTACGGCCCGCATCCTGATCGACGCCGGCGTCGCGGCGCTGGACGTCTCCGGGGCCGGAGGCACCTCCTGGAGTCAAGTGGAGATGCACCGCAGCCGGACAGAGGTGCAACGAGAAGTCGCCGCCGCCTTCCGCAACTGGGGAATCCCCACAGCTGAGTCCATCCGTCGGGTGCGCAGGGCGGATAAAACCTTACCCTTGATCGCCAGCGGGGGGCTGCAGACCGGCATCGACATCGCCAAATGTCTGGCGTTAGGCGCCGACGTGGGCGCGATGGCCGGCCCGATCTTGCGCAGCGCCGCCGTCTCCCCGGCAGCGTTGCAGGATCGGCTCACCATTCTGCACCGCCAGTTCCGCATCGCCATGTTCGCCGCCGGGGCAGCTGACGTGGCGACCCTGCAGACGATTCCGCTGATCTCAGAGGTGGATCGACACTGAAAAGACACGAGGAGTTCCCCATGGACCCTTTCTCTCGCTACCTGACAGCGCTGGAGACGACTATGCGTCGTGCCACTGCGCCAAAACCGGAGAGCCCGTCCCTGCTCTACGGGATGTTGCACTATCACCTGGGCTGGGTAGATACGGAATTCAATCCCGTGCACTCAAACGCCGGCAAACGCTTGCGGCCCGTCTTTCTGCTGCTGGTCTGTGAAGCTCAGGGCGGGGACTGGCGTCAGGCGTTGCCCGCCGCAGCTGCCGTAGAACTGCTCCACAACTTCTCGCTTATCCATGACGACATTGAGGATCAAGATCCCCTTCGCCGGGGCCGCGCGACCTTGTGGTCGCTCTGGGGAGAGGCGCAGGCTATCAACGCCGGCGATACCCTTTTCAGCCTGGCCTACCGGGCCCTGCACCAGCTTCAAGAGACGCACCTCGCCCCCCACCAGATCCTGCGCATCCACACGCGGTTCACCGAGACCACAGTGCAACTGACCGAGGGACAGTGCATGGACATCGCCTTCGAGAAGGACAACGACGTCGACGAAGCCACCTATCTGCGGATGGTCAAGGGGAAGACGGCCGCGCTGGCCGGGCTGGCCTGCGAAGTCGGCGGCCTGATTGCCGACGCGCCCGCCGAACGGGTGGCAGCGCTGCGCGACTTCGGCTATCACGTGGGGATGAGCTTCCAGATGCAGGACGACCTGCTGGGTCTCTGGGGCGACCCGGCACGCACAGGCAAGCCGGTAGGCTCTGACCTGCGCCAGCATAAAAAGACCCTGCCCATTTTACACGGGCTGGCACACAGCTCAACACTGCGCACCCTGTTACAAAAACCCCAGCTCGACGAGGAGGACATCGGCAAGGCTCAGGAAATCCTGGAGACCGTAGGCAGCCGTGCCTACACCGAGCGTCGTGCCAGGGCTTACCACCAAAAGGCCCTGGAGGCCCTGGAGCGCAGTCAAGGCGTCGGTGAGGCGCAACAAGCCCTTTATGACCTGACGCAGCGGCTACTCAACCGGGATCAGTGAAGCCTTCCAACCGGAAGCGTCTCAGTCCATGATCTCGGCAAGGTGCAACAGATTTTTGGAAAGGGGCTTCAGCTGGGCTATGGCCTCTTCAAGCGGCACCAGCGCCAGCTCCCCCCCTTGCAAAGCCACCATCTTGCCGCTTTCGCCAGCGTTTAACGCCTCCGCAGCTCGAGCTCCCATGCGCGTTCCCAGCGTGCGGTCGAAGACCGAAGGTCGCCCTCCACGCTGAACGTGGCCCAACACCGTCACCCGCACGTCGAACCCCAAGTCTTCCTTCTGCGAAAAGAGATATTCCTCGACGGCACGTGTGCCAGGCTTCCATCCCTCGGCAATAACGATAATGCAGTAGTCTTTGCCCCGCACATAGGCGTCGACGACGACGTCGGCAATCTCTTCCAGAGTGGGCCCCTCTCGCTCCGGCAATAGGATAAGCTCGGCCCCGCCGGCCAACCCACTGCGCAAGGCAAGATAACCACAATCACGTCCCATGACCTCGATAAGAAAGGCTCGCTGGTGCGAAGCAGCGGTGTCTTTAATGCGGTCGATGGCGTCCAGGATCGTGTTGAGCGTCGTATCGACCCCCACTGCGATGTCCGTCTTGTCAATGTCGTTGTCGATGGAAGCGGGAATGCCGATGGTAGGCACACCCATCTCGTGCAACTTCAGAGCGCCGGTAAGCGACCCGTTACCGCCTATGACCACCAATCCCTCGATCCCGTGTTGGTTCATGTGACGGATAGCCTTACGACGCACCTTAACGTCTTTGAACTCCGGACAGCGCGCGGTGCCCAGGAAGGTCCCCCCGCGCCCCAGAATACCGCCGACGTCACGGCTGGTCAACTCGACGATATCGTTATGGATAAGGCCGTCGTATCCTCGCCGCACGCCAAAGACCTGAACCCCCTGCTTGATCGCCGCGCGCGTCACCGCACGGATGCAGGCGTTCAAGCCAGGCCCGTCTCCCCCACTGGTCAATACTGCGATCCGATCCATCTCCATTGCCTCCTTATCACCCAGGTCGTCTGTCTAACGGCGCACGGCTCACGCTGCGCGCCCAAGTGTGAACTCCACCGCGTCCTGTAGACGGGGTGATGGGGGTCCCCACCACCTCACTGTAAGCTAATAGAGGAACATAGGCATTCGATGGACGTGACGGATCTTGGGTCGGTAGGTCTCCACGTCGTAAAGCTGCTCGACATCGACCTTTTTCACGCCCAGCAGCGGCGCGTCCGCCACAACGCTGGAGTACTGCCCGTCACGCAAAGCCACCATGCGCCCAAAGATGCTTTCGTCGATCAAATCCATGGCCATATTGGCGTAATTTCGAGCCACCATCAAATCCAGAGAGTCCGGGGAGCCGGAGCGCATCAGATAGGCCAATTGTTGATAGACGGTGTTGAAGCCGGTGTGCTTTTTGAGGATGTCACTGAGATCCCGTCCGATCCCCCCCAATTTACGATGCCCGTACGCGTCGGGCTCACCCCACTGGGAAATCTCTCCACCGACGGGCTTAGCGCCTTCGGAGACAACCAGGATGGCGTAGTTGCTGGGGTTCCGGGCTTTGTCCTCCACCAACATAGAAACCAGGCGCTCCGGGTCAAAGGGGACCTCGCAGATCAAGCAACGATCGACATCGGCCAGATAAGAGGCCACGAGAGAGGTCTCCCCAGAGTGGCGCCCGAAGAGCTCGATCACACCGATGCGCTCGTGCGAACCGATGGAAGTGCGCAGCTGATGGATGAAACTCACACTGCGGGTGATGGAGGTGGAAAACCCGATGCAGTAATCGGTGCCAAAGACATCGTTGTCCATCGTCTTGGGGATGCTGACCACAGGGAACCCCTCCCGATGGATGCGAGCACCGTAGCCGAGGGTGTCTTCTCCTCCGATGGGGATCAACACGTCGATCTTCAAGGCCTCCAGGGTATCCAACACCGCAGCGGTCAGATCCACGATATCGTCCTCGTCGTGTTCCTGCAACAACTTCTCCCGCAGATGTTCGGGAGCGTAAGCGACCTTCATCTTGCTGGGATTGGTCCGCGAGGTGTGCAGGAACGTTCCCCCTTCGCGGTCGATGCGCCGGGTGTTGAGCTTGTCCAGCTTCATGATCCACTCAGCCGATCCCTCGGGATCGGCGGGATTGTAATTCAGCGGTCCCGCCCAACCTCGACGAAAGCCGATCATCTCATGTCCATCTTCAATGGCGCGATAGGTGAGCGCTTTGATGGCCGGGTTCAGACCGGGGACATCGCCGCCGCCCGTGAGCACAGCAATTCGCATAAGAGTCTCCTCCTGAAGTATGTACTGAAGTGTGTAGCGTTAAGGTGTTGCCTGAAGGGGCGCAAGGCCGCTCAGGACAGCCCCTATTGTACTTGATCTAACCCAGGCTGACAAATGTGCGCTTTAAAGAGAAAGGGGCCTTGCTGCGGCGGCTGTCAGACATCTTCGGTTGTACCTCTTCCCGCCTATGCTATACTTTGCTTATGAGGTATCCATGACTACCTTGCGCGTTCTGGGTGGGTTCTTTCATGGGCTGACGTTCTTTAGTCTCAGCCTGATGGTGATATTCTTGAAATACCGCAGTCGTCGCATTCTGCTGGCACGACGGCTCTCCTGGCTGGGCGTCTTCGCCCTCTGTGAGGCCGTCGTGGCGTGGAACGATCTGCTGGCTTCCCAGATTTGCGCGGTGACGCTGTTGCCCCCTGCGCTGCGCACCGCACTGCTGGCCTTCGGGTACAGCTACCTGCTCGCCTTCGGCCTCCAGACCTTCTTGCCCCGAGAGACCGATGCCTGGCAGTTAGAGCGCCTCCTGTTAACCGTTCACCTGGGGTGGAGCGTTCCCTACCTGTTAGCCCTTCTCCTCAACCACACCCAGACCGTGCGCGTGGCGGAAACACTGATTCGCTATCTGCTGGGGGCGACGGGCGGCCTGCTCACCGGGCTGGGGCTACGACGCCAAAGCTACCACACGCTCAATCATGAGGTGCGGACCCGCATTCGTCCCTATCTGCGCTATGTCGAGGCCTCGGCCGGGCTCTTCGGCCTGCTCAACCTGATCCTGGTTCCGCCCTCGGGGTTTTTCCCCAACACGCTCCTCAGCACCGCCCGCTTCTCTTTCCCCGTCTCCCTTCTCTGGATGACGGTGGGCCTGTTCTGGGGATTGGGCCTGGCTCTGGCGTTGACGACGGTGCAGACAGAGATCGAACGCTGGATTGAGAACGTGGAGCGCATCCAGACCCTCTCTGCCGACCGCGAACGCATCGGACGCGAGCTGCATGACGGCATCATCCAATCGATCTACGCCGCCGGGCTCATGCTGGAGGGGGTGCAACACATCATCGACACCGATCCCGATCTGGCGAAAGGGCAGGTAGGCCGCATTCTGGAAAGCCTGAACCACACCATCCAGGACATCCGTCGCTACATCTTCGATCTGCGCAGCGACACCCCGGACGAGGAACTGGAACCCGGTATCCGACAGCTCCTGCGCGACTTTCAGATCAACACGCTGCTGGAGACCGACCTTTCCGTCACCGGGCAGCCGCCCAAGCCTTTCACTGTGGAGCGACGGCGCCACATCTTCCAGATCGTACGGGAAGCGCTGACCAATACCGCGCGACACGCCCACGCCCGACGGGTTCAAATCACTCTGGTCTACGCGCCCCAGGCATTGGAGCTGACCATTACCGACGACGGCGTGGGCATGAAAGCATTATATCCCACCAAAGGCCACGGCTTACGCAACATCCGCGAGCGCACCCGCTTGCTAGACGGCAAATTGAAATTCGACAGCGCCCCCGGCGAAGGGGTCACGCTGCAGTTAACCATACCTTACTGAGGGACGGAGACGATGTTAAGAATTCTGATTGTAGACGATCACGAAGTTGTCCGCCTGGGACTTCGCGCCCTGCTGAGCCGCTACCCCGATTTCACGGTGGTCGACGAGGCCGCTTCAGCCGACGAAGCACTGGAGAAGACACGCCTCCATCAGCCGGATGTCGTCGTCATGGATATACGGCTGCCGGGGACCGGCGGCATCGAGGCTTGCGAGATGATCAAGGAAAAGCACCCGGACACCCACGTGATTATGCTCACCTCCTACGCCGAGGATGAGATGCTCTTCGACGCCATCAGCGCCGGCGCCGATGGGTACGTGCTTAAGCAGGTGGGTAGCGACGATCTGGTGAAAGCCATCCAGTGCATCGGGCGCGGCGAAGCGCTGCTCGATCCGGCGGTGACGCAACGCATCCTGGAAAGGGTACGCCTGGCGACCCGGCAGGAGCAGGTGCAGGCTTTCGCCGATCTGACGGAGCAGGAACTGCGGGTGCTCTCCCACGTGGCTCAAGGCAAGACCAACAAGCAGATCGCCAAAGCGCTTTACCTGGGAGAAGGGACGGTGCGCAACTACGTCAGCAGCATCCTTTCTAAGCTGGACCTGACAAACCGCGCCGAGGCCGCAGCCTACGCCGTGCGCCACGGCCTGAAGGAGTATCTGGAGGAATTTGGCTAGACGGGAGAGCGCGGCGCACTCCGCTTGTCGCCGGCGGCCCGGAGCTAAAAAGTAGGGGTCGGTGGAGAAAAAAAGACTCTATGTTTCTTGTTACCTGCCCTAAAAAGGGCGGCCAATGTACGTTCCTAAAGGGAGAGGGCCCATGACAGAAAAAAAGCAACCTGTGGATACCATCATCACCGCCGATTACGTCGTCACCATGGATAAGGACTACGCACTTTACACGCCCGGCGCCGTCGCCGTTGCGGGAGCGAGCATTGCAGAGAGTGGGCCACAGGAGGAGATCCTGACACGTTACGAAGCCGCGGAACGGCTGGATGCCGGCAACGCTGTGGTCATGCCCGGATTGATCAACGGTCACGGACACACGCCCATGAGCCTGCTGCGAGGTATGGCCGACGATCTACGGCTGGACGTCTGGCTCATGGGGTACATGATGCCTGTGGAGAACGATTTCGTGGATTCGCACTTCTGCTGGCTGGGCACTCAACTGGCGGCAGCGGAAATGATCGCCGGCGGCACCACCACGTTCCTCGACATGTACTATTTCGAGGAGGCCGTCGCCGACGCCGCTGCCCAGGCCGGATTGCGGGCCATCTGTGCCCAGAGCATCCTCAAATTCCCCTCGCCGGATGCCAGCACGTACGAGGAAGCGCTGGACCGGACGCGCGACTACCTGCTGCGCTGGAAGGGGCATCCCCTCGTCATTCCGGCCGTCGCTCCTCACGCGCCCTACACCGTCACACCGGAGCTGCTTCATGAGGCTGTGGCGCTGGCCCAGGAGTTCGACGTCCCTCTTCACATCCACATCTCAGAGACGGCGCAAGAGGTGGAAGAGCACCGTCAAAAGTACGGCATGCCCCCCGTCCCCTGGCTGAAGAAGCAGGGCCTCTTCGAGGCAAAAACCTCGGCCGCCCACTGCGTGCACCTGGATGAAGGGGAAATCACCACGCTGACCCACTACAACGTGGGCGTCATCCACAACCCCTCCAGCAACCTGAAGCTCTCCAGCGGCATCGCGCCGGTCCACCAGATGCTGCAGAAGGGCCTCAACGTGGGTATCGGCACTGACGGCCCGGCCAGTAACAACGACCTGGATATGTTCGAGGAGATGCGGCTGACCAGCTTCCTGGCCAAGGTCTCCACCGACGATCCCACCGCTGTGCCCGCCCGCCAGACGCTGGAAATGGCCACCCTCATGGGAGCCCGGGCGTTGGGCATCGACGACATCACCGGCTCTCTGGAGCCCGGCAAGCGGGCTGACCTCATCGTAGTACGCATGGATCAGGTGCGACACACACCGCAGTACCGGCGTCATGAGGGGAACATCTACTCGCGCATCGTCTACGCCACTCACGCCGCCGACGTCCAGCATGTGATGGTCAACGGACAATGGCTCATGCGCGACCGGAAGATCCTCACGGTAGACGTTGAGACGCTGCGCGAAGAAGCCAATGCCATGGCCGAGAAGATCGATGCCTTCCTCTCCAAACGTGAGGAGAGCGTGCTGCGTAAGCTGCTCGCCATCGGCGGCGTAGCCCAGGAGAAGACCTTCGAGGTGCAGGTCAAGGTCCACGAACACGACCTGGAAGAACTCAAAGCGCGGCTGCTGAGTGCGGAGGAAATCAACGTGCTGCGCGGCTCCCGGCGCAATCAGTACGACACTTACTTCCTTTTCGAGGATCAGTGGAGCAGTGTGTTGCGCTACCGCGAGGACGAGTTGCTGGACGAAGCGGGGGAGATCCTCGACGTCATCTACCGCTTGACGCTGACCACCCAGCACAAAGAGCGCGAATACGAGAACTCTGTCCTGCTTTCACGCTCGCGTTTCGACGCACCGGCAACCCGCAGCCTGCGCTTTTACCGCGAGTACTTCAAACCGGAGGTCATCGTCAAAGTGCAAAAGTACCGCGAGCGCTACCACATCCGCTACGCCGGCACCGAGTTCGCCGTCAACCTGGATCAACTGCGCCGCAAAGAACAGGGAACCCACGTCTACTTTGAGATCAAGAGCCGCACCTGGTCCCGCCAAGACGCAGAACACAAGGCACGGTTGATCGGCGAGCTGTTGAGGTTGCTAGAGATTCCCAAGGGAGCGCTGATCAAAGAGGAATACGTCCAACTCGTGCAGAAGGCGTAGCGCACCTCACCGTCGATCCATGTCACGGGCAGGCGTCCTCCCATGAGAAAGCAGGATCCCGTCTACGGCACGCTCTCCCTGGAGCATCCCCTTCTCGCCGACCTCTACCGCTCGCAGGCGGTGCAGCGTCTCGCGCAGATCTATCAGGGCGGCGTCACCGCCTTCGTCAAGCCGGAGCGCATCACCACGCGCCTGGATCACTCCCTGGGGGTGATGGGCTTGTTACAACGTTTGGGCGCCGACATCGTGGAGCAGGCCGCCGGACTTCTGCACGACGTGCCACACACCGCCTTCTCCCACGTGGTCGATTTCGTATTTCCCAACCACGACCATACTTATCACGAGCGACACAGCGCCGAGGTCATCGCCCACTCCGACCTGCCGGCGATACTCGCCGCCCATGGCCTGGATTGGCGCCACGTCACCGAGCCGACGCACTTTCCGCTGCTGGAACAGCCACTTCCCGCCCTCTGCGCCGACCGCCTGGATTACTTCTTGCGCGACGGCCTGACGTTGGGCTACCTTCAGCGCCATGAGGTCACTGCGCTGTTAGAACACCTGCACGCGCACCGGGCGCAGATCGTGGTCACGGATCTGGAGGCGGCCCGCTGGCTGGGAGAACGCTTTATGGCTTTAGACGACGCTATCTGGTGCTCCGTGCAGGAAGTCGGGTGGTACGCGGCTATGGCCCGCGCGCTGCGCGCCGCGTTGGAGAGCGGGCTGCTAACCGAAGCGGACTTCGGCGGCACCGATGCGCCCCTTATGGCCCGGCTCCGCGCCAGCGACGACGCACAGATCCGACGCCGGCTCGCCCTGCTCCGTCCCGACGTCGATTTCGTGCGTGTGGACATCGCCGAGGCCGACCTGGTGGCGCTGCCCAAAGTCCGCGCCATCGACCCGCCGGTGCTAAGTGACGGGAGGGTCACGCCCCTCTCCATGCTGGACCCTTCGTTCGCGCAGCAGCGGGCGGCCTACGTGCAGCGCAAACAAGGCCACTGGGGGCTGAAGATTGACTCTACTGAAAAAAAGGTTTTTCAATAGAGAAATGGATACTATATGTTGTGGTTGGGCTACGCCCAATCACAACATTATACTCCATATTTTCTTTGACTGACCCTTTTTCAGGGCAGCCAAGATTGACTTCCCTCATCGGATCTCTGCCGGCCTTCCCCACCTCTGGCGGTCTTGACGCGACCGCGTTACGAGCTGGAGTCCGGTTTCTCCCCGACAATTTTGCCGATCTCTTCGCCGCTGATGACCTCGTAGTCAATTAAATGGGTGGCAATTCCGTGGAGGGCGTCTTGGTGCGCACGCAGCAGCTCCATGGCGCGAGACTGCGCTTCATCGACGATACGACGGATCTCCGTATCGATCAACGTTTGCGTCTCCGGACTGATGTCCTGGCGCAGGTTCCCCAACCGACCCAGATAGCCACCCATGGAAGGCTCGGCCGCATAGCGCACTGGCCCCAGCGCCTCGGTCATGCCGAACTCGGTGACCATGCGACGCGCCAGCTGGGTGACCCGTTCCAGATCGTTGGCCGCGCCTGTGGAGACGTCATTGAAGACGACCAGCTCGGCGGCCCGCCCACCTAACATCACCGCCATGCGCTGCAGCAGCTCGTCACGGCTGAGCAAGTAGGCGTCCTCTTCAGGCATCTGCAAGGTGTAGCCCAACGCCCCTTTGGACGTAGGGATGATGCTGACTTTGTGGACAGGGTCCGTGTCAGGCTGCAGGTAGGCCACCAGCGCATGCCCCCCCTCATGATAGGCGACTTTGCGGCGCACCTCCTCCTTTAGCGTCATCTTGCGCTGCAGACCGGCGACGACGCGCTCCAACGCCAGGTCAAAGTCATCCATGGTGACGGCCTCGTGGTCGTGACGGACGGCCAACAGCGCCGCCTCGTTGACCAGATTCGCCAGATCGGCCCCGGAGAAGCCGGAGGTGATCCTGGCGAGGCGCTCCAGATCGACGTCGTCGGCCAGCCGTACGTCGCGCGTGTGAATGCCGAGGATTTCACGGCGGCCCGCCTCGGTGGGCAACGCTACCTCAATCTGCCGATCAAAGCGCCCCGGGCGCAGCAACGCCTTATCCAAAATCTCGGGGCGGTTGGTCGCCGCCATGATGACGACCCCCAGGTTGGGCTCGAAGCCATCCATCTCGTTGAGCAGCTGGTTGAGCGTCTGCTCGCGCTCGTCGTTGGCACCCACGGCGCGCACCCCAGCCCGCGACTGACCAATGGCATCGATCTCGTCGATAAAGACAATACAGGGCGCCTTCTTCTTCGCCTGTTCGAAGAGATCACGTACCCGGGCGGCGCCCACGCCCACAAACATCTCCACGAAATCGGAGCCGCTGATAGAGAAAAAGGGCACGCCAGCCTCGCCGGCCGTCGCTCTAGCCAGCAGCGTCTTCCCGGTGCCGGGCGGTCCCACCATCAACACCCCCTTGGGCAGCTTGGCGCCCAAGCGCGTGAAGCGTGCGGGATCTTTGAGGAACTCAATAATCTCTTTGAGCTCCAACTCAATCTCGTCCAGACCGCCGACGTCGTCAAACTTCACCCCGGTCATCTCCCCGGCGATTTCCCGCGCGCGACTCTTGCCGATGGACATCACGCCGGGACCGGCCTCCCCCATCCGCCGAAGCATGAAAAACCACAGCAGCCCCAGAGGCAGCAGCGGGATGATCCAACCCAACAACATAGAGAGGAAGGTATTGGTAGGCGGTTCCGCGGAAAAGGTGACGCCGGCCTGGCGAAGGCGCTCGATCAGATCAGGATCTTCGACGCGCACTACGTTGTAGGTGCGCTGAGATTCTTCCTCCTCCTCACAACAGGTGTACGTGATCCGCGTTTCTCCAATGGATATCTTATCGATTTCCCCCGCTTCCAACTGCTTCAAAAAGGTGCTATAAGGCACCTCCTGCATGCGAATAATCAGCGGCTGGAAGATCAACTGCTGGAAAAGCCAGGCGCCGAGCAGCGCGATGATCAGATAAATAGCAGAGAATTGTATCTGTTTGCGTTGACGATCGTCCATAGTAACTCCTCTCCCTTGTCAGAAACACCGAAAAAGTCATCTACACTGAAATAATCCCTAAAAATCAGAGTTCTCCAAAACCTATCCCTACCTGTCGCTCACG
The DNA here is from genome assembly GCA_049975525.1 of Anaerolineae bacterium. GTDB lineage: Bacteria > Chloroflexota > Anaerolineae > B4-G1 > SLSP01 > G713. The sequence continues at coordinate 27,379 of JBNGCW010000042.1, forward strand.
GGAAATGACGTGAGCAGGAGAGTAACTGAATTTACGGTACAAGATCGCACCTGGCGTCGTCCAACACAGAACAGCACTTTAATGCGTTCCGTGCCTGACTGCAAACGATTATCCCTAAACTTGATGCTCCATCACGCCTGACGGAACAGTAGGTATTCTCTAAGCGCACGCTGACCGAGACTTTCATCACAGACCCTACCTTCATTATGCAGGAAAAGCGTTAGCTTTTCGTTAGCGAACGCATAGAAAGTGATTAGCGCTGAGACAAGAATCGGAATTCATGTCCAAGATGGCCTTCTCACCGCGATCTTTGCTCTCTGCGGCCTGCATTTGGCTCCCCTGAAAAAGATCCCCAAATCGACATCCGAGTCGGTTATTCCCGACCTTGGGCATCCCAATACCAGCGCAGGGCCCGCAAGCTGTCGGCAGGCGCCCGGCGTCCAAACCGTTCCAGTGCATCGAAAAGTCCGGGCACGTGGACCTCTGCAGCACGCCGTTCGATGGCCTGGGTGACGTTCAACAGGCGCTTAAGGGAGACGCCCATGCGCTCCGCAAAGACGAGTGCCGCCCCCTCGACGTCCTGCGGCCCACTTAAGTGGTCGGCAATCCTATCGCGCCACTCCCGAAGGGCCTCGTCGGCGATAAAGGGCACCCAGCGGTCCGGCGCTGCGCTGCGGAGCACCACGGCGACGTCAACAGCGGGCAAAGTGGCGAAAGCACGCCGATCCAGCATCAGGCGCAGAGCGTTGTGGTGGAGCATAGCCGCTCCCCATCCAGACCAACGTCCCCCGTTCTTGTAGTAAGGGCAGAAGATGTCCAACGCCCATCGCGCATCCCAAATCAGGTGCAGAAGGTAGCCGCTGACGAAAGCCGCGCGATCTGAGGCCAAACGCGCCGGCGTCGCCAGCTCGGGGTAAGCCCGTAACACCGCCCGGATCGGCGCCCAGACATCGGCCGGCGGGACCTCGTGAAAGTGCGTCTCCGTACGCAGTCGGTGGGTCAGATAACGCACGTCGGCGGCAATGCTGCCCAACAGAAAAGCACCACGCTCCGCCGTGAGGCGTGCGCGTATCGTCCCCGGCAGCGCCGGGCTTTCCAGTGTCGTGACGGCAGAAAGCAGGTGTTGGTAAGGCGTTGGCATCGTCTCTTATTGTATCAGATAGTCGAACGGTCGGTAGTCGGGTAGTCGGGTGGCCGCGTCATCGAAGCCGGACTCTTTCGGATTTCTCCAAAACTTGCCCTTCATGCGAGAGAATTCGTGGCCAAAATCGCCACATATAGGGAAGGAGCAAGCAGCAAGATTTGTCATCAAGCACCCAGGCGTCAGTCTGCGTGCTCTCAAACCGGCGGCTCAGTTTTCTTCCCCCTATTCTGCGTAGACCCGCCAACTATATGACTAATCGCCCAACCATGTTACAATAGGGGAGCTATGCACGTTCGAAGTCTGAGTCTACGTCACTTCCGCACCTACAGCCGTTTAGAGCTGGACTTTCCGGCGGCCCCGATTCTCCTGCTAGGCGCCAACGCCCAGGGTAAGACCAGTCTACTGGAGGCCATCGCCTATCTGGCCCTGGGCAGCTCCCCACTCACCAACAACGATCGCCATCTGATTCACTGGGCGGCAGTGGACTCGGGCCTACCCTTCGCCCAGGTGGAAGCGGAAGTCGTGAAACGAAAGGGAACGGAGCGCCTGGAGATCGCACTGCAGCTTTCACGCAACGCCAACGGGCAGACCCATCTCTCGAAGCGCGTGCACATCGACGAGCGCAGCGTCCGCGTCTCGGATCTGGCGGGCCATCTCAACGTAGTGCTCTTCTTGCCCCAAGACGTACAGCTGATCGGCGGCCCGCCCGCCGATCGCCGCCGTCACCTGGATGCCCTGCTCTCCCAGGTCTATCCAAAGTACGTGGAAGCCCACCGGACGTATCACTCGGCGCTTTCGCGGCGCAACGCGCTGCTGCGCTATCTGCGGGATGAGGGCGGTGACCCGGCCCAGCTTGAACCGCTGGAAGCCCTGCTGGCCAAAACCGGCGTCACCATCTCCCTGTACCGCCGGCAAGTGGTGGCCGCGCTCTCCCTCCACGCGGACCGTTTTCATCAGGAGCTCACCGGCGGGGCCGCGTGGCTGCAGCTGAAGTACGAACCCGACTTCGACCCCCTGACTCCTCCGGCTCTGGACTACCAGCTGGGCCTTCTGCCACAGGAGGAGCCCGTCCCGCCGGTGGACGTCGCGAAGCTCCGCGACGCCTTCCGCCGCCAGCTGGTGCAGAACCGCCCTCAGGCCATCCAACGGGGGATAACCCGCCTGGGGCCACAGCGCGACGAGCTGCGCTTCCTCTCCCAGGAGATCGACCTGGGCACCTTTGGATCGCGGGGACAACAACGCTCCGCTGTTTTGGCCCTGCGTCTGGCCGAACTGCGGTGGCTAAAGGAAGAGACCGGGGAAGCGCCGGTGCTGCTTCTAGACGAGGTATTAGCGGAGCTGGATCAAGAGCGGCGTACTTACCTCCTCAAGCTGTTGGACCAGGTGGAGCAAACCATCCTCGCCACCACCGACGCGGAGATGTTCCCCCGGGCCTTTCGGGAGCACACCCTGACGCTGCGGGTGGCCGATGGGGTTATCACCCCAGCCTGATCCACGCGCGGGCTGCATCTCCTCAGCTTTCCGCCAACAAAGGACGCTTGGAGGGCATACCCGGCCGTCGAGGATACGTCGCCGGGGTCGCAGCGACCTTATCGATGACCACCAAATAGCGCGTCTCGGCAAGCCCATGTATTTCCAGCGGCAGCAACTTGCGCACCCGCCCCCCCAGCCGGGTGATGGCGTACTCGGCCCGCTGTACCTCGGCTGCAGCGTCCTCCCCTTTTTGGGCCAGTACCCGCCCCTTGACCTTGACGAAGGGTAACAGATACTCCGCCAGCACCGGCATCTCAGCGACGGCCCGCGCCACAGCCCAGTCGTAGCGCTCACGGTGGCGAGGGTCGTGGCCCAGGCTCTCCGCCCGCGCGTGGATGATGGTCACACCCTGCAGGCCCAGGCGCCGAACGATGTGGTGGAGAAAGCGCGTTTTCTTGGCCGTAGCCTCCAGGAGCGTCAAGCAAAGCTCAGGGCGCAGGATCTTCAAAACCAAACCGGGAAAGCCCGCTCCCGTCCCCACATCAATCAGCGCGTCCCCTCTCAAAGGCTTTTCCCTCTCCAACGCCAGTAAACACGTCAGGGAATCCAGAAAGTGCCGAATTTGGGCGTTTTCGTACTCCGTAATCGCCGTCAGATTGAATTTCTGATTCCATTCAAGCAGCTCCTGGTGATAGATCTGAAACGCTCGCAAATGCTCCGCTGTAACCTCGATGTGCAACGCTTTCGCGCCTTTGCGTACTAACTCCACGACGCCTCCTTACCGGTGAGAGATCTGATGTCCTGGCGACTCTAATTATACAGAAGTCCGACGTTCCTGAAAAAGGGCTTCCTCTCTCTGTGTCGGCTGCGCCCTTTGACGAAATCCAAAGCGCGGCTAAAATCAAGGCTCAGCCGTGTATCCCAGGCGTAGCCAGGGCAAGCGTGCTTTCCAACACAACCCGGGGCCAAGGCTTCCCGAGTCCTGAACTGACAGCTCAGGGGTGGACATCGAGACAAGCCGGAGTGAAACTGACAGAGGAGCCAATCATGAAGCCGATATTTCCAATTCTCATTCTCAACGCCCGGCCGGCGGCCGGTAAGAGCGAGATCATCGATTACTTGCAGCACACCCCCCTGGAAGAACGCAGCCGACGCTTCCACGTCGGCGTTCTGGACGTGATCGATGACTTCCCCATGCTCTGGACGTGGTTTGAGGAAGACGCCATCCTCACCCGCATGGGACATCCCCGCCTGCACACCGACGCCGACGGCTACTTCAAGGCGCCCTACCTGTGGCATCTACTCATCGAGCGGATGAACCTGGAATACGAGAAGCGGCTGCGGGACATCGACGCCTATCACGCCACCCACACGACGCTGATTGAGTTCTCACGCGGGGCGGAGCACGGGGGCTATGCCGCCGCCTACACGCATCTCTCCGACGCCATCCTCAGCCGTGCCGCAACCCTCTACGTCCACGTCTCCTACGCCGAGTCACGGCGGAAGAACCGCGCTCGCTTCAACCCGGAGCGACCGGACAGCATCCTGGAGCACGGCCTGAGCGACGAAAAGCTGGAACGCCTCTACCGCGAAGACGACTGGGAGACCTTCAGCGCCGCTGATCCCCGCCAGCTGCATGTGCGAGGGCATCACATTCCTTACACGGTCTTTGAAAACGAGGACGACGTCACCACAGAACCGGAGGAAGCATTGGACAGGCGGCTGCACGCCGCGCTGACCCGACTTTGGGAGATGCACTGAACCGGCGGTCATAAATCCCAGATACCCAGAGCCCGGGCCGGCCTTCAGGAGCGGTCTTTGGTATCCAAAGGCAGCGCAATGTAGAAGGTCGAACCCTTGTGGAGCTCACTTTCCACCCACACGCGCCCCTCGTGCCGCTCGACGATGGACTTCACCAGAGCCAGACCGAGCCCCGTGCCCGGGATGTCACCTGTCTCTCGGCGCTTGATACGGTAGAATTTCTCAAAGAGGCGGTGTTGATCTTCCGAAGCGATGCCGATCCCCGTATCCGTGACGTGAATGATGGCTTCCTCGTGGTTTTGACTGATGTGCATGCCCACGCTGACCTGCCCGCCCGTCGGCGTATACTTGATAGCGTTATCCACCAGATTGCCGATCGCCTGACGGAGTAAGGTAGGATCACCGACCACGGTCGGCGACCCCGCCGTCGGCTCCAGGCGCAAGGTGATGCCCTTAGCCGTGGCGCGGGCCCGCATGGTATCCACCGCCTCGACGAGCACAACGCCCAGACGACACTCCTCCTGGCCGATACCCACCCCTGCTTCGATCCGCCGCAGATTGAGCAGGTCGTCGATGAGCGCGCTCATCTGCTCGATGCCCTGCAGAATGCGCTCCAGGTAATCGTGCTGCTTATCGTTCAAATCACCCACCATCATCAACATGGTGGCGTAACCCCGAATAAACGTCAACGGCGCCCGCAGGTCATGGGAGACCGTGGCCACAAACTCCGACTTCATCTCGTCCAGCTCTTTGAAGTGGGTTACGTCTCGCATCACCACCACCCGCCCCACCCCCTCGCCGCCCCGCGTAGAGACCGGCGCGATACTGGCAAAGAAGACACGTCCATCCTTCAGAGGGATCTCAACGGTAGGCGGTGAGTGCGGCTGGCTCTCGTCGTGAGGACGCATCAGCGCCTCCTCCAGGGCCACCGGCAGCTCCAATTGAGTCACCGGCCGACCGTAGGCCTTCTCATCCAACCCCAGGATTCGCTGCGCGGCCGGGTTGGTCAACAGCAGCCGCTGATGTTGATCGGTGACCAGAATGGCGTCGCTGGTGCTGGCAAGAATCGCAGAGAGCCGTCGGCGTCCTCCCTCAGCGGCCTGGAAGAGCCGCGCGTTTTCTACCAGCACGGCTGCTTGCCCCACCAACGTGTTAAGGAAATTGATACGTGCCTCGTCAAAGGCGTCGGCCTCCTCTGCACCCACCCAGAGCACGGCCACCGTGCGATTGTGGATCCGCACCGGAAAGGCTGCCACGCTCTGCAAAGGCCCGATGACGGAGGGGGTGATAAAGTGCTCCTGCAGATTCTGGGTGATCAAAGGCGCCTTCCCGCGTCGCAGAGCCGAAACCAACGCCCGATCCAGGGCGGGGAAGGTGGCGTGGGCCATACCCACGGAGAAAATCTGGCGTGGGTGGGCA